>JAHFED010000121.1 GCA_023248635.1 Myxococcales bacterium
TCTTCCACATGAGTGGCTCGCCGCCGGATCCCCGCCGCCAACGCCGGATGACGCTGCGCCTCCGCGCCCCGCGGTGTAGCCGCCCGTCCGCGCGAGGGCGACAGGGCGAGGATGTACGCATTTCAGACCGGCGCCACCAGACGACGACCTCGACGAAGTTTCCAACTCCGTCATCGACCTCGTGGAAGAGAAGAGATTCGACGAAGCCCTGCAGGCGTGTGGGCGCCTTCTCGAAGAGTGGCCCGACGTCGTCGACGGGCTCGAACGCTCCGGCCTGGTCTACGAAAAGATGGGTGAGTGGACGAAGGCCCACGACTTCTACACCCGGGCGCTGGCCTTCACCGAGCTGCCCGAACAGCGCGACGGCTTCCACGAAGATGCCCGCGACTACTATCGAAAGCGCCTGGCCGACATCGACGAAAAAGCCCAGTGAGCCTGGGTAGAAGGGCGCTGGTTGCATCGACAGCAGCCACTTCGACGTCGAGCTGCTACCCTGGCGCTGTGCAGCATCCCGTCTCTGTCCCAGATCTCTCTCTCATCGATCTCGATGAGCTGGTGAAGCGTTATGGGGACTTGAGCAGAACTGAGACGTCGTCTGAGCTGTTGTTCGCAACAGCAAGATCGAGGTCACCGTCCCTGTCGAGGTCCGCGATGGCCACCGATTGCGGAGTCGTTCCAACGGCGAACGAGATGGTGGGCGCAAAGCTGCCCGCCCCATCGCCGAGCAGGACCTCGACTTTGTTCGTGTTTGAGTTTGCGGCCGCGATGTCTAGGTCCCCGTCTCCGTCGAGGTCACCAACGCCGATCGAGATTGTATCCGACTCGGCAGCGAGGCTCGTGCCTACGGGGAAGCTGCCCGTGCCGTCTCCGATTAAGACAACGACCTTCTCGCCGCTGCTCGCCATGGCGAGGTCGAGGTTCCCGTCCCTGTCGAGGTCTCCGACTGCGACAGAATTCGGATTCAGAGCCAGGAGGCCGCCCGTGAAGTTTGTTGCTGCATTGAAGCTACCGGCCCCGTCGCCCAGCAGAATCGAAACATTGTGGGAGTTCTGGTTCGCTACGACGAGGTCAAGCCTGCCGTCCCCGTCAACGTCCCCGAGCGCATGTGAGCGCGGATTTGTCCCGGCCGTGAAGTTCGCAGCGGGAGCGAACCCACCCGTTCCGTCGCCGAGGAGTACTGACACGTTGTTGGACCCCCTGTTGGCCCCCGTGACGTCGAGATTGCCATCCCGATCGAGGTCCCCAATGGCGACCGAAAATGGACCATCGCCAACGCTGAAGCTCGTGGCAGCAGCGAAGCCGCCGGCCCCATCCCCAAGCAGGATAGAGACATTGTCGGAGTTGAAGTTCGCCACGGCGAGATCGAGAGCACCGTCCCTATCCAGGTCACCGATCGCGACGGAGAGTGGGGTCGTTCCAACAGCGAGACTGGTCGGTGCCGTGTAGGCGCCGGTCCCGTCCCCAAGAAGGATCGAGACGCTGTTGGAGTTGTTCTTCGCCACCGCCAGATCAAGGTTGCCATCCCGATCGAGGTCCCCGATTGCAACCGATATTGGACCGTCCCCAGCGTCAACGGCTGTGGCTGCAGCAAAGGCAGCCGACGACGGCGGAAGGCTGGCGTTCTGCAATACTGAAGCGTCGTCTGAGCCCTGGATGGCGACCGCGAGGTCAAGGTCGCCGTCGCCGTCGAGGTCACCGACCGCAAGTGATCGTGGGAGCGCACCGACAGGCTGGCTGATCGCCGTGCCGAAATCACCGGACCCGTCGCCGAGCAACACCGAAACACTATTGGACCCCTGGTTACCCACGGCGACGTCGAGATCGCCGTCCCGATTGAGGTCCCCGACGGCAACCGAAAGCGGGCTGGTTCCTACAGCAAAGTTCGTTGCAGCACCGAAGCCTCCCGTCACATGCCATCGCCAGGGCAGTGCTTCCTCAACGCCCAAGCGTGGGTCTACTTGGGGCGTAGCGGCCTCTTCTTCTACGTCGAGGGCTTTGTCGTTGTCAGCGGCCATGCGCTCCACCATGCATGGGTTGGTCTCCGTGGTGGTCGCGCTTTCGACCCGACGCCGCTGTCGTTTGAATTGGGCGGCGCCGAATACTGGGGTGTCAGAGTCCCTTCGCGGCGCATCCATCGCAGGACGACCTTCGGGCAGACCCTTGTGCCCCATGCCGAATTGGAACGGGGGCTCGCGCTGCGAGGACCGAGCGGCTTGTTGGTTGTCTGGTGCGCAGACGCGGTGAAACCGTGAGCGCAGAAGCCGTCCCAAGTCCAAGCGTGCTGTCGTCGATGACGTCTGGTGTCGGCGGTCTGAAATGCAGCCAATTGCCCCTCACGGCCGTGGTCCTCCGGAGAGGCGCTTGATCAGAAACGTCGTCGTCATTCGTGCGTCGCAGCAATCCGGCGCGTGCTCTTCACCTTCCAACCCTTCGGTGCAGGCTCAGCCTTCGGGGGGCGACCTCGGCGGGGACGAATCACGCTGTAGACGTTGGCAGCGTCGACGTGGTCCTCGGTGAGGAAGGGGTAGGACTCTTTCAGTCGTGCCCAGCCAGCACCCGAGGTGGTGGCTCCGATGGCGACGTCGATTGGAACGCGGGTACCGCGAAATGTCGCTCTTCCTCCCAGCACATCGGGATCCTCGACGACGAGCCTCAACGAATTACGAGCACGCACCGACCGCTGGGCTGCGTGCTCGATGACGCTCTTCAGGTCCACCGTGAGGCAGCCGGAGTGAAAAGACCAATCGATCGAGGACAGCGGCCCTGCCAAGCTGAGGATGGCTGCGATGTTCTCCCGAGGTCGGAGCCGCACCATCAAGGTCTCGATGACCTGCAAGCGGATGGCCTTCGAGAGTTCGTTCGCAGTATCGAAGTAGAAGCGCGCCAGAGCAGCGCTCAACCTTGCGAACTGACGGGACTCCGACCGCGACATCAAGTCGTCCGGCAGCACGGACTCGTCGATCACGCGGTGCAGGTCCTTCGGGTCGAGATCAGCAATGAAGGCGGCCTCGGCAGCTCCAACCAAGACCTCGGCAGGGGGCACGGAGAGAGCGGTGTTCACGGCGAACCCCCTAAATCATTCTGAACCATCGGAAGAATATCCACCGACGTCGCCAGCCGCAACCTTGGTCTTGGTGATGACGACTCAGGATCAGGCTGCACCAGCCGCCGTCGGCATCGAGACCGCCGCCAAGGCGTGGCCATCGACGGTGGCGCCCACAGCGGTGGGCACGTCGGCGGCGAAAAAGAGCGAGGTCCCGAATTCCGAATTCGGGACCTCGCTGGGTGACGGCAGGCAGTCGGCGCTGACTGCATCGCAGGGCGCCACGGCGGCGCCTACTGCTTCACGTTCGGCACCAACTTGACGGTAGCAGCGACGGGAGGTGGAGTCCCCCACACAGCCTTGTGCTCGATCTCACCCCAAGCGCGACGAAGCGCCGCCCACTGTCCGGACGCGTTGATGATTGTCGCCGTCCAGCAACGGCCAGACTGACCGGGTTTGAACTGCGGTGGGTAGATCGCAAACGCCAGCTCTGGGAGCTTGGCCTTGCGCACCCAAGCCATCAACTGCTCCTCCATAGTCTTGAGTGGTCCCGTCATCGGATGACAGGTGACGAAAGCGACAACTTCGGGAGCTTCGATCATATTCCAAACGTCCGGAGGAAGATCGCTCATTTGGGCTTCATGGGCGGCGCGTAGGGCGACCGCGCCCCAGTCTACATTGTTGGTTTTGGCTTCGCTGGTGTTGGCGTCGGTCGTCAGCATGTCGCCATCGGCGTGGCCATTCATGATCTCGTCTTCCTTCACGCATTCGGGTTTTAAGTGGTAGTGTTCATATCCATCATCATTGATACTATCGTGCACCTTTCCATCTTGAACCACGGTACGGTTCAATATTCTGGCAAGGAAGACGGCTTCTCTCAGGCGGTCTTGCGCTGAAAGCGCGGCCTTAGTGAGGTGGGCGCCAAACGGTGCTCCCGGCGGCGATTTCTCGAAGGCGTCGGCGCACTCCGCAAGCATATTTGACGCATCTTGAATTGCTGCGATCATCTCCTCTGGTTGGTGGTTGAGGATTCGGTAGAGACCCACCTCTTCTGACTGGAGGGCACGGACGAAATCCCAAGCGGCTTCGACCCAGGGTTCGCCGGTCGAGGCGAAGAGTTCCCACGGTGTCGTCTTGGCCGTGATCGTTTTTCCATCTATCGTCGTCAGTTCATGTTTCTTCGTTTTCGGTTTGGTTTTGGTCTTGGTGTTCGTGCTGCTCTTCGCTTTTGTCATCATCGTCTCCATGGGCGTTGCCCGCATTGTTGGCGTCACGGAGGGCGTCCACGACGACGTCGGACAGATCGAGCCCGCTGAGCGCGGCCTCTACGCGAAGACCGCGCAACATCTCATCAGGCATGTAGAGGCTGACCCTCATCCATGCGCGTGACTTCACCAGCCGGCTCAATCCTCGTCCTCGGTTCGGCATTGGTTGCCCTCCAGAGAAGTGGTGCGCACCCGCGTTAACGTCTGCAGCGCTTTTGCCTGTCCGAGGTGGGCTCCCTCGGCACCGCCGACACCGAGCACGTTTTCGCGGCAGGGGGATGGCAAGAAGCGAGCGGCTGCTCCTGATCAGGTCGTAACCCCAGCTGCGCCTCTGGACTAAATTTAGTCCGTTTCGTAACTTAGGCTCACGATGGCCTCAGCAGAGATCAAGAACCCCTTCCGGCCTGGCGCGGGTCACATGCCGCCCTACCTGGCTGGCCGTGAAGACGAGCAGAAGCAGTTCCTGCGGCTCCTTGAGCAAGACGTCGTCATGGAGAATTTGATCCTCACCGGACTGCGTGGTGTCGGGAAAACGGTGCTGCTCGAAACCTTCAAGCCCCTGGCCCACAAAGCCGGTTTGCTCTGGGTCGGTACCGACTTGTCGGAGTCCACCAGCATGAGTGAGGAGCGCCTGGCGCTTCGCGTCATGGCCGACCTGGCAGTGGTCACCTCACCCATGGTGGTGGCCACCAAGGAGCTGCGGGGCATCGGCTTCAACGCGCCTTCGAAGACGGTGTCCCGTGGGCTCGACTTCGCGCTGATGAAGCACATCTTCGATGCCACGCCTGGGTTGGTGTCCGACAAGCTCAAGGCCGTCATCGAATTCGTCTGGTCCCATGTGAAGGGCCACAAGGCCAAGGGCATCCTGTTCGCCTACGACGAAGCCCAAGTCCTTGGGGACCACGCCGACAAAGGGGAATACCCGCTCTCCTTGTTGCTCGACGTCTTCCAGTCGATCCAGCGCAAGAACGTGCCCTTCATGCTCGTGCTCACAGGCCTGCCCACCTTGTTTCCGAGGCTGGTTGAGGCCCGGACCTATTCAGAGCGGATGTTCAGGACGGTGACGCTTTCAAAGCTCGACGCGAAGGCGAGTCGTGAGGCGATTCAGAAGCCCTTGAATGAAGAGAGCCAGCGGCACCGCCTACCGACGGCTGTCGTCGACGAGATCGTCACCATTTCGTCGGGCTACCCCTACTTCATCCAGTTCCTGTGCCGAGAAATCTACGACGTGTTCTTCCAGCAGGTTCGTGATGGAAAGCCCACGGTTCCCCTGCCTGCCATCATCAGAAAGCTGGACACCGACTTCTATGCGGGCAGGTGGGCCAGAGTGACCGACCGCCAGAGGGAGCTGCTGATCGTCATCGCCCATCTTCATGACGCCGACGAAGAGTTCACGGTCCAGGAGATCGTGACGCTGTCAACGAAGATGAAGAAGCAGCTCTTTGGAAAGCCCTTCAGCGCCAGCCATGCGAACCAAATGCTCTCAGCCCTCACCAAGGCCGGCCTTGTCTACAAGAACCGGCACGGCCGCTATTCCTTCGCCGTGCCGCTCCTGGGTCAGTTCATCCGCCGCCAGGAAGCAGAGGGTTCGTGACCGTGGCTGACACGGGGGGCACCGTCAGCTCTCGCTCTCTGACCCGCACATCGGACCTCACTCAAACCTCACTCACGAAACCGACCGACGGCGAACGGTGGCGAGCACGGGCAATCTATAACTAGCTGTTAAGACACGATAATGAACGGTGGTGCACGCCAGCGAATTGCCAGAAAAGAGACTACGAATCTGAGGGTCGGGCGTTCGAATCGCTCCGGGCGCGCCAAAAAGGATGAGAAGAAACGGGACCAGCGCGGTCCCGTTTTTTTTCATTTCGCGCTCCCATTGGAAGCCATTTGGGTCAACCAAACGCGTCAGGCACTCGCGGCAGCGCCGGCGGGGGTAGGCTGCGTCGGACGCTTGCGATGGGGGATGGCAATGCGACAGCTGATGGAATGCGGGACCAGCTTGGCGGTGCTGGTGACCGTCTTGCTCTGCGGCTCGACCGCCCTGGCCGACACCTTTGTGCTGAGCGGGGGTGACCTGCCTCGGTTTTTCGGACCACCGATCACGTTACTCGCAGCGACTCCGGTGGGTTCACATTGACCGCGGTGAGGACGTCAAACCGCTGCGGTTTGGCGGCATCGCCGCGGAACACA
>JAHFED010000074.1 GCA_023248635.1 Myxococcales bacterium
TTGCCGCCGCCCTTGCCGCCGCCGCCGCCGCCGCCCTTGCCGCCGCCTTTGCCGCCGCCGCCGCCGCCGCCGCCTTCGCCGCCTTTTTCAGAGGACTCCGCCTGGGCCTTCAGCTTCTCGAGCCGCTGCTCGATCTGCTGCTGCATCTTTTTGATGATGTCGGCCATCATGATGGCGATCTTGTCCTCGAAGCACATGCCAGCACCACCGGCCGCGAGCATTGCGTCCATCTCAGCGTTGCCACTGTTGGGCGAAGCTCCCAGGGCACGAGCGCCGGAGCCGCCGCCGCCGCAGCCGCCGCTGGCCGCGTTGCTGGCGCTGCTGGCCAGAGAGTTGGCACCCAGGGGGTTGAAAGCTCCCAATGCGCCGCCGACCGCAGCCAAGGCCGCGAGGGGAGCAAAGCCACCCAGCAGGCTGCCGATGCCGTGACCGCCGCCGGGCAGCAGGGACTGAAAGAAGTTCCCAGCCTTCGAACCGCCACCGGCACCTTGAGACGAGGCCTGGGCGACGGGGGGCGCCCCGGCGGGCGCCACGGGGGCTGCTGCGGGGGGTGGCGCGGCCTGCTGGGTGCAGTTGCCCGTAAAGACGCGATGACAACCGCCAGCGGCGACGTTGGCTGAGGCCGTCGCAGTGGATCCGCCGCTGCTGCAATTGCGGGCCAGGTCGCGAACGAACTTGTGCGCCTCGTTGTTGGCGAAGTTCGCCAGGACGGGGTTCTTGCCCAGCTGCTGCGCGAATTCGTCGAGCTTGCCGAGGCCTTCTTTGAGCGACGCAAGCTCGGCCTGGCCGCAGCCCTCGAGACCGGGAATGGCTTCGCCGCCGCGGTCGACGAGCATCCTGTTGATCTCGGCAGCGCTGGTGGCGCCGCCTCTGACTGTCATGTTCATGGGGACCTCCGTTGGTGGGTCCCAGCAGTATCGCTCCCTTCCCGCTGCCGTTTCGAATGGGACACGATCAACGGATGAGGAAAGGTGGGATAACTCTGCCCGTGAGCAAGGTGGCGATGCGTCGCGCAGGCACCATCGGCTGGAATGCCCGTGTATGAGAAGGCGTGATGAACCCTGAGCTCTCCTCGTGGTGCGAGGTGTCCGCCGGTGCCCTGCGTCAAAACGCGGACATGCTGCGACGTCGGTTGGGGGGCCGTCGCAAGCTTGCCGTCGTCGTCAAAGCCGATGCCTACGGACACGGCGTCGGCGTCGTCGTTCCGGTTTTGGTGCAGGCCGGCGTCGACTGGTTGATCGTGAACAGCGCGCGGGAGGCCGTGGGCGTGCGCAAGGTGGCCGCCGAGCACCCGATCTACGTGTGCGGACCATCCTTGGACTTCGATGCCCCCGCCATCGTGCAAGCCAGAGCCCGGGCCGTCGTCGTCGACGCCGACGTCGTTCGGGCTTTGGGGGCTGCCTCCGTCGCTGTCGGCATCGTCACCCCCGTACACATCAAGGTCGAGACCGGCACCCACCGCCAGGGCCTCGATCCACGCGCAATCGGGGGCTTCGCCGACATCGTCAGGGGCACCGCCGGCCTGCGCCTCGAAGGCCTGACCACCCACTTCGCCGACATCGAAGACACCACCGATCACCGTTTCGCCGATCGCCAGCTGCAGACCTTGCTCGACGCCCACGCAGCCGTCGGCGACGACGACGTCTTGATCCACTCGGCGAACTCCGCTGCGACCTTGCTCGACGAGCGCACCCATGGCGATCTGGTGCGGGTCGGCATTGCTGCCTACGGTCTGTGGCCGTCGAAGGAGACGCAGGCGGCCTGGCTCGAGCGCCGCATGTCGTCGTCGCAGACCCTTCCTCCCGGGGAGAACCCGGTGCTCGCTCCCGTGCTCTCGTGGCGCGCGCGCCTGACGCAGGTCAAAGACGTCGCCGCCGGCGCCTACGTCGGCTACGGCCGCACCTTCAGGGCCACCCACCCCACACGCATCGCCATCGTGCCCATCGGCTACCACGAGGGCTACGACCGCCGGCTGTCGAACGTCGCCCACGTCGTCGTCGATGGCGTGCGCTGTCCGGTGCGCGGGCGGGTGTGCATGAACATGATGATGATCGATGTGACCGACGCTCCAGCTGCCCGACCGGGCGCGGTGGCGACCTTGATGGGCCGAGACGGCGACGAAGGCGTCAGCGCCGAGCAGCTCGCATCGTGGATGGGCACCATCCACTACGAGGTCACCTCGCGCATTCATCCGGGCGTCGAGCGCTTGCTCTCCCCCTGACGCTGGGGACGGATGCTATGAGACCCGCCATGCGCGTGCTCCAGCTGGTGGTGTTGGCTGCGTCCGTCGTCACAGGCGTCGCTGTCGGTGGCTGTGACAAGGCCGAGCTGAACAAGGCCTTGGGGCGCTATCGCGCCTACGACCCCAAGGCCTCGGGCAAGGCACAGGTCGCCGCGGCCGTCGTCGCTGCCAAGGCCTCGAACAAGAGGGTGCTGGTGCAGTTCGGCGGCAACTGGTGCGGCTTTTGTGAGGCCCTCGATCACTTGATCGAGCAGACACCGGCGTTACAGGCGGCGCACGATCGCTACGTCGCCATCCACGTCGACGCCGGCAACAATGCGGACCTGAACGAGCTCTATGGCAAGCCCTTCGATCTGGGCTTTCCGGTGCTGCTCGTGCTCGATAGCGAGGGCAAGCTGCTGCACACGCAGGCGTCGACGGCCTTTCAGCTGCCGACGTCGGTGGGTCACGACCCGACGGCGGTGCTTGCTTTCTTGCAGGCCTGGGCTGGCCCTTGATGCGGGGCACCGAGTTTCGGGAGCTGGGGCACCGCGTCGTCGACGTCTTGGCGAGCCATTTGGGCGATCCCCCGGATCCGGTCTTGCCCGCGCTTTCTCCGTCGGCGGCCTGCGCGTTGTTTGATCCGGACTTCCCCGAAGCCGGCGCTGACGACGTCGAAGCAGTGCTGCTCGATGCGGTGCAACGGGTGATCGGGGCGGCGACGAAGCTGCACCATCCGGGCTTCATCGGGCACCAGGTGGCCACGCCCCTGCCGGCCGCTGCCATCTGCGACTTCGTCGACGCGCTGTTGAACAACGGCATGGCGATCTTCGAGATGGGCAAGGCCGGCACCGCCATCGAGCGCGCGGTGCTGACCTGGCTGGCCGCACAATTGGGGTTGCCGTCGTCGTCGTCGGGGGTGCTGACCTCGGGTGGCTCGCTGGGCAATCTCACGGCGCTCTTGGCCGCGCGCCAGGCCAAAGGCTTTGACCCCTGGCAACGCGGTGTGCGCGGGCAGCCTCTGGTGGTCTTCGTCACAGACACTGCCCACTACAGCGTGGCCCGTGCCGTTCACATTCTCGGACTGGGAGACGAGGGCTGCGTCGCCGTCGACGTCGATGAGCGTTTGCGGCTCGATGTGCGCGCTCTCGAGGCCGCCGTCCAAAAGGCGCTGAAGCAAAAGAAGAAACCCATCGCCGTCGTCGCCTCCGCTGGATCCACCGCTGCTGGTGCCTGGGATCCCCTGAACGGGGTCGCCGACGTCTGCGCCCGCCACGGCTTGTGGTTTCACGTCGACGGCGCCCACGGCGCTCCCTTGGCCTTGCTGCCCGAAAGAGCGGAGCAGGTGCTTGGCCTTGCGCGAGCGGACTCCGTCGTCGTCGATTTTCACAAGATGCTGTTGATGCCAGCACTCGTCACCGCGGTGTTGTTTCGCGATGCCAAAGCTGGGGCCGCCGCTTTTGCCCAACAGGCCGGCTACCTCTTCGACGACGACGACGACGGCTGGACCGACGTCGGCCGCCGCACCGTTGAGTGCACCAAGAAGATGCTCGGCTTCAAGGTGTGGGCGTGCCTGCAGGCCTACGGCGTCGCCTTCTTTCGGGACCATGTGCGCGCCTGCTGCGACAAGACCTTGGTGCTCGCGAACCTGATCAGCGCGCACGATGAGCTTGAGCTGCTGGTGCCGCCGCAGACGAACATCTTGTGCTTCCGCCTCAAAGGACGCAGCGGCGGCGAAAACGCAGCCGTCCGCAAGGCCATCGTCGACGACGGCACTGTGTATTGCGTTCAGGTGCACCTGCACGCCCGTGGGCTGCCAAAGGAGCGCTCAGGCTTGTGGTTGCGCACCACCCTGCTGAACCCGCGCACCAGCGAGAGCCACCTGCGGGCCTTCGTCGACGACGTCGTCGCCCGCGCCCGGCAGCTGTGATCCCTTGGTCGCTTCGGGCCGCGACTCTTTCTCAGGGCTCGATGAGGGCGGTGATGACCGCGGTCTGGGCGAAGGCGTGGGTCTTGCCGCCGCAGGTGGCCACCTCTGCGCCGGCCGTACAGCCGACCACGGGCACGTCTGGACCAAAGCGCGAGAGCACGCGGGTCACGTCCCACAGGGGCGCACCAAAGAGGCCGGCGTCTCGTGACGACGACGAAAACACCACGAAGAGGCGCGGACGGATGCGGCCCAGCGCGCCTTCGAGGGCGGCGAGGCTCTCTTCGAGATCGTGGCGGGCCGACTGCTGATCGCGCAGCGAAAACGCGATCTCGGTGCCGACGCGGGGATGCTCGGCGACGGCGACGGCCCCGGTGTTTGGATCGATGCCGGTGACGTTGCGGAGCACCACGGTGTCGTCGTCGTCGACGCCGATGCTGGCAAAGAGGGATCCACCCAGGCGACCGAGGCTGTTGCGCAGGGTCGCCGGCAGATCGGCGAGCAGCATCTCGAGGGCCGGTCGTCCATCGAGCTCGCGGATCACGCTCTGGTTCGCCGCTGTCACCGTGCGCGTGGGCCCCAGCTGACGCGCGGCCTGGCTGATGGCGACGATGGGACGCAGTCCATCGAGAGACAAGGTCGACACGCCCGGCTGCAATTGCTTGTGCGGGCGCAGGGCCACGCAGCCGACGACGTCACCGCCCGCTTCGTCGAAGGCCGGCAGGAGATCGAAGGGACCCGCGCGTTGGGCGCCGACGGCCACGAAACGGGCCCCCGCGTGGCCGCGATCCGCCAGCAGTGGGGCAGCCATCTGAATGCCGTGCTCCTGCCACAGGCTGTTGCGGGCCTCGCCGACGACGCCCTCGAGCACGGCGACGGCGAGTCCGGCGCGCTTCTCGGGAATGCGCTGATCGTGAAAGGCGCTGCTGCCCGCGAAGGCGACGAAGGCAATGCCCTCGAGCAGGTCGCCGAGGGCCTCGTGCAGGGCGCGGGCCTCGCGGGCCAGGGGCCACGACACGAAGCACAAAGCGCTGCCCCGCGTCTTACCGGGCCGAAAGCCCAGCGATCTCAAGCGGGTGGCGACATCGAGCACCGCCTCGAGCGGGGTGGTGGCGAGGCTGCTCGCAGCGAAGGTCCGACCGCCGGGCAAAGAGGGGTTCACTTGCCCGTCCGACTTGGGGCGTCGAAGCCAGCCTTCTGCAAGAGCTCCCAGGTGACGCCCTCTGTTGCGACGACGCTGCGGGTGATCAGGCGCTGCACATATTTACCGATGAGGTCGCTCTCGAGGTTCACCAGATCGCCTGGCACCAGATCGTTCAGGTGGGTGTGGCGCAGGGTGTGGGGCACCAAACAGACCTCGAAGCCGTCGTCGTCGACGCTGTTCAGGGTGAGGCTCACGCCGTCGATGGCGATGGATCCCTTGAAGATGCACAGGTCGAGCACGGTTTTGGGAGCCGAGAAGCGCAGATAGCGAGCGTCGCCATCGGAGCGCCTCGAGAGCACGTGTCCGACGCCGTCGACGTGGCCAGCCACCAGGTGCCCGCCCAGCCGATCGCAGAGGCGCAGGGCCCGCTCGAGGTGCACGCGGCGCCCGACGTGCAGCTTGCCGGCGAAGGCGCTGACCGCCAGGGTCTCGGGTCCGATGTCGAAGGCAACGCGATGGGCTTCGACGACGACAGCCGTGAGGCAGGCTCCGTCGACGGCCAGGGAGTCCCCGACTTGGGTCGCGCTGGGCGCCAGCAAATCCAGCGCCGTCTCGACGACGAGGCGCTGCCCAGCGGGCCTGGCTTGCAGCCCCGTGACGGTGCCGGTGTCTTCGATGAGGCCCGTGAACATCGAGGCGTTCATAGATGCGTTCGGGTCCGCGGTCACGCCGTGTTTGAAGTTTGGATGTTCAAGACGCTGGCGCGTCTTGAAGTTTGGATGTTCAAGACGCTGGCGCGTCTTGAAGTTCTTGATGTTCGTCCGCGCGCGAACATTCTCGGAGCGCGTTGACAGCGACGACGACGAACCTTAGGGAATGCGCCTGGGGGTCGGTAGCTCAGCTGGTAGAGCAGCGGACTTTTAATCCGTTGGTCGCGGGTTCGATTCCCGCCCGACCCACCATTTCTTTCGATTTTTTCAGTGGGACGTCGACAGGCCGGTACGAATGGCGTCGACGAGCTGGGTGTCGATGGCGCGGCAGGCGACCTTGATCGCGTTCTTGATCGCACGGGGCGAGCTGCGGCCGTGGGCCTTGATGCAGACGTGCTCGAAGCCGAGCACCGGTGCGCCGCCATACTGCTGCCAGTCCGTCGTCTTCTTCAGCTCCTTCAACGCCGGCAGCAGCATCATCAGCCCGGCCTTGTTGAGCAGGCTGGCGTCCGCCGCCGTGCGCACGAGGGACTGCATGGTCTCGGCGACGCCCTCGAGCATCTTGAGCACGATGTTGCCGGTGAAGCCGCCGGTGACGACGACGTCGGCGGTGCCTTTGGGGATGTCGAGGCCTTCGACGTTGCCGATGAAATTCAGATCGCTGCGCCTGCTGAGGCGGGCGTTGGCTTCGACGACGGCGGCGGGTCCTTTCTTGGCTTCGCTGCCGTTGCTCAGCAGACCCACGCGCGGCCGGGGGTTCTTGGCGATGCGCGCGGCGTAGGCGCTGCCCATGATCGCAAAGGCTACCAGGGTGTCGGCGTCGACGTCGAGGGTGAGGCCCGCGTCGAGGATCAACGAGAAGGGATCGTTCTTCTCCCCGTGCCGGACCTCGGTTGGATAGACAGCACCCAGGGCTGCGCGGGGTACGCCGGCCAAGCGTTCCCAGGTGCGAGCACAGGCCAAGATAACGCCGCCGGTGTTGCCTGCCGAGACCAGGGCGTCGGCACGGCCTTCCTTGACCAGCCGCGCGGCGACGGCGACGGAGGCATCGGGCAGGGCGTCGAGGGCTGTCTTGGGGTCTGCGTCCATGGCCACGAACTGGGGGGCGTCGACGACGCTGATGCGGTCAGGGTCGTGGGGCTCGCGGCCCAGGATCTCAGCGATGAGGCGCGCATCGCCCACCAGGACCAGGCGCGGGCACTCGGGCTTGAGCGAGAAATGGGCTGCACCCGAGAGCGGCGCCGCGGGAGCGTGATCGCCGCCCATGACGTCGAGAGCGATTGTCGTCATGGGAAAGGAACGTAACAGAAGCGACGTGCAGGCCACCTCCGCCCCCGGCAAGACGCTGAACCCTTGGGGCGCCCCCGTGGTGCGCGGACGTTTCCTGCGTCGCTACAAGCGCTTTTTCGTCGACGTCAGCATCGACGGCGTCGTCGTCACCGCCCATACCTCCAACACCGGCGCGATGACGGGCATGCTCATGCCCGATGCTCCCGTGCTCTTGACCAACCACGACAAGGGCAAGAGGACCTACCCCCTCGAGCTCGAGGCCGTCGACGTCGGCAGCAGCTGGATCTGTTGCAACACCATCCGCAGCAACCGCGTGGCCGAGGCCTTCTTGCGCGCCGGCATCTTTCCGGAGCTCGGTGCGTTCAGCGAGGTCGAGCGCGAGGTTCCCTTGGGCGACAGCCGCGTCGATCTGCACCTGCGCTGCGGAGCGAATGAACCGACCTGTTTCGTCGAGGTGAAGAGCGTGACCCTGCGCGACGGCGACGTCGGCCTCTTTCCCGACGCCGTCAGCGAGCGCGCCACCAAACACGCCAACTGTCTGGCCCGCGCCGCTGCACAGGGACAACGGACGGCGCTGCTTTTCCTCGTGCAGCGCAAAGACGTACTCCGGGTCTCCACCGCGGCGGCCATCGATCCCGTTTACGCCAAGGCGGTGCGGCGTGCCGTCAAGGCGGGGGTCGAGGTGCTGGCCGCCGCAGTCGACGTCGACGACGACGGCATCTCGTGTGCCGGGCGCTTGCCGGTGGACCTTTCGTGAGGTTGCTGGGCGCGTTGCTGCTGCCGCTGCTCGGTGCCTGTGATGGGGCCAACATCCAGAGCACACGCACCATCTTTTTTCGCGGCGAGCCCGTGGCCTCCGTGGTCGAGAGCACACCGACGCCGCGGGAGGTGAAGAGGGTCACGCGTCTCAACGACGACGTCATTACCCTCACGGCCTCGCTCGACGCCGACGGCTTTGCCATCGCCGCAGTCAGCGACCGACCTGGTGCCAGACACATCGAGCTGCGCGCCGGCGCCATCGTCGACGACGTCGGCCACCGGCTTCCGGTCGCGGGGCGGGTGCTGTTGGTGGAGCTGGTGCACCGCGTGCGCACCACCAGCAGAAGCGCGGCGACCTTGGTGGATCTCACGTCCGCCGAAACCCTCGCCGTGACCGTGGAGCGGCGCGGCCCCGAGGTCGTCGTCGTCGATCAGGCGGGGCACGTCGTCGTGCGCGCTCTGCCCCAGGGCCTGCGTGTGGGTCCTGGTGTGTTCGCCGAGGGCGATGCGGCGCCGCTGTTGCCCTCGGCCCCCACAGAGATCGCGGTGCCGGGCACCAGCACGCTGAAAGGCAAAGCCCTCGCAGGAGCAGCGAAGCAAGTGCCGCCGCCGACGACGGCGACGCGGCCGGATCAATCAGCACCGGGCATCTTCTTCGAGAGCGACGACGCCGGCGTGAAGGGCTTGATCAGTTGCGGGTCTGGCCTGGCCGACGCGGTGGGCATCGCCGAGCGGGTGCACGCCTTGGTCGACGCCACCAAAGTCGACGAGCCGCCCTCGGCGCGGGGCATGTTGAAGCACGGGGGCGACTGCGACGGCGCTGCGGCCTTGGTGACGGCCGCCTTGCGCTCCTGCGGACACCCCGCGCGCGCCCTCGTTGGCTACAAGCTCGTGGCCCCTGGGACAGCGGAGGCCCGCCTCGTGCCCCACGCCGTCGCCGAGGTATACAGCGACGGTGTTTGGACCAAGGTCGACGCCACCGTGCCGGTGATCGGTTCCCTCGACGATGTGTTCTTGCCGGTGGCTGAGGGCCTCGGCGGGACGCTGACCATGGGCCGTGTGCTCGGGGTTGCTGGCGCTGGCGAAGCGCTCGTCGATGCCGCTGGTTTGCGCTGATGCTGGTGCTCGAGCAGCTGACGCGAAGGTTCGGTACCCGCACCGCCGTCGACGCCCTCAATGCCACCTTGCGCCCCGGCGACGTCGTCGGCTTCTTGGGACCCAATGGTGCGGGCAAGACCACCACCATCAAGATGATCGCGGGCTTGTTGGTGCCCTCGCAGGGCCGCGTGCTCGTCGACGGCATCGACAACGTGCGCGAACCCGAGGCGGCCAAGCGCAAGCTCGCCTTCATTCCCGACCGACCCTATGTGCCCGAGCGTTTGAGCGCCCGCGAGCTGCTCACCTTCATCGCTGGGCTCTATGGCCTCGACGCCGACGTCGTCGACGCTGTGGGGCTCGCCGAGCTGGCCCGGTTTGGCTTGAAGGGGCGAGAGGACGATCTCCTGGGTGGTTATTCCCACGGCATGCGCCAGCGGGTGTTGCTGGCCAGCGCGTTCATGCGCCAGCCGCGGGTGCTGCTCGTCGACGAACCCATGGTCGGCCTCGATCCCCAGGGCATGAAGCTCGTCAAACGAGTGCTGCGCGAAGCCGCCGACGCCGGCGCTGTCGTCCTCATGAGCACCCACACCCTCGATGTGGTCGAAGAGGTTTGTGATCGCGTGCTGGTGATGGGACGCGGCAAGCTGCTGGCCGACGGGACAGTAGCGGAGCTGCTATCGACGCTCCCTCGTACGGGATCGGGCGCGGCGCCGACGCTGGAGGATCTCTTTCTCCAGCTCACGGGTTCGTCGGAGGAGGTGCTGGAATGAGGATCCTCTCCGTTCTGGCGGCATCATTGGTCGCAGCTGGACTCGTTGGCTGCTGGGGCAGCACAGGCCGCTATGTCGACGAGCGTTTCGAAGACCAGCATGTGAACTACGCCGCCGGCGACCCCGGCGAAGGCTGGACGCGCGTCGAGCTCGCGAGCACCAACATCGCCTGGCACAACCCCGCCCTCGCCGCTGGCATCCTCGTCAACAGCCACTGTGAGGGCGTGTCCGATGCCCCCCTGGAAGGGCTCACCGGGGAGCTGATGATGGGCAGCACCGAGAGGGAGGTGCTGTCCCAGAGCCTGCGGCCCTTCTCCGGACGCGAGGCCCTCGAGACCATCGCTCGGGCCAAGGTCGATGGGGTGCCGCGTCAACGGGCGCTCTTTGTCTTGAAGAAAGACGGCTGCGTCTACGACGTCGTCTACGATGCCCCTCCTGAGCGCTTCGCTGCCGGCCTTGCTGACTACGCGCGGGTCCGTGACAGCCTCGAGGTTGGTCCCCGACGGGATCATGGCTGATGGCCTCCGACGTCGTCGAAGCCCAAGGCTTGCTCACCTCGACGCTGAACACCGCGTTCGATGCCGCCCGCGAGCACACCGCCGCGATCAACGCAGTCGGCCTCGAAGAGATTGGGCTCTGGGAGCAGGTCGGGGCCGTCGTCGTCCCCTTTTTTGATCCGGAGTGTCTGCACACCGCCGCCGTCGCCGTCGGCGAACCGCAGTTGCCCTCGCTGCTGGCCTCCCGCGATCAGACACGCGCGGCCCAAGAAGAAGCACGCGCCGGCTTCGAGGGCTCGATGCTCGATGCTGCGGAGCTCAAGGACCTGTCGACGCGCCGGCAACGCATCGACACGCGCCTTACCGCTGATCGCGGTCGCTACAAGGAGCTGCGCTCGCGCCCCGGTCTCCTCGATCGCGTCGACGAATTCCGCAAAGGCGCCCGGCTCAAGGAGGATCTCGCGGCCCAGGTGCGCGCCTACGAGGAGCTGCGGGCCAACGTCGAAGCGCTGGAGACCGAATTCACCCGCCTCGCCGCCGTCGCCGCCCGCCACCACCGCGCGAAGATCCGGCTGGCAGAGCTCGACGATCAGCTGGCGGCACTCGACGCGGGATCCTTGCGCGATGCTCGCCGCATCGTCGTCGATCGCTTGATGAACTCATCGACGCGATTCGACACGCATGTGCAGCTCCCCGCCCTCAAGCCCCTCTTTCGCACCATCGACGGCGTCTGCGCCAAACGCACCATCCTCAACGCCATCTTCGACAGCTGGCTGCGTCCGCACGGGGCCTTGCTCATCGAGCTGCAAAACGAAGGCGTCGGCGTCAGGGGCTTCGAGACTGTCTCTTGGCCGGCCAAGGTCGACCTGCATTGCCGCGAAGCCGCCATCGCCATCGACGCCTTCCGCCGCACCGCCGTCGACGTCGTCGCCTTTGCCGAATACGACCGCTTCCCGCCTGGCAGCACCGCGGATTGGTGGTCGGCGCTGCTGCCGGGTGTGCCCAACCCCAACGGCACACCAGCCAGCCAGCCCGCGCACCGAGACGTCGCCGACGTCGCCAGCGACAAGCTGAGCGCAGCGTGGGCCGCCCTGGATGACGTCGAGGCCAGCGCGCTGGCTGAAGCCCCGGAGGTGACGGAGCGCCGACCCAACATGGAGGCGATGCTCGGCGGGCCTCCCAGCACCAAGCAGGGCCTTCCGCCGACGGCCCACCGCGCGAACCTGGCGACGGCGACGCCCGACGGAACTGGCTGGCCCCAGGCCGGGCCGGGCGACGACGACCCTTTCTCCGAGCCCACCCGCAACGTCCCGCGCACGACCTCGGTGGTGATCGCCGATCTCGCACGACCCAGCTTCGCACCTGGCAGCAAGGTAGGGCGCTGCATCGTTGACGCCCTCATTGGACGCGGTGGCATGGGTGAGGTGTACCGAGGACGGCTACAAGGCGAGGCCGGCTTCTCGCGCGCGGTCGTGCTGAAGCGCCTCAGCCTCGATCGCGGGGACGACGACGGCCTGGTCGAGGCCTTCGCCCGCGAAGCGGAGATCGCCGCACGCATCGCCCATCCCAATGTGGTGCAGATTTTCGACGTTCAATCCGCCGGCGGCGAACCATTCATCGTCATGGAGCTTCTCGAAGGACTGACGCTCCAAAAGCTGGTGACTCGCGCAGAAAAGGAGGGGTTCACCATCGACCTGCCGGTGATCGTGCGCTGCGCCCTCGACGCCGCCCGCGGGTTACATGCCGCCCACAGCATGCGGAGCGACGACGGTGCTCTCGTGGGGCTGGTGCACCGCGATGTCTCGCCCGACAATCTCTTCTTGTGCCAGAACGGCTTCACGAAGCTGCTCGATTTCGGCATCGCCCGGCGCAACGATCTGCAGACAATGACCGGCAAAAGTGAGCTGAAAGGCAAGATACCCTATATGTCGCCTGAACAGATCATGGGCGATCCTCTTGATGCGCGATCCGATCTTTTTTCCCTGGGCGCTACCCTCTACTGGATCCTGAGTGGCCAACGTCCCTTCGGCGGCGACAACGAAGTCACCACCCTCTACGCCGTCGTCAACAAGCCCCACAAGGCCGTGCGCACCCTACGGGCCCAGTCCGGACCCTTCGGCGACGTCATCGAGCTGCTCTTGCAGAAACGTCGCGACGACCGTCCCGCCTCCGCCCTCGCTGTGGCCCAGCTCCTGGAGCGTTGCGCACCCGCCACACCCGACGACGCCGCCGCCTTCTTGGCCCGGGTGTGGGCCTAGCGAGCGGTTGCGAGAGACCGCGCGAGACTCCATGAGAGCGGCATGGGCCTGAGCGACGAGCAGAAGCAGATCGTCGACGACGAAGTGGGCATGGCGGGCCGGGTCGCCCGGCGCGTGGCGACCTCGTTGGCCCAGCAGTCCGAAGAGAAGAAGCCCCAAAAGCGCGGCAAGCTCGACTCCGATCTGATGCAGTTGCGCGATGACATCGCGGCGGCGCGGGGCGAAGACGTCGCGGCGCTCTTGGCCGAGATGATGCGCACGGCCAACGTCGCCGCCGTTGAGCTGCCCAAAGCGCAGGGCTCCATCGATCCGCAGGCACCTTATTTTGGCCACCTCCGTCTCGAGGAGAAGGGGCGCAAGCGCGATGTGCTGATCGGCAAGCGCGGCATGATCGATCGCGATGCCGGCGTCGTCATCGTCGACTGGCGCAACGCTCCGGTGAGCCGCATCTACTACCGCTACGACGAGGGCGACGACTACGAAGAGGAGCTCGGGCAGCAGGTGCGCGAAGGCGCCGTGCTCGTCCGTCGCACTTTGACCTTTTCTCGCGGCCGCCTGCTGCGCATCCGTTGCCCCTCGGGGACGTTCAGCAAGAGCAAGGGAGATGGTCCCGAAGAATGGGTGGCGCTGCTCGCAGGAGAGGGTCCCGAACTCAAGGGCGGGGTTGGAAAAGCGGCCCGAGCGCCGTCGCCGTCGTCGTCGTCGGCCTCCCCTGCACGGGCTGCCTTGGGTTTGGGCGACGAGCACAACCGAGAGGATCGGCATCTTCCCGAGATCACCGCACTCATCGACGGCAAGCAGTTCGACGCCATGACCTCGCCGACGTCGGGTCTCGTCACCTTGCAAGGCGGCGCTGGCTCGGGCAAGACCACCATCGCGCTGCACCGCGTGGCCTGGCTGGCCTTTCAATCTGCGCAGCCCTCGTCCGGCCGCCTACAAGGCGAGCAATTCTCTGCCCTCAGGCCGGGCGGCCAATTTCGTCCCTCCCACATCCTCGTCGTCGTCGCCCAGCGCCAGCTCGTGCGCTACATCGAGCGCCTGCTGCCCAGCCTCGATGTGCGTGGTGTGCGAGTCATGGCCTATGCCGACTGGACGATCTGGGCCGTCGAGCGCCTGCTCGGCAAGCACGGTCGGCGCATCGTCGACGACGTCACCCCCGACGTCTCGCGAGTCAAGAAGCATCCGGCGATGCTGGCCGCGGTGCAGGCGCAGGTGGCCGACCGCGCGAACAAAGTGGCGGCGCTGCTGGCCGACGCCGTCGCCGACCGCATCGACGGAGCGGCCTTGATGCTGGCGTGGCAGGCGACCCAGGCCTTGCCCTTGGTGCCCCGCCTGCAGACTTTCCGCACCGGTGCCCTCGAGGATCTGGCCTTCGCCACCGACACGCGCGAGCGTGCCAAGAGGGCAGCCCGCAAGGCCCTCGACTTGCTCACCGACCTTGTGTCGGAGTGGGAAGAGCTCATTACCGACGAAGCCTTGCTGCGCAGCACCGGCGTCGACGAAGCCGCCATCCGCACGACACTGCAGCACACGCGCCGACAGGTCGAAGAGCTGCCCGACCTGAGCGACATCGACGACGACCACAAGACGCCCGTCGACGACCTTGGTCCCGATCCCTCCGATCCCATCCAGGCCTTCGACGTACACGACCTGCCCCTCTTGCTGGCCATGCAGGTGGCCCGGCACGGAGCCCTCATCGAACGGGGCGGAACCGCCATCGCCCACGACCACGTCGTCGTCGACGAAGCCCAGGATCTGAGCGCCATCGAGCTCTTGCCCCTCATCGCCTCGACGGGGGATCGCCAATCGATGACCTTGGCCGGCGACGTCGTGCAGAAGGTCGTCTTCGACAACGGCTATGAGACTTGGGAGGAGCTCTTTTCCCAGCTTGGTCCCTCGCTCAAGCACGGCGCCATCGCCGTCGCACCCCTGCGCCTGAGCTACCGGAGCACCGCGGAGGTCGTCGAATTCGCCCGCGAGGTCTTGGGTCCCCTGGCACCTGTCGAAGCGCCCCGCGCCGTACGACGTGGCGCGCCCGTCGAAGTCTTCTCCTTCGTCGACGCCGGCGAAGAAGTGGCCTTTCTCGCCGACAACCTGCGTGCGCTGATGGCCCGCGAGCCCCTCGCCTCGTGTGCGGTGCTCCTGCGTTATCCCGAGCGCGCGCGCTTTTTCTACGATCACCTCGTCGACGCCGAAGTCCCCCGCTTGCGCTTGGTGCTCCCCGGCGACGGCAACTCGGGCAGCGACGACGAATTCAGCTTCGCGCCGGGCATCGACGTCACCACCATCGCCAAGGTGAAGGGCCTCGAATACGACTACGTCGTCCTCGTCGAAGTCACGGAGGCGATGTTCCCCGAGGCTCTGGTCTCGCGCCACCTGCTACACATCGGCGCCACCCGGGCCGCGCACCAGCTGTGGGTGACGACGTCGATCGAGACGCCGTCGTCGTTGTTGTCGGCCGCTCGCATCCGCGAAGGCTGAGGCCAAGCTCTTTGCCTCTGGCCGGGTGGCCAAGTGGGGAGCCGGGCCGCGTCGCCACTGCGTCCGTTGATTTCCCGACCTACTGAATGCGGACGTTCACCGTCTTGCTGATACCGGGCTCTTCCATGGTAATACCATAGAGCTGATCGGCCACCTCCATGGTCTTCTTATTGTGTGTAATCACAATGAACTGACTCAGGGCCGAGACATCCTTCACCATGTCGTTGAAGCGGCCGACGTTGGCTTCGTCGAGAGGGGCGTCGACCTCATCGAGCAGGCAGAAGGGAGAGGGCTTGAGCAGGAAGATGGCGAAGAGCAGGGACACCGCCGTCAATGCCTGCTCGCCGCCGGAGAGCAGGGCCACCGATCCCAGCTTCTTGCCGGGCGGTTGGGCGTAGATCTCCACGCCTGTCGTCAGCATGTCGTTGGGGTCGGTGAGCGCCAGCCAGGCCTTGCCCCCGCGGAACAGCCGCGGAAACACCTGGGTGAAGCGTTCATTGATGCCTTCGAACGTCTCCTGAAAACGCTTCTTCGTCGTCCGGTTGATCTTGATGATCGCCTTCTCCAATTGGTTCAAGGCGTGGGTGAGATCGTCGGCCTGGGTGCGGAGAAAGTCGTAGCGCTTCTCGAGCTCACGGCATTCGTCGATGGCGGTGAGGTTGATGGCGCCGAGGCTCTCGATCTGGCGCTCGAGGTCGACCAGGCGCGAGCCCAGGTCTTCGAGCGCGTCGGCAGAGAGCAGGGGGCGCTGGTGGAAGTCGTAGAGCACCTCCTGCGGCGTCACACGGTGGCGCTCGATGATGCGATCGACGAGGGCATCGAGCTCGAGCTCCCGTTCGCGGATGCGCACTTGCAGACCGGCGTGGGCCTCGCGCCCGGCGTCGAGGGAAGCGCGGGCCGCGCGGGCCTGGTGCTCTTGCACGCGCAGGTCTTCGTTGGTTTTCTCCCAGACCGTGCGCATGGCCTCGAGGACCTGTTTCACGACGACGCGCTCGTCGTGCAGCACGGCGAGTTGGGCGCGGGCGTCGGCTTCGGTCTTTGTGAGCTGCTCGCGCTCGACGTGGCCATCTTCGATCTGTTTCTGCAGACGCAGCAGACGCGCTTCGAGATCGCGGGCCTGGGCTTGCTGTTGCTCGAGGTTCTTCTTGAGGCTGCCCGTGCGCTCGGCGATCGACGCCGCCCGCACCTTCATGGTGGTGACGACGTCCTGTTTGGCGGCGATGGTCTGATCGAGCTCGACCAGCGTTTGCCCGCGCGCGCTCAGCTCGGCCTCGAAGGCGGCCCGCGAGGACTCGGCTTCGCGCAGCTTGATCATCTTGGCGTCGACGTCGACGACGGCGTTGTGCAGGGATTGGATCAGCTTCTCTTCGTCGAGCACCAGACGATCAGAGCGCTGCTTCACCCGCAGCTGCTCATCGAGGGCGCGCTTCCACACCCCTTTGACCTCGACCAGCTTGAGGCTGAGAGCTTGGGCTCGCTCTGACGCGCGCTGCAGGGTCTCGTCGAGCACCAACAGCGCCTCGTGCTTTTCCTCGGCTGATTTGCTGAGCTCGAGCACAGCCGCTTCGCGGGTGGCGACGTCGTCGGCGAGCTCGCGCATCTCGCGCTTCTGCTTCAAGACCCCCTGCCCCTCTTTGTCGACGACCCCGCCCCGCACGCCGCCGGAGGGCTCGAAGACGTCGCCGGCCTTGGTCACCAGGCTGGCACCGAGCGCCCGCGCCGCGGCCCACGATGACGCCGCCTGCGTGAAATCGTCGACGAGAAAGAGGCGCGAGAGCAGCGCTTTCGCGGCAGCCCCGCCCCTTTTTCCGAGCTTGACGACGTCGAGCGCGCGGGTCGCGCCCTCGATGGTCGCAGTCAGGGCTTCAGCGTGCGCAGGTTCGACGAGGAGCTCGGTGCGTCCTTTGGCTTTGCCTTCGCGCAGAAACTCGATGGCGGCCCGCGCGTCGTCGTTGTTGTCGACGACGACGGCCTGCAACCGGGCGCCGAGGCCGGCTTCGATGGTTGCCTCCCAGCTGGGTTCGGCCTCGAAGAGGTCGACGAGCAGCCTGCCGCGGCCTTCGAGGGGTCCACCGCGCTTCAGCAGCACGCGCACAGACTCAGGAGATTGCTCGTAGCGGGCGTGGATCTCCTCCAACGACGACAGCCGCGAGCGCTTCTTCTGCAACTCCGCGCGGGCGTCGTCGTGGAGACGCTGGGCTTGGTGCAGGGCCTTCTTGTCTTCGGCGATCTGTTCGGCGGCGGCCTTGCGGGCCTCTTCAGCCGCGACCTTGTCGCTCTCGACCGAGGCGCGTTCGGCGTCGTGCAGCCTGACCTGCTCATCGAAGCGCACCAATTCGTCGACGAGAGGCGCGCGTTCGAGCGCGACGACGTCCTTGCGCTTCTGCATGTCCTCGACCGACGCGCGCAGGTTGTTCACGTCGGATCCCAACTTGGCCGCCGACGTCGACGTCTCGATCACCTGCCGGCGCAGTGTCTCGACGGTGCGGGCCTCGTCGCCGCGGCGGGCGCGGTGGGACTCGAGGTCAGCGACGGCGGTGTCGAGGGCGCCTTCATCTTGCTGGGCTTCGCTGAAGAGCTCGCGCTGGCTCTTTTCGAGCTCCTGGCGAATGCCCTCGACCATCGCGCGCTGCTCGCGGAGGCGTTCGACCTCGACAGCGGCCTCTTGGTCCCGCTGCATCGAGCGTTCGTAGCTCATCTTTGCGTGATCCGCCGACTGCTGGTTGAGGGCGGTGCCGGCGTCGATCTCGTAAAGACGTCCCTGCTTCTCGTTCAGCGCCCTCTCGTCGTCGAGCTGGCTGCGGCGCAGGCCGTCGATGGCTGCTTCGACAGCGGCGTAGCGTTCGATCTCGAACTTCATCCCCTCTTGCAAGGCCTCGTGCTGAGCGCGGTCGAAGGAGGCAGCGTTGCTGAGCTCGAAGAAGCGCAGCGTCGACAAATGGAGCTCGATCTCGCGCACCTGGATCTTGAGGTCCTGGTACTTCTCCGCCTTCTTCGCCTGGCGCCGCAGCGAACCGAGTCGGCGGCCAATCTCTTTGGTGACGTCGTCGATGCGCTGCAGATTGACCCGCGTGGCCTCCATCTTGCGCGAGGCCTGCTCTTTGCGCGCCTTGTACTTGGTGATGCCAGCGGCCTCTTCGATGATGCGACGACGCTCTTCGGGCTTCACCCTCATGATGTCGGCGACCTGCCCCTGGTTGATGATCGAATAGGCGCGCGTGCCGACGCCGCTGCCCAAGAAAAGGTCGTGAACGTCCTTGAGGCGGCAGGGGGTCTTGTTGATTTCGTATTCGCTGTCGCCGTCGCGATAGAGGCGCCGCGTCACCTGGATCTCGTTGATGTGGGCGTACTCGGGGGGCATGTGGCCGGCGCCGTCGTTGTCGAAGGCCAGTGTCACTTCGGCCATGCCCATGGGGCCGCGCACGTCGGAGCCGTTGAAGATCACGTCCTGCATCGACCCGCCCCGCAGCAAGCGCGCCGACTGCTCACCCATGGCCCAGCGGATGGCGTCGACGATGTTGGACTTGCCGCAGCCATTGGGTCCGACGACGCCGGTGATCCCCTGGCCGAAGCGGATGGAGGTGCGGTCGGCGAAGGACTTGAAGCCCTGGATGTCGAGGCGCTGGATCTTCACGTGGTGGATCTCCGAGCAGCCGTGATGGCAGGAAACCCGGCACCTTCAAGGAAAAAACGGGGCATTGACAAGGTCAAACGACGACGACGACGCCGGCCAACTGCAGGGATCGCGCGCGCTGCAGCAGCCGTTTCGGGGATGCGGCCGAGGCTCCGACGGCGACAACAGGCACGCCCAGCCCCGTGCACCAGGCCGCGGAGTCCAAAAAGACGCCGTCGACGTCGACGCTCTCCCCTTTGCCGCGGTTTTTCAGGGGTGCGAGGCGAACGGTGCCAGCGGTGGCGTACAGAGTTGTGGCGGCGGCGTCGGCGATCAGCTGTCGGCACAGGGCGATGCCAGCCGTGGGATCCAGACCGCCCGGCGCCAGGTCTTCGACGACGACGAGCACGTCGCAGGGCGCGCAAGCCCTTGCGATGGACCGAACGCGATTCGGCGCCGGCGGGTGGGTCATCAAGGGCGACACCGCAGCGTGCAAGAGGCCGTCGTCGTCGACCGCGATGATCGGTCGCAGGCCGTGCGCCCGACACCTTTGGGCCGCGGTGACAAACGCCCGCTGCAGCCGCTCCCAGCCCTCGTCGTCGAGGACCAGGGGCAGCCGCCCGCTCACGCTCTCTTTCACCAGAGCTGGGCCCAAGGGTCGGTCGATGGACCACGACGCAGCCGCTGGTCCTGCATGATCGAGCACGGGCACCAGGCCCGCCGCCGCGCAGAGAGCTGCGAGCTCGTCGTCAAAGAGCGGCGCACACGCATCACGCCTGCCCTCGGGGCTCACCGCCACGCGCCAGCAATCGCCCGCGCTGACGTCGTCGGAGCGTGGGCCGCTGTGGAGATGATGCAGCTGCATCCGCAGAACGTCGCCGACGCGGACGCCGTCGACAAGAGCGCGCAGGGCGTGAGAGGGTCGACCCCCTATGGGCGCTGGGACCAATGCGGTGGTGCGATCCGGACTCGACGTCGTCGTCGACGAGGGTATGGTGCGGCTGAAGGGCAAGAGGGTTGCGCTCTTGGGCCACCCTGCCAGCGTCGATCGATCGCTCGTGCACCTGCTCGATCGCTGTCTGCAGCAGGACGTGAATTTGGTGCGCCTCTTTGGACCCGAGCACGGCCTCCTCGGCGATGCCCAAGACATGGCCCACGTCGGACATGACCAAGACAAGCGCAGCGGCGTCGACGTCATTTCTCTCTACGGCCCGACACGCGACAGCCTCTTCCTCAAGCGCGAACAGTTGGCCGATGTCGACGTCCTCGTCTGCGATCTGCAGGACATCGGCAGCCGCTACTACACCTTCGCCTACACCATCGCCTTCGCTCTGCGCGCCGCCGCCGGAACGGCCACCAAAGTGCTGGTGCTCGATCGCCCCAACCCCATCGATGGCTTCACCGTCGAGGGGAACGTCGTCGATCCAAAGTTCTCGTCCTTCGTTGGCGAGTACCCGTTGTGCAACCGCCACGGGCTCACGCTCGGCGAGCTCTGCCGCTTCTTCGTCGCCCACGACAAACTGGACGTCGACGTCGACGTCGTCTGGATGACGGGCTGGCAGCGCTCGATGCTCTTCACAGACACAGGCCTGCCTTGGGTCTTGCCCTCGCCCAACATGCCGACGCCCGACACGGCCCTCGTGTACCCCGGTGGATGTCTGGTCGAGGGGACCAACCTCAGCGAAGGCCGCGGCACCACGCGCCCCTTTGAGCTCTGCGGCGCACCCTACATCGACGACGCCTACGCCTTCGTCGAGCGCGCGCGGGCGCTGGCGGGCGCCAAAGGGTTGCCCGGCGTCGTGTTGCGGCCTTGCTTCTTCCGGCCCACCTTCCAGAAGCACGCGGGCACCTTGTGCGGCGGTGTGCAGCTGCACGTCGTCGACGCACGCGCCTTCGATTCGCTGCACACCAGCGTCGCCTTGCTCGCCGCCGCCCGCACGTTCACAGGCTTTGATTGGCGCCGGTCCACCTACGAGTACGTGAGCGATCGCCTCGCCATCGATCTGCTCTGGGGCGACGACACCACGCGCAAGCTCCTCGACGAAGGCAAAGACGCGTCGACGGCGACGGCCCACCACGAAGCCCAGCGCCAGGCCTTCTTGGGCACGCGCGCGGCCCTGCTGCACCCCGGGTACGCGTGAAGATCGTGTGCGTCGATGTGCGCGACGACGACGACGACGTCGCCGCTGCCGCCGTCGATCGTGGTGCGGCCTTAGCGCGCGGCTCCCGCTTGCTGCTCTTCGACCGCGCGGCTGTGGTGGGCGCGCGCCTGAACCAGCGCGAACGCCAGGCACGCGAAGATGCCTGGCTCGACGACGCCGCCGCTTGGCTCCTGCGCGATCCGGGCTCGGCCAACGACGGCCCGCCGTCGCGTCCAGCGGGCGGTCCCTTGGACCTCGGCACCGCCGTCGTCTCCACGCACGCCGATCCCCTCACCTTGCAGCGCACCGATCGCGTGGTCGAGATGGTCGGAGGCTTGCTGGTCATGGCCGTGCCCGACGCCGACGGCATCGACGCCATCGACAACGCCCACCTCTGGCTCGTGGGCGGCGGCGCTTTTTCGATCACGCAGCACGGACCCCGGGCCGTCGTCGTCGTCGGCGACCGCGTCGTCGTGGTCTCCATCGAAGGCAGCGCAGCGACCTTGGTGGCCCATGCCTTCGATGGGTCGTCGAGCGAGCACAACCTTGCGTTGCAGGTCAGCTCGCGGCTGTCGGTGCGATCCGCGTGAGCCGGGTCGAGGGAATCGACGACGATGCGTTGGCCGCGCTCGACACCTTCATCCCTCCGCTGCGGGGTTTGGGGCGCATCGGCCTGCTCGGCGGCAGCTTCAACCCGCCCCACCTCGGGCACGCGATGATCGCCCTCGCCGTCTACGCCACCGAAGAGCTCGATCACCTCTGGGTGATTCCGACGGCGAGCCATGCCTTCGGCAAGGACCTGGTGCCCTTCGACGACCGCGTGCGCATGTGTCACCTCGCCTTCCGCCACTTCGCCGGCGGCGCGGCTGTCCTCGACCTCGAGAAAAGGCTGCCGGCGCCGAGCTACACGGTTACGCTGCTGCGCGTTCTTCACGCCCTGCGCCCCGGCATCAGGCCGGTGTGGATCGCCGGCAGCGACATCCTGCAAGACCTCCCGAAGTGGAAGGAGCCCGAGGAGGTGCAGCGGCTCGCCCGCCTCGTCGTCGTCCCCCGCCGCGGCTATGAAGCCGGCGCGAAGCTGGGCATCGATCTGCCCCTGTTGTCGTCGACAGACGTCCGCACCCTGTTCCGTGAGGGCCGCGACATTTCCGGGCTCATCGATCGCGAAGTGCTGACGCTGATCGAGCGCCGTGGCCTCTACAGCTGAGCGCCCTGCAGCGCCGAGAAGAGGCGGGCGACGTCGTCTTTGGAGTTGAACGCGTGGGGGCTCACGCGGATCCCTCCCCCGCGCACGGCCACCGAAATGCCCTCTTCGCGCAGGTGGGCCGCATGCTCCCGCAGATCGCCCGGGGGCACGAAGACGACGATGGGGCTCTTCGATCGGGGCCGCACCTCGAACCCCCGGCGGCGGGCTTCTTCGTCGACGAGGTCGGCGACAGCTCGGGCCTCTTTGCCCACGCGCTCGATGCCGATACCCAGCAAGAGCTCGATCGAAGCCGCCGTCGGAGCGGCGCCCATCACCAGCGGCGTGCCGGGCTCGAAGCGACGAATGTCGGCACGCAGGGGGCGGGTGACGTCGACGACGTCGTCGGGGGTTCCGTAGGAGATCGCACCTTGGAGCACGGGCGTGAGCCGCTCGCGCAACGCCGGCGTGACGGCAAGAAAGCCGTGGCCCAGGGGGCCCAGGAGCCACTTCTGCGATCCGCCGCAGACGGCGTCGACCCCGAGCTCGCTCATTGAAAAGGGCAGCACCCCCAAACCCTGGATGGCGTCGACGACGACCAGGGCCGAGACCTTGGCTGCGGCTTCGACCACTCGGACGAGATCGACCATGGCGCCGGTCTGAAACTGCACGAAGGAGACCGAGATGACGCGGGTCTTGGATGTAATCGATTCGATCAGCCGGTCGTAATCAATGCTGAAGTCCTGGCGGGATGGGACGACGACGACGTGGGCGCCGGCCCGCTCTGCTGCGCGATGCCATGGATAGAAATTAGACGGATATTCCTGATCTAAAAGGACAATGGAGTCGCCGGGCTGCAGGGGCAGTCCGAAGGCGACCTGGGAGATGGCGGCCGCGCAGGTCTGAAAGAAGGCGAGGTCGCCGCCGTCGCAGCCCACCAAGCGGGCGAAGGTCGCGCGGGCCGCCTCGTAGCGCTTGAGCAGGCGCGGCACGGCGTGGGACCCCTCGCGCATCAAGGCGCCGAGCTCGTTCAGCGCGCGTTCGCTGCGCGCGCTCATGGGCGCCATGCCGGCGTTGTTCAGGTGCACCAGAGCGCCGTCGACGAAGGGCGCGCCGAGCTCGGCGAGCAGGACCTCAGGATGCATGCTCAGCTCACGGCGCCGAAGACGTTGACGACGATGGTGAGCTCGGTTTCAAAGAGCACCGTGGTCGCGAAATTCGGCGGATCGGAGGGCTCGAGGTCGGCGCTCATATCCATCTGGTCGCCGGCGACGAAAACCTGCTTGAGCTCGTTTTCTGTCAGGGGCATATCATATTCCGTAGGACCTGGGTCGCCATCGAAGACGCCCTCGTCACTCTCGGCGACGACGACGGCGTCGACCCCCTCGGCTGCCAAGGAGATCGTGAGCTTCTCGAGGAAGCCCAGCCCGCGCACTTGGTTGTTGCCCTCGTTGGGCTCGGTGACGGTCATCGTCAGCTGGGTGAGCTTCAGCGAGTCCACAGCGTCTTTGTCGTAGCCCGCGGTGTCGAAGCTCTGGGCGATGGACTGGGCCAAGGCCTGAGAGATGGCGTCGGAGGGAAAGACCTGCTCCGGCACCAGCGGATTGCCGGGCAAGATGGCGGCGCTGCCGGGCACCTCGATCTCCGACTCCGCGGGCACCTTGATGGTGGTGAGGGATTCACAACCCGCGAGGGCGACGACGACGACGACGACCCAACTCTTTTGCACGATCATGGTTTTCCGCAGCCGGGCGTTCTGGGGGGACCACACGGAGCAGGGGCAACGCCCGGCGAGGACAGAGTTCATACGCACCTCAGCGCTGCCGACGTCGGCGCAGCAGGGGCAGCGTAGCCAACACGACCAGACCTGCCAGCGAGGTGCCGTTGGTGCGGTCCTGGTCGCAGCAGCAGCCGCTCTCGCAGACGGCGTCGTCGGGGAGCTGCAGCCGCGGGTAGCGTTTCAGCTGGGCGAAGTCCCCCGAGGCGTTGGCCGTGTTTTGGTCGTCGCGGTGAAAGCCCTCCCACTGGATGGCGGGAACTTTGGCGTCGGGCGCGCCGCCGACGTGCCCTTCGGTCTTCCAGGCCCACAGCCAGCCCTCGCGGGTGTTGGCGACGACGTCGATCTTCTGATCGCCGTCGAGGTCGCCGATGGCCGGCGTGGCTGCGTGCCAGTTCTGGGTCCACTTGGGGAAGCCCGGGGCTTCGACGCCATCGAGGTTGGGCGCGTAGACGAAGTAGCCGCCGTCGCCGGAGACGACGTTGCCCTTGCCGTCGCCGTCGATGTCGGCGACGGCATAGTTCATGAAGAACTGGTAGTCCCACACGCGGTGGGGAAAGCCGTCTTGGAAGAAGCCGTTGTCGGAGATCCACGCCGACACCGAGTGATCGAATTCAGCGCGCAGGCCGCCGTTGTTGGCGACGGCTATGAGCCCGGTGCCCGCCGTGCCGTTGATGATGTCGAAGACGCCGTCGACGTCGAGGTCGGCGACGGAGGGGTTGTTGATCACCGGCAGCGAGAGGGGGTTCAGCTCCTCGTTGATGTTCTCGCCGGGGCCGTAGTCACTCTGCAGGCTGCGCATGGCCTGGTCGCGCACGCGGCCGTCGCTGTCGATGATCACCATCTGCCCGCCCATGCCAGCGTTGACGATCTCGTCGTCGCCGTCGCCGTCGAAGTCCGCCGCGCAAGGAGCGCTGGGATTGCCGCGGCCGATGTAGGGCAGGATTTCGTCGGGGATGAAGCCCGCCACCGTCGTCGGCCAACCGGGGGGGAAGGGTCCGCCGGGGTTCGAGGTGCCGTCGGGGTGGATGGCATAGAGGAAGCCGCCGTTGACGTTGATGACGCGCTCGTTGGTGCCAACGACGATCCAGGGGGTGCCGTCGCCAAAGAGGTCGGCCACCGTCGGCGAGGCCACGATGCGGTCGTCGAGGCGATTGACCTCGCCGTTTTTGAACGCGGGCTCGTCCTCGTTGACCAGGTGCACAGGCCAACCCGTGACCAGCACGCCGTCGCCGTGCCAGGCGTACATGTAGGAATCCAGGCCACCGATCACGATCTCGAGGCTCCCGTCGTCGTCGAGGTCCACCAACATCGGCGTGCTGAAAAATCCGCTCTCGCCAAAGAGCTGTTCGCTGCGACAGCCAATGACTTCGTCGCCGGCGTCGTTGGTGCAGCGGCGCGCGCCGGTGAGGCCGTCGGTGGTGGTGCTGCGATCGATGGTGACCGGAAAGCCAGGCCGCAGCGCGCCGTTGCAATCGTGGGCGTAGAGCAAGCCATCGAGGCTCGCCGTGATCACGTCGCGACAACCGTCGCCGCTGCCGTCGACGTCGCCGATGGCCACTCCGGCCAGCACCCCGGTGTGAATGGTGCTTGGGTCGATGGCGCCGCTGGCGAAGGCCGCGCTGCCGCTGTGGCACTTGCTGGGCTGAAGCGCGCACACGGCGGCGCTCAGGGGCCCGTAGGTGTCGAGGCGGATGGGAAAGCCGGGCAGCTCGGTGGTGTCTGTCTGGATCGCGTGCACCAGGCCGTCGGCGGTGGCGACGACGATCTCCTCGCGGCCGTCGCCGTCGAGGTCGGTGAGCTTGGGCGAGGACTCGCCCGAGGCGCCGAGGTTAAGGGGAAAGCCCTCGTGCACGCTGGCGTCGCGGCGCACACCGAAGGTCTTGCGGAACTTGCCGAGGACCTCGACCCCAGATGGGTTGGTGCCGAACACGCGCAGCTCGAGGGCCCCCGAGAATTGCTCGGGATCGAGCCCCGCCGGATCCCCCGCCCGCGCCACCATGCCGGGCAACTTGGCTTTGAGATCGATGGTGGCGATGACGTCGTCGCCGCCTTGGTTGTCGCCGACGGCCCCGCTGCCTTCGGCCACCTTCGTGAAGGGAGCGCCGACGCTCTTCTCGGAGGCTAAGAGCTCCCAGCGCAGATTGGTCTGGCGCGGCGATGACACCGACGCCCGCACTTCCATGATCGGGCGATGATCAGGATCGAGCCCCTCGAACCACAATGGCGCGCTGATGTT
>JAHFED010000122.1 GCA_023248635.1 Myxococcales bacterium
GAAGGGGAAGGGGAAGGGGAAGGGGAAGGGGAAGGCGAGGGCGACCTCTGCCGGACCATCGAGGGTTCCGTCACTGTCGAGAACTTGTTGGAACTGACCGCCCTGGCAGACGTGTGTGTCGTAACGGGGGACGTCGTCCTCAAGCCCGGACTCGTAACGCTGGCACTCCCGCGGTTGACCAGCGTGGGCGGTGGTCTCGGGATCGCAGGCAACTCGCACCTCACAATTATCGAGCTTCCGTCATTGGCGAGCATCGGGGGCTTCCTTGTCATCGCAAACGATCAAGGACTGACCACGATCATCCTGCCGAACCTCGCAAGCGTCGACGGCTTTCTGCAAATCACTGGCAACGACGCGCTGACGAGCATTGACCTCCGCGCGCTGGTGAGTGTCGGCGATGGCCTCGACATCGGGTTGGGACGAGCAACAGCGGGGCCCAATCCCGCACTGACGAGCTGCATCGGCCCGTTGATCACGGTTGGCGAAGCCAACGATTGCGCCGGCGGCCAAGGAGAAGGAGAAGGAGAAGGAGAAGGAGAAGGAGAAGGAGAAGGAGAAGGAGAAGGAGAAGGAGAAGGAGAAGGAGAAGGAGAAGGAGAAGGAGAAGGAGAAGGAGAAGGAGGAGCCCCGCCGACGTCGTTGACGGTCTTGCTCATCGGCAACGGCCAGCTTGGCTTCGCAGACAGCGCAAACGACGCATCCAACATCGGCGCTGCGCTCGCATCCATGTCACGGGTGGCCAACGCCGGCGCCAGCGTCTTGACCGTCGACCGCGCGCAGATCATCGGCGTCCGTTGTCAGTCCTTCCTGGCCGACAGCAGCGTGCACGCCGCCGCCGGCTCGGGCATTTACGACGTCGTCGTGTTGCTGCCCTCCAACGGAGAGGATGCCGGTGATGCCGGGTGCTGGCAGGACTTCCGCGAGCTTGCTGAAGGTGCGGGGTCCGAGTTCGCTATCATGGCCACCGCTCACGTGCTCAGCGTGTATCCGGCGGGCTTCGACAGCCTGCACAATGCAGTCAAGCAATATGCCAATACCCAGGGCGTTCGCTTTATTCCCGCTGGTCGAGTTTGGCTCCACATTCTTGGTGACGCTCCGTCGACGGCGCAGAAATCCGAGTTCTATGCAGGTGACAGCGAACAGCCGGGAGCCGAAGGAAGTTTGCTATATGTTTACACGCTTTATGCCGCGCTCACCGGTCGTTCAGCCGTTGGGCTGCCCGTCGACGCCGTCGAGCTGCGTTGCAACATGTCCCAGTCGTCCTGCCTGAGCTACGCGGCCCTCGACAACTGCGTATCCCCCTGCTCTGCCTGCAGCCCCACCGTTGGTGAGTACAACTGCGCCTCCCAAAATGGGGCTCGCTTCGGACCCAACGGTGTCGGCGTCAGCTTCGTTACCACTGAGGAGGCGGCCAGCTACCAGCTCGCCGTCGACGCCGTGCTCGCCGAATAAAGGCTCAGAAACGAAAGAGCGCCGCACGTTGGCGGTGGTCAACACCGCGATCTGCGCAGCGGGTGCCCCGCGGAGGGCGACGACGGCGCGGTCTCGACGAGCAAACGCTCCTCTGGAATGGCGGGCACGGCGTCTCGCAAGCGCCGCGCGCGCTCGTCGAGGGCGAGGAATTCCACCGAGATGAAGAGGCCACGGCGCTCCGCCAAGAGCATGGTCTCTTGGATCCTGAGACGCCGTGTCAGACGCCGCCGTCGCCGCATTCCTCGTCGACGATGGCGAGCAGGGCACCGTCTGTCGCACCCCGTGCAACACCACGGGCAAGCCCCGACGACAGGCCAGCTGCGGATGACGCCGCCACACCTTTTCGTGCAAGGCCGCGTTGCCGATGTCGGGTCGCGCATCGAGCCCACACTCACCGATGCCGACGACCCCTCCCCCAACATCCAGGTGGCCCTCCACGGCTGCCGCGAAGAGCGCGGATCAAGGCCGATGGACCAGGCCGGTAACGCCGACGGTGACGGTGGCCGCGGCGGAGAAGGAGTGTCGACCGAGCCCGCCAGGTGCCCCCCACATCGTCCCCCAGACCCTCGCCACCGCGGCTGCGCCTGTCGTCGTACCCCCACGGCGATCACCCAAACAACTGGATGAGCTCCCCCACTTCGGGACTCGCCACCACGGCTGGCGCCTGTCGTCGTACCACCACGGCGATCACCCAAACAACTGGATGAGCTCCCCCACTTCGGTGAGGAGATCGCCCGCCTGCCCTGGGACACCTGCGAGGTCCGCCGCCGCCCCAGCCACAGTTTGCACGGCGCCACCAAGGTCCAGGGCAAGGAAAGGGTCGGCCTGCACCTGTTGAGCGATCTGCATCGAGGTCTGTTGCAGCCGCGGCGCCAACGCTTGGGCGTCGACGACGGCGCTCATGGTGAGCTTGGTGATGGTGATGACGCCAACGCCGACACCAGCGAGATGGCCCAGATCATTGGTGGCCTGGAACGCAGCAGCATCAGCACGCGCCACCACCAGGAGCTTCTTCGCGATCAGAATCGATCGGGAGACTCGAAACGTTTCTTTGAGGGCAGCATTGGCCTGATCGATGACCTTCTTCGACTTTCCACTTCCGGCTTCAATGAGATCGTATTTTAGCTCATCATCGCCCAGAATGCTGTACTTGGCGATCACAGCATCGACGGCGGGCTGGTTGTCGTCATAAATGCCGAGGATGCGTCCGGAGACCTTCTCAATGATGAGTGACTTGTAGCGTTTGGCCAAGGCCAGGATCGCCTGGCTGATCGGTGGGGGCACGGTGGCCAGCGCCTGGGGCAATGCCCGCTCGCCCATGTCGACGATGCTGGTGACCTGCTCGTTGATGCGCGGCTTCAACCACGTCGCAGCGCCGCCGGGCTCCAGGTACTCGAGCGCGTAGTCTTTCGCCGCGAAGGCGAACTTGCCGACGGGCTTTGGCGCGGGCGGCTCATCCTCCGCCTCGGCCGAACCCCACAGCCACGCCCCGATGATGGTGGCAGCGGCGCCGGCGACGATCACGGCGCCCCCGATGGATACCAGGTAGACGCCGCTGCCGTTCCACGACTCCTGCGTTTCAAGCGCGACCTTGCGTGCGGCGGCTTTCCTGGCGGTGTCGCTCTGCGGGACGGCTGCCAACGCCTCGCGGGCCGACTGATAGGCGTTGAAGTTCAACAGACCGATGGCGGTCGGTATCGACCCGCCGACGATGCCGGTGGCTCCGCTGATGACGAGGGACATTGGGAGCAGCGATTGCCGCGCAGGCCCACCAGTCTGCGGGGCGGCGGGAGCGGCGAGGGAAGCGGTCGAAGACGCGGGGGCGACCGAAGGGGTCGACGGCGTCGCTGGGCGCGTCGTTGGTGTCGACGCGCCAGCTTCGAACTGCACCTGAGCGGGGGTCGCTGTCGCGGTGGGTGTCGCCACAGGTCCAGCGGACGGCGGAGTCGGAGTGGACATCGCTGAAGCAGCGTCTGTGGGCGGGCGCCGCTGGTCGACGGCGGTCCTGAGCGACATCACATCGCCGGGCAGGAGGGCAAGGAGCTCTCCCTCCGTGCTTTCGACGACGAGCTTCTTCGCGCTGCCGCGCAGCAGCTTGCCGCGGACCACGCGCTGATCGCGCAACAAGATGACGACGTCGCGTCCGATGATGACCTCGACGATGTCAATGTCGAAGAGCACCGGCGCCGCAGGGCGGATGGCCCCACGCGGTGCGGTGCCGGGCGGTGCCGGTACGCCGATGGCCAGCATTGCGCTCGCGATGATCCAGGGAGTGACCATGAATGCTCCCTATGGAGAATCAAAAAATACTCTAAAATCTAGAAGTTTTATTCGATGACAGACATCTTGCAGCACAGTGCCGACGCACGGACGTTGTCCCCCGGCTGAGGCGGGGCCCCACTGAAGATGCAAACGAGGGAGTTCGGATCGATCTGCGACGCTGTCCCCGCGGTGGCGGTCGCAACCTCGCAGGCGGTGGCCATGATCAGTTCGTCGTTGTCGCAGTCGACCCGCGAGCCTGACCCGTACGCAAGAGCCGTCGACGGGGCTCCCGACAGCTGTCGGCAGGTCAGTGCGGGAACGCCGACGCCGCCGGTCGGACCCTGGGGACCGATGCTTCCTTGCGGTCCCGTCGGCCCAGGCGCCCCCGTTGCTCCCGTCGAACCCGTCGAACCCGTTGCTCCCGTTGCGCCCACCGGCCCCGTTGCGCCCGTTGCGCCCGTTGCGCCCGTTGCGCCGGGCGATCCTGTCGCGCCCGTCGCCCCCAAAGGCCCCGTGGCTCCGGTAGCTCCTGTCGGGCCGGCTGCGCCGACGGGCCCCCCAGCGCCCCGCACGCCCGCGCAATCGGCGACATCGACATTGCCGTCGACGTTGATGTCCTCATCTTCGTCGGCTCTGCCATCGGAGTCGACGTCCCAGCACGCCAGGCCGGCGGGCCCCGCCGGCCCCACCGATCCCTGCGCCCCGGTGTCACCGTCTGCGCCCGCGGCCCCCGTCGCGCCCGATGGTCCGTCGAACCCAGTCGCGCCCGACGGGCCAGCCTGACCGTCAGCCCCTTCGAGACCAACGCAGGCGACCATCCCGCTCAGGACAAACGGCGCGAGAACCAGCAAGCGACTCAAGATTCCTCCGGTTCTGGATGCCGACGAACGATGAGATCTTATGAGATCGTAGAGACCAAAACACAAATCCGTCGACGCGGGCTGATGAACGGATACGCCAACGACGAGGGCCTTGCGCCCGGCATCGCAAGCGCGGACCCGGCGCTGCCGTTCTATTGAGGAACTCAAATGATCACAAAAGACCATCCTGGTCGTCGACAGCGCCAGGCGCGCGCTCCGTGCCGAAGCGACGAGGGGCTGTCGACGTTGGAGGGGAGCTCCTGGTGGCCAACGCCGGCATCGAGATGTGCGAAGCCGACCACCCCCCCGAGGTGCGCGCCAGCACCCTCCTCAAGACGTTGCCGCGACCAGGACGCCAGGGTGAAGAGAAGCACTGCAGTGAGCAAAACAGCGAGAGCAGGGTGCCAGCGCAACTCGGGATGGCGTCGAAATCGAGGGTGGCCAGTCGACGCTGGTGACGGCGATGCACAGAGTCAGAAGTATTCCACGAATTATGAATGCTCGATCCCGCTCAGACAACGATCCATGAAATGGCTGCCGACGGGGCGTTCACATAGATACCGGGAAGCCAGTAGGCGACGCCGAAGACGTCGGGATGGACGTAGGAGAAGGCCCCGGTCGACGAGATATAGATTTCGACTGCCGGGCCGAGCAGCGCTGCGCCCACCGCATGGACCAATAGGGTCGGTCGGGCCCGATCATCCACGAAATAAACCGCGCCCATGAAGATCGATAAATAGACAATGAGATCCGCCAGCGGCCAGCTTTGCAACAGGCCAGACGATCCATAGCAGAAGACCAAGGCGCCAAAGCCGAGCAGGGCGGAGCGCAGGTTGGTCGGCGGCAGCGTCTGGGCTCTCGACAAGGGAATTGCGGCGTGGCGGTGTCCCAGACCCAGGGCAAGGCCGGCCCCAACGAAGAGGGGCACGGCCCACCAATCCTGTAGCCCCAACATGGGGTTGCGGTAGGTCAACACGCCCGTGACGACGTGGAGGGCATCGAGGGCATGCCCACCAAGCCGCCCAGAACACCCCAGAACAACACGCGCTTCATGACGACCTCGCCGACGACGACCCATCCTCCGCTGGCTTGCTCCTGCTGCCCAGTGCCGGAGCGGAACAACGTTATTGCGCTTGTTCGGACGAGGGATCGCCCGGTGGCTCGACCAGGGCCACCGAGAGCTCCACGTCGTCGGCGCGGCTGCCCAGGGTCGTCCCGACGCAGAGGGTGTACACGCCCTCGTCGATTTGGAGATCGAGCACGGCACAGGGGCTGAAAAACGCAGGGTTCTCCATCGCAATGAAGGCGTTGCCGCGCAGCAGCATCAGGTAGGGGAAGTCGAAGGGGTAGGCGCCGACGTCGCTGGTGGCGCAGTCGAGGTCGCCCGCCGTCTCAGCGCGCAGGTGCCCGCCACTGGTGCTGAAGTCGAAGCAGTCGACGTCGCCCTCGCTCACGTCGGTGACAGCGGTGAAGGGCAGCTGCACCTGAAGATCCGCTTCGTCGTCGACGCAGCGGCCATCTTCGCATGAAGACCTCAGGGCGCAAAAGGGCTGGGGTCCCGCTCTCGCGACGCGCGTCTTTGCGGTGGCCAAGCCCAGCTATCACCCGCTCACAGTCATCTCCGTCGAGGACGTGCTCGCCGGCCGCGCCCAACGCTGAGCGAGTCCGTCGTCGTTGGCGACCTTTTGTGATCGTTCTCAGCCCGTCACCAAGCTGCGTCTCATGCCGGCGTGGTTCGACGCGGCAACCGTCCGGTCCTGAAGCAGAGCGTGGCGGCCCGCCTGGCCACCGTTCGTCGCGCCGTCGGTCTCACCCAAGATG
>JAHFED010000014.1 GCA_023248635.1 Myxococcales bacterium
GTGGTCGGCTTTTTCTTGATCATGTGACTACTTCTTCTCGTCGTCGTCACCGAGGGCTTCGGCGGCCTCGGAATACATGGCTTCGGCCATCTTGTGGCTGGCCGTTTCGAGCCTCTTGATGGCTTCGCGAATCAACAGCGCGTCGCTGCCATCGAGCACGCGCTTCAGCTCGACCAAGAAGGCGGCGATGTCGGCTCGGTCCTGTTCGGAGAGCACGTGGCCATACTCTTCGAGAGACTTCTCGGCGGTGTAGATGAGCCCTTCGGCATTGGCCCGCACCTGCGCCAGCTCGCGCTTGGAAGCGTCACCCGTGCGGGAGGCTTCGGCTTCGGCGATCATGCGCTGGATTTCGTCTTCGCTCAGTCCCGACGACGACGTGATGCGCACGCTCTGCTGCTTGCCGGTGCCGAGATCGCGGGCCTGCACACCGACGATGCCGTTGGCGTCGATGTCGAAGGTGACCTCGATCTGGGGCACACCACGCGGTGCGGGCGGAATCCCCACCAGCTCGAAGCGCGCCAGGGTCTTGTTGTCCTCGGCCATGGGGCGCTCGCCCTGGATGACGTGCACAGACACCATGGGCTGGTTGTCCTGCGCCGTCGAAAACACCATCGATTTCTTCGCCGGCACCGTGGTGTTGCGCTCGATGATGGGCGTCGCGATGCCGCCGGCGGTTTCGACGCCGAGGGTCAGCGGCGACACGTCGAGAAGCAAGACGTTCTTCACCGCCCCGGTGAGCACGCCCCCCTGCACCGCGGCGCCGATGGCGACGACTTCGTCGGGGTTCACTTCTTTGTTGGGCTCGCGGCCGAAGAACTCCTTCACCCGCTGCTGCACCCGGGGCATGCGCGTCATGCCGCCGACCAAGAGCACGTCGGAGATCTGGCCTTTGGCGACGTTGGAGTCTTTGAGGCACTGCTCGCAAGGCGCGAGGCTGCGCTCGATCAGGTCGTCGGTGAGCTCCTCGAGCTTGCCGCGCGTCAGCGTGTAGACCAGATGCTTCGGGCCGGTCGCGTCGGCGCAGATGAAGGGCAGGTTGACGTCGGTCTCTTGCGACGACGACAGCTCGTGCTTGGCTTTTTCGGCCGCTTCGCGCAGGCGCTGCAGGGCCATCTTGTCGCGGCGCAGATCGATGCCGCCGTTGTTCTTCTGGAATTCGTCGGCGAGGAAACCGACGACGCGCTGATCGAAGTCTTCGCCGCCGAGGTAGGTGTCGCCGTTGGTGGCCTTGACCTCGAAGACGCCGTCTTGCAGCTCGAGGATCGAAATATCGAAGGTGCCGCCGCCGAGGTCGTAGACGGCGATGAGGCCGCCCTTGCTGTTCTTCTTGTCGAGCCCGTAAGCCAAAGCGGCCGCCGTCGGCTCGTTGATGATGCGTTTGACGTCGAGACCCGCGATGCGGCCGGCGTCTTTGGTGGCCTGGCGTTGGGAGTCGTTGAAGTAGGCGGGGACCGTGATGACGGCTTCGGTGACGGGTTCGCCGAGATAATCTTCGGCGGTGGCCTTCATCTTGGTGAGGATGATGGCCGAGACCTCTTGAGGCGACATCGATTTGCCGCGCACCTCGACCCAGGAGTCGCCGTTGTCGTGACGCACGACCTTGTAACTGACGCTCTTCATCGCCCTTTCGACCTCGGGCGTTTCGAACTTGCGCCCGATGAGGCGCTTGACGCTCACGATGGTGTGCTCGGGATTGGTGATGGCCTGGCGCTTGGCGATCTGTCCGACGAGGCGTTCGCCGGACTCGGTCAGAGCCACCACCGACGGCGTCGTGCGGGCCCCTTCGGAGTTCGGCACGACGACGGGTTCGTTGGCCTCCATGAAGGAGACGCAAGAGTTCGTCGTGCCGAGGTCGATGCCGATGATCTTTCCCACGTTCCCACTCCGGTTGCGCTCACGCGCCAGTCGCCCTGGTCACGTCGACGTCGTCCCGCGGGGGTGCGACGTCGACGTCATCCTGTCAGTTCTCTGCGGGTCCTGTTGACACGATCACCAGCGCGGGTCGCAGCAGTCGATCGTGAAGCTGGTAGCCGCGCTGGTATTCCTCACACACATGCTGAGCCGGGATGCTGTCGGCGCGCGAGCCCACCGCCTCGTGCCGTGCGGGATCGAAGGGCTGTCCCAAGCTGTCGAAGCCGACGACGCCAAAGCGGGCCAGCGCGTCTTCGAGCTGCTTGGAGACCAGCTTCACCCCCTCGACGAGGATGGTGGGGTCGGCGGTGTCGGGTGCCGCCTGCACGGCCCGCCGCAGGTTGTCGAGAACGGGAAGGATCTCCTTGAACGCCTTCTCGTTGCCGAATTTGATGGCGTCGTCTTTTTCGCGACCGACCCGCTTCTTGTAGTTCTCGAAGTCGGCGGAGACGCGCGCGAGGCGATCGAACATGTCCTTCGCTTCTTTTTGCGTCTGGGCGAGCACCTGGGCCGCCTCACCCTTGGCCCGCAGCAGGCTCTCGATCATGGCCTGATCGACCGTCTTTTTGGTCGCTGGGGCGGGCGGCGTCGACGTGAAGGCATCCCCCGAGGGCGGCAGGTCGTCGTCGTCGGCCGGCAGGATTTCCACCGCTTCGCCGTCAGCGCCGTCGTCGACGGTGGCTTCGCCGCTGACGGGACGGGAGGGAAAAGTGTGGGGGCGCGGCGTCGGCCCAGAGCTGCGTTCGCGCTCCAGCCGATCGACGCTCTCGAGCGCTTCGCGGATCGCCCGGTCAGCGGCGCTCTCGGGCGGTTCCGTCATGATCTTTTCCTCGCCAAGCGTTGCCCCTGCTCCGCGTGGACCCCCCAGAACGCTTGCCTCGTCATGTCTCATCCTCGTCGTCCATTCGGGCGCACGATGCCCCAACTGACCTCGACGCGGCAAGCCAAGACCGCCGTCGCATCGTGGGTCGCAGCGACCCTTGCTTCAGCCCTCGCCCACCTGGCGCGGCTCAGCCGGTAGCGCGTGCTCATGTCCCCGCTCGTCGTCAGGGCCAATGAGGCGCAGGCGTTCCAGTCGCCGCCGCGTCTCGGCGAAGTCGGCGGCGGCGCGGGCGCAGAGGTTGTCGATCAGTTGCTGGAATTCGCTGGGCTCGAGGGTGGTGTTCATGGCTTGGCTCCTGCTGGCACCGGCTGGCTCCAGCTGGCTCCACACTGGAGCCTGTGGCCCCGCGGCTCCAGAAATCTGCCGCTATTTGCGCGGGAGCATGGAGGGCGTCGGCGGCTTCGAAGTCGACGTCGGCGGGGACGAAGGCACGAGGGAGCGCGGGGCCTGCACCCGCACCTCGCGCACCAGCCGCTCCTTCAGCACCGCCAGCAGCTTGTCAGTGCGACGTCGATCGCGGTCGCTCTGAAAGACGAACTGCACCCCACACCCACTGCGCTCGTCGCCGCTGCGGTGCCAACACACCGTGGCGGGCAAGGTGATCCACGAGAAGAAGGCCTTGGGTGCGGTGAGCTTGAGCTTCAGGGTCGTGCCGATGGGCGGGGGATCGTCCCAGAGCAGAAAGCAGCCGCCCAAGCTCAGGTCGTCGGTGCGACGAATGCTCTGACCCATGCCGGCGCCGTCGACCTTGATCTCGAGGTGCAGGGAGTAGCGCCGGCTGTCCCGTTCGACGTGATCGACGTGGTCGCCGTCGACGAAGGCGTCGAGTTGGTCCTTGGTCGCCTGCTCGGAGGGGAGGAACGACAAGCCGACGCCGGGCAAGGCGCGACGACCCGCCGAGGCCCTCTTCCACTTCACCGCGGCGCGGATGCGAAAGCGCACCTGCTCTTCGAGGAAGGAGATCTCGAGCACCACCTCTTCGCCGAGGGCGACATCGAGGTCGCCGGGGACGAAGAGGCCGCCTTGGTTGTTCTCAAACGATTGCGCACGAAACACCGCGCGGTTGCGCAGCGGCAGGAACAATTGGGGTCGCCGTGAGAGGGTCAGTGCCGACTCAAGGCAACTGCTGGACGTCGAGACGCAGTTGCGAGCGCTCTTTGCCCCGCGGATCGAGCTGGGCGACCACCGAGCAAACGTAGGCCTTGCCAGCATTGACGGCGACGTCGGCGTAGAAGCCGTGGGCCCCTTCGTCGAGCACCGTGCTCACCGCAAAGGCCGCCCCCTCGAGTGTGGCGAAGCGCAGGTCGAGGGTCGAAGCGTCCTGGTGCACCAGCACCGGCGTGGAACCTTCCGTCGACAAACGCGCGCCGGCGCCGATGAAGTGGCTGCCCGAGCGGTTGGCCTCACGCAAGGAGTCCGCCACGCCGTAGGCGCCGCCGACGCCGGGGGTTTCCTTGGGACCCTTCCAGAAGCGCAGCGTGTGGCGAGCGGCGTCCTCGTAGGCGATGAGCAGATCGCTGCCCGTGATGCCCACGGTCGGGAAGCGGCCCACGTCGTTGGGGAGCCGTCCACCCTGGCCGTCGCCGTCGACCACGCTGACGACGGCGGTGGTGCCCTGAAAGCGTGCCACGCGCACATCGCCGTCGCTGCCGTCGTAGTAGCCGATGACGGCGGCGTCTCCGTCGAGAGCGATGCTGCTGTGCAGGCCGCGCCCCCGGGGCAACTCGGGAGACTCCACGCGAGCCGCCGGGTCGAGGGCGGTGACCGGGCGGGCGTCGACGACAAAGAACTCCCAGTCAGCGGCGGACTGCGGGGCAGGATTGCGCGAGCGCGCCAGCTTCACACCCGTGCCCTGGCCCGTGACCCCGGCCAGCGTCGTGTCGTGCGCGAGGTAGCTGACGAAGATGGTGCCGTTGGCGGCGACGGCGACGTCGGTGAAGGTACCGGTCTGCCCAACCGAAGGATCGGCAGCGCCGTCGACGAAGTGGGAGCGCCACACGCCGGTGGGTCCCTCGATGGCCACCTTGAGGGAGTTGGCGCTGACGTCGTGGTAGGCGACCCGCGCCAGGCCCGCGCTGTCGACCGCGATGCCGGTGTGGGTGCCGACGTCGACGCCGACGCCGCGCACGCCGCCGCGCGGACCATTGGGATCACCGCTGGGGGCCTCGGCAGGGACGCCGTCGACGTAATCAAAGCGCTTCACCGCTCCGTTCAGGTCGAAGCGGGCCACCACCAGGTCACCGAATTCGGCGTCGTACGCAGAGACCAGGACTTCGGTCGGCGTGACGGCGACGCGGGAGTAGCGGCCGACGCGGGTGGGCACGACGGGGGGCAAGCCTTCGCATTTGCAGAGGGCGGCGCAGCAGATTTCGCCGCTCATGGTGCCCTCGTTGGCCAGCACCAGCAGGCCGTCGGTGCACTCTTGGCTGCAAGAGCTGTCGACCTTGGGATTGCCGTTGGCGTCTTTCCCTTCGGTGGGCAGCGTGTGGCAGGAGTTCGTGTTGATTTCGCAGACGCTGCCGGCGGGGCAGGCGCCGCCACAGGGAGTGTTCGTCACGCAGTGGCCGGCGTAGCAAGCCCGGCCAGAGCCGACGCCGCAGTCGGAGTCCCCGGCGCACGACTCATAGATGCAGGTGGGCAGGGGCTCGCGCCCGCCGACGGAGATGACGGCGCAGACCTGTGCGGGATCGGGGCAGTCGGCGCTGGTCTCGCACTCGAAGTCGCTGTCGAGCAGGCGCGGAAAGCAGGTGTTCAGATCAGTGCGGCAGCGCGTTCCCGGACAGCAGTCGGCGTCGGAGCCGCAGCCGCCGGAGTCGCAGATGCCGTAGCGGAAGGCGTCGCCTTCTTCGCAGCTGGTGTCGAGGGCGCAGATGGCGACGTCGTCTTTGGAAGCCAGGGGCTCCGTGCAACACGAGTCGCAGCCTGCGGCCACGGTCAGCGCAAGAGCAACGATGGCGAGAGCACGCTGGGCCGTGCGAGAGAGATCGGGCTGTGTCGACGACATGGGCGCATGTTCGCCGGGCCTTGACCTTCCCGCAACTGCCTCTTGACGGATGGCTGCGGCCCCCGTCACCGGATCCGACGCCATCGAGACGCAACCAGCGGCGTGCGCCGCTCGAGGCCTTTTTTTTGACATCGTGACGCCGGCCTGGACGACCTTCACCGCCGAGCGGGCGCGGCGCCCCGATCCCAGGCGACGCGCCGCGTTGGTGGCTCGTCGACCACAGCTGCCCCGTCGTCGAGGCCGGGCGCGCTCTTGGTCTCTACGTCCTCCACATGCGCCTTCCTTCTGCCGTCTTGCTCATGGGCGTGGTCGTCGACGCCGGTGGTTGCTGGCCTTCAGATCTCGGAGGGCGCTTCGGGCCGGGGGACTTCGTGAGCGACAGCCATTATCGAAGGCTCGACATCGAGATCGATGCGGTGGCGGGGCGAAACGCTGGGCCCAACGTCTACAGCCGCCTGCGCGCGGGCCTGGATCGGCTCAGCGACGAGGGCGCCCTGCGAAAACCTGAGGGCGTGCGCTTCGACGTGGACGAGGAAGTAGTCGAACTGGGGGACGACGACGCCGTACACAGCATCGAGGAGCTGGCGGCCGCGCACGATGCCGTCATCGACCTTGGCTTCGAGGCAGACGCTGCGGCGCTGCACGTGTTCTGGGTCGATGGTCATTACGAGGGGGACATCGACGGCTCCCCCGTTCTGGGCTTTTCCTATCGCGGCGATCGCATCATCATGCTGCGCGACAACATCGAGCGCGTTTGCGATGGCGGCCGTCCCCTTGGCCTCGAGAGCCGCCGCTGCGAGCGCACCATGTCGACGGTGCTCTTGCACGAGATGGGGCATGCCTTCGGTCTGGTGAACAACGGCGCACCGCTGCAGAGCCCCCACCAAGATGAGGCCCATGGTGCTCATTGCGACAACGAGAACTGCCTGATGTTCTTTGGCGTGGAGACCGCCAGTGCTGCCGACCTGGTGGAGGAGCGCTTGGGCGGCGGCGGCGGCGACGACATCTTTTTCGACGACCACTGCCTCGACGACCTGCGGGCCTTGGCCGGCCCCTGACGGGCGCAGTGCACCGCGTCATCCACCCCCTTGCGGCAGCGCACCCGCACGAAACATTGCCCGCATGCGCAGCATCGTTCTCGCCTGCACTGTGCTCACCCTTTGTTCGAGTTGCTTTCTGCTCGAGCGCCTCGATGGCACGGCCCCCGGCACGGTGCAGGGCACCGCCGTCCTCGTCGACGAAGCCGCCGCCGGCGCTCGGGCGGAGCTCGCCCCCCGCCTCGCTCGCGCCGACGCTGGCGGCAGCTTCGAGATCGGGGGCCTGCCGATCGGATCCCATCTGCTGCGCGTGGGCCTGGATCAAAACGGCGACGGCGCGCTCGACCGCGTCGCCTTCCGGGCGTTTTCTCTCAACCAGGAGCCAGCCCCCGCTGGCGGCACCCAGGCCGGCCGCGAGCTGCTGGGCGACGTGCTCTTGCTCGGGACCTCCATCCTCACCGGCAGCGTCGTCGTCGGCGATGCCGGCGGCCCCCCGCTCATCGGCGCCTCGGTCGTTGCCTACAAGGTGGGCGACGAGCTGGGCGACGACGAGCTGGGCGACGTCGGCAACGCTGCTTTCGCCGGCGAGCTCCTCGCTGGAGACGCGCTGGGCCTGACCAACGAAGCCGGCGCCTTTCGCCTGCCCGGTGTGCCCCTCGGGGCCTTCCACCTCTTCGTCGTGGGCGACGTCGGCGGGGTTGCCTTTGGCGTGGAGGTGGGCCTGCAAGCCACCGATGCCGAAGAAGACGTCGGCGCTCTGGTTGCCGTCCCCTTGCCCCTGGATCCCGTGGCCGTGGAAGTGCGCTTCGTCGTTGACGGCGGGCAAGACGAGACCGTCACCCTCACGGTGTCGCGCACCGCGGATCCCAACAATGTGAAATTCAACGAGGAGATCGCGGTGGCCAACGCGACCGACGTCGACCTGCCGGTGGATCTCTACGACGTCGAAGTGAAGGACAACGAAGACGGCGATGTGCGGCGCGGCTTCTTGCGGGCGGTGTCGTCGGCGTCCCCCGACGGTGCCAATGGCCTGGTCGTTTGGCGCATCGTCCTCGAAAAGAGCGGCGGCGCCGACCTCTGCAGCACCGCGCCCGCCGACCGCGACGGCGATGGCCTCCTGAGCATCCCCGTCGACGACCTCGCCGGCTGCCTGGCCGCCTGCGCCACCGTCGACGACATCTGTGACGGCGCCGATTGCAACGACGACGCCGACGAAGTTCCCGATCCGCGCGAGCCGGCCTGCCTGGGGCTGTGCCTGGGGAGCGATCGTGACGGCAATGGCCTCTGCGACGACGACGTCGGTGAAGGTGAGGGTGAAGGAGAGGGCGAGGGTGAAGGTGAGGGTGAGGGTGAAGGAGCGGGCGAAGGTGAAGGTGAAGGTGAAGGAGAGGGCGAGGGTGAAGGCGAAGGCGAAGGCGAAGGCGAGGGTGAAGGCGAGGGTGAAGGAGAGGGCGAAGGTGAAGGGGAAGGGGAAGGCGAACCACCCGACCTCTGCGTTGGCGGCTTCGCGAGCAATGGTCGGTGCTTTCAGTTCTTTGGCGACACCGGCGGCAGCTCCGGTGCGGACCGGGCCACGGTTTGTGAGTTCGGCTTCAACGGCGCCACGCCGGCTGTGCCGCGCAATGGAGAGGAACTCGTCGCTCTGCGCCGATTCCGCGGCGACGCTCCCGTGTTGCTGGGCGCCTCCGACGAAGCCGCCGAAGGCGTCGTCGTCGACGACGACGGCCTTCCTCTTTCGCCCGCGCTGCTCTTTGAGCCCGGGGACTCCAGCAGCGCCGCCGAGGATTGCGTCTTGCTCAGCAACGGCGTGCTCTCAGATGTCGACTGCTTGGCGGTCCGCGCGGAGATCCTGTGTGCCCACGACTTCGCCACTGCGGCAATTTGTGGCAACGGCGTCAAAGAGGGCGGCGAGGAGTGCGATGGCGGCGGTCTCGACGGGGCCGGCTGCTTGGGCAGCTGCACCCTGCCGTGCGGCGGCTTCAGCGGTGGCGTTCACGCGTCGGCCCTGATCGGCAAGCGCTGCCTGGGGATCTCCTTGCTCCCCACGTCGGGCGGCGGCGCTGCTTGTGACCTCGTCACGCCGCGGAGTGCCGGCGAAGATGTGGCGCTTGGCGTGCTCTTGGGCAGCACGCAGCGGCTGTTGATCGGCGCCAACGATCGCATTCGCGAAGGCGCGATCGTCGACGAAAATGGCAACCGCATCGGCTTTTCGCTCTTTGCAGCGGGAGCGACCGTCGACGCCGATGGCAGCGCGGATTGCGCGACCACTGGGCCCGGCGGCTGGGTGGTCAACGGCTGTTCTCTCTTTGCCCAAGCGGCGTGCCTCGTCGACGACGACCTCGGCTCGCCCTGGGTCGCCGACGCCCGTGAGGACGCCTTTTCCAGCGGAACCACCGTCGCCCACGTCGCCGCTTTGTCCCCGCCCAGCGGCGGCCAGGTGTTGGCGGTGGTGCCGGCGGCGTTCTCCAACGCTCTGGGCCTCTTTGGCTCCGACGGCGTCTCCTGCGCGTTGCTGCTCGACGGCGACGCCAGCCCTGGCGGCCACCAGCTGCTGGGCGTCCTCGACGAAAACGGCGTCTGCCAGCGAGCGATCTCCTTGCAGGCCGGCGTCTCGGGCGGCGCTACGGCCTCGGTGCAGATCGACGCCATCGTAAGCGCCAGTGACGGCGCGGTCTGGTTGGCGGGGTCCACGCAGGGCGGCGCCCGCTTGAAGATGCCCAGCGGCGACGTCGAGTTCGGCGTCGTCGGGGTCGTCGAGCACCTCTTCGTCATCCGTCTCGATGAGGCGCTGGAGAGCGCCACCATCTTTTCGAACGCGGGCGGCGACTTCACGCAGGGTCCCCTCTTCCTCGACGTCAGCGATGACGGCACCGCAGCGTTCCTGGTGGCGGCCTACACCGGCGGCTACGACGTCGGCGGCGTCACGGTGCCCGATCCGGGATCGGAGGGACCGCGCGACATTGGCGTCGTCGGCTTCGATTTCGACGGCGCAGCGATCACGCCCAGCATCGCCAGCTTTTTCGACACCGATCCCGGCGCCAGCCTCTCTGACCTCCGCGTGGTGGGCATCGACGTCGACGGCAGCCGGCTCGCGGTATTGGGCTCTTTCGACGCCGACAACGGCGGGCTCTTTGCTCGCACCTTCGTCACTGCCAGCGGCGCCGGCTTTTTGGCGGTGCTGAACAGCGACACCTTGCTCAAGGACTTCGTGACCGCCGTCGGCAACGACGAGAGCTTGGAGCTCGGCCGCTTCGTCGCCGATCTGCGCGGCGTCGCCATCATCGGCGACGAGCTCGTCGTCGCCGGGGCCACCACCGAGAGCCAGCGCTTCTTCTCCGCCGCCGACGCCCTCGCCGATCGAGAGTCCGCTGCCCCGGCGCGCACGCTCGTGAACGAGGACTCAACCCCCCTGGTGTTCGTGGCGGTCTACGACGACGTCGGCGCCGTCGAGGGCGCGCTGTCGATGCGCGCCGGCCCCAGCGGTGCCCTGCAGATCACCGTCGTTGCCAAGGATCAGAACACCTTGTTGCTGGCCGGAACGGTGCGCGAGGGGCTGAGCGCGGGTCCTGCGGACGGTCTGGCCGTCGACACCGTGCAGGATCGCGAGCTCGACCCGAACCGCGACGACGCCGCGAGCGTCTTCGGGCTGCGCCTGGCCCGGTCCGCCGACGGCTTCAACATCGTGCAGCGAGCGCGCAGCCGTGGTCTCGGCAACAACACGACCCAGGCCTTGGCGACCAGCGTCGCCGTCGACGGCGGCGGCGGGCTCGTCGTGGCCGGGGCCATCGGGGGCTACCACGTCTTCGGCGGGGATCAGATCATCGGCGAAGAATTCAACGACGGCACCGGTGGACGCGGCTTTGTCTGGAGGCTCCGCGGCGACGACGTCGTCGACCTCGGCGGCTGCAGCGAGCTCGACGGCGACGCTGCCTGTCTGGTCAGTGAGGTCTGCGACCCTGCCTCGCGCACCTGTGTGCCCCGCTGCGCGGCCGGCGACTGCGGCCTCGACGTCTGCGATGGAGCGACCGGCTTGTGCCTGGCCGCGTGCGACCCGGCCGTCGACAGCTGCGGGCCCACCGACGTGTGTGTGGTCGTCGATCCGCGCGCGATCCCAGTGGTCGCCGTCTGCCGCCCTTCGTGCCTGGGTCTGCCCCCCGGGGCCCTGTGCGATGCCGAGAGCGAGTGTTGCAACGGCGACGGCGTCTGCTTCGCCCCCAGTCCCGATCAATTGCTCAACGCCGAGGCTTGGACCTTCGCCGAAAACGGCGCGGGCGGCACTTGGACCGAGCCTTTCTTTGGCACCCCACCCAGCGCGAGCGCTGGGGCGGTGTTCGGGCAAATCGGCACTTTTCCCATCCTGGCCTTTGGGCGCGGCCCCCCCAGCCTCGAGGTCTTTCAGCTCGACGAGGTGAGCACCGGTTGGCGGCAGCTCGCTGTGGGCGGGCCCCCCTCGTGCGACCTGCTCGACGGCGCGGCGTCAGCTGAGCTGCCGGGCCAAATCTTCGTCGTCGGCGGCGCCCGGCGCGATGGCACCGTGAACGAATCCCTGTGCGTGCTCAGCGACGACGGCCTTGGCGGCGTCGCTCTCACCGAGCTGCAGACCGTGCCGCCCCTGCCCATCCTCGACGCCGCCTTTGCCGCCGTCTCGGGGCAGCTCGTCGTCTTTGGCGGCCGCGACGACGCCGGCACTGCGACCGACGCCGCCCTTCGGCTTTCCGATCCCACGGTCAACCCCGCCCTTTGGGACAGCGTGGGGGTTGCTCCGGGCCCGGCTGCGCGCTTTGGCCACGCCTTCGTTGCCGATCCCGCCAACCTCGACGCGGCCCTGCTCTTTGGTGGCATCGTCGATGGCTTGCCCTCGTCTGAAGTCTGGCGGCTCGAGGGCGCCACGAGCACACCGCTGTGGACCCAACTGGCGGACCTCCCGCACCCCATCGCCAACGCCGGCGCCGTCTCGTTTTCAGCGACCCAGGTGGTGTACCTGGTCGGCGGCGACGACGGCGACGACGCCACCCGTGAGGTGCTCCGCTTCGATGCTTCGACGGGGAGCAGCAGCATCGTCCCCGACGTCGGCAGCGGCGGACGCCCCTCGCGACGTGTGCAGCCGGCGATCCTCGCGCGGCCCGGGGCCGACGACGTCGTCTTGATCTTCGGGGGCCAGGATCTGCTGACCGAAGGGTTCTGTCCCATCCCGGTGCCCGTCGCCGGCGGCGGCGGCGCCTGAGGGCTCAGGGGGTGGGATCGGGCCAGGGCGCGCCCTGATCGATCCACCGCTTCAGCGTCTCGATCTCCGACAGCGACAAGAGCTTGCCCTTGGAAGGCATGATGTCTTCGTCGTCGGGGGGCTTGCCGGCCATGGTGAAGATCAGTGATTTGTCGGCGTCACCCGGCACCAGCGCCAGGGGTCCGCTCTCGCCGCCCTTGAGGGCGAAGCGCTTCTCGTCGAGCCGCAGGCCACTCTTGCGCTTCTCGGGTCCGTGGCACTTCACGCAGCTGCGCCGAAAGATGGGTTGGATGTCTTTGCGGTAGTCGGGCTTGCCGGGGATGGGACCTTCGGCGTAGCGCTGCCGGGCATCGCCAACGCCGTCGCCGTCGTCGTAGGAGAAGGTCGGCCCCTCGTCGCCGGCGTTGGCGCGCCGCTCGCCCTCGCTGCGCAAGGGACGTGTGTAGAAGCCCTGCCCGTGCACCAGCTCGCCGCCCAGATGGCCCGCGACAGAGACGCTGCCCACGCCGAGCAAGAGCAGCGGCACATAGGCCCTGGCCAGCCGTGCGCTGCGCCGCACCAAGACCAGGAGCACGCTGACGACGGCGACGACGATGCCGAGGGCGCGGTGCCAGAAGAAAGTGTCGGCGGAAGCGCCGTTGAATTCCTCGCCGACCGCGTAGGCAAGACCCGCGAGCACGGTGACGACGGCGAATCCGGCGCAAAGTCCCAAGAGGCGACCGGTAACTTCTTGGCGCAGCTCCTCCCGCGAGCGCAAAGCCACCTCGAGGAAGAGCACCACGAACAGGAGAGCCAGGGGGAAATGCAGCAAGGGAAAATGCAGCCGCCCAAAGAGGGCGACGGGCACTGGGACGGCGTCGGCGGCCAAAGCGGGAGCGCTGCCCAGCAGGGCGAGGCCGGCAACAAGCTGCCTCAGCCCAGGGCCCCCTTGTTGAGGGGTCGGGGGGCCGAGCGACGACGACGGTGGTGGTGTCTGTACACGAGCGCTGGACAGTCGCACGGAGGCCTCAGGCAAGCAGGGCAACGATGGGTTCTTGGCCCAAGAGGGGGCCGGGGTCGATGCCGCCCAGGGCGAGCACGGTCGCCAAGCCATGGGACATGTCGAGGAGATCGACGCCCTTCTTGGTGCTGCCGTTGTGGGGATTGACGGCCTGGGCGACGAGGTTGTCGTCGACGACGCCGAAGACGTTGGGCTGGCCGCTCGGATTGCGCCGCACCCCTTTGCCGATGAAGAGCATGGAGTTGGTGGGCCAGTGGTGTTTGCCGCCGAGCTCGTTGCGCGAGGGCGTGCGCGAAAACTCGCTCGTGACGATGATGGTGGTGAGGTCGAGCAGGGTGCGTCCGTCACCAGTGCTGATGGCGTCGAGGCCGTGGGCAATGTCGGCGACGGAGGCGATCCCCTTCATGCAGGCCGCGGGGTGCGATGCATATTCGCCGCGGCTGTGGGAATCGAATTCACCGGTGCCGACCGTGATCACGGGTGCGAGGTCCTGGTGCACAGCCTCGACGGCGAGTTTCACTTGGCGTTGGGTGCGGTCGACGGTCTTGCCCAGAGCGCGGTTCGCCTCCTCGACCACCGTCGACGACGCTGCCACCCGCTTGCGGTAGTCCGACTGCGAGAGATCGCGCTCGAGATCGGCGAAGGCCCCAAAGCGCTCAGCCAGATCCGACGACGACGACGTTTGCCATCGCTTTGCGGTCAGGGCGTCTTTGGCGCGCAGCGTCTCTTCGATCTCCCGGCGGGATTTGGCGACGTCGCCTTTGATGTTGGTGAGGGCCTGCAGTTGTTCGATGGATGAGACCCGCACGGGCTCGAGCCGCAAATCGCTGACGTCGCCGCGGAAGGTGGCGGGGCGCAGCTGATCCGACGACAGGTTGGGCAGCTGGTAGGCGGCTCCCCTCGCCTGCGCGATCAGGGTCTGCACCGACGGCGCCGTCACGTGATTGCCGGGCGGCTTGAATTTGCCGGTGACCATGCGGAAGCGGGCTTGGGGATGGTTGAGGGCGTCGACGTAGATGCCCTTGAGGATCCCCATCTTGTGTTGAAAGGGAAGCAGGGCTTTCATCGCCGGACCCAAGCGCAAGTCGCCGGCCATGACGATGTCGTCGTCGTCGTAGGGCCGGTAGAAGCCCTCTTTGTTGTTCACCGGATCGGTGGTGAACATCAGGTCCCAGCCGCCGACCATCAGGTAGAAAATGAAGTAGTGGTCGGTGCGCCGCGACGTCGACGCGCAGCCACTGCCCCCCACCAGGGTGAACAGACCGGTGGGCAAGACCAAGGCACCTGAGGCGAGTGCTGCCCGCGACAGAAAGCCCCGGCGGGAGGTTCCCGGTGGTGGCGAAGCGCTCATTGGTCGTCGACCTACCATCTTTGGGTGCAGCGGTCGCCTCCTCGAAGGCGGCGCTTTCATCCCGTGCGGCCGATCAGGCCAAGCGGGAGACCAACATGAAGTTTGGCTGTTCAAGACGCTGGCGCGTCTTGAAGAGGGCGCCGAGGGCGACGAAGTAGACGACGCTGCGCAAAGCGAGGGTTTCGATCGCGAACCAATAGAATACTGCATGCAGCATGCGGGAGACGACGTAAACCATACTTGTGGCCGCGGTGACGTCGTCGTGCTTTCCAGTCACGTGTAGAATGAGCACAATGATCGCAAACATCGGCAGGTTTTCTTTGTGATTGTTCGAAGCCCGTTCAGCGCGGCCCATCCAGGGCTCCATCGGGGGTTCGACCTCGCGGCTGCTGATGCCCCAGCCGACGCCGACACGACGCATCTTGCCGATCGGCGCCGCATAAAAGAGGGGGATGGTCCACAGCGTGAGGACCACCAAGCACCACAGGTCCGTCGTCATCCGACTCCTGAATCCGGCGTGCGCTCGCGAGGCCCGCGGTTGAGCTTGCCGACCAACAAGAAGGCCTCGATGACGCCGACAGGAATGCGCTGGGGACGGTGGTTGGCGATGGCGACGAAGACCCACTCGGTGCGGGCGCGCAAGATCTCTGCGTTGTCGCTCAAGCGCACCACACGGGTGCGCCGCCAGGCCGAGGCCAAGCGACAGTCTTCGATGACGGTGGTGACGACGACGTTGTCGCCGGCGTGGCAGCCGCGTTTGTAGTCGACCTCGTGCCGCTTGACGATGAAGGTGCCACCAGCGCGCTCGTAGGCCGCGCGGTCCCAGCCCACGCACTCGGTGTGGGCCCGGGCGGCATCTTGGATCCAGCGCACGTAGGAGACGTTCGAGATGTGACCGTTTTCGTCTTCTTCGTCGACGCGGGCGGTGTGCAGCCAGTCGAAGAAGGAGAGCACCGGGCCGCTGTCTTCGACGCAGGTGGGGCGCGAGCGGTCTCCCTGGCGCTGCGGGCTGGTGGCGTCGGTGGCGACGTGGTGCGCGCGGCCCAGGGAGCTCATGTCAGCAGGCCGCCGATGGTCTTCACCATGTCGAGCTCGTCGCGGTGGATGCCGTCGACGGCGCCGATGCGCGCGGCCTCTCTCAGGACCTCGCTCCGGTGGGGGATGAGCAGCGCCAAGTTGGGAGCGGGCAGCGGTCCGCCTTCGTCGAGGCCCCGACGCACCATCTCCACGGCCTGCTCCCCACCGAGCCGCAGTGCGACGGCATCGAGGTAGATCCGCTCGACCGGGGTGACGACGTCGTCGGCGGTGACGACCTGCAGCAACAACTTCACGAGCTCGGTGCCGATGTTTTGGTCCACGGTGTCGGCTGCCAGTTCTGCCGGCGGCACGCAAAGGGGCCCGAGCCAGATCCGTCTCTTCAAGACGCGCCAGCGTCTTGAACCGACAGAACTTCATCGCCGACACCATCTCTCTTCCCTTCACCATCGTCCCCTTGATCCCTGGACGCCCCGCTCGTCGTCGCAGGCGAGGGCGACGGCGAGTGACGCTCCTTTGCCGCCCGGGAGCTGGGACGTTAGCGCTTGCCGATGTTTGCTTCCCTCGTCTTGGCCAGCGCTCTTTCGTCCTCGCCCTCGGTGCAGATTCCCTTCGAGCGCTACCGGCTCGACAACGGGCTCGAGATCATCCTGGCCGAGGACCACCGGGCCCCGCTGGTCGCCGTCGACCTCTGGGTGCACGTCGGCAGCGGCGACGAAGCCCCCGGGCGCAGCGGCTTCGCCCATCTCTTCGAGCACATGATGTTTCAAGGGGCCGAGCACATCGGCGAAGACGTGCACTTCGACGTGCTGCGCAAGCTGGGAGCGACCTCGGTCAACGGCACCACCAACAGCGATCGCACCAACTTCTACGAGGTGGTCCCGCAAAACCAGCTCGAGACGGCACTCTGGCTCGAGAGCGATCGGCTGGGCTTCCTGCTGCCCGTGCTCAATGAGAAGTCGCTGCAGAACCAGCGTGACGTCGTCAGAAACGAAAGGCGCCAGCGCTACGACAACGTCGCTTGGGGCAAGGAGCGCTTCGCCGTCAACGCCGCGCTCTATCCCGAAGGACACCCCTATCGCTATCTGACCATCGGCAAGCACGAAGACATCGAAGGCGCCTCCGTCGACGACGTCCGGGCTTTTTGGTCCTCGCGCTATGTGCCGAGCAACGCGACCCTGGCTCTGGTCGGCGATTTTGCATCCCCCAAGGCGAAGGCATTGGTCGAGAAGTGGTTCGGATCCTTGCGCACGGAGCCCGCGCCGAAGAAGACCTCGCTGCCGACGCCGCACTTGAAGGCCTCCAGCCGCGTCGACGTCGCCGACCCCTTCGCCAAGCTGGTGCGGGTGCGCTTCGTCTGGCACGGACCGCGGAATCTCGACGACGACGACCTGGATTTGGGGCTCTTCACTTCGGCCCTATCGGCGCCGGGCTGGGGACGCTTGCAGCGCGCGCTCGTCGTCGAACGGCCCTTGTGCGAGAGCGTGTTCGCTTTCGAGAGCTCGGCGGGGCTCTCGGGGAGCGTGCAGATCGGCGCCACGCTCAAGCCGGGCACCGACCTCGGGCTGGTCGAGAAGATCCTCGACGAGGAGTTGACCAGGGCCAAGGAGAGCGAAGGCGTGAACCAGGTGGAGATCAACCGCGCCCAGCGCCGCACCGAGGCCGCCTTCGTCTTCGAGCTCGATGAGATCTTGGGCAAGGCCGAGCGCCTGCAGTCCTTCAACCACGACGTCGGCGACCCCGGCTACAGCGCGCAGTATCTCGAGCGTCTGCGCGCACGCACCCCGGCCACTGTGAGAGCCGCCGCGCACAAATGGCTCGACCAGCCTCGTGTGGTCGTCGTGAGCCGCCCCGCTCCGCCGATGCCGCCAACGCCAGGAGCGACGGGCCCTGCACCCGCAGCACCGCCCAAAACGAGCGCGACGCCAGCGCCGGCGACGACGGGAGGTGCACCATGAACGTCGTCGTCCTTGCCGCTTGGCTCGTCGGCGCCGGCCCGCCTGCTGTGGCCACGGGCCCAGAGCCCGTGCGCACGGTGCAGCCGCCCCCGGCTCCCGAGCGCCCCTTTGTCGTGCCGGCGATCCAGACCGGTGCGGTGCCCGGCACCAAGCTCGACGTCGTGCTCGTCGAAGACCACAGCCTCCCCGCCGTGCAGTTGCGGCTGGTGTTTCCGACGGGAAGCATCGGCGATCCAGGCGACAAGACTGGGCTCTCGGGGCTGTGCGCGCGCCTGGTGAACGAAGGCACCGCGCGCCTCGACAAGGTCGCCTTCGAAGGAGCACTGGCCGATCTGGCCGCCTCTGTCGACGTCGGTGCCGGCGTCGAGCAGTCCTACCTTTCGTTGCATTCGCTCAAGGAGACTTGGTTGCCCACCCTCGATCTCGCCGTCGAGCTCGTCGCCAATCCGGGTTTGCGTGAGGACGATCTGCAGCGGGTGCGCGCGCGTTCCCTGGCCCAACTCCAACAGCAGAGGGGATCGGCCGCCGGCATCGCCCAACGCCTGCAGGGTCGCTTGACCTGGGGCAGCACTCATCCTTTGGGGGCCCTGGTGACCGAGGCCTCGCTGAGCGCGATCGGCACCAAAGACTGCGCTGCGGTGATGGCGGGTTGGCGCCCCGATGGAGCCCGCGTCTTCGTCGCCGGCGACGTCAGCATGGCCGAGGTCACCGCCGCCTTGGCGAAACGCATCGAGCGCTTTCATTGGCGCGGTCAGACGACGAAGGCACCGTCGGTCCCGGCCGCGCTCTTTGATCCCTTGCTCGACGGAGCCACCGTGACCCTCGTCGACGTGCCCGGCGCCGAACAGTCCGTCGTCGTCGTCGCCGGCCTGGGACCTGCTCGTCAGGCCAGCGATCACGAGGCCACCGAGGTGATGACGGCGATCTTGGGAGGCAGTTTCTCGTCGAGAATCAACATGAACTTGCGCGAAAAGAACGGTTACACCTACGGCGCCCGCGCCGGCATGAGCTACCTGAAGAAACGCGGATCGTTCACGACGTCGACGTCCGTACGCACCGATGTGACAGGCAAGGCTCTGCAGGAGATCAGCAACGAGCTCCAGGCGCTGCGCACCGGGCCCGTGAGCGACATCGAGGTGGCCCGCGAGCGCGATGGCAGCCTGCTCGCCTTTCCCGCCTCCTTTTCCACCTCGAGCGCGACCCTCGACAGCTGGAGCTCCCTCTTCTTCTACGACCTGCCCAAGGACACGCTGAAGAAGACTCCCGCGCGCTTGAAGGCCTTGACCAAGGCCGACGTCGAACGCGCCGCCCGCGGGCACGTGCCCAAGAGCTTCCGCCTCCTCGTCGTTGGCGACGCCAGCCGCATCCGCGCCGAAGTCGCCGCCCACGCTGCCGCCGGCACCTTCGGCAAGCCCGGCCCCGTCGTCGTCGTCGACGCTGACGGCCAGCCCCGCCTGCCCTGATCCTCTGGGAGGTCTGGTGCAGACCTCCCAGAGCGCCGGCAGAGCCGGACGCGGGCCCCCCCACCAACTCCGCGTTCCGCGGGCGCGCTTCACGCGCACCATCCCGCATCTTTCCCATCTCGGAACGCGGTCGAACATCAAGCGGACGCGGGATCAGCTGCCCGCGCTGAGGGCAGAGAATTCATCGCCGCCAGGCGATGAACCTGTAGACAATTCACCGACACGCGAAGCGCTGTCGGTGAATTCATCCACACGCGAAGCGCTGTCGGTGATTCACGACAGCGCGGGTGTCGGTGAATTCATGGGGCCCCTGCGAACCTGGCGAGCTCGGCATTGAACGCCACCATCTTTCGCTCGAGATAGGCAAGCGCGGCGTCGGAGCGCGCGAGCGTTCCTGCCCGGGCCATGAGCTCGAGCTCGTGGGCTGCGGACATCATCTCTTCAGCACCAAAGACGCTGGCGGAGCCTCTGAGGCTGTGGGCCACGTGTTCCAATGTCTTGGCCTCGCGCAGCGCGACGGCTCGTCGCAGATCGATCATTTTCCTCGGCGCTTCGTCTAGAAAAAGGCGCGCGACTTCCGCCAAGAGCTGTCGATCCCCATCCACCCTCTGCAGAGCCTCATCCCAGTCAATCGACAGACCCTCGTCGACGTTGGCGGGCTGCGCCGCGAGCTCAGGCAGCACGCGCTCGAAGGCGTCGAGCAGCTCGTTCAAGGCGAGCGGCTTGGTAACGTAGGCGTCCATTCCCGCGTCGATACAGCGCTCGCGATCGCCCTTCATCGCCGACGCCGTCAGCGCGATGATGGGCGTGTGCATGCCAGTCGCCGCATCGAGGGCGCGAAGGGCAGCGGTGGCCTCGAAGCCATCCATCTCGGGCATTTGCACATCGAGCAGCACCAGGTCGAAGGCTCCGGCGCGATAGGCGGCCACAGCTTCCTTGCCATTGTTGACGACGTCGACGGAGCTGTGACCTTGGTTGCGCAGCAGCGCTACGGCCAGCTTCTGATTGACGATGTTGTCCTCGGCCAAGAGGATGCGCAGCGCGCGATGGCCCCGCGTTTTTCCGGGCGACGGGCGGCGCACCGTTGGAGCTCCGGTTTGCACCGCGGCACAGACGGCTCCGAAGAGGTCGGACTCTGATTTCGACGGCGACGCGAATGGACTTCAACCTCCGGCCGCCGGCGGCTTCGTGCATGAGCTTCTCGAGCTCTCGCAGGACCTCGCCGATGTGCTCGCCTTCGATCTCGACGTCCGTGATGTCCTGACGTGCTGGCATCTCCAGGACTCCTCCAATCTGCAAACACCATCGGCCATGGCACTGTGACCTGGATACCTGCCCAAACGGACAGGTTGGCCAGGGCGCATGGTGTGACGACGTCAGGTGAAGACGCGGAGCAGCTCCATGCGCGAGTCGGCGCCGAGCTTCTGCAGCAGATTGGCCTGGTGAAACTTGGCGGTCCGTTCCGTGATGCCGAGAGCGGTGCCGACCTCCTGCAGCCTGCGACCCAAGCCGATGATCTCGAGAATGGAGACCGAGACCGACGTCATCCTGGTCGAACTCGCCGTCGACGACGCGCCCCAGTCCCGCCAGTAGCAGGCCCGACCTCAAGCCTGCGACGACGTGTTCGCCTGCCAGATGCCATGGGTCCAAAACGCCGCATACACCGACCAGAATCCATATACTGCGGCGAGCGCTGCAGCCGTGGCATCAAACGAAAGCAATACAGTGACTAACGCCGTAATCACCGCTGTGTAACCCATACTCTGATACACGGCCAGTTTGAATCTGTTCAGCTTCAAGAGCAGCGCATTCCACAGAATGTTCGAGATCATGATGACGGCGAGCAGGCCCACCGCGGCGCTCCAGGCTTCGACGTGCTCGGTGCGCGCAGTGCTGACCATCAAGCGGTAGCCGAGCACCAACAGGAGCAGGGCATAGTAGACGCCAGCGATGGCCAGCAGCCATACCGGCGCGGCAAATCTCGGCTGGCGCAGCTGGGGCCAACGGGTCTTCATGGCATCACCAACGCTCAGCGCTTCGACGACGTGTGCGACGACGACCATCGAGAGAGCCCAGCCGAGACAAGGCCAATTGAGGTTGGGCATCAGACCTTATCGTTGTGTATAAATTCCGCATTGTTCATGGCATATAAACATCCGCACTTCATCCGCGTGTGGCGGGTTTTATATGCATCCGGTCCTGCCAATCGAAGCCGTCGATTGCGGGAACGATTGCCTCCTCAGCGCGCACGGGCGGCCAGGCGATCGGCACGGCGCCGCTCGGCATCAGAGTGTCGACGACGGTCTTCATCGCTGAGCAGCAGCAGCGGCGGAACGGCTTTGGGTCGGCCGGCGTCGTCGAGGGCGACGAAGGTGGCGTAGGCCTTCATGGTTTTCTTGATCTCGCCGGTGAGCGGGTTCTCGCTCCAGATGCTGACGCCGCACTCCATCGAGGTCTTGAAGGTCGCGTTGACCTGCCCCCGCAGGATCACGATGTGCCCGAGCTTGATGGGCAAGAGGAACTGCACAGCGTCGATGGCGGCGGTGACGACGACGGATCGGCAGTGTCGCTGAGCGGCGATGGCCGCACAGATGTCGATCCACGAGACCACTTGGCCGCCGAAGACGTTGCCGAGGGAGTTGGCAAACTCGGGCAAGACGTGGTGGGTCATCTCGACGTGCGAACGCGCCACCGAAAAGAGCGGCGCGTCGGTCAACAGCTCGGTGCTCATAGGCCCCCTGTCAGCCTCCGATCACTTCGGCGGGAAGGGCGGCGGTCCACCACCGGGCAGTGGAGGAGGTCCGGCCGGCGCGAAGAACTGAGCCAAAGCAGGAATGGTCGCTGCCGCCGTCCAGGCTGCTTGACCATTGGTCCAGGCCAAGGTGTCGGGCTTGATCTGACCCATGGTCACGAACTGCTTGACGACGTCCATCGCCAGCGGTCCGACGTTTTGGCCGTTGATGCCGAAGTACCACTGCGCTGCCGTCGGCATCGGGGGTGGGGCCACCATCGCCGGCTGCTGTTGGGCCTGGTTCATCATTTGGCCGGCCATCGCCAGTCCCATGCCCATGTTCATGCCCGCGCCGGCGCCGCTGCCAGCGTTGCCCATGGCGTTGCCCATTTGCAGCTGTTGGTAGGCGCCCAGGTTCGGCGCCGGTCCCAGGCTCGCGCTGCCCAGAGCACCCATCGCCGAACGCTGATCCATTGCCTTCTGAACGCTCTCAGGAACGTTGATGTTCACGATCTGTACGGACACCAAGCTGAGACCGTATTCGTCGTCGATCTGGGTCTTGACCTTCTCTTTGATTTCATCGGCGATTTTGCCGTAGCTCGCCAGCAGGTCGAGGGCGGGAATCTTGGCGGCGCCGATGACTTCGGCGACGGCCTGCTGCATGAGGCTGCGCATGACCTGGGCGAGCTCCTCGGTGTCGAAGACGCCGTCGGTGCCGACCAGCTCCTTCATCAGCGCCTTGCAGTCGACGCAGCGGATCGAATAGGTGCCGAAGGCGCCAACGCGGATCACCCCGAAGTCGGCGTCGCGCATCATCAGGGGCTGGGGCGTGCCCCACTTCATCGCCGGAATCACCTTCGTCGAGACGAAGTAGACCTCGGATTTAAAGGGAGAGTTGAAGCCGTGCTTCCAACCTTTCAGTGTCGAAAGAATCGGGATGTTCGCGGTCGTGAGCTCGTACATGCCTTCGGTGAAGACGTCGGCGATCTTGCCCTGGTCGACGAAGACAGCGGACTGGCCGGGGCGGACGGTGAGGCGCGCGCCGTTCTTGATCTCGTTTTGCCAGCGCGGGAAGCGCCACACGAGGGTGGAGCCGTTGGTGTCGTCCATCCATTCGATGATGTCGACGAGCTCCGCCTTCATCTTGTCGCCCAACTTGTCGAAGAACCCCATCGCATACCTCCGCCCAGCCGACGCAGCTGTTGCAGGCCAGCATTAGCAGGGAACCCGGGGCCCGTGGGCGGCGTCTCAGGGTTCGACGCTGCTGTCGACGTCGAGCTTGGGTGCGGCAGTCGCTCAGGATCGTTGGAGGATGCGACGGCGGGCGGCCTCGGCGGCGGCGGCGTCGAGGCGCCCGGTGGCTTTGGCCTCGTCGATGGCGCGCAGGCGGGCGGCCACCGGTCGGTTGACATCGTCGACGAAGGCGCTGGGATCCTTGGCGACGACGACGTCGGCCGCAGATCCAGCGGGGCGCACGCGGGTGCGGGGCGCGGGGCGCGGGGCGTCCGGCGCACTCGGTGCGCGCACCGGGGGAGTCGGCGGCTCGCTGGCGGGCGGAGGTGCGGGGCCCGCCAAGAGCACCTGGGCCCGGGCCTTGACCTCTTGGTCGGGGTCGCCGTCGGCGACCGCTTGCAGGGCCGCGCGGGCCAGGGGGGTGGCGTGGCGGTGCAGGGCATCTAGCACGAGCAACGACACGCCGCGCTCGCCCCGATCGAGCACGTCTTCGAGGCGGGTGACGGCGTCGGCGAAGCCGGGCTCCAGGAAGCGGGCGACGAAGCTGGCGGCGACCAGGCGGGTGTCGGGCGAAGGATCGGCGGTGCGATCGAGCACGTCTTCGATGACCCACAGCGGCGGCGGATCGTCCTCGCTGTAGCAGCGATCGAGCACGCAGATCGCCAAGCGACGTTGGGAGGCCGTGACCCCAAAGACCAGCGGACGCACGCGGTGACGGATGCGCACCTTGAGAGCGACCTGCGTGACCTCGATGCGCGAAAGGGCGATCAAGATGGCCTCTTGGCCCTCGGGAGGCGGGCGCGGTACCGCCGTCAACGTCGCCAGCAGGGGCGCCACCAGGTCTTCGTGGTCTTCGCGCACCGACTCCGAGACGGCGATGGCGGCGGCCTTGCGCACTTCTTCGTGGGGATCCGAAGCCAGCAACAGCGTCGCCGCGCGGGCGCCGACTCGATCGGCCAGGCGTCCCAAGCACACCACCGCCCCTGCGCGCACGAAGGGATCGGGGCTGCGCAAGAGGGGGAGCAGGGGTTGAGCGACGCCTTCTTCGGTGCCGGTCAAGCAGTTCGCGAGGGCTTTGAGCGCCACGGCCTGCACGTCGCGCTCGGCGGAGGTGCGGGCTTCGCTCGTCGCCACCATCAACAACGCCGACGCCGCCTCGGTGGCCTGCAGCTGGGCCAGGGCCAGGCAGATGCCCATGCGCGCGGGCACATCCGAGCCCACGCGCTCGACGAGCAAAGGCACCATCTCCTGGCCGCGGGCGACGACGTCCTCGATGGCCTTAGCTCTCTCCCCCCAGCGCGGGTCGCGCAGGCGTTGCATCAGAGCTTCTTTGGGATCCAAGGGTGCCGGAGCAGCGGGCGCCTGCTGCTTCACCATCGCTTCGAAATCGAAAGCCAGAGCACCTTCGGGCAGGCCCACAGCAGGCGCCGCCGACGACGACAGGAGCGCTGCGAAGTCCACGGCCATGGCACCCGCGGGCAGCCCGTCGGCGCCAGCCCCAGCCGGGCTCGACGTCGTCGCTGACGATTGGGCCAAGGGCCGGCGGCTGCGCAACTCGATGAGGGCCGCACGGGCGCGGCGTTTCACTTCGTCGTCGTCGTCAACGGCGGCCATGATCATCAGGCGCTCGTCGCAGCCTTCGTCACCGATGTGGCGCAACACCGGGATCACAGCCGCCCGCGTGGCTGCCACGAGCTCCGCCGACAAGGTCAAAGCGTGACGTCGCAGCCGGCTGTCTTTGGCGTGGCGGTCTTCGACGAGATCACCCAGGGCCCGCGCGATGGCCCCGCGCTCGTCGTAGCCCAGGGTGCCGCGGTCGAGCAGATCGAGCAGCACCGGCACGCCCTCTTTGGCTTCGAAGGCGGCCAGCAGCAGCACCATGCGCGCCATCGCCTTCGACGCCATCGGGCCCTTGAGCGCAGCGACCAGCGCGTGGACGGCGGCGCGTTTGTCGCCCATCAAGGCCGCCAAGGCCCGATCGCGCTCGGCTTCGTCGTCGTGGGAGAGCTTTTGGACGGCTTCGGTGACGTTCATGTCTTCGGCAGCATCCAGACAAGGGAGGCTTGAGCGCAAGCGGTGTTTCTCTCCTTCGAACGGACCCCTACACTGGTCCGATGGCGATCCTCGACAAGCTGGCGGGACTGGGCGGCGCGGTGAAGAGCACCTTCGATCGCACCTTCGGCGAGGCCACCAAAGTCGACGACGACGACGACGTTGCTGCGCTGCCGGTGGGCCTCGATCTGGCGCAGGCCTGGGGGGTGCTCGGGCTGACGGCCTCGGCCACCCTCGACGACGTCCGCGCCGCCTCCCGCACCCTCGCCCGCCTGCACCACCCGGGATCGGTGCGCAAAGACGCCGCCGCCGCCGTCGCCCTGGCCCGGGTGGCCGAGGCGTCGGCGCTGCTCGAAGAGCATTTGCTGCCCCTGGTGCCCTCCAAGGTCCCTGGTCCCGCTGCCGCATTGACGTCGAAGCGCACCCGGGCCACGGCCCGCACCCCACGCTGACTCATCCGGGAAGATCTCGCGATTTCGGGGCGTCACGCGAGCGCAGCGCAGCCGAAGAATTGGGCCCGCAAGCGCAGACATATGCCCGAGCCGGGTGAAGCAGTTGGCGCAGCCGAAAATCAGCCGGATTCGGAATCATCCCCGATCTCTCTGAACTTCGACCGCGGAGCGGTCTCGTTCAGAGCCGTCGGGGATGCTCTTCTGGGAGGTCTGGTACAGACCTCCCCCCGCGCCGGCGGAGCCGGACGCGGGGCCCCCCACCAACTCCGCGTTCCGCGGGCGCGCTCCACGCGCATCATCCCGCGTCTTTCCCATCTCAGAACGTGGTCGAACATCAATCGGACGCGGGATCAGGTGCGTCGGGCCTCATCGCGTGAGCTGAGCTGCAGCTCATAGGTCCCCACCAATTGCGCCCCGCCCAGCACATGACCGCGCATGGCGAGCTCGAGCTGGGGCTTGGTCGGCGCCCCGATGTCGGGCAGCTGGGTGTCGAGGGCGAAGAGGGTGAACACGTAACGATGACGGCCCTTGGGCGGACAGGGTCCACTCCAGCCCACGCTGTTCCAACTGTTGGTTCCCTGCCGAGCACCGGTGGGCAGCGGCCCCGTCAAACCCTGTGGCAACGTCGTCGTCGTCGGTGGCAGGTTGTAGACGATCCAGTGCACCCACGAGCCATCTTGGGCATCGAGGTCGTCGACGATGAGCGCCAGGCTTTTGACCCCGCTGATGTCGACGTCGATGAGCAGGGGCGGCGAGACGTTGCCGCCTTCGCAAGTGAAGCGTTGGGGAATCTCGCCCTGAGAGCGAAAAGCCGGTGAGGTGATGCGCATGGCGAGCTCCTTTGTCGTCGGTGCTGGGGGCAACGAGAGAGACCCATCGAGACGCGCCAACGTGTCGAAGTTGATGGTTCAAGACGCTGACGCGTCTTGAAGTTCTGTTGGTTCAAGACGCTGGCGCGTCTTGAAGTTCTGCTGGTTCAAGACGCTGGCGCGTCTTGAAGTTCTCCTGGTTCAAGACGCTGGCGCGTCTTGAACATTCATCCCTCTTGTCAGCAAGCCGCCTGCCACCCGCATTCCTGGGGCGCCTCGGGTGGCTTCGGCTGACGCGCTCTTGGCGGTCCCGCCGCGATCTCGTGGCGGTCTTCAGCAAGGCGTCGACGACCTCGCCATGTTCAACCCCGGGCGCGACGGCGGTGAAGGCGACGACGTAGAACGTGCTCGTCAGTGGGCCGCCACCTTGAACGCCGGTCTGCGCCACACCCAGACATCGGCGTCCACCTGCTGGTGCGGAGCTTGGGGCCACTCGGCCATGCTCACCGCGTCGACGATGCAACGCACGCTGTCGGCGTCGGCGCGCGCGAGGGCCTGTACCCTGCCCTTGGCCTGGCGCAAGACCAGGTGGAGCTTGACGCGATCGCTGCCGTCGTCGGGACAGGCTTCGATTTCGGCGCGTTGAGCAACGACGGCGGCCTCGATGGCCCGCAACAAGGCATCGTCGAGCAGCACCGACGACGGCGGAGACGACGGCATCGCGCTTCGGCCCGGCGGGTCCTTCTTGCTCGGGGGCACAGGCGGGGACACCGCTTCGATCCGGGGGCTGGCGACGGCGAGCTTGCGCAAGCGCACGTTCAGCGTCGTGGGTCCGTTGACGACGACGGTATCCTCGGTGGTCTGGTAACCCGCGCGAACCACCCGCACGTTGTGGGGTCCGGCGTTGGCGTCGATGTGGTGCTCACGCTCTACATGGTCGATGAACACCGTGGCGTCAGCCGGGTCCGTCGTCACCGTCAGCGCATCGGCCGCCCGCGGGCGCTCGGCGGGTGTGCTCGATCCGTTGAGCACGACGGCGATACCCACGGCGGCGACGACGAGAGCTGCGACGGCGGCAATAGGCCGCCCGGCTTGAGGGCAGAGAATTCCGGCGGCGGCGCGGCGCAGGGATCCTGGTCGTGCTCTGCGCGCTGCTGGTGGTCCTTTTTCCGGCTGTTCGTCGTGGAGGCGACCCGGCCACCAATTCCAGCGACCCAACAACTTCATCGTCGCCGGTACCAACACCGCGCGCACGACGGTGGCGTCGAGGGCCACCGACACTGCGATGCCGAGGCCGAGCATTTTCATGCTCAACACCTGTGAAAAACCGAAGGCGCCGACAACGACCATCAACAACAACGCCGCCGACGTGATGGTGCGCCCGGTCTTCATCAAGCCGATGGCGACGGCGTCTTCGGTGTCGCCGTCCTTGCCGGCTCGCACGGCCTCTTCGCGGATGCGGCCGAGCAGCAGCACCTCGTAATCCATGCTCAAGCCAAAAACCAAACAGAACATCACCAGCGGCGTCGTCGCGTCGGTGAAGCCCATCGATTCGTAGTGCAGCAAATTCTGGAAGCGGCCGTCTTGGAACACCCACACCAGCGCGCCGAAGCTGGCCGTCATCGACAAGCAGTTCATCACGATGGCCTTCAGCGGCACCACGATCGAACCGAAGGCCAAGAACAATACGAGGAACATCGCCACCCCCACCAGCGCCAACGCAAAGGGCGCGCGGGCCTCGAGGCGGTCGAGCAAGTCCACCAAGATGGCGGGTGCGCCGGCGACTTTGACGACGAGATTGGGGTCTGAAACCGAGCCGCCGCCACTGTCGTTCAGCACGCGCAACAACCGCACTTGTGTCGCCGTCACCGGGCTGTTGTAGCCGCCCTCCGACAACACCACGAAGCGCGCGTAGTGCCCATTGAGGAAACGCGCGAGCAGACTGCGCATCGACGGATCGAGGGCGTCGCGCCGGGTGGCCAGCAGGTCGGCGACGCTCGCGGGCGACACGCCCTCTTGCGCGGTGAACGCCGACTGAACCGCGATGACACCGGGGATGGCCTCCATGCGCTTTTGCACGTCGAGCAGACGCTGCAGATTCTTGCGGTCGAAGATATCGCCGTCGACGACGACGACGACATCGTGTGGGGTCATCTGGTTTGGCAGGAAGTTGTGGTTGAAGGCCTCGGTGGCCGCGCGCACGGGTGCGTCGTGGGGCAGCGCGCGGTAGTCGGGGATCGAGGGCACCATGCGCAAGAACGGCGCGGCCAACACCACCAACCCGCCGCCCACGACGACGACGACAACGACGGGGTGCTTCATCACCTTCTTGGCCAAGGCGAAGAAGAAGGTGCCGTCGTCTTGCCCCGCTCCCGTCAGTGGCAAGCGCAAGGCCTCGACTTTGTGGCCCAGCAGCGACAGCACCGCCGGCAACAGGAAGATCATCAGGCCCATGGTCGAAACGACGACGACGACGCCGGCGTAGCCCAAGCTGCGGATCATCATTTGCGGCATGGCCATCATCGCCATCATCGACAGCCCGACGACGACGCCGGAGAAGAACACCGCTCGCCCCGCCGAGCCCATCGAACGCGACACCGCGCCGGGTACGTCGTCGGGATGGGCGCGCAGCTCCTCGCGAAAACGCGTGACCACAAAGAGCGAGCAATCGATGGCCAACCCCAGCGCCAAGAGCGTGACGATGTTGGCGGCGAAGATGCTGACGTCGGTGACGAGGGTGAGCCCGCGCAAGGCCGCGAAGGCCACCAGGTTGGCGCAGATGCCCATCAGCAGCGGCAGGCCGGCGGCGACGACGCCCCGAAAGACCCACAACAGGACCAGCAACGTGATCGGCAACGCGAACAGCTCGCCCTGCACGAGGTCATCGGCCATCGCCGTCGCGACGGCTTCGTTGACGAGAATGATGCCGGTGAATTGCACGACGATCCCCGACGACGGATCCGGCGTCAGCGCCGTCTTCAAGCGCAACAGCGCCTTTTGCTTTTCGTGCTCGGCTCCTTTGAGGGTCACCGTGACGGCGGTGTTGTGGCGGTCCTTCGAAACCAGCCACGGCGCACCGGTCGTGTAGAGCGAGTCGACGCTCTCGGTGAGCGGATCGGCTTCGACGTGGGCGACGGCCGCCAGCACTTCGCCGAGGACTTCGACGTCGTCGACGCTGCTGCCATCGGGGGCCCGGTACAAAGCAACGATGTCCGCGGCGCCCTGGCCGAGCTCGCGTTCGATGAGGTCCTTGGTCTGCCAGCTTTCGGCGCCGTCGTCTTCGAAGCCGCCGCCTTTGAGGTGCGGCATGACCTCGGAGATCACCGGCACGCACAGCAGCACCAACACCAAGTGCCCAACGACAAAGCGCCAAGGCCGGTTGGCAACGAAGAGACCAAGGGTGGACAACACGGTCTCACCATACGTCTCGTCGTGACCGGCCGGGAATTCACGGGCAGCGCTTCGCGTGTCGGTGAATTGTCCACAGGTTCAGCACCTGGCGGCGGTGAATCCTCGGCATTCCGCTTCGTCGTCGAAGCTTCGGCCGCCCGTCTGACCACGCTCGGCCAGCGCGAGCTCAGAACGTCTTCAGCAACTCCAAGACGTCGGCCTTCTCCGCCTCGCTCATGGCATCGAAAGGCACCACGTGGCCCACGTTCGTACGGCCCGGCGACGTGGCGTCGTAGACCGCGGGCAACATCCAGGGAACGTAGTCGGGAGGAAAGCGCCACATGCCGTCGTCGTCGACGAAGCCCTTGATCCCGACCTTGTCGAAGTCGAGGGCATGGCCGCCTTGCTGAAAGCGGCGGGGTCGCGTGTCGGGATGCATGAGATGCCACAAGGTTGGCACCGAACCATTGTGCAGATAGGGGGCGGTGGCCCAGATGCCACTCAAGGTCGGGGCCACGTAGCCGCCGCGCGGCGCCGCATCGATGGCCGCGCCGACCGGGTAGTCGATCAAGTGCTCGAGCAGCTTTGCGGTCGCCGCATTGGCGCGCGCAGGGTCGGTGCCGATCTCCTCGAGCGATGACAGATGATTGGGGAATTCGACGACGTGGCTGCGTTGGCCCACCAATTCGATGCTGCCGTGGCACGCCTGACAGCGCGCCGTCCACACACTCAGGCCACGCCGAGCTGCATCGATAGCGACCACGCCAGGAAAAGGCGGCGTGTCGGCGTCGGCGAAGAAGGCCATGACTTCACGCACGGCGGGCAGGTTTTCCTGGGCGGTCTTTGGAGCAACGCCAAGGGTGCTCACCGTGAAGAGCGTGCCAATGGCGCCCACCTCTTGGGCGTGCGCGAGGCGATCGGGAGCGTCTCGGCGGTGGGGCGTGAAGGGCGCGTGTCCCTTGGGCGCATAGATGCCGTCGCACAACAAGCTGCTGCGCACCTGCACCGAGATGACGTCGGGGATCTGGGTGAAGGCGATTTCGGCGGGGCCCAGCGTGGGGTTCAGCAGCCCGAAGTGGTTCTTGATGTGGCCGACGGCGTTGCTGAGACCAGGGCCGCCGTTGTCGAAAGGCACCGGCTCAGCCGGGGCGTCGACGCCGCCGATGCGATGCAGAAACGCCGGCAACATGATGTCGATGATCGTGCCGCGCTCGACGGGATCGAGTTGGGGGTAGATGCGGTCGAGCATCGCCACCACCGGTTGCGGGTCCCGCGCCGCCGCCTGGAGCGCCGCATAGACCTCGCTCGAATAGCGTCCAAGGTCGATCGACGTCGACGGCAACCCCAGCCAGACGTCGTGGGTCGGCAAGCCGCGCGCGTCCCACAAGTTGCTGGCATGGCAGGTGGCGCAGCCGTGGTTGTTGGCCTCAAAGCGCACACGCGGAACCGCGCGGCGAATGTCGCCGCTGATGACGCCCAGGTTGCGCGACAGCGCGGGCGACGACGCCCCCGGCCAGTTGGCCACCGCGGACGCCCGGACGAAGCCATAGCGTTGCTCCAGCAGCGTCAGCCATCCTTCTTCCGATGGCGCCACCTCGCCACCATCGAGGTGCGGCGCCGCCACCCCGTCGTGGCGGGTGAACATCGCCGCCACCGTCAGCTTCCAGGGCAACGCGTTGGTCTGCAGGGCATCGGTGTTGAGACTGCGAAAATCATCGAAGAGAAAACGTGCGGCGCCGAGCTCGCGGGCATCGGCAGGCGGGTGTTGTCCCCACCACGACAGCAACGTCGACGACGGACCCTCGGCGTAGCCCCGCAGAAAGTCGCAGCCGGGGCCGAGCACCAACGTGCCCAGGAGCAACGCCGCGCGGATCACCAGAAAACTGCGATTCATGAGATGACCTTTTCAAAGAGAGCCAGGCGATGAAGTTTCATGAGACCAGCCAGTTTCGCCTGCTTCAAACTAGGCTTGTTGGTATCACTGATCCAGGTTCCGCCGACTTCGGTGTAGCCACCGTCCTGCAGTGCTTTCATCAGATCGTGGTTCAGCACGCCGATGACGCCCTGCCCGTGGTATTCCCGGCGCACCAGCATGATGATGACACTGGCGCGCCGCAGCCGTCGTCGACCCCACAAGAATGTCAGCAAAGACAACGGCGTGATGCGGCTCTTCATCCGGCGCAGCAGCGGGTTGGGATCGGGGATACAGATCGTCACGCCAATGGGCTGGCCATTGTGTTCAGCAATGCGCGTAAGAGCTGGATCCATGACGGTCTTCATAGAACCCATCTGAAAGCGGGCTTCATCAGCTGTCATCGGCACAAATAGCGGATTCTTATCCATCGAATCATTGAGCAGCTGCCGGACGATTTCGATGTCGTCGTCGTAGCGCTTCATGTTGAACGTGCGCCACGTGTAGCTCGGGTCGGCGAGCAGGGCGCGGTGCTTGTCGGTGACCATGGTGTTCAGGTCCATGCTGGCGAGGTCGCGTTTGATGAAGGTCGTCATCGGCATCGACGCCGTGTAGCCCAGCTCTCCCAGCAGGCGGCCAATGTGACGGGGCTGGAACATCTGGGCCACGAAGGGCTGCAGCTCCTCGCCCTCGGTGAGGGCACCGATCTCCTGGTTGGCGGTGAGGTTCATGTTGCCGCGCATCAGGTTGCAGCCATGGGCGCGGGCAAAGGCCTCGGCCTTGTCGAGCAGCGCCTGTGCGACCTCTTTGTCGTCGGCGCAGTCGAAGAAGCCGAAGCTGGCCGCCTTTTCCCCGAAGCGCTCGTTGGCCGCGTGGTGCACGTGGGCGACGATGCGCCCGGCGGGCACGCCGTTTCGGAGCGCCGTGAAATAGGTCCCTTCGGCCCGTTGCCAGTGCGGGTTCTTGCGCTCGTCCAACAAGGCCTCGAGGTCGCCGCGCATCATTGAGACCCAGGGAATCTCGCGGGGGTAGACATGAAAGGGCACTTCGAAGAAGGAGGCGAAGTCGCGCTCCCGCAGCTCCAGGGTCGGCGCAGCCGTGGACGCCGCCGCCGTCGACGACGACTGATGGCCTGGGGTCGCGTTGATGTCGTTCAGGAAGCGGCGAACGAAGAAGCGCCGCACGGCGGCCACGGGCCAGCTCTTGTTGCGCTCGGCCTGCCCCGTCCAGGGATTGAAGAACACCCCACCGGGACCCGGGCCGCCCGACTTGCGCAACACCACGCGCACAGCCTCGTAGGCCATGAGGCAGCCCGTCATCCACACCATCGGCGCGAAGCTGATGCGCTTGCGTTTGCCAGTGATCATCTCGGCGGCGCGCGCCATCACCACATGATCGGCCGTCGACGATTGCGTCATGACCCACTCGATCTCTTTGCGGGCGCAGCCTCTCACGACGTCGTCGTCGAGCCGATCGAGAGCCAATCGGGCCGAGGGATAGTCGAAGAGTTGCTCGGGCCGTGGATCGCCGGGACGCACGACGTAGACATTGGGCAGCGTGGACGCGAAGGCGTCGATGACGGTCTTGCCCAGGTCCCGGGCCTTGCGCATCAGCGCGATGGTGGCCCGCACGTCGTCGCAGCCATTGATGACGACGTCGACGCGGCCGAGGATCTCCTCCAGCTGGCCGGGCCAGGTGTGACCATGGTGAACGATGACCTCGCAGGTCGGGTTGATGCGCTCGATCGCCGACTTCGTGGCCGCCGTCTTTTCGACGCCGACTGTGTCGAGGTTCGCGAAGATCTGGCGGTTGAGATTCGAGACTTCAAAGACGTCCATGTCGGCGATTTCGACGTGGCCGACGCCGCAGCGCACCAAGCAAGCAACGGCGGCGCCGCCCATGCCGCCAACGCCGGCGACGAAGACACGCGCGCCGCGCAAACGCTGCTGTTCTTCTTCGGTGATGAAACCGATGTTGCGCGTGGTGAAGTCGCCGTAGTCAAAGGGAACCGTGCTCATCGCACCACCTCAAGGTCGTCGGAGGCATGCAGCGGACGCCCGCGCACGTCATGATCAGGAGCCACCAACCAGCGCGCCAGGGGCGAGAGCACACCCAGGACGACGATCAAAAATGCGCGCCAAGCGATTTGGACAGGCGCGCTCTTGGGCAGCTTCGAGCGGAACAAGCGCCAAACGACCATGATGCTGCAGCGTCCGATCTGCAGCACGTCGTCGCCGCGCTCGTAGTCCAACATCGTGCGGCACATCTCGTTGATCGCCGGGTCGCGGTGCTTCGGCGCGCTCTCCCAGGTTTTTTTCAATTCGTCGCTGCCGCCGGTGTAGGCGTTGGTGATGATCTGCCGAGCCTCGTCGAAGCCGGCTTCGGCGCCGACCCCGAAGGCGGGCCGGTGGTTTTGCACAATGGCCCGGGCCAACAGCAGGTGCATGAAGCTCTGGCGCGCGCGCGGATCAGGCCGGGGATAGACGTCCTGGTAGTGGTGGGCGGTGAGGCCGACGGCAGCGGGTACCTGCGAGACGTTCGAAATCCAAAACCCGCGCAGCCCGCCTTTCATCAGCAGCAACAGCGTCGACGCGCCATACAAGAGGTTCGAGAGGTGCCGGTGCTGGTGGTCGGGGGTCACATAGAGCAGGCCCAGGTGCACGACGCTCACCATGCGCACACCAAAGGGGATGTCGAAGTAGGCGAGCGCACAAAAGGCGATGGGCTCGCCCGTGCGCTTCAACGACACCTGCGTCAAGCAACGTCGGGCGAGGTCCGCGCGGTCGCCGAGCAGGGCACCATACAGAGGCACAGGCTTGCCGCGTTGTCCGGCTTTGGCGACGATGCGCATGTTGCTGACGAGGGCGGCGAGCACCTCGTCAGACACCCAGGCGCCGGGTCGATCCCACATCTCGACCAGCAGGCCGCCATCCGACGACGGGATGGTGAACCCCGTGTGAAAGCGGTCTTGGCCCAGCACCAATGCCGAGAGGGCACCCGTCATCCGGGCTCCTTCGCCGACGCCGGTGCGATTGCCGGGGCGGTCGTCGACGATGGCCCGATCAACAGCAGGCGCACCATGGCGCCGGCCACCACCATGGCCTGGCGGTGAGTGCTGCCAGGCACCAAGGCCGTGAAGCCGAGTCCGAAGGCGGCGCCGTCGTCGGACACGCACAGGATGGCATCGAGCTCGTGGGTTGCCAGCAGGTGCGAGGCCTGCTCGGCGCCGCGCAGCACCAGGGGATCGGTGGCAGCAGCCCGCAAGAAGCGCAGGTCGGCGGGTTCGACGACGCCCGTGAGCACGTTGCCGCGGGCAAGCAAGCGCGGGAGAAGATCCAAGCGCAGCGCGAGCAACCCGGCGGCGTCAACGACGACCGCCGTGCGAATTTCTGGCCATCCGCGCAGGGACGTCAGAAACGCTTCGAGCGAGGTCACGGGGAGCGCGGCCAGGCGCAGCAACAGGGTGTCGACGTCGCGGGTGCGCGCATGGGCGACAGCCGATCCCACCGGCAACCAAGCCACCGCCAGGAAGAACACCACCACCGCCGTTGGAACGCCGGCCGTCGCGGGTTTGGCTTCCACCAAAGCCACGAGGCCGCCGGCGGTGAGGCTGCCGATGAGCAGCGCTGCCAGCGTGCCCAAGGTCCGGCGGAGCCGAAAGCGTGCCTCGGCGAACAAGGCCTCGCCGACGATGAACAACAACAAGAGCAGCAAGACCGCGCCGAAGCGCTTACTGGGGGCGCCGAAGCTCACGGCCCAATCGTTGGCGATGGCCAATACGGCGAGCAGCGTGCCCACGAGCAGCGCACCCGCGGTGGCCCGCCGGGCAGCATCGTCGGTGACGGCGGCGCTCCAGCCGAGGAAGGCCAGCAAGCCGACGAACACCAGCACCTGCCACGCCCCGACGACGCTGAGGAACTCCGGCGTGTGCACGACGCCGGGGACCGCGGCCGCCGCCGGGACACCGACAACGCCCGCCAACAACAGGAGCTTCAACGGCAATGGCAACGACGCGGGCAAGGCGCTTTCGACGAACAAGGCCGCCAACAGCGGAAAAACGGCGAAGGCCACGAACGTCAGCCAGGTCAGCGGCGCCCAGGGCGAGACTGCGTCGAGCGCCCGCAAGATGAGCGCCGAGCCGAGCGCCAACAAGAGCGCAGCGAAGCGTGTCTGGATGCGCCGTCGATCGTGCTGCGCCAACATAACGATGGCCGTGACGACGACGGCGACGGCGACGCCGATGCTGGCAACCCATTCGATTCGTTCCACGTCGCGGCACCCTACTGCACCTGACGGGGCGCGACCCAACCCCGGGCCGCCGGCACCTTCGTCGTCCTCAGGCGCAGCTGCTGGAGTCACCGGGGCACGTTCATCGTGACCGTCCGCCGAATCGGTCCCGATCACGGCGTCATACGAGCCGTCGGAGCAGAGGAACGCGCCACCCGCGCGTGAACGTCCATGGGCCCACCGTTGCGAGGCGCGTGGTATCTGATCGGTCGTGAGCAAGAGGACGTTCGCCGTCGGCGACATCCACGGTGACCTCGATGCGCTCGAGCGCTTGCTCGAGCGGCTGCCCCGCCTGGGCACGAACGACACCCTGGTGTTCCTCGGCGACTACGTCGACCGCGGCCCCGCTTCCGCTGACGTCGTGGCGCGCGTGCGCGAGCTACAGGCCCACTGCCCGGCCACGGTGGTCGCGTTGCGCGGCAACCACGAAGACGCCTGGCTGCGCGTCGTCGACGAGGGCTGGCCCAACTTCATCCTGCCGCGCGGCAACGGTTGCCTGGAGACGCTGCGCTCCTTCGCGGGCAAGCCTCAGCCCGCGGTCGACGAAACCGCCGACGAAGACGAATTTGCTGCCTTGTTGCGGGGCACGTTCTTCCCGGTCGACGTCGTCGAGTGGATGCGCGCGCTGCCATTCTTCTTCGAAGATGAGCACGCCCTCTACGTGCACGCGGGCCTCATGCGCAAAGACGGCGCCTTTCCGCACCCGTCGCAGGTGACGCCGTCGTCGTTGCTGCTGTGGGTACGCGATCGCGATTTCTTCGCCACCTACGACGGCAAGCTCGTGGTGTTCGGCCACACCGTGACATCCGACCTGCCGGCAGAGCTTTCCAGCTTCACCCCCGACGACCCCGACGATCTGTGGGCGGGCAAGGCCTGTGCTGGCCTCGACACCGGCGCCGGCAAGGGCGGGTATCTGACCGCACTCGAGCTGCCCAACCGCTACGTGTACACGTCGAAGATCGGCTGACGACGTCGTCTGTCTGCCAACCTCACGTCGTCGACTGGTGCGGTCAAAACGCTCGTCAGCGTTCGAGGGCCTCGCGAAAACCCGGTCCGTGCATCTCGCCCGCCACGGCCAAAAGCGCCTGGCGTCGTTCCGCCGGCAGCGTGGCCCAGGCCTCATGCAACAGACGCACGGCGGTCGGGGTCGTGCCCATGGCGTCGAGCGCCAGGGTGGGAATGGTGTCGCTCGCCATCACCATCCCGCTGATCACGGCCAACCAGCCGAGCACTTCGACGTCGGTGCTGTTCTTGGCGCCCGTGACAGCCTGCAAGAGCTCCATGGCGTCGACGCTGACTCCGGTGGCGGCGTTTTTCAGCACCGTGCGCGGTGGCGTCACCGGGCGCTCGACCACCAGCGATCGGCGCTGCACGACGAGGGGACCGCGGGGGCCAACTTCGAGGCTCAGCTCTTCGACCTCGTCGCCGCTGAGGGGCTCGGCCCGGCGGATGGTGGCCTTGAGCACGCCGCCCGCAAGGACGACGACGGGGTCCACGCGCATGGCCATCATGCCTTCGTAGGCGGCAGCGCTGAGGACGAGAGCAAGGGTGCGCTGCGCCGGGGCCTTGGTGAGCCAGGCGCAGGCCCGAGCGAAGTCGGCGACGTCGTGGTCCCCGTGCTGGCCGTAGCTGCGCCCGTCCTCGCCGACGACGACGGTCCGCACGCCGCTGCCCGGATACAGGGGCGGATCAAACGACGCCCGCACGACCGCGCCGCAGCCCAGGTCCTCGACGACGGACACGATCTTGTGCCCCGGCACGTCGCTGGCGTGCTCGCGGGCCAGCAACGCGATGAGCTTTTCGCTTGCGCGGGCCACGCCGGCCTCACGCTGGGCCGGATTTGCGCCTGCGGCGCCGCTGACGAGCGCGCTGCTCAGGGCGACGGCGACGACGGCGGATCGAGTGGCCATGGGTCTGGTGTACGCCCTTGCTTCGTCGTCGTCGACCGACCCTCAGCGCCTCAGGCTGCCGGTCAACAGCGCATCGTTCAGCGCGCGCGCCGCCCCCACCTTGTCGGCGCCCAACCTGTCTTTCCCCGACGTCGCCAACAGCGGGCCGAGCACCTTGGGCGACAGAGAGACCACCACCGTGCGGCCACGGGCCAGGGCCGTGAGACCTGCCTCGATGTGCTGGCTGCCCGCGCGGCTCAAGACCCAATCGCCCACCCGCAACGCCGCGACCTCTTTGAGCTGGCCCTCGACCTCGCCTTCGTCGCCGACGACGGCGGCACCGTCGACCACCATCCACAGACCGTCGCTGTCGTGAAAAGCATTGAAGAGCTCGTCGCCATCGGCCAGCTCGCGTTCGTTGAGGCTGGCGGGCAGCTGCTCTTTGTCGGCCTTGGGGAGGGCCGCAAAGAGAGGCACCTCGAGCAACAGGGCAGCGATGAGGCGATCGCGCATGAAGCCCACCAGGGCCGCACGTGCGGTGGGGTGCTGCTGCAGCAGGCTGGAGATCGCGAGCCGGTCGATCTCGAAGTACTCAAGCTCCGTCTCGGCGGTGAGCGTGGCCTGGCGGACCTCGGCAGCGACGAGGGCGAAGATGCCCGCGAGGTCGCCGGGGCGCAGCCGATCGACCTCGACCTCGACGCCGTCGACCAGTCGGCTCACGCGCGCGACGCCTTTGGTGATCACCAGACAGGAGTCGCCCGCATCGCCCCGCGAGAACACGACGGCGCCGGCGTCGGCGCGCTGCCGCATCATCGCGTGGCCCAAGGACACGAAGGCCTGGGGATCGAGAGAGGCAAACAGGGGAACCCGGGTCAGCACGCCGTCGTTGAGGCTCTGGCTGTCGTCGAGGGCCGAGATGAGGTCGTCGTCGACTTCCTCGGGCTCGATTTCGGCACCCACTTCGTCGGCCTCGCGCACCACCTGCAGCTCGCTGGTGGGCTCGGGACGGATGGCGCGCCAGATGCCGGTGACGGTCTGGGGCAGTCCTTCGGCCAGGACCTCGACGGCTCCCGGTGACGGCGGAGATGGGTCGTGGATGGGCACAGCGACGCGCCCGCGGTTGCTGACGTCGGCGGCACGGGTGCGCGCGTAGAGCTTGGCGAGGAAAAGCAGGGACTCTTCGTGCTTGGAGTTGACCTGCAGCAGCTCCTTCAAAACGGCGATGGCCTGCAGAGGGTGCCCCGCCAGCGAGAGGTAGCGAGCGACGGCGCCGTAGTGGGCCACGGCGTCGTCGCCGGCATTGAGCAGTCGATAGGTGCGAGCGATGCGCATGCGGGCATCGAGATCCATGGGCCGATCCTCCAGCCGCTCCTTGAGCAGCCTGAGGTTCTTTTTCAGCTCGGCCTTCGACGGCATCGTCGACATGAGCGCATCCATACAGGAATTCATCGCCGCCAGGCGATGAACCTGTAGACAATTCACCGACACGCGCAGCGCGTCGGTGAATTCACCGAGCGCGCTTCGCGTCGGTGCCCAGGGGTGGCTACAGGGCCTCCCAGAGGAAGATGCCCTGCACGTTGTAGACGGGGGCGCCGGGGGGCTGCTTCTCGGGGACGTCGAGATGGAAATCGTAGCCCTCGTCGCGGCCTGGGGCGTTGAAGCCATAGCGCTTGGGGGAGCCGTCGCCGGTGCCGTTGGTGCCGGCGGCTTCGTAGACAGAAGCAAAGCCCGCGACCATAGAGCCAAAGTAATGGGAAGGGACGTCGCCGCTGCTGTTTTGCCACTGTTCATTGTACTTCATGAAATTCTCAATGCCGTCGTCATGAAATCCGGTCGAGGCCTCAGATTGCAGCCATCCTGAAAAGACCTCGAAATTGTGGATGGTCTCGAGGGCGACGTGGCCGAAGATCGGATAGGGGACGCCCCAGCGCGCATTGAGGTCGTCGAAGCCTTTGGACTGGCGGATGACGCGGTCGCCGGCGATCAAGACGGGCACGAAATAGTCACCGGTCGGCAAGGTGGCGGGATCGACTTGAGGCGTGGTCTCGATGTTGACGTCGCCCAGCACGTAGACGGGCAGATTGCTGGCGATGGTGAGGCCGTGGGGCAACACGCCGGCGGCGATGGTGAGGGCCCCCGCGGCCGTCGTGCGGTTGGCGACGGGGTTGATGCGCTCGGCGTTGATGACGCGAACGGCGTTGGGATAGGCAGCGATGGCGCCGCCGGCGGCGCGATAGGTCGAGCAAGCCGGAATGCGGAAGCGCTGGCCGCCTTGTCGATCGTAGACTCGATTGATGACAGTGACGTCGCTTGCACACAGCTGAGACGGCAGAGCCTCGTTGATCTGCTGCTCTGCGGGCTGCTGAACACCGACGGAATTATTGTACTGTGCTAAGCCCGTGAAGACGTCGGGCTGGGCAGCATCGTTGGTCACCGACGTGCCTTGGAAAGGCCAGGAGCGGGGGACGTTGGAGCTGGTCGCGGTGTCGCCCAAGCCGTCCAACGAGCCGCCGGCGGGATCGCGCCAGGTCGCGGTGACATAGACGATGCCGTTGAACTCGCGCCCCGAGGCGCCGCTGCAGGTCTTGGGAAAATAGCTGCCGAGCTCACCGACCGCGCAGTCTTTGAGGGCGGCCTGCAGGGCAGCGAGGTCGATGTTGATGGGCAGGATGCGCGAGCGGTCGCGCTCGTTGTCGGTGACGCCGTCACCCATGTTGGTGCCGGCCAGGGCCTTGCCGACGTTGTCGGGTCGCAGCGCCAGCTCCCCAGACGACGACGACGACGGAATGCTGCGGACCTCGATCCAACCGCTGCGAAAGCCGCTGCGCGTGGCGTTGAGCAAAGCGGAGTGGTGGTTGGCTCCGCAGGCGCTGAAGTTGTCGGCGCGGCGCAGGCAGCCGTATTCGCTGAGGGTGATGTTGGCGCTGCCGTCGTTGGTCTTGCCGACGTTGGGGATGGTGACGCCGGTGGTGACGCAGGTGCTGACCGACGTGGCCAGACAGATGGACTTGGCGTTGCCGGCCGGCAGCGCCGCGCCACCCGTGCTCGTGCCTTGCCAAGACCCCGGGTACCAATAGGGCCGGGTGCCGCCGACGCCGTCGTCGGGGTCGCGAAACAGAGCGCCGTAGGAGAGCACCGCGGGGGGGTCGGTAGCCGCGCGGGTCATGAGGCCGAGGCCGCCGTCGCCCGCAGCGAAGTAGCCGTAGTAGCTGAAGCGCCGGGGGGTGGTGGTCCAGGAGCGCTGGGTGCGGAGGTGCTCTTGGCCCACAGACAACGTCGGCGCTGGCAGCTCGGTGGGCTCTTCGCTGGCGATGGTGTGCAAGCCGGGGTGGTCCGACCAGATGGGCGTGCCGGGCTTGTCGGGGTCGTTGTCGTCGCGCAGGTACCAGGTGCCATTGATGATGCGCAGATCGGCCTTCCAGGCGAGCTTCTGCTCGCGCACGTCCTGGGGCTCGGTGATGAGCACGGGGTCGACGACGAAGCGCTGGTTGTCGAGGTTGGATTCTTCGTAGGTCGCCGCCGGCTGACCGAATTGAGTGACGGCGAGGTTGTAACCGGTCTGCACCCGGGGTTGCCCGGTGATCGGCAGCTTGAGCTTGGTAACCCCATGGACGCTGTCGAGCACCCGCCCATTGAAGGTGGTTTCGGCGAAGGTCCGCCAATCGGAGGCAGTGTGATCCTTGGTGAGGGTGCCAAAGGTGGTGAAGCTGCTGCTGTTGGCGAAGCGCACGTTGCTGGCGGTGCTGGGCTGAGAGGCCCGGCAGGGTTTGCCGACGCCGACGTTGGCGGACACCCACGATTGGTAGATGCCGCCGGCGGAGGTCACGCGATCGCCCTTGAGGCCACTGGTCGTGCCCGCGGCGCCAGCGATGCAGATGTTCTGGTTGCCGTGCACGCGCCCCCGCACCGTCATCAAGGGCACGGGATCCCAATCGAGGTAGACGTCGGAGAAAATGAAAAACTGAAAAGCCGACACCGTGCCCAGCACGACCTTTTGGTGGCAGGCCGCGGATGCCAGGCCGGCGATGTGTTGCACCCGTACCTTCATGTCGAGGGGAGATTGGGCGGCGATCATGCCCTCGAAGGGTCCGCTGGGGAGCGGCTTGGTTTGTCGGGCGCCGAGGTTGAGGACGTCGAAGCCCGGCACCGACGTCGGCGATCCCTTGGTCTCGTAGTTTGCCGGCGTGATGAGGGGCAGCCCGCTGCCGCCGCCGTTGGTGGAGACGTAGGACTCCATGCCCGTCGCCGTCGGCAGCGGGGTCACCGCGAGATAGTTCTGCGCGAGCACGGCAGTGATGCGGCACATGTCGTCGGCGGCGTAGAAGGCCTGACGTTCCTTGAGCGCGGCACCAGTGGCCCTCGATCCCGCCGACACGGAAGAAATGAAGCTGAAGATGCCCACCGTCAGGAGCAAGAGCAGAAAGAGCACGAAGGGAATGGCGTAGCCGCGGGGCCGCGCCTTCCCCGCTCGAGCACATCTCGGCTCAACATCGCGCTGCATCGAAGGGCTCCTCAATCAAACACGAAGATGTTGCGCAAGAACGCGCGGGTGATGGTGGCTCGCAGGTGAGCGTTGGTGCCGGTGCGCAGGGGTCCATCAAACACCCGGGCTGATGTCGACGTCGCCCCCGGTGGCAGCGGCACCGAGACGATGACGCCGACGGCGAGCATGCGCAGGGTGTCGGCGGGCACCGTGGGAGCCGGGACGTCGCCGGTGGCGTTGAGGTGCCATTCATCGGTGGTCGAGCTGGTCTCGACGACGCGGCCGTCGGCGTCGGCGTCGTAGCCGAGGGCGATCTGCAGGTCCGACACGTTGTCGGCGATCACCCGCAGCTCGCCGGCATCAAAGAGATTGTCGAAGTCCAGGTCCTTGAACTCGTAGAGCGTGTTCTTCTTCAACCCTCGCGTGTTGTCGTCGGCCGGCGCGCGAAAATAAAGGGTCTGCTGGCCGAGGATGAGCGTGCCGCCGGGAATGTTTTCGTTGAGCAGTCCGGCGGGGAAGCCGCCCGGCACATTGATGGAACAGCCGTCGCCGCCCGCGCTGGTCTTGTTGTGCAACTTCACCGGAAAGGCAGCACGGTTCTTGTCGAGGGCGATGGCGTTGCGATCTTCCCACAGCGAGGTCGACACCACCGCGCCGTTGACCACCATCAGGCAGCAGGCGTCGTCGTTTTTATCCAGCAGACCGTTGCCGTTGCCCAGCGGCGGTGCGTCTTCGAGGCGCACGTTGAAGTTCACGCCGTTGTTGCCGGTCAAGCCACAGGACCCGAGGCTGCTGTCGACGAAGGTGACGATCAGGCGATCGCTGCCGTCACAGGCCGGCAGGTCCCCACGGGCCGCGCAGGCGGTGCTGTCGGCGCCGCTGTTGACGGTGATGCCCTCCCAGGGGCGGATCTCGTCGCCGCCGATGCCGCGCAGCTGAAAGACCAACCACTCAGACAAGAGCTTGGCTTCTTCGTCGGCGGCAATCTTGGCCTGGTAGATCGTCACCGCCTTGTTGATCGAGACGATCAGCGTGGAAGCGACGGAGACGACGATGCCGATGAGGGCCATCGACACGGCAAGCTCGGCGAGGGTGAAGGCGCGGCGCTCGGTGCGGGGAGTGGACTTGAGCATGGCCTTCACCTGCGGTGGATGACGAAGCCCGTGGTGCCGCTGCTGCCAGCGACGTTCCAGGCGACGGTGATGGTGATGCGGCGGATGGTGTCGATGGGCACGTTGGCCTGAACGTTCCAGGTCGCGCTGTAGACGCCCTTGGGATCGGTTGGGGCGACCTCCTCGCCGACGGAATTGAAGACGTGCGGCGTTGACGTATGGGCGCCGGCGTCGAGCTGGTCGTCGGACTGGTCCAGCACCAAGAACTGTTCGGCGACGCTCTCGGCGACGTTGATGGACTGGGTCATGTGCCGGTTGTGGGTCGCCACCTTGCGGGCGGTGTCGAAGCCGGCCAAGGACGCGGTCACCCCCACGGCCAGCAGGGTTCCCGCGACCATGACCTCGACGAGCGAAAAACCGCGCACCTGTCGCGGCCGTCGTCGTCGGCGGGCTGGGTTGGTCACGCTGACACCCTCACCGCTCGCGCCGAACCACGCCGGTGGCGGGCAACACGAAGAAAGTGCGGGTCACGATGCTCGAAATGGGCGTGATGCCCTTGATCTTCGTCGGCGAGCCGGTCTTGAGGCTGCCCCGGCTGTCGAAGGTGATGCCCTCGGCGCCGACGGCGTCGGGGAACTGCACGAGGCCGATGGTGACGCCGGTGCGCACCTGATCCCCTGACTCGACGTAGCTGCCGTCGCAGGCCAGGTCGACGGCGACGCGCAGCTTCTTGCCCTGACCCGACACCAGGTCTGGCGAGGCGACGTTGACGCAGGCCCGACGGATGCGGGCCTCGTTGCGCGCATCGGTCAGCATCTCGGGGATCTTGTTGAGGTCGTTGATCTGCCGTTGGCGGATGACGGTGTTGCTGATCGCAGGCAAGGCCAGGCTGCCGATGATGCCCAGCACGGCGGCCACCGCTGTCAGCTCAAGCACCGAGAAGGCCCGCGCACCCATGACAGCGACTGTAAAGCCGACCCCGCGCGGCCGCAGATTTTTCTGGGGCGGACGACGTTCGTTGGGCACAGGTGTGTCGGTTTTTGTGGGACCAACGCTCTGCGAAGCCATCATTCCGCGAAGACGACGCCCTTGGCAGCCGCGCGCGAGCAGATCGATTCACAGGGGCGATCGTCCGCGAGGCAGGCGACGTCGACGACGACCTCGCTGGCCCCACCGATGGAGTCGGCGGCGTCGGCGGCGCATTGGTCCTGCTCGACCTTCTGCGACCGGCCCTGGGAAAGGTCGTCGGGAAGACAATTATCGCTGGACGGGCGGAGAACATCGGCGCCCGCTTCGTCGCCGTCGGCATTGCTCTCCGCCAAGCAGGCGCAGCAGTCGGCGGCTTCGGCAATCCCAAGCTGGGGCGCGCAGTCCGCGCCGCCGATCAGCAGCCCGAATGCTGGGAGGCAGACGCGAGACATCGCCCTGCGACCCGGCCCCCCACGCCCCCAATTGGCCGCCTGGCCTGACGCCGGAGAAGTTGGGGGGCCTGGGGGACTGAGCCACCACGCGGTCGCCGACGCTGGCGTTCTCAGCGCGCGAACAAAAGAGATCATGAATCAGCCGCCGCCGGGCAAGCCAGACGTCGTCAAATCGGGATCGCTGGTCGGGCTGCGCTCGAAGACGACCTGCTTCAGGCTCCCTGTCCCTCGACGAGAGAGCAGCTCCTGCTGCACCAGGCCCGACTGCACATTGTAATGCCAGTAGCCGATGGATTTTCCAAACCCGCCTTTGATGCCCGATAACGTCTGTAACACCAGGCTTTTTTCATCGAATGGCAGCGCAAGCACATTCTTTTTGTACTGCTCGGTCCAGGGCCAACACTCGGGAGCATTGCTCGGATAGTAGATGCGAATGGTTACACCCATCGCCCGCGCGGCAGCACCAATCCCCTGCATAGAATCTTTAGCGAGCATGTCACCCTTCAAGATGTGAATGCGACCCTGCTGAAAGAGCGTACGGATGTATTGATACGCCGGCTCGGTTCCCAACCAGCCAAAGGAGGGATCTTCGGATTGGTCGCCGACCTTGACCCCCGCTTTTCGCACGGGGGCGTCGGCAGCGGCGGTGGGCGCCTTGACGATATCGGGGACGCTGACTTCGCCGTCGGCCTGGTGTTCATAATATTGCAAAAGGCTGGCGCGGCTGACGCTGTAGAGCTCGCGGAAGGCAGCGAGCTCGGGGTCTGCTTTGTAGGTCTCGGCCAAGACGGCGAGCACGCGATCCTTGGCTTCGGGGCGGAAGTGATCGATGAAGGCCTTGCGGTCGGCGGCGTCGACGATCACCGCGCGCAGCACCTTGTGCAGCCGCACAACGGTCGGGTCGTAGTCAAAGAGCCAGGCCCAATCCGAGTGCGCGTGGGCGATGAATGAGTAGTTCTGATCGATGCCGACGCCGACGTAGCCGCCGCCGATGTTGTCGACGTAGGGACGCCAAACGTGTTGGCGCGGCTCGTTCGATTTAATATAGTGATTCGGATCTCTGCAGTCTATAAAACTCCGACCTTTTTCGGCACAGACTTGCTTCGCCAGTACGTCTTCTTTGATCGAGGTCGCGAGCTTCAACTGCTGGGCCGAAGGCGGCGTCGGCGCCGGCGGCACCGGGCGCTTCTCGGTGAGCACGCGGGGCGGTGAGGTGGTCAGCGTCGTCGACGTCGACGCGCAGCGCACGCTGAGGCGGTGGTGGCTGGTGAGCAACACTTCGCCGCGGCGGAAGAAGGGTGTGGCTTGGTTTTTCGGCCAGTACCAGGAGCCACCCTTGAGCACTTTGCGCACGTCCTGGCCGGTGCAGGGGTAGTTGCCGTCGCAGGGGCCGCGGGGATCGCGGCCGTTGCAGCGAGGTCCGCAGGATCCGGTCCCGGAAGCGCGGGTGTCTGCGAGGAACCACGTCGACGTCCACTCGAAGCCGTTGCCGGCCATGTCGAAGATGCCGTAGTGGCCGGCCGGGTAGCTGCCGACGGGCTTGGTGGCGTGCTCGACGCAGTCCCACTCCTCTTTCTTGCCGGGATAGGGCTTGCAGCCTTTGGGGGCGCAGTCGCGCACTTGGGCTTTGTCACAGCTGAAGGGATCGTTGCCCCAGGGCCAGGCGTCGCCGTTGGGACCGCGGGCGGCTTTCTCCCACTCCCACTCGGTGGGCAGGCGCTTGCCGGCCCAGACGCAGAAGGCTTGGGCACGGGGCCAATCCAGCGGCATGGCGGGGTTGTCGGGGCCCACGAAGGGCTGCATGATTTTCTCGTTGAAGCTCGGGATGTCGAGGGCGGTGCAGGCTTTGGCGGCGACGCACTCCTGGTAGGCGGCCTGGGTGACCTCTTTTTGATCGATGTAGAAAGTCGAGAGCTCGACCACGCGTTTGGGCGAGCCTTTTTCGCTGTCGTCGCCGACGATGGCGGGCCCCCCTGGCACGCAGCTCATGCCCGCCGGCGCCTTGGCACAAGCCGCAAAGCCCGCCGCCGCCGCGGTCTCTGACTGCTTGGGCAGCGTCTTCCAGTCTGACGCGGTCCCGCTGTTGCTGTCGGGGGCGGTGGCCGATCCTGTGGTGATCGGAGTCGCAGTGGCAGTGAGGGCGAAGGTGAGGGCGACGACGACGAAACGCATGGCGCTCCCTTAGCGCGGGGGCGGTTTGAAGGCCACTTCCTTTGAGAGGCGCCGACGGCCCAGCAGGATGCACGACACCCGCACGAACAACGAGGGACGACCCGGAGCGGGCATGGAACCGGTCACAGCGGGAGTGTCTGCGCCCGTAGAAGCGTTGACGGAGCCGGCCGCACCGACGACTGAAGGAGGGCCATGACGCTGATCGAGCTCACCAAGATTGAAAAGACCTACCACCTCGGTGAGAGCGTGGTGCATGCCCTGCACGGGGCCTCGCTCTCCGTCGACACCGGCGAAATGGTGGCGATCATGGGCGCCTCTGGCTCGGGCAAGAGCACCATGCTCAACGTCATCGGCACCCTCGACCGCCCCGACGCCGGCACCTACGTCCTCGACGGCGAAGCCGTGGAGACTTGGGACGAGGTGCAGCTGTCCGAGCTGCGCAACAAGAAGATCGGCTTCGTCTTTCAATCCTTCCACTTGCTGGCGCGCGACACGGCCCTCGAAAACGTCGAGCTGCCCATGGTCTACGCCGGCGAGCGCGGAGCCATTCGTCGTCGACGGGCAGCGGAAGCGTTGGCTCGCGTCGGTCTCGGCGATCGCCTGCACCACTTGCCCACCCAACTCTCCGGGGGACAACAACAGCGCGTGAGCATTGCCCGCGCCCTGGTCAACAACCCGCTGCTGCTGCTCGCCGACGAACCCACCGGCGCCCTCGACTCCGCTACGACGGCGCAGGTGATGCAGCTCTTTGGCGAGCTGCACCAACAGGGGATGACCATCGTGCTCGTGACCCACGATCCCAACATCGCCCGCTACGCCGAGCGCGTGGTCACCTTCAAAGACGGCCTCGTGATCGCCGACGAGAAGAAGCAATCTGTGTCGTCGTCGTCGAGGACGGCATCGTGACCCTCGCTTGCCGACCTGGAGTCCCCTCACCCCGCCGAAACGGCGACCCTCTCCCGCAACGGGAGAGGGTGAGAAAAGCGGGCGTTGACGTCGAGAAACGTCGTTTGTCTCCTCCCCTCTCCCGTTTCGGGAGAGGGGCTGGGGGTGAGGGGACTCTTCGATCGCGCAGAGGTGCCGGGGGAGATGGCGGCCGAGACCGAGCAGTGTTGGGGGCACGCGCATGATGGCCCTCGTCGTCGTCATCGCGCTGCTGCCGGCGCGCCCGCTCTCGTTGCGCGAGGCTGTCGACATCGCCGTCGCCGCCGACCCCGGTGTGAGCCAACGGACCATCGACGAAGAACGCGCGCGCTTGCAATTGCTGCGGGCCAACCTCGAGCGCATCCACGCCTCCGTCGACGTCACCGTGCAGGAACTCTACGCCAAGCCCAACCTCTTTGGACCCCTGGCCCCAGGCTGCGAAAAGGCCAGCGACGTCGGCTGCGATCCTTCGCCCAACGTCATCCTCGGGCTCAGCAACGTCGAAGCGCGCGTCGATGCTCCCCTGTTCAGTGGCTGGCGCGTCGAGGCCGACATCGCGCGGGCTGAGCACCTCGGCGCCGCCGCCCGCCTCGACATCGACGTCGAACGCGCCGCCGTCGCCGTCGCCGTCGCCCGCGCTTATTGGGGCGAGCGGCGCCTCGCCCTGCTGCAAGACGCCCAGGTGGCGTCGGTGGAGCGGCTGGCCGAGAGTGAGCGCATCGTGCAAGCCCGCGTGAAAGCCGGCCTCGCACCCGGCATCGACACCAACCGTGCCGCCGCCCGACGGGTGCAGCTCGACGTCGACCGCTTGGCTCTGCACAGCCAGCAACGCGAGGCCCATGTGCGCCTGGTGTCGCTGCTGGGCATCGATGGGCCCGTCGAGCTCAGCGATGCCGCCTCGCCCTTGGCAGCCCCCGAGGACGAACAAGTGCTGATCACGCGCGCGCTCGAAGCGCGGCCCGAGCTGCGCGCTGCCCAACTGCGCATTTCGGCGCTTGACGAGGAGAAACGCTCGGCGGAGTCGGCGTTTTGGCCGCAGCTGGGGGCCGGGTTGTTGGTGCAGCTGGGCAACAATCCGTCGGTGGCTGGTGCAGGCAACCGCGCGGTGGGCGCGGATGCTTTTCCCTTCAGCGGTCTGGTCGGCGACGTGCAGGCTGGCGTGTCTGTGAGCATGAATCTCTTCGACACTTGGGCCACCTCCCAAGCCGTCGACGACGTCGGCCACCGCCAGCGCCGGGCCGCTGCCGATGTTCGTGCCTTGGTGCGGGAGCTCGAGACCAATGTGCGCCTGGCGCGCGCCGAGGTCGTGAGCCTGCAAGAGCAGCGTGAGGGACTCGAGCGGGCCCGCGCCCTCGTCGGCGACAACGCCACCATTTTGCAGCGGGCCTACGAGCGGGGTGAAGTCGTCGTGACTGAGTTGCTCGATGCGCAGCTTGAGCTCTTCGACGCTGACCGGCGCCTCGTCGACGTCGATGCCCGCTTGGCCTTGGCCCGCATCGAGCTTGCGCGTGCAGTGGGGGAGGAACGATGAGCGCACCAGTGGTGGTGGTGGAGACGAGCCCCGTGGTCCGAGCGGTGCCCCGCAAATGGGTGCGGCGGGTGCTGGTGCTGGTGCTGCTGTTCTCAGCGGCAGCGCTGGGCGTAAGCAGGCTTGGCGGCGACAAGGAGATCCCCATCGACGAAGCCCTGGTGGCCCGGGTCAAGAGGAAGGACCTCGCCGTCGAAGTCATCGATACCGGCAAGATCCAGCCGCGCGAGAAGGTCGACATCAAGTCCAAGGTCGCCGGACAGGTGCTCGAAGTGCTCGTCGACGAAGGCCAGGTCGTGACCAAGGGTCAAGTGCTGCTGCGCATCGACCCCATGGACTACGGCCGCGAAGCCGCCCGCGCCGACGCCGAATTGGCCCAGGCCCAACAAGCCCTGGCCTTTGCCGAACAAGGATTGGCCCGCAAGACGGCCGCCGTCGCCGAGCGCGCGGTGGCCCAGGCCGACGTCGACCTCTCGAAGAACGAGGTCGACATGCGCAAAGCCGCGACCCGCATCGCCGACGTCGCCGTGGGCGCTGCCAAAGATCGCTTACGGGCTTGCGAGGTGCGCTCTCCTTTGACGGGCACCATCATCGAGCGCGGCATCGAGCCAGGCGAGGTTGTGAGCCCCGGGGTCCAGGCCACCTTCGAGGGCAAGCCCCTGCTCACGGTCGCCGACCTCTCGACGTTGATCGCTCGCGTCGAGCTCAACCAAATCGATGTCGCTCGCGTGGCGCTGGGGCAGACGGCGAAGCTCGCCCTCGACGCCCTGCCCGAGAAAACCTGGGGTGGCACGGTGACGAAGATCGCGCCGGCGGCAGTCAAAGCCGAAGGACGCGACGCCGAAGTCTTCCCCGTCGAAGTCACCCTGGTTGCTGCCGATCTCTCCATCAAGTCGGGCATGACCGCCGACGTCCGCATCCTCGTCGAGACTCGCCCGTTGGTGTTGCTGGTGCCCATCGAGGCCATCCTGAAAGAAAGCGGCAAGAGCTTCGCCAAGAAGGTCAAGGACGACGTCGACGGCAACAAGAGCAGCGAGAAGATCGAGGTCAAGACCGGGAAGAGCAACGATCGCGAGATCGAGATCCTCGAAGGACTCAAGGAGGGCGACGACGTCGTCATCGATCCCGCGTCTTCCAAAGACAACGAAGCCAAGCTGTAGCGGATGCGGCGGCTTTCCCTGCTCTGGGCCTATGTGAAGATCGCTGCGCGCGTGCTGCGAGCGAACAAGCTGCGCTCGTTGCTCACCGTCGTCAGCATCACCATCGGCGCCTTTTCGATCGTTTTGATGACGTCGCTGGCCGAAAGTGGGCTTCGGACCATCGGCAAGGGCATCGAAGACCTCGGCGGCGCGCGCCTCTTGTTGATCACGCCCGACGAGCCGGAGCGCATGAAGGAGAAGGCGGCGTTGGCGCCGGGTTATTTCACCAAGGCCGATCAAGGGGCGTTGGGTCTCTCGCTGCCGCACGTCGCCGAAAAGACCTTCTATGCCAGCCTCGACGAAAAGGACGTCGTCACCGACACGGGCCGCAGCGCGATGATCGACCTGCTCGCCGCAGACACGGGTTTCCTGCCGGCCTTCAAGATGGTGATCGAAAAAGGCCGCGCCTTCACCGACGACGAAGACCACTCGCGTGTCTCGGTGTGCGTGGTGGGTCCGGGCGTCGCGCGGGACCTGTTTGAGGGCAACGCCGTCGGGCAGCGTGTCAGCGTCATGGGAACACGTTGTTTGATCATCGGCCAGACCGCGACGCTGCACAGAGCGGGCATGGGCTTCGGCTTCTCGTGGGATCATTTCATCCTGATGCCGCTGCAGACCTTGAGCGACGTCGATCGCAAGTCGTCGTACCAGACCATCCTCCTGGTGAAGTCCGACGCCGTCGCGCACAACGACATCATCAAGCGCGTCGCCAACGCCGTCATGGCCCACCGCCACCACGGCGTCGACGACTACGAGATCTGGGACTTCGCGAGCGTGATGACGCAGTTTCAGATGATCTTCTTGATCCTCGAGCTCATCGTCGGCTTCGTCGCCAGCATCTCGCTCGTCGTCGGCGGCGTCGGCGTGATGAACATGATGTTCGTCTCGGTTTCGGAGCGCACCAAAGAGATCGGCATCCGCAAAGCCATCGGTGCATCCCCGCGGGCCATCGGGGCCCAGTTCTTGTTCGAGGCGATGTTTCTGTCGTCCATTGGTGGCGTCGTCGGCGTCACGCTCGGCACGCTTGGCGCCGTCGCCGCGAACGCCTTGGTGCTCAGCCTCGAAGCCGGCTGGGTCGGCACCATCAGCATGCCGGCGGTTGTCATCGCACTGCTGGTGTCGCTCGGCGTCGGGGTTGGGTTTGGCTTCGTGCCCGCCCGCCGCGCCGCGGCCCTCGACGCCGTCGTCGCGATGAGGCGGTGACGACGTGGGTCTTTTCCGCAGCCAAGCGTTCTGGGAGGGCCACGCGGAGCAGGGGCAACGCTTGGCGAGGACACGATCATGATGCGCAGCACCGATCTGTTGAAGTCCGTGCGCCACACCTTTGCGATCAGTCGTTTGCGCGTCGGCCTGACCTTGCTCGGCATCATGATCGGCAGCGGCGCCATGGTGCTGTTGCCCGGCTTGCTCGTCGCCGGCGAAGAAGCGCTGATCCGCTTGGCCCAAAACGCCAACGAGTCCGACATGATCGAGATCCACGACAACGACCCACCCCGGCAGCAGGCCCACAAGACCACCCGACCCTTGTCGATGTGGGACGCCGAAGCACTGCGCGACAGTCCGCTCCTTGGCGTGGTCGATCCTCCGCGACTTGAACCACCCAAGGTGCAGATCAACGCCGCCGCCCGCCGCCGCGTCACGGCCCATGCCGGGGCCAGAGAGAAGGCGACCTCGCTGACCAGCGCCGAGCCCGACTCCCTGAGCCTCTTTCGCGTGAGCATCGAGAAGGGTCGCTACTTCGGCGACGAAGACTTCTTGCAACGTCGTCGGGTCTGCGTGGTCGGCAACGAGATGTGGGTCGAGCTCCTCGACCAGCGGCCCGTCGCCGACGGACTGAGCCTGACCATCGACGGCATCGTCTTTCAGGTCATCGGCGTCCTCGCCCACAAGCCGACCATGAACCATGGCAATGGCACGGGTCGCTGGGACCGCCGCGTGCTGGTGCCGTCGACGACCTACAACGCGACCGTCGAGCCGGGCCGCAAGGTCGGCAGCATCTATGTCCGCTTGAAGAAAGACGCGAGCCTGGTGGGCAAGATGCGCCAGCTCACCGACGTCGTCGAGCAGACCATCTTGCGCCGCCACCACGGCGTGCAGAACTTCGAGACCGAAAGCGACGCCCGCGGCGCCGACGAAGAAGAGCTCATCTTGAAGATCATCGAGATCCTGCTCTTTGCCACCGGCGTCGTCGCCCTCTTCGTCGGCGGCATCAACGTCATGAACATCATGTTGGTGACCGTCACCGAAAGGACCAAGGAGATCGGGCTGCGCCGGGCGCTGGGTGCTGCGCCATCGGAGATTGCGGCGCAGTTCATCCTCGAAGCTGGGCTCCTGGCAGGAGCCGGCGGGTTGCTCGGCGTCATCGGCGGCGTCGGCGTTACCTTGCTCTTGTCGGTGGTGCTGACGAAGGTCCTGGCGCCCTGGCGCTTCGTCGTCGAACCGTGGGCCATCGCGCTGGCCCTGGGTATGGCGGTTTTCACCGGTGTTCTCTTTGGGCTCTTCCCCGCCCTGCGCGCGTCGCGGATGAACCCGGTCAGCGCGCTGCGCTCGGAGTGAAGGCGAGGAACATCGTTGTCGCTGAGCATCTTGGGTTCGGGGCCTCTGACCGCAGGCCCGTACTGTGCGACAGGGTGCCGGACAGTGCAGCGGCCGTACTGTGCGACAGGGGTGCCGGACAGTGCAGCGGCCGCACTGTGCGACAGGGGTGCCGGACAGTGCAGCGGCCGCAGGCCAGCATCCGTAGAAGCAGACGACGACGACCGCCTTGTCTCCTTGCCGGGGATGTAAAATCTGTTATCACGGATGAGATTCCACCCCGGAGGACCCATGGCGCGCATCTACGAAGACAACAGCAAGAGCATTGGCCACACGCCCCTGGTGCGGCTCAACCACCTGAGCAAGGGGCTGCCGGGTCGGGTTCTTTGCAAGATCGAAGGGCGCAACCCCGCCTACTCCGTGAAGTGCCGCATCGGCGCCGCCATGATCTGGGACGCCGAAGAAAAGGGGGTCCTCAAGCCTGGCTCGAAGGAGGTCACCATCGTCGAACCCACCTCCGGCAACACCGGCATCGCCTTGGCCTACGTCGCCGCCGCCCGGGGCTACCCGCTGCTGCTCACCATGCCCGAGACGATGAGCCTGGAGCGACGTCGCCTGCTCAAGGCTTTCGGCGCCGAGCTCGTGCTGACCGAGGGAGCCAAGGGCATGAAGGGCGCCATCGCCAAGGCCGCCGAAATTCGCGATTCCGATCCCAAGAAATATTGGATGCCTCAGCAGTTCGACAATCCAGCAAATCCAAGAATCCACCGCGAAACGACCGGACCCGAAATCTGGAACGACACCGATGGTGTCATCGACTACTTCGTCGCCGGCGTCGGTACTGGCGGCACAATCACCGGCGTTTCACAGTACATCAAAAAAGATAAGGGACATGCAATCAAGAGCATCGCGGTCGAGCCCACGACGTCGTCGGTGCTGAAGAACATCAAGGAGGGCAAAGAGCCGGCGCCGGGTCCGCACAAGATCCAAGGCTTGGCGGCAGGGTTCAAGCCTTCGATCCTCGACCTTGATCTCGTCGACGAAGTGGTGCAGGTCTCCTCCGAAGACGCCGTCGCCTTCGCCCGCCGTTTGCACCTCGAGGAGGGCATCACCGGTGGCATCTCCTGCGGGGCAGCGGTGGCGGCGGCGTTGCAGGTGGCGGCCCGGCCGGAGGCCGCTGGCAAGACCATCGTGGTGATCCTTCCCGATGCCGGCGACCGCTATCACTCGTCGATCTTGTTCGAGGGCATCGCGGTCTGAGTTGCGACTCTCTCGACGTCGAGAAGCCCCCGGGCTCATCCCGGGTCCGCTTGATGTTCGACCGCGTTTCGAGCTGGGAAGGACGCGGGATGATGCGCGTGAAGCGCGCCCGCGGAACGCGGAGTTGGTGGGGGGGCCCGCGTCCGGCTCCGCCGGCGTGGGGGGTCTGCATCAGACCTCCCAGAAGAGCATCCCCGACGGAGCTGAACGAGACCGCTCCACGATCGAAGTTCAGCGAGATCGGGGATCAGTCTTCGATGGCCTCGAGGAGAGCGTCCATCGTCGACAGCGCCGCCAGCAGGGCCTTGGCTGCTTCGCCCACCTCGACCGGCGCGGGCAGGCTGGCGGGGCGGGCGAGCAAACGCAGCAGGGCGTCGGCGCCGGCGATGTCGGTGCCAGCGGGAGCGCTGTCGTCGACGCTGCCGCCCCGCTGGGCCCGGGCCAGCTCGTCGCCGCGCAGCAGCGCGTGGGCGGCCTCGGCGAGCAGGCGGCCGGCGCGCTGCACCTCCCCTTTGCCCGACGTCGACGTGCTGGCCTGCAGCCGGGCGTAGGCCTCGCGCACCGAGATGCCCTGGGCGTGGGCCAACTGGCGCGCCTTCTCCTTGGGCGTGAGGGTGGGGTCACCGACCAGGGTGGCCAGATCGATGGACGCCGAGGTCTCTTGGCGGGGGGCGCCGGCTTCGACGACGACGACGACCTCGCCTTTTTCCACCAGCGCGGGCCTGAGCTCTTGCCCGAGCAGGCCGCGGTGGAAGGTCTCGTGCAGCTTGGTGAGCTCGCGGGCGACGACGACGCGGCGGGGTCCGCACAGCTCGAAGAGATCCGCCAACAGATCGCCAGTGCGGTTGGCGGCTTCGTAGACGACGACGCCGAAGCCGGCCTGCAGGGCTCCTTTCACCAGCGTCTCGCGCTCTTTGCCCTTGCGCGGCAGGAAGCCCAAAAAAGCAAAGCGCGCGACGTCGACGCCGGCCCCCATCAGGGCGGTGGTCAGCGCTGAGGCTCCGGGCAGCACCTCGACGTCGAGGCCGGCTTCGACCAGCGCTTCGACCAACCTCGAGCCCGGATCGCTCACGCCCGGGCAGCCGGCGTCAGAGACGAAGCAGACGCGTTTCCCCTGTTCGAGCAGGGCCACGATCTCTGGAGCACGCTCGCGCTCGTTGTGGGCGTGCACGCTGAGCATCCGAGCCCCAGTGGCGCCGATGCGATCGAGCAGCGGGCGGGTGTGACGGGTGTCTTCGGCGCAAACGACGTCGGCTTCGCGCAGCGCAAGCTTGGCGCGCTCGGAGAGATCCCCCAGGTTGCCGATGGGAGTGGCGACGACGAGGAGCTTGGTCGTCATGCCTTCAACCTTGGAGAGGAAGCGCGTGGTTCAGGAGGCGCGCGCAGCACGGAATCGGCCGCCCGGCCGGAGGCCATAGAAGCCATCCCGGGTCCGCTTGATGTTCGACCGCGTTCCGAGTTGGGAAGGACGCGGGATGATGCGCGTGAAGCGCGCCCGCGGAACGCGGAGTTGGTCGGGGGGCCCGCGTCCGGCTCCGCCGGCGTGGGGGGAGGTCTGCATCAGACCTCCCTGAAGAGCATCCCCGACGGAGCTGAACGAGACCGTTCCGCGGTCGAAGTTCAGCGAGATCGGGGATCACTGTTCAGCGTCGACGCTGGCCGCCGCCGCCGCCGCCTTGGCCGGGGCCGTCGCCTCCGCCGCCGCCCGATCGCGAAGGGCCGTGGCCTTCAACCCATCCAAGCGCCGCTGGGCCTGCCCCCGACGAGCGGCATCCTTGTTGGCCGGCGCCAGCGCATGCACCAAGAGTCGCTCGGCCAAGCGTCGATCACCGATGGCGAGGGCGGCGTCGGCGCCGGCGAGCATCCCGTCGACGAGAACCGGGTCGGCGGCGTTGGCTTGCAAGAGTCGCGAGCCCACGCGGGCCGCGTCGCCGAAGCGCTTGGCCAACAGGAACGCCCGCGTTTGGGTCGACGCCGGCACCAGTCCGACGGCGCTGCCCCCGAGGGCTTCGGCGCGCCCAGCCAGGTCCGCGGCCTCCAGCGCTCGGCCCGCAGCAAGCTCCCGCTCGGCCGTCGTCACCAGCTCGCTGGCTTGATCGAGGCGTTTGCGGCGCTCGAGATCGTCGCGGGCCTCGGTCGGGGTCAAGAGGGGCTCACTGCTGTTCCCTTTGGGGGCCATCGACGACGCCGCCTTCTTCTTGGCCTCGGCCTTCTCCTTGTCGATTTGGGCCTGCTTGCGGCTCTTCATTTGCTCCAGAAAGGAGCGCGTGGAGTCGTCGGCGCTGCGGTAGCTGCCGCCGCCCGACACGCTGGTCGGCGGCGATGCCGGAGGTGCAACGACGGCCGGAACGGGCGGTGCCGTTGCAGCGGCGGCGGGAACAGCGGCGGGCGGTCCGCGCTGGGCCAGCGCACCGTCTGTGGGGCGAGCGACGGCCTTGGGTGCAGCATCGCTGTCGTCGTGGGCGGACGCTGGCGCGGCTTTGGGCGGCGGCGGCGCGGCATCTTTGGGACCCGGCTCCTTGGACGGCGCCAAGGGCCCGGCCGGCGGCAGGGGGGAGGGTGCTGGGCTCGTCGCCTCCGTCTCTGCACGCGCACCTTCGGCGGCCGAAGCGTGCAGGGGCGCTTTGGCGTCGGGTCGAGCCCCGGGCGCCTCGGCTTTCTTTGGCTTGGCCAGCTCTTCTTTCGGCTTGGCCACCTCTTCGCTCGCAGCGGGCACGATGAGACGATCGGCCTTGCCGCCGGCAGCCTCGCCCTCCCGCCGGGCGGCATCGGCGATCTTGGCGTCGGCGATCGGGGCGTCGGCGATCTGGGCGCTGCGGCTGGGCGGGACGGGTGCAGGAGGCGGGAGCGTCGGCGCGGCGGCAAAGGTCGTCGGCTGCAGATGGGAGCTGGCACTGGGCGGCACCAGGTCGGCGTTGCCCTGGTTGACGACCAGCAGCACAGCTGCCGCAGCGCCGACGAGGACGCCGCCGCCCACCAACCACGACGAGAGGCGGGCCCACAGGGGGCGTGCTGTCTCTGGGGTCGCTTGGGGCTCGGCGGGGGAGGCGGCGACGGAGTGACGGACGCGCCGGAACAGGGCGACGGCCTGCCGAATCTCGTTGGGCCGAGCAATCGTCTCGGCGTGCAAAATCGCTTCGAGCAGGTGGGGAGGCGGCACATCGAGCAGCTCGTCCCGCCCGAAACGAGCATCTTGGTCGAGGAACCCTCGCACCGCCTGCAGCCCCTCGACCTCGGCGAGCAGCGCCGGATCGCCGCGCATCCGCGTCTCGAACTCCGCCCGCAGGTGGGCGTCCAAGGTGCCGTCGACGTAAGCGAGCACCAAGGGCGACGCTTCCTCGTGCGCGGCAGAGATCTGGTCCGGCGGGCCAGTCTCGGTGTCAGGAGGGGAGCGGTCGGTCACGTCGGAATGATCTCGGTCACAAGGAAGTTTGGGTCTCTGGGGCGGCCTACATCAATACTTTGCCGTGTTTGCCTACGGCATCGGTGGGGGTGCAAGACGCGCCAGCGTCGTGAACATCAAGACGTGGAAACGGGCGGTGGCCGGTGACGATCTAGCGATCGCCCCCGGCCTCATCCGGCTGTGGGCGGGCCCGTTCCCGGGTCGGGCCCAGGTCGATGAAAGCCTGCCGCCTGCAGCTGCTTCTGCAAGGCCGCCAACGCGTAGCGCATCCGTGATTTCACGGTGTTTTCGCCAACGCCGGTCAATTCCGCGATGTCTTTGAACTGCAGCCCGCTCATCTCGCGCAGCAGGAAGACCTCACGCTGCTCGTCGGGAAGATCTTTGACGGCGTCGTCGATGGCCCGACGCAAGCGCGTGTTGTCGGCGAGGCGATCCTGCTGGGGAACCTCAGAGACCACCCGGTCCAGGCGTTCGTCGCCGCCGTCGTCGTCTTTGTTGGCCTTCTCGTTGAGGGACTCGGTCTTGCGGAAGCGACCCTTGCGCGCCTCGTCGATGCAGAAGTTGCGGGCCATGGTGTAGAGCCAGGTCGTGAACTTGGCCTTGCGCTCCCAGGTGGGTGCGTGCTTGACGACGCGCAAGAAGACCTCCTGCACGGCGTCGGCGGCGGCTTCGGGCGAGCGCAGGGCCCGCAAGCAGAAGCGGTAGACGGGGCCGTGGTGGCGTTCGACCAACACGCGGTAGGCACCGACGTCGCCGCCTTTGTAGGCAGCCATCAGCTCTTCGTCGGCTCTGACGTCCTTGCTCACGCCGGGACCTTCTACCTCTTCCTCGTCGATGACGGCAGGGCGCAATCGTTGCCTCGGTTCCGCCCCCGCCCGCAGCAGCCCCGGGGTCCTGCGCGCCTGACGACGTCAACGGTGCCCATGGAAGGCGGGGGTCTCGGGACCTGGCGGCCACGGCGGCGGCGTTGCACGCTCCGCCTTGGCGCCCGCGACCGGGAGGCCAGAACAACCTCGTTGCCTTTGACGGCCGTCTTTGCTCACTGTCCGCCCATGACGACGACGAGCGCGGAAAAGACTGCTGCCCCGGCCCCCGCCAAGCCCGAGGCACCTGCCCCAGCGCCGTCGCCAGCGCCGCCTTCGGACGTCGTGACCCTCACCATCGATGGCCAAAAACTGACGGTGAAGAAGGGCACTCTCCTCGTCGAAGCCGCCAAGCAGCTGCAGCAGGACATTCCGGTTTTTTGCTACCACCCCAAGCTCAAGCCCGTCGGCGCCTGCCGCATGTGTCTGGTCGAGATCGAAAAGATGCCGCGTCTGCAGACGGCCTGCACCACGCCCGTCGCCGAAGGCATGGTGGTCAAGACCAAGAGCGAGGCGGCGACCGGCGGCCAAAACGCCGTCATCTCGATGCTGCTCGCCAACCATCCCCTCGATTGCCCTGTCTGCGACAAGGGCGGCGAGTGTCCGCTGCAAGACAATACATTTGCACACGGTGTCGGCGTCTCCAAATTTCAGGAAGAAAAGCGTCACAAAGACAAAGCGTTCGAGCTGTCGTCGAAGATCGTGCTCGATCGCGAGCGCTGCATCCTCTGCTACCGCTGTGTGCGCTTCCACGACGAAGTCCCGGGGGATCGGGCCTTGGCGGTCATCGATCGGGGCAGCCGCGGCGAGATCGGGGTGCTCGACGGGGAGGCCTACACTTCACCCTTTCAGGGCAACACCATTGACATTTGTCCGGTCGGGGCTCTGACGAGTCGCCAATATCGTTTCCGCTCGCGCCCCTGGGACCTCAAGCAAACCCGCAGCATCGCCGCCGACGACCCTGTGGGCAGCAACGTCTGGGTCGACACCCGCGATGGGCGCGTGCTGCGTCTGCGGCCCCGCGAAAACGCCGACATCAACGGCGCGTGGATCGGCGATGGCACCCGCTTCGACACCATCCCCGTGGAGCGCTCCGAGCGCTTGGGCACGCCGTTGGTGCGAAAGACCGTCGGCGGCAAACTCGAGCCGTCGACGTGGTTCGAGGCCCTGCGCAAGGCCGGCGCGATGATGCGCAACCACAAGGTCGGCGCCCTGGTGTCACCGGCCTTGTCCAACGAGGCCCTCGCCGTCGTGGCCCACGCCCATCCCACCGCCAACGTGTGGCCTCAGCTCAGCGCCTGGCCCGTGCAAGGCACCCTAAAAAACCTGGGAGCCTCCAAGGCCGTCGTCGTCGTCGGCTGCGATCCTTTTGTAGATCTGCCGATGCTCGCCCTGTGGATCCGCAAGGCCCTCGTGCCCACCACCGACTGCGGCATCACCCGCGGCGGCGGCGAGGGCAACCTGGTCGTCGTCGGCGCTGAAAACGGCTTGTTCAGAGATACCGCGGTGTGGCTCAAGGCCTCGCCTGCAGAGACTGTGGCCCAGCTCGAAGACCTCGTCGCCGCCCTCGAAGGCAAGGGATGCGAGCAAGCCAAGAAGGCAGCGTCGTCGTTGTCGGCGCGTCCGGCTTCGATCGTCGCTGGTCCCGCGGTGGCGTCGACGGCAGCGGGGCTGGCGGCGCTGCAGAAGTTGGCGACCTTGCTGGGCTGCACGCCCGAGAGCTCGTTTTTTGGCGCCGTCGACCCCTGGGCCAACGCCCGCGGTGCGCGCACCATCCTCGCCGAAGCAGGCCGGCCCGACGATGCCTGGCTCAGCGGCGACCACCGGTCCAACGGCGTCGTCCACCACGTCCTGGTGGGCCTCCTCGACGTACTCGTAGTGGCCGGAGACGTACCTGGTCATTCGGGCTTCCCCGTGACCGAGCCCGCCGACGAGGTACGGGCCATCTGGCTCACAGGCAGCCTCCCGAAAGACGGCGGCGGCGTCCCTGACGTCGTCGATGTGGTCTTGCCCCTGGCCTCGAGCTACGAGCAGGGCGGCAGCTTCACCAACCTCGAGGGTGTGCACCAAGGCTTCGACGCCGCCGGCATTCCTCCAGGTGACAAGGAAAGGGCCAAGGCCGACTTCGAAGTCCTCGCCCTCTTGGCCACCGAGCTCGGCAACAGCCTGCCCAAAGACCTCAAGGGCCTGCGGGCGGTGTTTGCGGCGCAGCACGCGTTTGCCAGAATCCCTCAAAACCGCAATTCGGCGCGTGCGGAGTTAAATGTTGTCTGACCTGAATGCAACGCTAAGTCAGTACACTGTTTTCGGCTGGACCCTGCCGAACATCGTCTACCTCGTCGTGTTGTGCCTGGTGGTGTGCCTGGGCGGCATGGGAGGCATGGCGGCCGGCACCTGGTTCGAGCGTCGCTTCATCGCCCTGCTGCAGGTGCGCAAGGGGCCGAACCGTGTCGGACCCCTGGGGCTCTTCCAGCCCGTCGCCGACGGCATCAAGACTTTCTTCAAAGAAGATCTAATCCCCGCCACCGCCGACCGGCCTCTCAACCGCCTCGCCCCGGGCATCGCCCTCTTCGCCGCGCTCATGAGCCTGTGCGTGCTGCCCTTTGGACCCTCCTACGACATCGAAGGCTGGGGCAAGCTCACTTTGTATGTTTCCGACCTGAACGTCGGCGTCTTGTTTCTCTTGGGTGTGGGATCTCTGCATGTCTACGGCGTCATCTTGGCCGGCTGGTCGAGCGGCAATAAGTATAGCCTATTGGGCGCCCTGCGGGGAGCAGCCCAGCTGGTGTCCTACGAGATCGTGCTGGGCATGAGCCTGGTCGGTGTCGTGATGATCACCGGTGAGATGAGCCTGGGCGGCATCGTGCGCTGGCAACACGAGCACCATCTGCCGCTGGTGCTGCTGCAGCCCATCGCCTTCGGCCTCTTTTTCGTCTGCATGTTCGCCGAGACCAACCGCCCGCCCTTTGACCTCGTCGAAGCAGACACCGAGCTCGTGGCGGGGTTTCACACCGAGTACTCGGGCTTTCGCTACGCCTTGTTCATGATCTCCGAGTACGTCGCGATGATCACGGTCTCGGTGGTTGCGACGTCGCTGTTCTTCGGCGGCTGGGGCGGACCGTTCGGCTTGTTGCCCGGCATCTGGTGGACCTTCATCGGCATCGCTTTCTTCTTCTTCATGTTCGTCTGGGTGCGGGCCACCATCCCCCGCCTTCGTTATGACCAGCTCATGAGGCTCTCTTGGAGCTACCTCATCCCCATCGGACTGGTGAACCTCGCCCTCACCGCTGTCGCTGTTGTCGCCTTCGGCGGCGACAAACCGTGAGGTCGCAGTGACCGCCACCGCCGCCCCCGCCTCGACCAAGCCCCGCATCTTGATCGTCGAAGACGACGCCGCCATCGCTGCCGGCCTGCGGCTCAACCTCAAGCACGAGGGCTACGTCGTCAGCGTCGAGCACGATGGCGAGACGGGCTTGAAGCGCGCCCTCGACGACGTCCCCGATCTGGTGGTGCTCGACGTCATGTTGCCCACCATGAACGGCTTCGAGATCTTGCGTGAGCTGCGCCGGCGCGGGTCGACGTCGGGCGTGATCCTGCTGACCGCCAAAGGCCTAGAAGAAGACAAAGTCATGGGCCTCGACCTCGGCGCCGACGACTACGTGCAAAAGCCCTTCGGCCTCAGCGAGCTGATTGCTCGCATCAACGCCGTGCTGCGTCGTCGACAGGCCCAGCAGCCCTCGCTCGTGCTCTTCTCCGACGTCCGGGTCGATCGGCGCGCCCGCACCGTGACCCGCGCCGATCAGCTGGTGTCGCTGTCGCCGCGCGAGATGTCGCTCCTGCTCTACCTCATCGATCACCCCGGCCGCGCCCATACCCGCGATGCCCTGCTCGAGGGAGCCTGGGGCCTCGACTACGAAGGCACCGAGCGCACTGTCGACAACTTCGTCGTCTCTCTGCGCAAGAAGCTCGAGGTCAACCCCGACGAGCCTCAGCATTTCGTCACCGTCCGCGGCGTCGGCTACCGCTTCGATCCCCTGCCTGCCAGAGGCTGATCGGCCCCCCGGCCTGGGCAAAGAACTGGGCGGTCAGTGCCGAACCAAACGAATGCCAAACTCGGCGCGAATCTGAGCCAGCGGAATATTCATATACTGATCATGTTCATGAAAAGGCCATTTCTTCGACATGCGGAAAACGCGCCAAAGAACAGTGATCAAGCGAGGCACCGCCCGCACGGTGGCGGCGATCACGGATCCGAAACCAACCTCCAGAAAAACCGCCCTGGTTTCGGGCAACTGGGTGTAGCGCAGGTACTCTCGGAACGGGACGTCGGTACCGAACATCTGCCAGGTGTCGGCCAGCGGCTCGCCGTTCAAGGTGGTGTCGCAGCCGAAGACCACATGGCCCACGTCGTGCTTGAGCATGAGCGCGGCTACTTCTTTTGATGCGTTGGCCTCGGTGAGTAGGCCTGGAATGGATGCAAAATATTCGGTAAGCCCCTCTTTCAGAGTTTGTTGAGTATCTTGATCCAGATAACGCAACATCGTATTCCACCTTTCACGCAGCGATCTTCGCCGATCCAGAACCCAAGGTGCAAGGTCGTCGTCGTTGTTGCGGGCTTTCTCGGGCTATCGTCGACGTCATGGCCCGTCTGTTGTGCATCTGTGGCAAGCGCTTCGCCGGCAAAGACACCTTCGCAGCGCTGCTGAAAGAACAGGCCCGGGCTCGCGGCGTCGTCCTCGAGCTGTACGCTTTCGCCGGCGAGAGCAAGCGGCTGTTCGCGCAACAAGAGAAAGCCCGCGGCGTCGACGTCGAACTCCACCGGCTGCTGCACGATCGGGCCTACAAAGAGGGGCTGCGGCCCCAGCTCACGCGCTTCACCGTCGACGCCATCGACCGAGATCCTCTGGTGTTTTGCCGCGCCGTCGCCGATCGCATTGCCGCCGCCGACGACGCCGTCGCTGTGGTCACCGATTTGCGCCTCATCCTCGAGGTTGAGCACCTGCGGACGCGCTTCGGCTTGGTGGTGGTGCGCTTGCGACGCTCGGACCAAGACCGGGCCGCCAGCGGATGGCGTTTCGATGCCGCCATCGACGGCCACCACACTGAAACCGAGCTCGATGATCCCAAGTGGTGGACAGCGGTCGTCGACAACGACGGCAGCGTTGAAGCGCTGGCTCCCCGAGCCGCCGAGCTGCTCGACGCCGTGCTGGTGCGATGACGCTTTGGCGCGTTGCTGTTCCAGACGCCGATGCGGGGATGCCCGCTCATTGTCGTCGTCGTCGTCTCAAAAAATCCGCGGCCACACCGGCAGGGCGGCAAGCCCGCTGGCGTCTTCGAAGGTACAATCCAGCCGCAAGAGGGGGAGGTCGGGGAGAAAGCCTTTGACGTGCTTGAGATCGGCGACGCCCTCGGTGACAAAAAAACCCAACTCCGACGACGCCGACCAAGCCTTCAGGTGAATCTCCTTGAAGGCCGGCGTCGAAGGTCCGTCCTTGGGCTTGCAGACCAGATCCTTGGGGTCGACGTCGAGCCCGGCTTTTTTCAGGCCCAGCATGGTGTCGTCGTGGAAGCTCTCCCAGCGTCCGGTGAGAAACTTCACCGTGGCGCCGGCGGCCTGGGAGCGCTTCACCAGATCGACCATCTCTTGCATCGGCACGTCGTGGGCCAGGTTGGCGGGGGTCCAAAACGATTGCTCCCAGAAAGCAGCGAAGGCCTCGACGACGGCGCCGGGCAACCTCAGCTTGGTCGCGGTGGAACGTCCGTCGACGGCGATGTCAGCGAGGTCGCGGCCGGCGAAGTAACTCGTTCCGTTGGCGGCGTCGAAGGCGCGAGCGGCGTGCAGGGTGCGTCCACGGGTGTCAAAGACCGTGTTGTCCAGGTCGAAGACGACGGTCACCGGCATCTTGATCTTCTTGGTGAGCTGCTCGATCTCCTGGAGTCGTGCCGCCACCCACTTGCGTCCATCGATGGGTGGACGCACGCGCGCGCTGGCGATGTTCAGGACTGGCAGGTCGGATCGCGGGGGCGCGCGGCGGCTGATCTCTGCGCCCGACGGGACCCAGTTGGCATCGAGAGCTCGCGTTCGGAGCGCCGGCTGCTCGTTGGCCGCGGACCCGATCGCAACACCCGTCGTCGCCGGCGTGGGTTTCGGGCCTGGAGCAGCGGGCCCTGTCCCGCCCGTTTTTTGACCAGCGGTTTTCAACGTCGACGAAGGCCCTTCCGGCGTCGGTTTCAGCGGGGTCTTGAGGTCCACGGCCCAATCTAGCGCGGCGCAGCTGCCTTTGGCCCCCCCTGAGGCATCGCGATCTCAGCCAGGGCCGCTGCCGCCCGACTGGGGGAGCGGCGTCCGGATCGAACGTCGGCGACGACGCCGGCGACGGCGGCCCTGAGCTCGGGGTGTTGGAGCCCCCGGCGCACCAGCTCGGTCTCGAAGCAGCGCCAGAGCCACTGCTCGGCCTGTTGGGCTCGCCGCTGGGCCAGGGCGTCGCCCAGAGAGGCCCGGTGGGTTTCGATGGCGCTCCAGACCTCGACGACGCCGCGGTTTTCGATCGACGAGCAGAGCAGCACCGGCGGCACCCAGCTCTTGCCGTGGTGCAGCAGCTGGCCGGCGTTGCGGTAGTGCGCGGCGGTCTCTTGGGCTTCGATCGCCCGGCTGCCATCGGCCTTGTTGACGACGACGACGTCGACGAGGTCGAGGATCCCGCGCTTTTGGCCCTGCAGGTCGTCGCCAGCACCGGGCGCCACCAGCAAGACGAAGGTGTCGGTGAGGGATTGCACCGCGTGCTCGCTCTGGCCCACACCCACGGTTTCGACGACGACGACGTCGAAGCCGGCGGCCTCGCACAACAACAAGGCTTCCCGGGTGTGGGCGGCCACACCGCCCAGGGCTCCCGACGAGGGCGAGGGGCGAATGAAGGCCCGGGGATTCTGCGACAGCTGCTCCATGCGGGTTTTGTCGCCGAGAATCGATCCGCCCGTGGTGGGCGACGAAGGATCGATGGCCAACACCGCCAGGCTCTTGCCTGCCGCCGTGAGGTGCGCGCCCAGGGTCTCGATGAAAGTGGATTTGCCGACGCCCGGCGTGCCCGAAAGCCCCACCCGCACCGCGCCACCGGTGTGCCCGGCGACGGCGTCGAGCAGGGCTTGGGCGCGGGCCTGGTCATCGTCGCGGGTGCTCTCGGCCAGGGTGATGCCCCGCGCCAGCGCCAGCCGTTCGCCGTCGATGATGCGTCGTCCCAGGTCGTCGACGTCGATCCTGCTCAACGCAGCAGCTCACCCGCTCGGGCGCGCTTGACGAAGTGCCCACCGCCCTGAAGCGCCAGGTTGCCTTTGTCGACGACGACGCGGCCGCGGGACAGCACGATCTCGGTGAAGCCCGTGACTTCGACGCCTTCGAAGGTGTTGTAGTCGACCCGCATGTGATGGGTCGCTTTATTGTGGATTGAAATGCGCTCTTTTCGCTCGGGATCGAAGACGACGATGTCGGCGTCGGAGCCCGGCGCGATGGTCCCCTTCTTGGGCCACAAGCCAAAGGTGCGGGCGGCGTTGGTCGAGGTGATCTCCACGAAGCGCTGCACGGAGATCTTCTTGCCGACGACGCCGGCGCTGTAGATGAGGCTAAAGCGGTTCTCGACGCCAGGAGCGCCGTTGGGGATCTTTCTGAAGTCGTCTTTGCCGAGCTCTTTTTGGCCCTTGAAGCAGAAGGGACAGTGGTCGGTGGCGACGGAGCTCAGGTCGTTGAACTTCAGGCCGCGCCACAGCGAGTCCTGGTTCCACTTCTCGCGCAGCGCCGGCGTCATGACATATTTTGCGCCTTCGAAGTCCGGCAACTCATAATACGACTGATCGAGCAAGAGATACTGCGGACAGGTTTCGGCGCAGACGTCGACGCCGCGGCCGCGGGCCCTCTTCACTTCTTCGAGGGCGTCGTGGCTCGAGAGGTGAACGATGTAGAGCGGCACTTGCGCGCATTCGGCGATGGCAATGGCCCGGTGCACACCTTCGGCTTCCATGCGGGTCGGGCGCGTGAGGGCATGGTAGATCGGCGCCGTTTTGCCGTCTTTGATTGCGCCCTTGATGATCTCGTCAATGACGATACCGTTTTCGGCGTGCATGCAGATGCGGGTGCCGTTTTCGCCGGCCTGCCGAAACGCGCGATACAAAGTAGCGTCGTCGACGTAGAGCACCCCGGGATAGGCCATGAAAAGCTTATAAGAGGTGACGCCTTCGGTGGCCAAGCGTTCCATCTCTGAAAGTCGCTCATCTGGCATGTCCGTAACAATCATGTGAAAGGCGTAGTCGATGGTGGCTTTGCTAAAGGCCTTCTTGTGCCAGGTCTCGAGGCCCTTGAGCGTGCTCTCGCCTTTGCTCTGGATGGCGAAGTCGATGAGCGTCGTGGTGCCGCCAAAGGCCGCCGCGATGGTGCCGCTTTCGAAGTCGTCCGCTGACGTGGTTCCGCCGAAGGGCATGTCGAGGTGGGTGTGGGGATCGATGCCGCCCGGCAGCACCAGCTTGTTGCGCGCATCGATGACGCGGTCGGCGGCTGCGGCGGCGGGCAGCGACTTTGCGAGGTCTTTGCCCAACGCGGCGACGCTCTCGCCCACGATGAAGACATCGCCGACGAAGTCGCTGTCGGCGGTGACGATGCGGCCACCCTGAATCAACACGCTGCCCATGGGACCTCCGGTTCGGGGGCCGGTAGAAGACGCGTTTTCGACGCCGGCTGCAAGCTACAGCGGGTGCAACCCGGGCTGCGGATCATCCCCGATCTCGTTGAACTTCGACCGCGGACCGGTCTCGTTCATCTCCGTCGGGGATGCCCTTCTGGGAGGTCTGGTGCAGACCTCCCCCCGCGCCGGCGGAGCCGGACGCGGGGCCCCCCACCAACTCCGCGTTCCGCCGGCGCGCTTCACGCGCATCATCCCGCGTCTTCCATCTCGGAACGCGGTCGAACATCAAGCGGACGCGGGATCAGAGCAGGCGCAAGAAGCGCAGCAGCCACGTTTGCTCCTCCGCCGTCAACGCGCGGCCCTCAGTGCCTTCGTGGGTCAACTGGGCAAGGCCGCCGACGTCGACGATGCGCACTTGTTCCAGCAGCTCGGGCAGGTTGCGGGCCCGACCGCTGGTGAGCAGCGGGGTCTTTCTCCCGATCCCCCGCAGCGAGGACGGGCGGGCGCCGTCGGGGTGCACCCTGGGCCGCACGCCGGTGTCTTCGCGCCCCGCGCGGCCAAAGACCAAAGCCCCGTGAAACAAAGCGGGAACGACGTCGACGTCGGCGACGCTGGCCTTGTCATCGGCAAAGACCCGGGCCGCGTGGCACGACACGCAATAGCGGTTGAAATCCGCCAAACCCAGGGCTTCGTCGTCGTCGAGCTTGGTGCGGCCCCAGGCCCGCGCGTTCGGCGGCGGATCGAAGCTGGCGAAGAAGGCAATCATCGCGCGCCGCAGGTCGAGGGGAGCGATGTCGACGACACCATTGCCCTTGCTGCTGAACCAGGGCGACTGCGGGCTACGGGCATTGGCCACCCTGAACTCGGCGTGCACCATGACTGCGACGCTGCGATCGAGGGCCCGGGTGAACAGAGGAGGGTTCTGAAAGAGGCCCCAAAGTGGCTTCGTCGTCGCCGTCACCGCCCGACCTTCGGCGTCGACGCGACCGGTGTTGTGAATGCGCCCGTCGATCCCACCCCCCAGGTGACAGCTCTCGCAGGTGAAGCGGGAGAGCGCGCCCTCGGAGCTCTGCTGGGGCGCCATCATCGTCGTGAACACCAGGCGCTCGCCCACCCGCTCCGGGCCCGGAGGTGCGGCGCCGAGGTCGATGCGCGTGCCGCCGACGTCGACGGCGTCTTCGAGGGCGCTGGCCACCACGCGCCTGCCGTTGTTGGTCACGGCGGCATTCACCCCAAACGAGGAGTCCCCGGTCGAGATCAGGCTCCCGGTGGCGGCGTCGACGACGGCGAAGCGCCCCGAGCCTGCCCCCCAGACGACGACGTTGGCGCCTTCGCGCAGCAGGGCTTTGCCGTTGACGACGCCGCGCTCGGAGAGGTTGAGCCGCCAGCCGACTTCGACGCCAGCAGCCTCGAAGCGCAGGCCAAACAAGAACGAGTCGATGTTTCCAAAGGATCCTCCCGATCGATCGAGGGGATGGTCCTCGATGCCCGACACCACGACGTCGACGCCGTCGGCACCCTCGGTGGCCACCTGCGCAAAGAGCAGTCCATCGAACTGCTGCTGCTGGGCCGAAGAACAGACCGGCAGGCCCTGGTCGTCGAGCGGGAAGACGACGACGCGGTGCTCCAGCGACGACAAGGCCACGAGGTGGTGCGGCAGGCGCTGCAGCGACGAAATGCCGAGCCCCACGCGACAGCGGCGGTCTTCGGCCTTGCCGTGCCCCCAGTCCTTCAGGACGACGACGTCGCCATCGAGGGTGCCGACGTCGACAAGCGTTCCATCGGTCGCCAGCGCGCTCACGCCCCAAAAGAAACCGGGTTGTCGACGGGGGAGGAGGTCACGGGACACTGTGCCGCCGACGACGGAGAAGTACTGCAGGCGGCCCGCCACCGCGCTGCCGACGACGATGTGGTCGCCGTGCATGGCCAATGCGCTCGGAAAGGGCTCCGTCTGAGCGCTTGCGCCCCCGACCAACTGCAGGCGATCTCGTCCCTGCAGCAACACGACCACTTGCTCGCCAGCCAACCCCAGCGCCACGGGGTCGGCCCCGTGATCGGCGCGGCCCCCAGCGAGCAGCCGCGCGCGCACCGCCGGACGCAGCGACTGCTCGTAGGACTCCAATCCCGCCGCCTCCGCGTCGTGCTCGTCCACGGCCACGACAGGGCCGCTGGTGGGTGCAGGCACACAGGCGCCCACCAGAGCGACGACGACGGCCACGAGGGCAGGGGCGCTTGTCCGGATCACGAGGGGTGACTCCTTTTCCTTCAGTCGTCTCCGAGGCCGTGCCCGGAGATTCAACCAACCCCCCGTCGCCCGGCCCAGCTGGAACGACGAGAAGGAGCAGAGACATGTACCCAGGATTCTTCCACTGGTGGAAAGAAGCACAACGCCACGCCAGCGAACACCACGGAGCCCACGCCTCCTGCGGACCAGCCGCCTGCGGACCAGGCGGACGTCGACAACGGCACCGCGGTCCCGACGATCACGAAGCAGCAGGCGAAGACGGCGGCGGCTTCGGCGTCCGACGACCCTTGCGCTTCATGGCCTGGAAGCTTGAGCTCGACGAAAACCAGGTCGACAAGCTCGCAGCCATCCTCGCCGATCTGAAAACCGAAAGAGCCCAGGCCGCCGTCGACCACCAACGCTCGGTGGGCACTTTCGCCGATGTGCTCTCCCCCGAAACCTTCGACAAAGACGCTGCCAGAGCCGCCGCCAACGCCCGCGTCGTCACCGCCGAACGCCTGCGCGACGCCGTCGTCAAAGCCCTCGAGAAGACCCACGCCCTTCTGACCCCCGACCAGCGCAAGCAGCTGGCCTACCTGCTGCGCTCCGGCCAACTGACGATTTGATCCCCGATCTCGCTGAACTTCGACCGCGGAGCGGTCTCGTTCATCGCCGTCGGGGATGCTCTTCTGGGAGGTCTGGTGCAGACCTCCCCCCGCGCCGGCGGAGCCGGACGCGGGGCCCCCACCAACTCCGCGTTTCGCGGGCGCGCTTCACGCGCATCATCCCGCGTCTTTCCCATTGGCGTCTTCGACGCCGTCGTCGATGTCGTCGCTCTCGGAACGCGGTCGAACATCAAGCGGACGCGGGATGAGGCTTGGGCTGGTGGTATTTGATTCTGCGAATCACCACCGATTCATCCTTTGGAAGAGACGAAAAAGCGCCTCGACCCCAACCGCCCCAGCCCCGATGGCACGAGGACGCCAGCAAGATCAGACGCCGTCGACGAGGCGATCGAACATGGGTCCGGTCTCCTGCAGCCGCTGGGCGAGGCGCTCGGTCACGTTCATCAACAACTTGATGCAGGCCTGCGGCCGCTGTTTCTGCAGGTTCAAAAAGTCACGGCGTGGGATTTCAATGACGCCGACCGCCGTCTTGGCACGGGCCGTGACACGCCGCGGACCGGGTTGCAGCAGAGAGAGCTCGCCGAAAACGTCGGGGGCAGAGAGGGCGCTCAGCTCGCGCAAGGTGCCGTCGCGCTCGACGGAGATGGAGACCTGCCCCGCCACGAGCAAGAAGGCGCTTTCGCCGTGCATCTTCTCGACGAAGATCGGGTTTCCGACGTCGACCTGCCGGGCGATGCACACCGTCTCGATGATCCGGATGCCATCCGGGGAAAAGCCGGCGAGCAGCGGGCTCTGCTCAAGGTAGGGAAACAGATCCATCGCGCTCCCACCCAGCCACGGCCACGGACGGGCCACGGGCACCGACACGACAGGCGCAGCCCCGGAAGCAAGGCACACTACCGGCTCGCCAAGGCCGAGGGCAAATAAGACTGCAGCCACCATGGCGTCGAAGTCCAGCGTCGGTGGCACAGCGACCGGGCGGCGGTCGAACATCAAGCGGACGCGGGATAAGGTCGAACCATGGTGCGCCTTCTCGCTGTCGCTGCCTTTCTTGCCGCTTTCGCCACCGCGTGTCCCGCCGACCTGCCCCCGGGTGAAGGAGAGGGCGAGGGAGAAGGCGAAGGAGAGGGTGAGGGAGAAAGCAGCGAGGGCGAAGGCCAAGGAGAGGGCGAGGGCGAAGGAGAAGGCGAAGGAGAGGGCGAAGGAGAGGGCGAAGGAGAGGGCGAAGGAGAGGGCGAAGGAGAAGGTGAAGGTGAAGGTGAAGGTGAGCCAGTACTGCTCGGCACTTCGCTGTCCTGGCGGCTGCACCCCAGCAACACCGACGACTTTGTGACCTTCTTGCAGGATCACGGGCCTTATGGATCGATCATCGCCTTCCACACCTCCTGGCGCGACAGCCGTGCGACGGCTGGACAGGCTCCGAACCTCGCGGTGGTGGGTGCGGGCTTGGCCGAGCAGTTTGATTACACCCCGGTCATCGGCTTGGGCTTCACCAGCGGCCTGGGCGTTCCCGATCTCACGAGCGAGGAACATCCCGACGACAACTCGCTGCAAAACGCCGACACCCGCGAGGACATGCTTGCCATGGTCGCCGCCTACTTCGACGCCAACAGGCCGCCCTTTTTCTTCTTCGGCAACGAGATGAATTTCTACGAGCAGGCCGTCGACGACGCTGAGTGGAACCGCTGGCTGGCACTGCTCGCCGATGTCTACGCCATCGTGAAGGCGCGGAGCCCGGACACCTTCGTCTATACGACCTTCCAGTGGGAGGCGATGGCGGGCGTGGGCCAACATGTGGGCTTCGCTTTTCCAGAGCACATCGACGTGCTCGAGGACTTCGTCGTCGGCACCCACGTCGACGGCATCGCGCTGACGACCTATCCCTTCTTCGAATTCGACGACCCCGCTGACATGCCGCCCGACTACTACACGCGGGTGACGGCGGGCTTCAGCGGACCGATCGCTTTTTCGGAGTTGGGATGGCCGGCGGTGGCGTCGGCTCCTTTGCCTGGCAGCGAGGCCCAGCAGGCGGCCTTCATCACGCGCTTCTTCGAGCTGACCGCCGACCTCGACGTCAGAACTGCGGTGCAGCTCTTCCGCTACGACCCCGATGCTGCTTCGGCGGAGCCCACCTTCGCAACTGTGGGCCTCCTGAACAACGACGGCAGCACCGTGCGCGCCGCCGACGCCACCTGGAAGGCCGAGGTCGCCGCCCGCGAGTGAGCGCTCAGGGCTCGTCGCTGCCGAGGCCTGTGCCGCCTTCGGACACGATGGCCAAAGCCCCACGCCGCACCAGCGGCGTCGACGTCGCCACCACTGCACCGGTCAGGCGTCGGGGTCCGGCGTCTTTGACGGCTTTGGGCTGCACCTCGGCCGAGCGGGCCTCCCATGCGCCAGCGACGTCGATGTCGAGGAGGTGGGAGGGGCGCACGTTGCTGATGGCGTGGTGCATGACCGCGCGCACGTCGGGGATGGTCTTTTCGAGGGTCGACAGGAGCTCACTCATGACGTCGCGCTTGAGGCCGTCCTGCGAACCGCACAAGTTGCAGGGCAAGATGGGATAGGACTTTTCGGCGGCGAACACGCGGATGTCCTTCTCGGCGCAATCGATGAGGGGCCGGATGACCGAGAAGCGGCCGTCGTCGGTGGTGTAGCGGGCCGGCATCGCTTGCAGCTTCCCCGCGTAGCAGAGGTTCATCAGGAGGGTCTCGAGCGCGTCGTCGCGGTGGTGACCAAGGGCAATCTTGTTGCACCCAAGTCGCTCGGCAACTGAATACAGAATACCGCGCCGAAGACGTGAACATAGAAAGCAATAAGCTTGACCATCGCGGGTGCCGCCGACAACGACGGAATAAGTGTCTTCTTGGACGATTTCGAAGGGAATGCCCGACTTTTGCAGCCAGTCGAGCAGGAGGCGGCCGTCGTAGCCGGGTTGCACTTGATCGAGGTGAACGCCGACGACGTCGAAGTCGAAGGGGGCGCGGCCCTTGGCCTCCCAGAGCAGGTCGAGGAGGGTGTAGCTGTCTTTGCCGCCGGAGATGGCAACCATGATCTTGTCGCCGGATTGCACGAGCTCCCAGCGCTCGATGGTCTGCATCATGGTCCGGGTGATCTTCCGCCCGGTCTTGGATTTCTGCCGGCTGCTGGCGCTCTTTTGGACCAGCGCTGTCCAGGCAACGCGCTGGGGATCGTGGCTCACGTCGGGGCGGCTGGGTTCGTCGAGGGAGACCATGGCCCAGGCTTTCACGCTCGCTCGGGCCCGCAAGGCGGGTAGGCTGCGGCCGTTCCGTTGTCTGGGCGCCCGAGTCCTGCACGAGGAGTTGACGATGTCGCTGTACGCACGACTCAAGCCCAAAGGCGTGAACGGCTTTGGCTACGGCTCGACGGCGGAGGAGGTCACCGCTGGGCTCTCGCTGGCCGGAAAGACTCTTCTGATCACGGGCTGCAACTCGGGGCTCGGTCTCGAGACCGCGCGGGTGCTCTCGTTGAGGGGCGGCCGCATCTTTGGCACCGCGCGCAGCGCTGAGAAGGCGACGACGGCCTTGGCTCCTTTGGGGGGCAGCAGCCTGGGCTTTGCCTGTGAGCTCTCGCAGCCGAGCTCGGTGCGGGGGTGTGTGAAGGCCGTGCACAGCGCGCTCGAAGGCAAGAAAATCGACGCCGTCATTTGCAACGCCGGCATCATGGCCTTGCCCAAACGCGAAGAGGCCTTCGGCGTCGAGCTGCAGCTGTTCACCAACCACATCGGGCATTTCCTCCTCGTCAACGGGCTGCTCGACGACCTCGCCGACGAAGGCCGGGTGGTCATGCTCAGCAGCTCGGCCCATTCGATGGCCCCCAAAGTCGGCATCGAATTCGACAACCTCTCGGGCCAGCGCGACTACGCGGCGTGGAAGGCCTACGGACAGTCGAAAATCGCGAACCTCCTCTTTGCCAAGGAGCTCGCGCGCCGGCTCGAAGGCACGAAGAAGACCGTCAACGCCGTGCACCCCGGCGTCATCCAAACCAACCTCAGCCGCCACATGAACCCGGTCGCCCAGTTCTTCTTCGGCTTCGGCGAGCATCTCGTGCTGAAGAACGTCGGACAGGGCGCCGCCACCCAGTGTTATGTCGCTGTGCACCCCGGTGCGGCCACGGTCTCGGGTCGCTATTTCGCCGACTGCAACGTCGCTGAGCCCCGCAAAGAGGGCAGCGATGCGGCGACGGCGAAGAAGCTCTGGGAGGCGAGCGAGGAGATCGTGGCCCGCCTACCCTGACTCGCACTCCGCGACGTCATCGGCTAGGAAGCCACATCTTTTCTCGGGAGGACCGCCATGCTCGAAGACATCCTCGGCGAAACCAAAGACAACATGGAGAAGGTCCTTGAGAGTCTGAAGAAGAACCTCACGACCATCCGCACCGGCCGCGCCAATCCTTCGATGCTCGACAACGTGCGGGTCGACTACTACGACACGCCGACGCCGCTGAACCAGATCGCGACCGTAACGGTGCCCGATGCGCGCCTGTTGGTGATCAAGCCCTTCGAGAAGAGGGTGCTCAAGGACATTGAAAGGGCCATCGTCGAAGCCAACCTGGGCTTCAACCCCACCAACGATGGCGAGCTGATCCGCTGCGCCATGCCTCCCCTGTCGGGTGAGCGCCGCAAGGAATACGTCAAGCTCGCCAAGACCAAGGGCGAAGACTCCAAGGTCGCCATCCGCGGCGCTCGACGCGATGCCAACGAGATGGTCAAGCAGGCCTGCGCCGAGAGCGCCATCACCGAAGACGATGAGAAGCGCGGCCTGAAGAGCATTCAAGATCTCACCGATCAACACATCAAGAAGATCGATGAACAGATCGAGAAAAAAGAGAAAGAGATCATGGAGGTGTAGCCTTCATGGATGCGGCGCTCAGGCCGGGGATGCAGCTTGGGGGCCGGAGGCCGGAGCGCGAATGGAAATAGACGCCGACGGCCTGTCGATCCGCGACACCTATGCGCTGATGACGGGGATCGTGGTGCCCCGGCCCATCGCCTGGGTGTCGACGATGGACGACAAAGGCCACGTCAACCTGGCCCCTTTTTCATATTTCAATGCGGTGGGCTCCGACCCGCCGATGTTGACCCTCTCCATCGCTGCGCGTGGCGACGGCAGCGACAAGGATACGCTGCGGCTGATCAAAACAACGGGCTTTCTCTGCGTGAATCTCGCCGAAGAAGGCGATGCTGTGCGCTTGAACGACACGTCCGCCGAGCTGCCCGCCGAGGTCAGCGAGGCCCGCCACTTCGGCATCGACACTGCTCCCTGTTTCAAGATCCCCGGCGTCCGCATCGCCAGCAGCCGCGCGGCGTTGGAGTGTCGCTTGGTCGAGGTGCATGTCTATGGCCGCAAGCACAAGGTGAACCTCGTCGTCGCCGAAGTCCTGCACCTCTTCGTCGACGACGCCCTCTTGCAGCGCGGAGTTCCGGGGCTGCACATCAATCCCGCCGCAGTTCAGCCCATCGCCCGGCTCGGCGGCGCCAACTATGCGGCCCTGGGACGGCGCTTTTCTCTTCATCGTCCGTGATGGGGACCCGAGCTCAGCGCACCAGAAAGCGGGCCTCGTCGACGACGTTGCCCTGGTCGTCATAGGCGAGGGCATGGTGGGATCCAGGGCGCAGGGCCAGCCAACCACCGGTGCCGGCGTCGCGGCCGTCGACGACGACGCGGGAGACGCCCTGCGTGCGCAGCGGGATCTCCTGGCCTGAGGGGATGCCCGGATCGAGGGCGTAGACGTCGCCGTCTTTGGGACTGAGCAGTCCCCGCGCAGCATGGGGTGCAGCGGAGCGTTGGCAGCGTCCTTCGCGCAGGGCCCAGACGCCGAGGGATCCAGCCAAGGACACCGGGCGTTCGCCACCGGCGCAGGGGCTGGCGTCGTCGGCGCGCTCTCCCTCGCGGTGCACCCCGCACAGAGCTGTGGGGGCCGTGCCGGGCAGAAAGACTTCGTCGACACCGGAGCAAGAGGCTGTGGCCAGCTGTCCAGAGAGGGGACAAATGCGGGCGTGCTCGAAGCCGTGGGCCTGCTCGACGATGTCGTCGCGCAGGGGAGCGGGATCGATCCCGGCCATGGCGGCCTCCATCGCTCGCCGAAAGACGACGCCAGCGCCAGAAATGCCGGAGACGCCGCGCATGGGTGTGCCGTCGAAAGATCCCGCCCAGACCGCCACCGTGCGCTCGGCCGTAAAGCCCGCGGTCCAGTTGTCGACGTAGGAGCGGCTGGTCCCGGTTTTTGCGGCCACGGGAAAGGCGAGATCGAGAGCGTTGTCGAGACCAAAGGCCGGAGCCCGGGCGGCGCCGTCGCTGAGAATGTGGGTGAGCAAGGCGGTGACGTCGTCGGGGAGGAAGCGCTGCTCGCCGTCGCTTGGAGCCACGGGGACAGAGTTGCGTTTTTCGTCGAGAGCCGCGTGCACGACGACCAAAGGCCGGTACACGCCGCCACGCGCGAGCCCGCTGTAGGCGGCGGCCATCTCGAGCAAGGTCACTTCGCCGTTGCCCAGCACCAGACCAGCGCCGTAGTGAGCCGCGGACTCTCTCAAGGAGTGAAAGCCCGCCGAGCGCAACACCCCGAGGACAGCGTCGGGTCCGAGCGCTTGCGCCACCCGCAACGCGGGCACGTTGTAGCTGTTCTGCAGCGCAGCCCGCAGCGTGACCGGACCATGCATGCGCCGATCGTAATTCTGCGGCGCGAAGGTGCCGCCGTCGTCGAGGGCAAAGGCCAGGTCGATGTCGTCGAGGACGGTGGCGGCGGTGAAGGCAACCGAGCCGCTGCTTCGTTGGGTGAGCGCCAGCCCGTAGACGAAGGGCTTGAGCGCGCTGCCCGGCTGTCTCTGGCTGGTGACGCCGTCGTTTTTTCCCAGGCTTGCATCGTCGAAGAAATCCGCCGATCCGACCCAGGCCAGCACTTCGCCGGTGGCGTTGTCCACGACGACGACGGCGGCGTGGGCCAGCCCGTGCCCTTTGTGCGGTCCCTGCTTCACCTCGTCAAAGACGATGCCCTCGATCTCCTGCTGCAAATGCACATCGATGGTGGTCCGCACCTCCACGGCACCTGGTGGAGGAGAGTTTCGCACCCGGGTGGCCAGGTGGGGAGCGGTGAGGTCGCCGTCGTTGTGCAGACCCGCGCCAAGGGGCTCCGCCAGAGCGCGGGCGAAGACGTCGTCGTCGACGAAGCCGCTGGCTTGCATTCGCTGCAGGACCTCATCGCGTCGGGCCCGCGCGGCCGCGGGAAAGCGCAGGGGATCTTCGCGTTCGGGTGCATGGGCCATCCCTGCCAAGAGTGCCGCCTGCGACGTCGACAAGAGCGCCGCCCGGGTACCAAAAAACAAGAGGCTCGCGGCGTCGACGCCAACGGTGTTGCGACCCAGCGGGACCCGATCGAGGTAGGCGGCGAGGATGCGGGCTTTCTCGATGTGGGCATCGAGGCGCAGCGCCCACAGGGCCTCTTCGATCTTGCCGAGCAGGCCAGGTCCGCGCTTGCCCAGGCGTCGGGCGAGCTGTTGGGTGATGGTCGAGGCCCCGCTGACCACCCGGCCCGCCACGAGGGAGTCGCGCACCGCCCGCAGGATGCCTTTGACGTCGACACCGTGGTGAACGGCAAAGCGTCGATCTTCGACGGCGACGAAGGCGGCGGCGACCCGCGGCGGCGCCACGCCCTCGCGCAAGGGAAGGCTGCGCGCGCCCTCGGCATTGAGGCCAACGGCCAGCACCGTGCCGTCGCGGGCCAGCACCAACACCGAGCTGCCGCCCGCAAAGAGTGCGTCTTCATCCAGTGGCCAGGCAATGAAAGCGACGACGGCGACGACGACGACGATGAAGGCCGCTCCGCTTGCTTGCAGCGCGCGCCACCAGCAGCGTCGGCCGAGCATCACCGCAGGACCTTGAGCTCGCCGGCATCGGAACGGCCAAAGACCTCGGGCGCGTACATCTCCGAAGCCTCGGCCGGCAGCAGCACGAAGGTTCCCATCGTTGTCGCGCGGGTCACGAAGGTCAGAGTGTGCACACCAGGGGGCAGGTCGTCGGCGTAGAAAGAGACGCGGTCGTCGCGCTTTTCGCTGTGGCCAAACGGCGACCAGAACCAGGGGCCGTCGTCGTCGTCCTCGCCTTCTGTTTCATCGTCGCGCGCTCCGCCAGCATGGGCAGTGGAGGCCAGCGAGGTATCGACGGCCTCCAGGCCCGCGGGCAGAGGAACGTCGACGGCGACGAAGCGTCGCGCATCCTTGCTGGCCACCCGCACCCGCACCCGTACGAGGTCGCCGGCGTAGAAGCTGCGTCCTTGCTTCTTGTCGTCGCCGAGGGGCTGAAACCAGCGCTGCACCACGAAACCGCGATCCAGAGCATTGGTGGGCAGAGCGGTGGGGGCCCGCCGCAGCAGGGCCGAATAGTAGAGCGTGCCCGCGCCCTTTTTGCTGAAGACGAAGGGCAGGGAAGCGGTGCCCTTGGCCAGGACCTCGGCCATCGGCAGCAGGGTGGTGACGACGTCGAGGTTGCGGCCGCGGAAGTCCTCACTGACCAGCGCTGCGGCACCGAGGGACACAGTTGCGTCGAAGTCGGGGGCGTTGCGCTCCTTGGTTCGGGTGACTTCGGTGAGGGCCATCAGGACAAAGGCGGCCTCTTGGGTGTTGCGGTACTGGCCGCTCTGCAAGCGCGCGGTCTGCAAGAAGGCCGTCAGCTTGGGGATGAAGGGATGCTCGGGCACGGCGTCGGTGAGGGTCATCAGCACGATGGCGCTCGTGCGCACGTCGCTCGACCAATAGGCCTGGTACTTCGCCCCTTCGGCCTCTTCGAAATGCACTTCGCGCGGGGTCTCGCGGGCCGCATTCAAGACGGTCTGCAGCACCCTCTGCGCCGTGTCCGGGTTGCCTTTGCCGGTGACCAAGGCATCGGCCAACAGGGCGCGCACGAAGAAGGCATGGCTCTCGGGGTGCTGCAAGACGTCGTCGACGACGGCGCCGAGGGCGGCGGTCTTGGGCTTGCCCGCTCGGGCCAAGACGAAGGCGGCGAACACGCGTTCGGGGTTTGTCGCATGGCGCGTTCCCCAGGTGCACGAGGGCAATTTGTCGGCGAGCACGCGATCGGACAGAAAGTTCAAGGCGGCGTCGACGACGGCCTGTTTGACTGGGAATCCGAGATCCTTCGCGCGGGTGAGGGACAGAGTTGCGTAACTGCTGGCCCAGGGATCGACGCAGCTCGATTCTGGCCAGAAGTGGAAGCCGCCGCTGCTGGCATCTTGCAGAGCCGTGATCTGGGCCAAGGTGGCTTCGATGACTTGGTCGGGGTGTGGCGTTCCATTCTTGTCGAGGATCGAAGTGCCCAACCACTGCGTGGCTTGTTTGATCTCGGCCTCCGAGCCCGGCTTGTGGGAGAGGCCGAAGCCGCCCTGCAGCTCGCGCAACGCCAGGAAGGGAACGAGCTTCGACGAGAGTTGTTCGAGGCAGCCGTGGGGATAGTCCACCAACTGCTTCATGGCTTCGCCGTAGCCCGAGAGCACCGTCGAACCCAAGCGGACCTCGAGGCCGCCGACGTCGGAGCGGGCATCGCCGGGGGGTGCCAGGGCTTCGGCGCGGCTGTCGTCGGTCATGCCGCTCACCGCCGTGGTCTCGACGACGACAGGCAAGAGCACCGGGATGGAGATCTTGACGCCGTCGCTCTCGGTGCCGCGCTTGGCCTGAAAGGAAAAGGTCGCCGTACCTGGCTGCTCGGCGCGAAAGGCGAAGCGGGTTTCGACGCCACTGTGTTGATGGGGAGGGGCAGCGAGCTGCACGGTGGTCTGGCGGTCGCCGGCGAGCAGCACACCCGTGGCGTCGGCGGTGACGACGACGGGGCCGGCCTCGCTGCTGTGCACGACGACTCCGGCCTCAAAGACATCGCCGACCCGCACCAGCCGCGGCAGCGAGGGCAAGAGCATCACCGGCTTCTGCACCACGATCTCACCCTTGCCCTGGCCGAAGGAAGAGTGGGCGACGGCGACGGCCATCAAACGGTAGGTGGTGAGATCATCGGGCAGGGTGACGTTGACGCTGACCTCGCCTTGGTCGTCGGTGACGATGTCGGGCAAGAAAAAGGCCGTGGTCTTGAAGTTCGATCGAAAGCCCGAGCCGCTGTCGCCGCCGCCGCCGCCGGGTTCGCCCTTGCCGCCATAGGCCTGCTTTTTCACGAGGTAAATGAGCGGTTCGCCGAAGCGTACCGACAGACCGCGCTCGGGGTGGAAGCGTGCCAGCAGGTCGGGCGGCGCGTACTCGGTCAGGCGCAGCACGGCTTCGTCGACGGCCCAGAGGGTGACCTCGGCGGGTACCCCCTTTTTCCGGAAATCCCTCACCGCGATCTTCAGCGAGAGCTTCTGCCCGGGTCTCTTGGTGCCGGCGCCGGCGTCGATGACGACGTCGAGGCGCTTGGAGCTCACATCGACCTTGAGGTTCACCAGCCCGATCTTCACCTGGGGTCGGCCGGGATCAACCTCGCCTTTGCTGAACTGAGGGGCTGCTTCGGCGTCGCCGATCCGACCGCGCACCAACACCGCGCTGACAAAGACATTGGGGATGGCGTCGTCGTCGATGGGCACATCGACGGCGGTGGCTGCGCCCTTCAAAGAGAAGCGTCGCACGGTGCGCACGCCTTCGCGCTCGGTGGTGACGATGGCTTCGGCTGCGGGCCAGGGTGATTTGATCAGCACGTGGGCGGTGTCGCCGGGCGCGTACACTTTCTTGTCGGCCACCAGCTCGAGGCTGTCGTCGTCACCCCGCTGCCACGACACCCAGCCGTCGCCAGCGACGTAAAACGACGACGTCGTCTTTTGCTTGCGGCCCTGCTCGTCGGTGGCCGTCGCCTCGACGATGTGCAGGCCGGGCTTTTCCGCCGTGAAGATGCAGCGCTCGGGATCGGGTCCGCTCCTGATCGCCTGGCAGGTGTGCACTTCGACGTCCGAGGGCTCGCTCAGCGTGACGAAGCGCCCAAGGTCTTCGTCTTTCTTGCGCACGTTTTTCCAGTCGCGGCGCTTGATGACGACATCGACGGGGGTGGCGCTCACCCGATGGCCCACGGTGTCGACGGCGATGATCTCGACAACGGTCTCTTTGCCCACCGCGCCGAAGCCGCCAGGAATGCGCACGCCGGCATAGACCGAGGCAGGGTGCACCGTGACCGAGGTGCGGTTGGCCACCGCCTGGCGTGAGACGTCGGTGACCTCGGCTTCGACTGTGTAACGCCAGGTGCGACCAGCGGTGGCCTCGACGGCGCCGACGTCGACGTTGAAGCTGCCGTCGTCGACAATGACCCCTTTGCTGCGCGCGTAGACGTCGCCGGAGGGTTGGGGATCGGCGTCATCCCAGCCCCAGGTGTTCACACCGAAGCTGAAGGAGTCGTCGCCCTCGGCGTAGAAGGACGTGGTCTCTCTGGTGATCGTGGCGTCGACGGTGGCGCCGGGCATGGGCGCGCCGAAGAGGTAGCGCGCGTTGACGGTGGCGCCGAGCTTGTCGCCAGAGACCAAGCCGCCGGCAAGGTTCTGCGGGCCCTCGACGTCGACCTTGAATTGGGGCGCGCGGTACTGCTCCACGCGAAAGGAGGCGCCACCGCCGACGTCCTGACCCAGCAGCTTGCCGCTGACCGCCACGCTCCACCAACCAAGGCCGGCATCCTTGGGCAGGGTCACCGTCGTCGAGAAGGTGCCGAAGCGCGAGAGAGGCACGCGCTCCTCTTTGAGGGTGGTGCCGCTGTCGTCTTTGATCTTGAGCTTGAGCTCGCTGTCGGGTTTGGGAACCGCCAGCTCACCGCGCGCCCGCGATCGCACCACACCCTTCACCTGCACGGCGTCGCCAGGGCGGTAGATGCCGCGTTCGGTGAAGACGACGACCGTGACGTCGGCGATGTTGCCCTCCCAGGCTCGGCGTACGTCGCTGCCGGCCTCGCTCTCCCAGGTCGACAGCGTCACGCCGGTGTCTGTGCCCAGGGTGGCGCTCACCAGGGCGAAGGGCACGTGCCAGGGGCTGTCGGAGTCGCCGTCTTTGCCGAGCACGTCGACCATGCCGGGCAAGCGGGCCACGCCGTCGACGTCGCTCTTGGCTTCGGCTTTGACCGCACCCTGGGCGTCGTACACGCGTACGACGGCGTCGGCGACGGGCTGGCCTTTGGACAAGGACGTCACCCACACCACGCTGCTCAGCGCGCCGAGCTTGGCGTGGGCTGCGAGATCGGTGATCTGGCCCACGACCCGGTGATGCTCCCAGCGGGCCGCCTTGGTCGGGTCGTCGACGTTCACAGCGAACAACTGGGGACCATCTTTGGGCAAGAGAGGGCGCAGGGGCAGCGGCGTGCGCTGGGGGATGTTTTTGCGCATGGGGATCTCGAGCACGCTCTTGACCGCTCCCGCCGGCAGCGGCGCCGTCTCGCGGCCGTCGGCGAGCAGGCGGGCCATCTCGGCCACGCTGAGGGGCGTGATGCTGGTCTGCAGGCGCTTGAGGTTCGAGGTCTCGATGGGCAAAGCGCCGTCGCCACTGGCTTCCAACAACACAAAGGAATCCGGGACCATCAGCTCGGCCTCGAGGTCGCTGGTGGTGGCGCTGTCGGCGAACGCGGCGGCCGCCCGCCCTTTGACGTCGGTGACGCCGGCGTCGACCACGAGGTCGTAGGCGGTGCCAGCCCGCAGGCGCGCGCCCAAGTAGACGACGTACCAGCCGCTGTTCACATCGGGATGCTGGGTGCTGTCGTCGACGTCGAATTCGACCTCTTTGGCTGCACCTTTCTTTCGAATGTGCACACGCCCTTTGAGGCTCTGCAGGTCCAGCTCGTTGGTCGTGGTGAGCACCAGCGGCCCCCCGGGGCAGAAGTCGGCGCCCTGGGCGCTGCACAGCGTCAGGCGCAGGAGCTCCAGAGGACCGCCGGTGCGCCAGGTCAGCAGCGTCAGTGGCTCGAGGTCTTGGGGGCCTTCGGTGCTGGCCACCCCATCCAGCGCCAGCTGCACGGCGGCCGCCCCCGGAAGGCCGCTGGCATGCAGCTCGTAGCGCGTCGGACGTCCCCAGGGCGTGCGGCCCGCGGGATGTCGCCCGGCCTTCTTGGCCTGCTCCTCGTCGACGTCGACCACTTTGGTGATCTGAAAGGGCACGGGCTTGCCAAAGGCGCTGAGCACCGCTTTGTCGAGGTTCTTCACGGGCTGGTTGAAGGTCAGCAAGATGGGCTCGGTGGGATCGAGCCAGGGCCACCCGCGCTGGGGGCTGACGTTGCTCAGCGCCGGGGGAAGGGTCCTGAAGGTGAACGAGACGGGGGCAGCCAAGCCTTCGCCGTCGAGCGCCTTGAGCGCGGGGTTGATGCTCACGACGAAGGTGGTCGCGTAGGCAAAGGGAACTTTCGGCAAGAACTCCACCGCCGCCGAGCCCTGCCAGCGCCAGACGCCCTCGACGGCGGGCGAGATGGTGGCGGGCACCGGCATGTCTTCGTCGACGGCACCCAAGGGCACCACGGGCTTGTTGAAGGTGAGCGCGGGTCGCTCCTCGCCGCGCAACTGACCCTGCGGTCGGGCGACGACGACGGCCAGGGGGCCACCGGGGATACCGGGCAAGGTGCCGGCAGCGATGGCGATGGCTGGAGCCTGCGGCAGCGGCGAGAGCTCGAGGGCCGCGCGCTCGTCATCAGGGATGATGCGACCATCGGGCCCCTTCGTCGTCGACGACGGGCCACAGGAGTCACATCCGGCGGCGGCGACCAGGGCGAGGAGGGCGAGCAGGGGGCGACGGGGGAACATGGGCACCTCGAAGCGCAGGTGAAGCAGCAGGGGATGTTGGGGCGATGTGCTGGGCGGCAGCGCTGCGCCACAACTCCCACAAGAGGATCGACGACGCGCAGGCCACGTTGAGGCTTTCGAGGGCCCCCGATCCAGGAATGGCGACGACGTCATCGGCGAGATCGAGCAAGCCCTTGGACAAGCCAGCACCTTCAGAGCCGAACATCACCACGCTGCGAGCAGGCAGGGCGCTTCGCCCCAGAGAGACCGTGGCATGGCTCGAGGTGGCGAGCAGACGAAAGCCCTGGGTGCGCAGCTGCAACAAGAGCGCGCGGGTGCCAGCGACGTCGCCGGCGTGGACGAGAGTGGTGTGCTCCGCTCCCCCCTCCGCCGTCCGCAACACGGCAGGCGAGAGCGCGGGGGTGAGCCCAGCGCGCAAGCAGAAGGGCACGCCGAAGTGGGCACACACGCGCAAGATGGCGCCGAGGTTGTGCGGGTTCTTGACGTCTTCGAGCAGCACCAGCGCGCAGGGCTCAGCCGGTGCGAGGCGCCGAGAAAAAGCGCTGACGTCGTCGAGGACGCCTTCGCGACGCTCGAGGGCCAGAAACAACACGCCGTCGTGGTGCACCGTCTCTGCGACCTGGTCGAGGTCGAGGTCGGTCTTGACGTGATAGGCGAGCTTCTTGTCGGCGCAGTAGCCGAGCACGTCTTTGAAGCGCGGCAGGGTGTGCTCGGTGACGTAGACGCGGCGGATGTCTTGCGGTCGGCGCAGAAAGAGGGCGCGACAGGCGTTCTCGCCCGCGACTTTGTGCTCCGGGGCGCTGCTCGAGCCCGGACGACGCGGGCGCGGTGCTGGGGCCGGGCCGCGCGCGGGAAGGGCTTCAGAACGAGGACGATCGCGCATGTCGACGTGCTGGCGCGGGCCTCCGGCTGCGTCAAGGACTGCGCCGAGCCCCGTCGTCAGCCGAAGCGCTCGCGCACCGAGAGCTCCTCGATCATCTTGGTGGTGTCGGCTTCGAAGGCGCTCTTGTCGGTGCGCAGCTGGGCGATCTTTGGATCGCGCAAGCTCAGCCTCTTGGTCTGTTGATCGCGGGTGATGCCCTCGAACTTGACGGTGACGACGACGTGGGGCCGCAATTCGAGCCCCGGCCGCACCCCCGAAGCGCTCGGCCTCTCGATGCGCCGACCCGTGATGAGGCCCTCACGCACGATCTCGCCCTGCAGCGCACGGTCGCGTTCGACGTCGACGCCGGCGACGTCGCCCACGTCTTCGAAGCTGCCGTCTTCGCGCCGGGCGCCGATCACATAGCTGCCGAACATGCCGGCTCGCTCTTTGGTGGTGACCGCCAAGACGCCACCCAACAAGACAAGATCAAGGGTGATCAGTGGCTTTCTCTTTACCCACCCAGGATCGCGGGTCGCGATCTTATACAGCCCATCAGGGTCTTTGCCGATGATGCCTTCGTAGCCCTGGCCGCGGAAATACTGGAAGAGCCGGTTCACGTCTTCGCGACTGTGCGCCATCTGGCCATCGACGATGCCCAGCGGTACCGGCAAGGGCATACCCGCCAGCGGCGCGAGCAGAGCCTGCAGCATTTGCCGCCGCTGCATCAAGGGAAATGGAGTGAGATCTCGGCCGTTCAAGTAGATGATGTCGAAGGCGCCGAACTTCAGGTTCACGGCCTTTTGGGGTTGACCGGTCAGGTGGGCATAAACGTCGTAGACGGTGGCCGGCTGGGGTCCGTCTTCGGAAAACACCGTCCCGTGCAATTCGCCGTCGAGGATGACGTCTTTGCAGGGGAGCATCTTGGCGCTCTGCTCGAGGCCCGTGACCAGCTCAAGCCAATCGCCGCGGGTGCGGGTGTAGGCGCCGACCAAGGTGGCACCGCTTCTGTCGGAGGATTTGTGCAGCATCAGGCGAATGCCATCGAGCTTGCGCTCGACCCACACGGGATACTTCGCGATCTCGTCGACACCGCCAGAAGCGAGGGCGGGCCGCACCGGTACCAGGGGCTGCAGTTGGATCTTTCTCAGACCCGCGGGGCCCTCGGTCTCTAGGATGTGGGCGACCTTGAAGTAATCGGTGAGGGCCACGGCGTGGTTCACCTCCTCGGCGCTCAAAGTCCCGACTGCGGGTCCGGCTTTGTGCCGCTCGCTGTGGGCCTCGGCCAGCGCGCGGGCGAGCAACGGGCCCTGGTAGTCGAAGCCGAAGCCGGCCTTGCGCAGCAGCAGCTTGGCGAGGAAATAGGCCTCGAGCTTGCCCATCCGAGACAACAATGAACGCAGGATCGAGAACTTCTTTTGCCGCGGCGCATCGGGGAAATAGCGCAGGGCCTCGAGTACCTCCGACGCCGTCAACGGGGGATCGATGCGACCTTCGGGGCGGGCCTCGGCAAAGAGCACCGCGACGTCGCCGACGATGGTTAATCGATCGATCAGGGTACGTCTTTGTTGGAGGGTTATCGACAACAAGAGCGCGATCATGCTGTCGCGCTTGAAGGTGCTCTTCCGACCGCGGAAGGCGTCGCCGAGGATGCAGGCGAGCTTCTGCACCAGCGACAGACCGACGTTCTTGCCCAGGAACTCCCCAAGCAATGCTTCGCGGGCGGCCGTGTCGGGGGGCGGGTCAGCGACGATGCCGAACAACGACGCCACCCGATCGGGATGCAGCATTGACAGCGGCAAGAACAAGCCCTTGCACAGCGAGTAGAAGGGGATGGACGCAAAGGAGTCGGCGACGCCTCCGTCTCCGCTGACCTGCTCGCCAGCGTCCATGCGTGACTCGATGGCGAAGCGGAGGTGCAAGGGCAGCCCGAGAGTCTCTTCGACGAAGGAGTCTCCCAGGCGCGTGGCCCCAATCGATCCGAACAAATCCGTGAACGGCACGCCGTCGTCGCGCATGCGCAGCAGCTGCGTCACCGACATGAAGCGCGGCTTTTTCGGCTCGCGCGTAAACGCCGCCGCGGTGGCAGCCACGTTCTTCTTTTCCATCACTTCACCGAAGGAATTGCATACTCTTTTGGTTGCAGAGCATGCACGGTCAGCTCACCAGTGGTTGTGGCGCGATCAACGCGAACAGGGTGCTGCAACGTCGGCGTTGTCACGCTCTTCACCACATTCAAGATCGAGATCTTGTCGCGGTACTTGCCGCCCCAGAACTCAGCGACCTCCTTGGAGCCAAGGCCCATCTCTTCGAGCAAGAAGACGACGTCGGCGGTGTGTTGCAGAGCTTCGCCGCCGACAGGTTCGCCGGTGTCCTTGATCTGGCCGATGCAAATGCAGGTGATGCCCTTTTCGTGGTTGTAGGTCTTCAACGCCGAGAGGTTGTCGGCGGTACCCTTTTTGGTGGGATCGACCATGTTGAGCGAATCGATGACGACGAACTCGATCTCCTCTTTTTCTACAAGGTATCGATATTTGGCGACGAAATCATCCCAGGTGTTGTGTTTATGGTATTGTGCTTCGAGGACAAAGAGGTTCTCGAGCACCTTCTTTTCGAAGTTGGCTTCATCGAGGCCAGTGGCGGCCATGCCGACCTTGCACAAGCGCGAGCACAGATCGTCGCGCCCGTGATCGTCTTCGTTGTGGAAGCCCTCTTCGGCGACGACGAAGGCCACCTTCTTGCCGGTGGCTGCCACGCGGGCCAAGGAGGCCAAGGCCGTACGGGTCTTGCCCTTGCCGGGGGGGCCGACGAAGACGGCGGTGCAGCCGCGGGGAACGCCGCCCAGGGCATGTTTGCCGTCGTCGCTGAGGCAGAGGAGGTCGAGGACGTTGCCCAGGGGCAGGGCCTCTTGGGTCTTGATCCTCTTCTCGAAGCGGGAGGGGCGCACGATGGCGGCTTCGAGGCCGGGATCGGTGTCGACTTTGGCTTGGCCGCCAAAAGGCATGGCTGCGGGATCGGTGGGGCCATAGCCGCCCATGCCCTGCATGCCCTGCATCATCTGCATCATCATCATCATGGGGTTCATCTGCTGCATCATGGGATTGATCCCCATCTGCGGGTTCATCCCCATGGGCATGCCCTGACCCGGCATCATTCCCTGCATGCCAGGTTGCATCCCAGGCATCTGACCCATCGGCATCTGACCCATCATGGGATTCATCCCCATGGGCATGCCCGGCATCATCGCCGGGGCAGCGGCGGCTGCGACGACGTCGACGTCGGCCTTTTTCTTGGTGGCCATGTTCAGCCCTCCTTCTTCTTCAGCTTGCTTTCATTGTCCTTGATGAAGGTGCGAATCTGCTCTCCCATCTCGAGCAACTTGAGCCACTGCTCCATATAGAGCGTGACCGGAAACCGGCCCATTCCATAGACGGAAACGGCGCCCTTCTCGGAAACCTTCAGGGATATGCCTTTGACCGGGGCTTTCTTCAGCGCCTCGTTCTCGGCCTTCAAACGCTCGATCTCGGCCTTCAGGTCTTCGCTCATGGCTTCTCCGGGGAAAGGGGTGGGGCGGCGCATCCTGCTGTTCGGGGGGACAAGGATGCAACCCGTCGCCGACAACTCAGGACACCACGCCGTCGAGGGCGCTTGGTCGGTGGATTTCTTCATGCCAGCACCGATGCATGCACCCGATCTTGTTCACCCTCTGGGGACACCCCGTCTACGCCTACGTGCTGGGCACCGGCCTCGGCTACGCCATCGGCGCCGGGCTTGGCATCACCCTCGGCTTGCTCGACAAGCGAGCACTGATCGATCTCGTCGAAGCCGCCATCGTCGTGGTGCTGTCGGCGCTCTTGGGCAGCAAGGTCTTTCACGTGCTCTTCGAGGCCCAGGGCCACGTGCTCAGCACGGGCGCCAAGGCCACGGGCGTCCTCGATCTGCTCGCCGACGACCCCTGGCACGCGGTGCGCCTCTTTGAGTCCGGCTACGTCTTTTACGGCGGCGCCGTGTTTGGGACCCTGATGGGCTGGTGGTTCGTGAAGAGGCGCTTCACCAATCCGCTGAGCGTCGCGGACTACACCGTGCCCGGCTTCGCGCTGGGCATCGGCGTCGGCCGCGTGAGTTGTTTTTTCGCCGGCTGCTGCCACGGCCGCAGCACCACCTTGCCCTGGGGTGTGCAGTTCCCCGTCGGCCACCCCGCCCACGGACAGCTCGTGCACCCGGTGCAGCTCTACGACGCCGCCTTCGGCTTCTTGGCTTTTGCGGTGTCGGTGGCCCTGTACCGCCGACGACGTTTCGGGGGCCAGGTCTTTCTGGTGTTTTGCGCCTGCTACGCCGTGTGGCGCTTCGTCACCGAGACCTTCCGCGCCGACGCCGAGCGGGGCCTGTGGCTCGGCGGGCTCTTGTCGACGTCGCAGCTGGTGTCGCTGTCGACCCTGCCCATCATCGCCTTGGTCTGGATGCGAGCCTCCCGCACCGCGCCGGCAGCCCAACCGATGCCTTGAGGCCCGAAAAAAAAGACGCCCGGGTTGTCCCGGGCGTCTTGCAGTCAGGAGCCTCAGCTCAGCTCTGCCGGCGGCGTGCCATCACCAGGGTCAGCAAGCCCAGCAGGGCCGCAGACGAGACCGGCACACCGTGCGACGTCGAACGATCGCTCGAGCACTGGAGGTTGATGTCTCCGGTGTTCACGTCGTTGTTGCTGCCGTTGCCGTTGCCGTTGCCGCCGTCCTCGCCTTCGCCCTCTTCGCCTTCGCCCTCTTCGCCTTCGCCCTCTTCGCCTTCGCCTTCCTCGCCTTCGCCTTCTTCGCCTTCGCCTTCTTCGCCTTGGCAATCGTTGACGTCGGTGCCCGGGGCGCAGAGATCCGGCTCATCGCATTCACCGTCGTCGAGGAAGCCGCACTCCTCGCTGAAATCCAACACACAGACGCTGTTGTCGGAAGCATCGGGGACGGCACCACCCACGCCACAGTGCGCGACCTCGCAGACGGCGGCTTCTGTCGACGCACAATCCACGTCGGTGAGGCCGCAGCCGCAGTCGCAGTCCCCGTCGCCGAAGGTGGCGGGGTTGCAGTGGTAGCCCGTGAGGTCCGTGCCGTCCTCGGCCTGGGCGGCAGCGCAGAAGGCGTTGTTGTCAGCGCTCACGACCGTGCCTTCGGGGCAAGCGCTCGCATCGCAGGAGCGGCTGCTCTCGTCGGAGCAGTCCGGGTCGTGTTGGAAGCAGCCGCAGTCGCAGCCATTGCCTGCGTTCAAGCCGTCGCACACCGAGGTGCCGGTGCCGTCGTCGACGCCGACAAAGAGGCACTCGGAGTGCTCATCGCCGCGGCACTCCCAGCCAGCTTCTTTGCTGCAGAACGCGGCGCAGCCGTCGCCGTCGTCGTTGTTGCCGTCGTCGCATTCTTCGCCGGCGGTGGTGCCGCTGGCGTCGCTGTCGATGATGCCGTCACCGCAACGAGGGGCTTCGCCGGCGAGGCGTTCGATCGTGCACACGTCGCTGCAGCCGTCGTCGTTGTCGCGGTTGCCGTCATCGCATTGCTCGGCAAAGAAGCTCTCGGTTTCGCCGTTGCCGCAGGGGTCTTGCGTCGGGTCGAGGAAGGCCGTGCAATCGGCCGTGCAACGCGTGCCGTCGCCGCCGTCGTCGCAACGTTCCGAGCCGCCGAACCAGTCGGTGAAATGATCGCCGCAGCCGCCGGTGGCGGTGTTGACCGCCACGCAGTGGGAGTTGTCGTTGGCGTCGGGGACTGTGCCCTCGGCGCAGTGGTTGCGATTGGCGTCGCAGGAGGCCGCGCTGGCGCCGGCGACGAATTCGCCGCTCTCGTTAAAGTGGTCAACACAGTTGCCATCGACGCTGCCGCAGCCGCAGTCGCAGGCGTCGGGGCCCCGGAACTCTCCGGTGTAGGGGTCGGTGATGGAGGTGCTGTGCTGGGTTTGGTCGCAGGCGAAGTCAGAGCCAGCCGGCGCCTCCCAGGTGTCGTTGAGAACGTCGGGGGGAGCCTCGAGCTTGCAGCGGCTGCTGCAGCCGTCGCCGTCGTCGCGGTTTCCGTCAGCACACTCGTCGAAATCAGGATGGTCGCCGCAGACGCCCTCAGGGGGAGGCGCGGCCTCACAAAGGGCGTTGTTTTCGAGATTGATGACGCCCGCACACGTCAACTGGAAGTCGCAGACGGATGCCGAGTGAGGACTTTCGATCGCAACGGGGGGTTGGTCATCGGGGGGGTTGAAGGGGACAATGCAATCGGGATCGAAGGCGCCGCAGCCGCAGTCGCAGTCATTGGAGCGGCCGACGAAGTAGAAGCCGACAGGACAGGTCCATTCAGCGGGAGGGGTGGCGGAGACGCACTCGCCCGCGGAGGTGTTGATGAGACCGTTGCCGCCGCTGCCGTCGCTGCCGCCGTTGAACTCGAAGGTGGCGCCCGCACAGACCTCGCCGGCAGCGTCCCTGCCTTGGCGGTCCCGGCACACGACGATGGAGTTGTCGTTGCCGCTCACGACCGTGCACGGCTCGCCGATGGTGGCGGCCGCCGGCAGTGCAAAGGTGAAGAGACCGACAGACAGAGCGCCAAGAAATCTCATTGACATTGTTCATTCTCCCCTGCGCGAGCGTTTTTCCCCCGCGCAGCAGAGACCGTAGATGCGCGCCCGAGGTGGGTGCAAACTTCCCGCAAGCGCCGAGACAGATCGATCTCATTCAGGCCGCCCGCCGCAAGCCGACCTTCGCCCTGGGCTTGTCCTCCCCCGTCCCTCGTGAAAGTTGCCATCGGATCTGCTGAAGCCTGAAGTAAAAAAAAGACGCCGGCTGCCCGGCGTCTTGCAGTCACAAGGTTTGGTTCGCCTCAGCGACGGCGGCGTGCCATCACCAGGGTCAGCAAGCCCAGCAGGGCCGCAGACGAGACCGGCACACCGTGCGACGTCGAACGATCGCTCGAGCACTGGAGGTTGATGTCTCCGGTGTTCACGTCGTTGTTGCTGCCGTTGCCGTTGCCGTTGCCGCCGTCCTCGCCTTCGCCCTCTTCGCCTTCGCCCTCTTCGCCTTCGCCCTCTTCGCCTTCGCCTTCCTCGCCTTCGCCTTCTTCGCCTTCGCCTTCTTCGCCTTGGCAATCGTTGACGTCGGTGCCCGGGGCGCAGAGATCCGGCTCATCGCATTCACCGTCGTCGAGGAAGCCGCACTCCTCGCTGAAATCCAACACACAGACGCTGTTGTCGGAAGCATCGGGGACGGCACCACCCACGCCACAGTGCGCGACCTCGCAGACGGCGGCTTCTGTCGACGCACAATCCACGTCGGTGAGGCCGCAGCCGCAGTCGCAGTCCCCGTCGCCGAAGGTGGCGGGGTTGCAGTGGTAGCCCGTGAGGTCCGTGCCGTCCTCGGCCTGGGCGGCAGCGCAGAAGGCGTTGTTGTCAGCGCTCACGACCGTGCCTTCGGGGCAAGCGCTCGCATCGCAGGAGCGGCTGCTCTCGTCGGAGCAGTCCGGGTCGTGTTGGAAGCAGCCGCAGTCGCAGCCATTGCCTGCGTTCAAGCCGTCGCACACCGAGGTGCCGGTGCCGTCGTCGACGCCGACAAAGAGGCACTCGGAGTGCTCATCGCCGCGGCACTCCCAGCCAGCTTCTTTGCTGCAGAACGCGGCGCAGCCGTCGCCGTCGTCGTTGTTGCCGTCGTCGCATTCTTCGCCGGCGGTGGTGCCGCTGGCGTCGCTGTCGATGATGCCGTCACCGCAACGAGGGGCTTCGCCGGCGAGGCGTTCGATCGTGCACACGTCGCTGCAGCCGTCGTCGTTGTCGCGGTTGCCGTCATCGCATTGCTCGGCAAAGAAGCTCTCGGTTTCGCCGTTGCCGCAGGGGTCTTGCGTCGGGTCGAGGAAGGCCGTGCAATCGGCCGTGCAACGCGTGCCGTCGCCGCCGTCGTCGCAACGTTCCGAGCCGCCGAACCAGTCGGTGAAATGATCGCCGCAGCCGCCGGTGGCGGTGTTGACCGCCACGCAGTGGGAGTTGTCGTTGGCGTCGGGGACTGTGCCCTCGGCGCAGTGGTTGCGATTGGCGTCGCAGGAGGCCGCGCTGGCGCCGGCGACGAATTCGCCGCTCTCGTTAAAGTGGTCAACACAGTTGCCATCGACGCTGCCGCAGCCGCAGTCGCAGGCGTCGGGGCCCCGGAACTCTCCGGTGTAGGGGTCGGTGATGGAGGTGCTGTGCTGGGTTTGGTCGCAGGCGAAGTCAGAGCCAGCCGGCGCCTCCCAGGTGTCGTTGAGAACGTCGGGGGGAGCCTCGAGCTTGCAGCGGCTGCTGCAGCCGTCGCCGTCGTCGCGGTTTCCATCGCCACATTCATCGACGTCGGGGTGGTCGCCGCAGACGCCCTCAGGCGCAGGGGGGGCCTCGCAGACAGCATTGTTGTCGGTCGCTGGCACCCTGCCGTCGGTGCAGGCGCCGGTGAAGCCGCAGGCACGGCTGGAGCTCGCGGTAAACTGGCCCTCGGGATCGTCCCGACAGTCCAGATCGACGGCGCCGCAGCCGCAGTCGCAGCCGTCGGCGTCGCCCCCACCGTAGAAGTTGGGATTGCACGGGCCGGTCTGATTCGAGAGATCCCAGCTGTCTGGGAGGCAACGTCCGGTGCTGCCTTCGAAGCCATTGAAGTCGCCTCCGACGCACACTTCGCCGGCCGCCGTGGCGCCGGTGCTGTCCGTGCAGGCCTGGCGCAGCCCCTTTCCGTCGACGCTCCCAACAATGGTGCAATGTTCGCCCAATGTGGCCGAGGCTGGCAGTGCCAGACCGAAGGCTGCGATTGCGATGGCCCCAAGAAATCTCATTGACATTGTTCATTCTCCCCGGTCGGTATGTTTCCCCGACGCAGCAGAGACCGTAGATGCCCCCCCAATGTGCCCGCAAACTTCCCGCACCGAGCGAGACAGATCGGGACGTCCGGGCCTTTTGACGTCGAGAGATCAACCTCCCGAACGAGCGTTCCTTTCTAGGAACCCGCCTTGGACGCGCGCAGCTGGGGGGTGTGAGCGATAGCGCTCACGGAACTTTGAGGTGGAGCGGCGGCGCGTGGCTTTGCCTGGCCGGCCTGAGAGCCGAGTTCGTGCGGGACATCACAACGCCCGGCCTCTCGCTGGCTGGTCGTACGATGAGGCGCCGCCTCCAACGGCCGAGCAACGTCGACACTCGTCGAACCCACGCGTGGCAAATGGATCGCCGGCCTTGCCGGAAACCAAGGGGGGGTGAGTCGGCTGGCATCGAACAAGTGCTTCCACGTTTGCGCCGCTGGCATCGAGCGACGTGGCATCAACGGGGCCGCGTTGCTGAACGCGTCTTGGCTGTCGACGTCATGGCTGCTCGAAGTGCGAGGACCCGATGCGCCGCGACCCCGGTGCGGCCCGCGCCGAGCGCCGCTGCGACGACGACGCTTTCTCTGCGGCTCAGTGCGAGAGCTCGAGGACCACGGCCTTGCCCGCGTTCTTGTGGTCGTTTTCGAAGTCGAGCGCGACCCACAAGCGACCGAGTTGATCGAAGGCGAGGCCCTCGGGTTTGTCGTTCTTGCTGAGGTGCTTGCTCAGATCGATGGTCGAGACGACCTCGAGCTCGACCTGCTCGAGCAAGCCCTGGCTGGCGGCGCGCGTCTGCTTCTTGATCGCCAGCTCCACGACGGTGCGCGACTGATCGCTCACGACGAGGATGTGCCCGGTCTTGGGATCGATGGCGACGTCGGCGACGTCGGGCAAGAGTTTCTTCGCGGCGTCGGGGATCGCGAGCGTGACTCCGGTGTCGAGGTCCGGGAGCTCATAGATGCCGATGCGGCGCGGGCTGCCCTCGTGGGCGCACACCAGCGCGTCGTGCTTGCCGCCGAGGACCTCCTTGGAGAGGAAGGTGAGCCCCTCCCAACCCTTGTTGGTCACGTCCTTGAGCTTGGGCAGGCGGCGGGCGTCGTCGGCATCTTTGAGCTCGAGCTTGCCGTCTTTGTCGTGACTGACGTCGTAGCGGTGCACGCGGCGATCGCTCTCGTCGACGACCCAGACGTGCTTGCCTTTACTGTCGCTCGCGATGCCCTCGAGGTCGGCGCCCTTGTGCGGCTTCCCGAGGCTCTTGGGTCCTTTGTGCTCGCGCAGGCGCGCGATGCCGTCGTTGTCGTTCACCAGCAAGGTCTCGCCGCTCGGCAGGTGGGTGATGCCGCTCGCGGGGATGCCGATGTCGACTTCGGCGACGATCTTCGCCCCCGTGATGCCCGGGGTCTTCGACGAGGCCTTCTGCAGGTTGTCGACGTCGACCTTGGTGATCTTCGGGAGGTGACCGGGCAGGTCCGCCGACGCCGTCGTCGACAACCCCTTCACGCCCTCGGTCTCGTTCGTGCCATGCGCCGCCTTGACGTCGCTGGTTTTGCCCGCGCGCGTCGGGGTGAACAGCGGCTTGGGGCCGACCGTCTGGCTCACACGGTCCGCCCGAGCGCGAGGGCCGCGGCCATCTCGCCTTTGGACATCGACGGCGCCTTCCACGTGGCCCGCGCGCCGACGTTGGCCTTCTTTGCGGCTTCGCCGATCAGGTCCATCACGCGCTCGCCCCGGAATTCGGCGACGGACTCCTGCGTCTTCAAGAGGGTGCGCCAGATGAACTTCGTGGTGTCGAGGTCATCCTTGAGCTGCACGACGACGTCGGGCTTCAGCTGCGCAAAAGAGGTCGCGCCGGAGAAGGAGTCGACGGGCTTGGCGTCGGCGTTGCGGTAGAGGCCCACGAGGTCGGTGTCGGCGATGACGAGGTCGGGCAGCTTGGACTTGACGAAGGCTTGAACCTCTTTGAGGAAGTCGGTGCGGGCGCTCTTCACGGCGTCGCTGTCGTTGGGCTGCGGAACGGGCATGCCCTGCTTCAGGTAGTCGGTGAGGGTCGCGCGCTTGGTGACGTCGACGGCGGCGCCGCCCTTGGCCACGGCGAAGTCGATGAACAACGGGGCGAGCAGGGCCGCCTTCGCGCGGTCGATCGCGTCGGTGTAGGGCTTCTCGTAGCCAAGCTCGATCTGGAAGTCGTTGCTGAGCTTGAAGTCGAGCATGTTTTTGGGATCGAGGGGCGTGCGCGATCCCCACTGCGACTTCGGCAGCTTCGCGAACTCGTCCGTCGTGTACATCTCGGTCATGTCGAAGGAGTCGATGATGAAGTTCGACCACCCCGAGCGCTGCACGCCGGCGTAGGCGTTTCTCACCGAGTCGAACCACAAGGTCTGGGCGGTGTTGCCCGACTCTTCGAGCATACGATGCAGGATCTCCGCGTGGCCGGCGACGAGGTTCTTCCTCATGTCGCCGAGCACCTGGTCCTTGTCGGCGGGCGTCGCCGCGTCCTGCAAGCGAGTGTTGCCGGCCGCGGCCATCGACTTCCCGAGCGCGTCGACGAAGGCGGCCTTGCCGGTTCCAGCGAGCTGGGTGTCGAATTGCGCGAGCAAGGGGCCGACGGTCTCGACCTGCTTGAGCGTGTCGGAGCCGAAGGCGTTGGCAGTCTGGGCCCGGAAGAAAGTCCTGAGGTCGTCGATGCCACCGGCCTTGCGGACCTCGCGGGCCTCGTTGCCGCCGATCTTCTGTTGGGCTTGATCGATCTTCTCGGCGAAGGCGGCGTAGGCCGCGGAGTAGGCTTTGGCGACCACCTCGCCTTTCTTGACGTCGAGCTTGTTGTTGGTCATGGGCGCGTCGGGCCACAGCTTGTCGACGCTGGCCTTGTCGATCGTCATCTGGGGATCGAGCTTTCTCAAGCCCGCGGCGGCGCCAGCGACGACGGCGCTGTGATCGAGCAAGGCGTTGGCGTCTTTCAAGAGCGCGTCTTTCTCGGCCTTCTGCATGGGCGAGGCGTTGAGCAGCGCGACGAGCTCCTGGAGCTTCACCTCACCGCACTGTTGGAAGTGATCGCGCACCGCGGACGTCGGCGTCTCGTTCAAGTGGTAGCGACCGCGCACGGCGCGATTCACGGCGATGGTGCCCATGTGCAGGACTGCGCCATGGTTGTCGACCTCGGGGAGGGCCCCGCGTTCCTCGAGAGCGTGGAAGGCCTCGATCGTCGCCGTCGCCGTGCCACTGCCATTGAGACCTTTCCCGGTCTGCACGTTCTTCTGCAGGTTGTCGACGACGGAGGCTGCGACGGGGGTGCCGTCGACGCGCTCGTCCTGCTTCTGCGCGAACTTCACGCCGAACTCGGGATCGATGGCGGTGTCGATCTTCGACTGGATGAGCACGCGCGTGGCGTCCCCAGCGGTGCCGTCCATGCGGGCGCGACCACGCACCATCACGTGGTTGTCGAGCATGTCGCCGGTGGGCTTGCCGGTCTTCAGGTCGAACTCTTCCTGCACGAAGTCGACGAACTGATCTCGTCCGACGGTGACCTCGCGGGCGTTGGTCTTCGGATCGGTCTCGATGCGGCCGTCCTCGACGGTGACACTGACCAGGGGGTTGAGCATGCGCAGGCGGTGCGAGTCGCTGTCCCACTTGAGCTGGTCGAGGGAGATGCCCTGGTAGCCGACCGCGAAGGCCAACGACGCCGTCGGCTTCTGCAGCTTCTGCAGGACCGAGCGTCCGGAGGTCCCTGTCTGGGTCACGAGGGCGTGCAGGGTATCTTTGTCCAAGCCGCCGACGGTGCGCACCGCTTCGACCTCCATGGAGTTTCTGCCCCAGCTGCTGCTCGGCGTGGCCACGCTGATGGCGTCGATGACATTCTTGCCCGCGATGAGCGACTCCGGCAGCGACGTCGTCGGCGTCGGCGTCGGCGGCGGCGGCGGCGGTGTCGCGGCGGTGCGTTGCAAACGGACCCCAGCCACGCTGAAGCTGCCATCGGGGCGCGCGCGGCTCTGCACGCCAAAGGTCGTCGTCGACGACGCATACAGCTTCGAGTCGTTGAGCCCGAGGGCCTTGCTCAGGTCGCTCGTCTTGGTGAGGTCGAACTTCGCGGAGGGCGCAATCGACGACGACGGCTTGACGATGTCGTCGAGGGCGCCGAGCAGATCGGTCACGTACTTGAGGACGTCGGCGCGGCTCGCCCCCGTCGTTTTCTGCAGGTCGGCCACGGCGGTCTTCAGCTGCGCGGCCGTCGAGCAGTCCACCGCGCTGGCACCCTCGCCGACGCGCACGGTCACGCCCTTGGACTCGAGCTCCTTGCCGACGGCGTCGATCCACGCGTTCTGGTCTTTGGCGTAGATGTCTTTCTTGAACTCGATGCCGCGCTGAACGTGAACAGTGCTGACCATGGGAAGCTCCCTGCGGGACGGAGACGGCTCGGAGAAGAGATGGAACGAGGGCTCAGCCCTTGACGATCAAATCGGTTTTCGGATCGACCTTCACCGCGCCCGATCCCTCAAAAGAAACCTGGAGGTTTGGCGCCATCTTGAAGCCCCAGGCCTCGAGGAGCTTCACCGGGTTGACGAACTTCGCGTCGCCGTCGGCGGCGGCCTTCTGCAGGCGCCCTGACAATCCAACGGAAGTGACCATCCCGCCCGACATCTCGATGTGCCCATTGAAGAGCAAGCGTTGGCCGCGCGCGAGCGAGGGGTTGGTGAGGATGAGGTCTGGCTGCTCAAGGGTGCGGCGCATCGCCGGCACGGCGTGGAAGCTGCCGTCGGCCATGATGGCGAAGTTCGAAGCGTACTTCGCGTAACCGTCGGACGCCTGAGCGAGGGCGGTGACCTCGGGGTGGCTGACCTCGTCGTAGCGCGTGCGGATGTTGCCAGTGCCCTTCATGCGCTTGGTCTCGTACTCGGGTTCTTCCCAGCTCACGGTCTTGCCGGTGCGTCGATCCACCTCGTTGTGGGTCTTGAAGCCGGTGAGCACCTGCTGGTCGCGCTCGGTGCTCATGTCGTCGGCAATCTTCTTCGGTGTGAGCTCGGTGTAGGCAAAGGACATCACGCCTTTGGCTTCGATCTCCTGCGGGTAGGGCGACCACTTGCCAGACACAGCCCACTGCGTGGCGTCGTGATCGTCTTTGCCGATCTTGGGATCGAGCTCGGCGACATCGAAGGCCGCGGCCCCGTTCTTCAGCATCGCGTTCAGGGTCTGCTTCACCTTCTCTGGGACCTCGGAGCCGCCGAAGCTGCGCGTGATCTTGCCCTCGGTGAGGATGGCCTTTTCGCCGGCCAGCAACGACGGAGCCCGCCGCTCGACCTCGCTGTTTTGCGCTTTGACTTCGCTTTGCATGGCCTTGAGCGTGCGGATCTCCCGGCGCAAGAAAGTGCCGGCGTCGACGGCGACCTTGTACTCCCCGGATTTGGGCTTGAGCGCCTCCTCGAGGTCCTTGAGATCGTTGGGTGACACGGACTTGCCGGCGGCGGCGACGAGGGCCTGGGCGTCGGCCAGGTCGAGCAGCTTGTCGGCCGTGCGAGCGATGCGCGCCGTCGTGATGTCGCTGGAGCGGATGGGCATCGGGGACTCCGGGAGAGAGGGCCCCCTGAATAGCCCGCCGCTGGGAATTCTGGCGAAAGGCCCGGTCGGGCCCAGTGTTTGCGCGAAGTCCTCTCAGCGCCCACTCGACAAGACCTCGCGCCAACGGGGGAGCATCAGTCTTCGTCGGCGAGGCGGCGGCGGAGCGTGTTGCGGGCGATGCCGAGGGTGCGCGCGGCCTTGACCTGGTTGCCGCCGGCGGCGTCGACGGCGGCCTCCACCTGTCGCCTGGAGAGGCGGCGCGCATCACCGCGGGTGGGAAGGACAGCCGGGTCGCCGCCGAAGACCTCGATGCGCTCCTCGAGGTGACGCTGCAGATCCAGCTCCTGCAGCTCGATGGGCTGGGCCGAGCGGGGCAGTCCCGTCGACGTCGCTGCCGCGGTGCTCGACGTCGCCGGCAGCCCACGCTCGAGACGGCGCGCCAGGCCGAGCTGGGCCAAGGCACAGACCGCGGCGCGCAACATGCGCACCTCGCCGGGCCAACGCGCGCTCTGGGCGAAGCGCACCGCCCCTGCCGTGACGACGACGCGCACGCCCAAAAGCGTGCTCTGCTCCCGCGCAAATTGCGCCAAGAGGCCGGCGATGTCGGCGCCGCGCTCTTGCAAGCCGGGCACACGCCAGAGGTGGCCTTCGGCGAGGCGCTCGCACAGATCTTGGCGCAACCCGGACTCCGCCAACGGCTTCTTCGACGCCGACACCAGCCGGAAGGTGAGGGGCTTCAGGCGCTGGGCGCCCGCACCAAGAGGTGCCAGATCGCCGCTGCCCTCGAGCACGTCGAGCAAGAAGCCCTGGGCGATGGCCGGCAAGCTCTCGACCTCATCGAGAAAGAGGGTGCCGCCGTCGGCTTGCACGAGCTTGCCGCTGCGCGCGCCCTCCGCACCGGTGTAGGCGCCGCGCACATGGCCCAGCAGCTCGCTGTGCAACGACGACGGCTCTTGGGGCAGGCGGGCGCAGTTGATCGGCACAAAAGCGCCGGGCAGGCGCGAGAGCTCGTGCACCCGCCGCGCGCTGAACGTCTTGCCGACCCCCGACGCCCCGAGGAGAAACAAGGGCACGCGGGTGCGCGCCGCCAGCCGCAGCCGGTCGGCGAATTCGCGTGCCGCCACAGACACCTCCGTGCTGCCGCGCTCGGCGGACTCCACCTCGGCGGATTGGGCGACAAAGCGCACCCGACTGCTGCCCTCACCCAGCGTGAGCACGTCGCCGACGACGACGTCGATGGGCGTGTGGGGCGCGACGTCTTCTTCGAGACGCGCCAGCGTCTTGAACATCGGAACTTCATCAAGCGCGCCGCTGCTGCTCTTGCCCAGGCGGGTGCCGTTGCCGCTGCCGTAGTCCTCGAAGCGCCAGGCGCCCTCGAGCCAGGTGAGAACGCCGTGCAAGCGGGACACGCTCTCGTCGTCGAAGACCACGTCGGCGGCGTCGTGGCGGCCGAGCACGTAGCGCTCCCCAGGGGTCAAGGTCAGCGTCGTCGACGTCGTCCCGCGCTCGATGGCCATGGCCCCCGGCACGAGCTTCGGGGGAGCAGCCGTGCGCAGGCTCGCCTCGGGGATGCTCGGCGCCGGCGTCGCCGTGCGGGGAATGATGGGGCGGTTCACCACGGTGGCGCGGTGGCGGCGTTCGGACATGGTTGCTCCCTGGCTGTGCTCCAGGTTGGCACAGTTGAGCGAAATGCACAGACCTCGTCGTATCCGCGGCTGTGCTGCCTTGCGCTTTCGTGGCACGGCCCCTGCTCAAGCCAAGCCCGGAGGGACACCATGAACAAACTTCTTTCCGGGGCCGCCGTGCTGGCGCTGCCCCTCTTTGGCGGCTGCGAAGAGCGCGAGTGCAGCGAGAACGCCGACTGCGGCATCGGCAACGTCTGCAGCGTCGAGGGCACCTGCAACCTCGGCGGCGGTGGCATCGCCGCTGCCGCCGGTGCTGGGTCCAGAACCTGGAGCGACCCCGCGGTCGTCGACGTTGCGGTGCCGAGCCTCGGCAGTGCCGAGTTCGATGGCAACATCGGGGTGACCAACAGCAGCGGCGCCGCCGATCTGAACGTGAGCTCGACTCCCAACGGCGTCGTCATCCGGGTCGCGTTGCCGGAGCGCCCCAACACCTTCCTCGCTGTGACCTTGGCCGATCCCTCGCGTTTGGCTGTGGCGGGCCAGATCCAGATCGCCGATCCCGCCGACGGCGCCCTCGGCGCCTCCTGGGCCCAGGCCTGCAACTACGACGAGCAGGACGGCTACGACGAGCCCATCAACGACGCCGTCATCGACGTCCCTGCCGCGGACGAAGACGGCGTCGTCGGCCTCATCATCAGCGTCAACGGCGAGTGGACCGACGGTACGGCGCGCGTGCCCTGGCTGCTCTTGGCGCAGCAGTAGCCACCGTGGCGTTCAGTCCGAGACGGCCACGACGATGCCGCCCACCGTGAGAGCCGCGGCGCCGATTGCCCCAGCGATGGCACTCGAGATGAGGAGCCAATCGCGCCGATCGTACGCATCGTTGGCCTCAATGGCGTCGAGGTCGGGGTTGTCGGCGCTGCGATCTGCCTCTGCGGCAACGACCAAGAGCACCACCCCGCCGAGGAGGCCGACGCCGCCGCCGGCAAGGCTCGACCAACCAAAGAGGCCCGATGACGGCGCTTCGTCGACGACAGCGGCGTTGCGCTGGGGAGGGCGGATGTCCATCACCAAGAGCCTGGCCGCCTTGCCCTCGCCGAGGCTGTGCAGCAGGGGTGCGACCAGCTGCTGCACGCCGCGCTCGACCTTGGTGCTCAGGCCCGCCAGGCTGACGTCCTGCAGCGCGATCCGCCCCACCGCGCGGCCCTGGGACGAGTCAAAGACGTTGAGGGTGAGGATGACGACGTCGCCTTGGGTCCCCGCCAACACGCCGATGTTGCCGTGCACCACCAATTGCGCGCCCATCGCCCCCGCGATCTCCGCCAGGCACGACGCGGACTCGGCGTCGCAGCCCACGGTCTGTCGCTCGGCCTCGGCCTCGAGCTGGCGGCGCAGGTCGGCACTGGAGACCACTTGAAGGCGGGGCTCGTGGCTCAGCGCCGTCGTCACCAGCTCGGTGAGCACGGTGGCGCTGCGAGCATCGACGGCGGCCTGGGCGTGGGCCGCACCGATCAGGATGGCCAAGAGCAGAGGGCGCATGGGCCAGACTACCGGGCGCTCGCGCTGGTGTCAGGGCAACTGGAGCACCACAACAATGTGGGCGTCGGCGGCTGAGCTCAGGGTCACCACATCGAGGAGACCGTCGCGGTTGAGGTCGCCGCTGCTCAGCGCTCTGCCCCCGCCGGAGAACTCAACGACGTCACCAAAGGAGCCATCGCCGACGCCCCACAACACCTGTGTGGCGCCAGGGAGGTCGCGGGCGAGCAGCACGTCGAGGTCCCCGTCGCGGTTGAGGTCCACCAGCGCGACGGCGTCCCCCCCATTGGGGACGGTGCCGCCCAAGAAAGCACCATTGTCGTCCCCGAACAGGATCACGCCCAGGTCTCCGCTGCAGGCGGCGAGGTCGAGGTGACCGTCGTGGTCGACGTCGCCGACATCGACGGAGTGGGTTTCTTCCGGCACGCCATTGACGGGGCCGCCGTCAAAGAGGCCGTCGCCCGTGCCGCGCAAGACCGACAAACCGCCGTCGGCAGCGACGAGGTCCAAGGCTCCGTCGTCGTCGAGATCCGCGAGAACAAGCGCCGCTACTGACACGGCGATGGGGGGCGCAGAGAACGCGGCGCCAAAGCTGCCCGCGCCCGCGCCGGGGAGGATGGCGATGCCCGAGCTGTGCGCCAACACGACATCGAGGAGGCCGTCGCCGTTGACGTCGCCGAGCGCCACGTCGTTGCCCGCGCCGCCCCCAGAGGGAAAGCGCTGGGGAGCCCCGAAGCCGCCGCTGCCGTTGCCGACCTGCACCACGACGTCGCCCGAGGGTCCATCGGCGAGCACCAGGTCGAGGTCTCCATCGCCGTCGACGTCGCCGAGGGCGAGGGCTGCGGGAGCGGCGAGGCCGCCGAAAGTGACGGCCTCGGCAAAAAGGCCTTGGCCGTCGCCGCGCAACAGCGACACCCGGCCGCTCTCTGCGCTGGCCGCGACGAGATCGAGGTCACCGTCCCTGTCGACGTCGCCCAGGGCCTGGTCGACGGGTGTGCCTTCGCCATTGAAGGGGGTGGGATCGCCGAAGGTCCCCGATGGCGTCGTCGGCGTGCTGTTGGGCACGATCGAGACATTGTCTGACGAGATGTTCGCCACCGCGAGATCGACGTCGCCGTCGTGGTCGATGTCGCCGAGCGCCAACGCCTGGGGGCCGATGCCAGCGGGGACGTTGGCGGCGGCGGCGAACAAGCGGTTGCCCTCGCCGAGCAGCACCGAGACGTCGCTGGCGGTCTTTTCGTTGCCATGGTTCGCGGTGACGAGATCGAGGGCGCCGTCGGCGTTGAAGTCGACGACGGTGATGGCGATGGGCGCGTTCCCGACCGCCAAGCTCGTTTCCGCGAGCACAAAGCCGCCGGCCCCGTCGCCGAAGGCCAGGGAGACGTCGTTGCTGGGCGCGCTGGCGACGCACAGGTCGGCCCGGCCGTCCCGATCGAGGTCAGCCACAGCGACAGCCACCGGGGACGTCGCAAATTGGACGAACTTCTCTTCCCGAAAAAGGTTGGCGCGATCGCGCAACAGAATCTGCACACCGCGGTCGTCACCCCCGGCGACGACGACATCGGGGACGCCGTCTCTGTCCAAATCTGCCACTGCAAGGGCGTGGGGCGCGACGACGGCGAGGGGGGTGTTCGCCGTCAGCTCGCCGTTTTCCAAGGTCAGGAACAGCAGCTCGTTGTCAGTCTCGTTGGCCACCACGAGGTCAAGATCGCCGTCGCCATCGAGGTCGCTGGCAACGAGGGCCACAGCGCTGTGGCCGACGTCGATGATCGGGCCGAGCACGAAGCCGCCGTCGCCGTCGCCGAAGGCGATGCGGACTGTCGCTGGGTCCGAGACCTGGGCGCTCACCAGATCGAGGTCTCCATCGCGGTCGATATCGCCGACGGCGAGGGAGAAGGGCTTGTCGATGTCCGAGATGTTGGCGGCGACGCCGAATTGACCAGCCCCGTCTCCGGCCAGGACCGCGATGGAGTTTGACCCCGACTTGGCCACCGCCAGGTCGAGGTCGCCGTCGATGTCGAAATCACCAAAGACCACCGACGATGGATTGAAGCCAACGGCGATGGTTCCCTCTCCTTCGCCTTCGCCCTCGCCCTCGCCTTCGCCTTCGCCTTCGCCTTCGCCTTCGCCCTCGCCCTGATTTGTGTTGGGCGTGGACGCGCAGGTGTTGGGTTCGCCGCCCTCGCCGTCGGGACCGACGCAACGAAAACCCTTGGGGCACGACCCTCCGCTGTCGCCGCCGCAGGCACGTCCTTCGATCTCCCGGGCGCCCAGAACGAGGTCGCAGCCCCCCAGGGCCAGCATCGTGGCGACGACGACGACGACGACGGGCCTGCTCATCCTGTCTTCCTCGCGTTGGCCATCGTTCAGGTCGTCAAGGTTCGCATGATCAGGCGGCGGACGTCGGGATTGATCTCGCGGCTGCGGGCCAGGTTTCGGAGCTGTTCGGGTCCCACCAGGCCGACGAAGGGCCGGGCCATGATCGCTGGGGTCTTGGGGTTGGCGAGCAGGGCCAGCTTGGGCGCGTCCTTCTTGAAAAAGCGGCGGCGCTTGGCCAGCTCGACCAGCACGACGCGGTGAATGGTCGGCAGGCGCAAAAAGCGGGTGACGTCGTCGAGGCGCAGCAGGTGGGGCAAGGTCTCGGCGGCGACGCGCTCGTTGTTATTGCAGACGAAGGTCGTCAAGAAGCGCCCCTCGCGCGCCAACTTTCGCTGGATGGGCAGGGGCACGTCCTTGAGGTTCTCGAGGGGGGCATCGTCGCGCACGCCGCCGCCGACGAAGGTGGCCACCGCGCGCACATAGGACTCATCGAGGACGCCAGCGACGTCGGCGCGGGCCCGCAGCCCTCGCTCGAGCTCAAGCAAGGGCTCAAAGAGCATGTCCTCGTGAAAGCAGGCGACGTCGAAGAAGGCCCGCACCAGCGCCAGCCCTTCTTTGAGCTCGGTCACCGAGGCGGCGGCGACCGTCTCTTTGACGCAGAAGAAAAAGACCTTGAGGTGATCGGGACGTCCCCGCTGCTGCAGGTGGGCAAAGAGGGAGACGAGGATGGCCACCGGCGTGCGGGGGTGGGCGATGACGGTCCAAAGATCGACGAGACCGAGGGCGGCGGCGGCGGCGACGCGGGTGTCGCTGAGGGGGTGCAGCAGCAGGCAGCGCAGGGCGGGGCGCGGATCGGGCAGCGCGCTTTGCAGCTCGGCGACGACGACGACACCGCGGCGATCGCGCAGGGCGGCGACGACGGCGGCGAAGCGACCCTGATCCGCAGGCAGGCCCGCGAGAAAGGGCAAGAAGCGCAGGGCGTGTCGCTCGGCGCCGACGTCGCGCAACAGCAGAGCATCGGCGTGGCGCCACAGGGCGGCGGCCAAGAGCGCGGCACTGTCGTCGTCGCCGGACAAGGCCCGCAGCAGTTCGGCGCTGCGCTCGTCGAGCAGCTCGATCAAGGCGTCACCAGCGTCGAGGGCGTCTTTGCCCCCCAGGCGCGCGGCGAGCACAGGCAGGGGGGTCGGCGCCCGCTGCTGCTCCGGTGTGGGATCGAGCACCGCGGACAAGGGATCGGGACCGCCGTCGACGTCGCCCTCGAGCAGGTCGGCGACCTCTTGCACGAAGAGGTCGATGCGCCGCCACAACAACAGCAGGTAGGCACCGCCGTCGGCGTCTTTCAGCTCGATGCGGGTCAGGGGATCGCGCACGGCGGCGACGGCGTCATCGAGCTCGAGATGGGCGGCCATCAATGCGCTTTGAGGCGGCGCGGCCACCCGACTCTTGGCGCTCTCGAGGTGGGGGCGCGCCTTTTCGAGGGCCGCACCGCAGGCGAGCAGGGTGTCTCGGCAAAGATCGCGGGCGTCGAGGTCGGTGCCGTGCACATCTTCGAGCGGAGCCAGGATGCGCGCTGCCATCGACAAACGCTGGGAGAGTGAAGCCACGGGATCGGCCGCGCTCACCCCGCGCACGGCACTGGCCGCGCGCGCCACCGCCGCCGCCACCAGGCGCACGGACTCGGGTCGGGTTTCGGGATCGAGGGCGAAGCAACGGCACAGCACGACGTCGAGATCCCCAGCGGGATCGGCGGGCACCTCGATGCCCAGCTCTCGCAGCGAGGGTCGTTCGTCGGCAAGCTTCTGCTCGATGATGTCGTCGTCGTCGCCGTCGAAGGGCAAGCGCCCGGCCACCATTTCAAACACCAGCACGGCCAGGGCGTGCACATCGGCGCGCCGGGTGACGCGTTCGCCGGTCATCTGCTCGGGCGCCATGTAGGGCACGGTGCCGACCATCAAGCCCGAGAAGGTGGAGCCGCGTTCGCCGACGTTGGCGTCGCCTTGGGGGCCTTGGCTCGGGGGTTCGTCGTCGTCGTCGAGGGCGTCGAGGATCTCGTCGCGCAGCGCCGGGTTGCGCAGCACCGCGGTCCTTGGCCGCCCGGCCTCAGGGCAAAGAACGTCGCCGATGTCGACAGCACTCGGCACCTCGGTGGGCGTGCGGGCCAAGAGCTTGGCGATGCCGAAGTCGAGCACCTTGACGATCTCGCTGCCGTCGCGCAGCCGCTCGAGAAAGACGTTCGAGGGCTTGAGGTCGCGGTGGATGATGCCCTGCGCGTGGGCTTCCTCGAGCGCTTCACACAGGGGCGAAACGATGCGCTCGACCTCGTCGAAGGAGAGCCGGGTTTGTTGATCCAGCAGGTCGGCCAAGGAGCGGCCGCGCAAGAGCTCGGTCACCAAGAAGGCCGCGGGAGCTCCCAGGCGCTCAGGGGCGTCGTCGACGTCGAAGTCGGTGATCAGCACCGCGTGGGGGTGTTTGACGGCGCCGAGAATGCGGGCTTCGCGGTGGAAGCGCTGCACGGCGACGCCGAGGTCCTTCTGCTGCGGCTGCATGACCTTGACCGCGACCCGACTGCCGACGGCGAGGTGCACGGCTTCAAAGACCATCCCCATGGCGCCTTCGGCCAGCTTCTTTTCGAGGCGGTAGCGGCCGGCGAGGATGCGCGATCCGTGAAAGGCCAAGCGCAGCGCGATCCCGCACACCGCGCAGAAGTCGAAGGCGTCGTCGCAGCAGTCTTTGCAGTCGTCGCAAACCTTCATCCGTGGCTACACCCGCAGCCGGGTGCGTTCTTCACGCACGATGGCTTCGTCGAGGGCGCCCTGCTCGGCCTTCTTGAGCAAGTGCAGGATGTAGGGTCCCAGCAGGTCGATGGACGTCGACGTGAAACGCTCCCCGCCGAAGCGGCCGACGACGTCGGTTTGGGCGCCGAGGATTTCTTTGTCCTGGCTGAGGATCTTCCAGGCGATGGGTCCCGCGAGGGTGGCGATGGCGCCGATGGGAAAACGCGTGCGCAGCGAGAGTACGTTGTGCATGTCGGTGACGGTTTCGCTGACGGGAGTGCACAGCGTCGTCACCAGCACGTGGTTTTCGTCGCCGAGGCGGTATTCCACCTGCGCCGTCGAGGGCAAAAAGAAGCGATCCCAATGCCGCACCACGCCGCCCGACGGCGACAACAGGCTGCCCATGAAGCCCGGCGGCCGCGGCTCGCCGACGAATTCGGCTTCGACGCCGTCTCGACGACGCTGCACGATGGCTTCGATCTCGCTCTTCTTCTCCGACGTGCGAAACAGCCCCCCGTGGAGGAAGGCGGTGTGGGGGACGTCGAGGATGTTCTCCAAGGTGCCGTGCAAGGTGCCATGGACCCGCAGGCTCTGGCGGATGTGCGTGTAGCCCTCGCCATCGAGCTGGGTCAGGCGCAGGGGCTGGGGAAAGAGCGTCGTCGCCGGATCACGCGGCGAGAGCCACACCCACACAAAGCCATCGCGCTCGACGACGCGGAAGCCCTCGGCGCAGCGGTGTCGGCCGTCGCGGGCCTGGGCCAGCACTGCGTCCTCTTCGACGATGGGCAGTCCGGGAACGGCGGTGAGCTTGCCGCAGCCGTCAAAGCGCCAGCCGTGGTAGCGGCACTCGAGCTCGCCCTTTTCCACGCGCCCCAACGACAAGGGCACGTTGCGGTGGGGACAGCGATCGAGCACGGCCGCCGGCGCTCCTGACGACGTGCGCCACAGAGCCACCGGCACGCCGAGGATCTGCGCTGCCACCGGCTTCTTCTTGCCGAGGGCGGTGGACGCACAGGCGACGTACCAGGCGTCGACGACGCGCACGACGCTCTTTCTGGGACCCGCGTTCTCCCGAGCAATGGAGGACCACAACGACGACGGCTGCTGTGGAGCGTTCATGACTGGAGGCTCACCAATCTCGCTGGCGGCGGCAACGCCTTTGCCTGCCGCGACGTTTTGCCTGGAGAGCGAGTAGCATCGCCTCCCGTTCAGGAGGACCCCGTGATCATCCGCATCTTGTCCGCTCTGGCCCTCGCCGCCGCCCTCATCGCTTGCACAGACGACAAGGTCGCCGCCGCTCCGCCCAAAGCGCCCGCGCTCGTCCGGGCGCCGCCGCCCCCGCCCGTCCCCGTCGTCCCCGTCGCCGTCGCCGTCGACGCCCTGCCGCCGCCTCCGCCCCCACCCGCCCCTGCAGCCCCGGCGAAGGCGCCGGAAAAAGCGCCGGAGAAGGGCGGCGGTTGGTGACCTTGGCTGACGACGCTGGCGCATCTCGAGAAGACGCCCCGATCGGGGCGTCTTTTTTCGCTCAAGCGGCAGCGACGGGCGCCGGCAGCTTGCCTTCGGCCAGGGCCTCGCGACCTTTGCCGGTGTCGAAGTCCGGCTCGACGAAGCACCACTGCACCTCAGGACAGCGGGCGCGCAGCTGGTCTTCGTATTCGTTGATGACGCCGATGAGCTCCTCGCCCGACATGCCGTGGGCGATCTTTACCTTGAGGGCGACGAACACTTCGCCGGGTCCTTGCTGCACGGTGATGCAGGCCAGCAGCTTCTCGATTTTGGGATGAGCAGTCACGAGCTCGGTGGCCGCGGCCTTGATGGTGGGGTCGGCGGCCTCGCCCACGAGCAGGGACTTCACCTCGGTGGCCAAAAAGACCGCGACGCCGACGAGGATGACCCCGACCAACATGGAGCCGACGGCGTCGAATTTGGGTTCGTCGGTGATTTTGGTGAGTGCGATCGCCACCAAGGCGAAGAAGAGGCCGAGCACAGCGGCCGCGTTTTCGCCGAAGACGACGACGAGATCGGAGTCCTTGGTCTCCTGCAGGAAGCGGAAGAAGGGGACGGCCTTGCGGCGGGCGTTGAGCTCTTTGATGTTGCCGATGGTCGCCCAGCCTTCGAGCAGCAGCGAAAAACCCAGGATGCCGAGGGCCAGCGCGAGGTTCTCCACCGGCTCCGGGTGTTGCCAGTGGTGCACGCCCTCGTAGATCGAAAACACGCCGCCGCCCGTGAAGAGCAGCAGCGCGACCATGAAGGACCAAAAGTAGAGGTTGCGCCCGTAGCCCAGAGGGTGTTTCTCGTCGGGGAGCTTCTTGGCCTCGGTGACGCCCCGCAGCAACAGCAGCTGGTTGCCGCAGTCGGCGGAGGTGTGGATGGCCTCGGCGAGCATCGCGCCCGAGCCAGTGAAAACGGCGGCAGCACCCTTGGCAACGGCGATGACGACGTTGACGATGAGGCTCTGGATGATGTGACCGGTACCGTGATCTTCGCCGCTCATCTCAATCTCCCCGGAGGAATGAACACCTCAGCCGCACCGCCGCCGTAGCAATACACTTTGGGGCGCACCTGGCGTCGACGTCGTGGGCGGAGCAAGATGGTGGCAAGGCGGTGGGCGGGTCAAGCGCGCGCCGGAATGCGGATCGCAGAACTGCGGTTGCGGGTCTGAGGTCTCAGTGTCCACTGCTCCAGGTGCTGCCGCGCCTGCAGTCTTCAGCCCAGAGGTGCCCCATGCCGCAGGTCTCCCCCCAACCCTTCTCCTCGGCGACCCAACGGCAGGCCGCGCTCTGCTTGCTGACGTCTTTCGTCAGAGAAGCCGCTCGCGCCCTCTTGTTCGCCCTCGTCGTCGCCGGCGTCGCTGGGGCGGTGGGTCTTGGCTTTTGGTGTGCCGACATCACCCTGGTGCAGGCCGACGTCTTCGCCACCGGGCGGGTCGCCTTGCTCGCCAGCGTGCTGCCCGCGTTTTTTGGGGCCTGGGCGTTCTTTCTCTTGCGCAAGATCGCGTGGAGCGGTCCCGGCGAGGCCTTCGCCGTCGGCGCCACCACGGCAGGTCTTGCCGTCGTCGCCCACCGCAATGTGCTGATGTCGAGCTTCTTCGACCTGGTCTCTCAGGGGGCCGATCCCCTGAGCGCCTGGGTCGGCGCTGCCACCGGCTTGATGCCCAGAAACGGCGCCGTCGACACCTTGCTCCTGGCTGAGATCGGCGTCGTCGCTGGCGTCGGCCTGGCGGCGCTGGCCGTGCAGCGTCTGATCGTGCGTCGCCAGTAGCTCCCTCAGGAGAATCGGTCCTTGAGCTTCAAGAAGCGCTGCTCGTAGAACTGAAACGATGCCTGGGCCACCACCACGGTGACCACGAGTGTTGCCGGGAACAACCAGAAGTCCTGCACGAGCCCGAGCTTGGTTAAAACAGTTTTGCATCCATGCCGACAGAGCATGTGCAACAAATACATACCGTAACTCAACATCCCGATGCGCACCAAAGGGGGCAAGCGCAGCATGGGTTGCAGCAGGTGGTCCTCACGGATGACCGAGGCCCCCACCAACACCGTCATGGCGAGGTGCAGGGAGAAGCGGGGCCAACCGGTGAGGTCGGGTGGGGCGACGGTGCAGATGAACACGATGACAAAGAGGGCGACGACGGCGGTTCCTCTGAGGTGAAGCAGGCCGGCCAAGCGCGCGTGCCAGCGCGGATCGTGGAGGCCATGGGCCAGCAGCACGCCCAGCATGATCGGCGTGAAGCCCGTCTGGCGCAGGAATTCCGGCTGGTGGGGGGTAAACCCCAGGGAAGCCATCCAGCCATCGATGAGACCGAAGTGAATCACCTGGCTGAGGATCAACAGTCCCCACAACAGGGGCACCGCCGCGCCCTTGGCGAAGCGTTCGAGAGGGGGCCAGAAGACGTAAAACTGCTCCTCCGCCGACAGCGACCATGTGATGGCCAGGAAGGTCGAAAGCCCTGCCCAGTTTGACGTATAGGTCAGCGCCCAGGGTAAATCATCGAAGAAACCGGCGCGCATGTTGGCATTTTTTCCAACAGTGAGAAACAGGAGAGAGAGCGCAAAAAGCAAGCCGTAATAGACCGGAAAAATGCGCAGAAGTCGGCGAATGTAAAAGCCCTTGAGGGAGATGGCCCCCCGCCGGTCGCGCTCCCGCAGCAGCAGCGTGACGATGAGAAAGCCGCTGATGACGAAGAAGAGGTCGACGCCGAGAAAGCCGCGACCGGTGGCGCGCCAGCCGGTGGGGACCTCATAGGTGTGGTGCCAAAGCACCGCGAGGATCGACAGGGCCCGCAGACCGTCGAGGGCGCCGAAGGTCTTCTGCCGCAAGAAGGTCTGGTGCGTCGTCGTCGTCGTCGGCCCGGGCGTGGCCCCAACGTCGGAGGCGGGAACCGTCTCTCGCTCAGGGCTCGTCATGCTCGTCCCACGCGCACGCGACGGCGGCCCAGGACGCGCTCCTGATCTTCGCTGCGCACTTCGAGGGGCGTGCCGGCGGCGTACAGGGTGCGCACACGCGCCAGCAGCTCGTTGCGCGACATGGCCGGACCCAAGACCGCAAAAGCCAGCAGCTTGACGCGCGCTCCCTCGAGCACGGTGGCCAGCGACTGGTGGTCGGCGGCCGAGCCATCTTCGAGGCGGATGACATCGGTGACGACGACGACGCCGCCGTGGGGTCCCCCACCCGGGCTGAGCGTGGCCCGCAACCCGCGGGTGACATCGAGGGCGCGGGTCAGGGCTGCGAGTCGACGCGACAGCCACAACAGCACCGAGCGGCTCTCGTCGCCGTCGTCGACGAGCACTCGATGGCCGCGGAGGGTCAACCAGGGCTCGTAGGGACTGGCGAAGCGCAGCGTCACCGCCGCACCGCTGGGCACGGGAGCAGTGACGACGTCGCCTTCGGGGAAGGGCGCGTCGTCGTTGTCGAGCGGCGGTTCGTCGACCAGCATGTGATCGTCTAGCTCGCTTGGACCCCGGGTGCTCGCTTCTGCGCTTGGGGGCTTCAGCCCTGCGTCCCCCCACCGGAATTGTCTACAGGTTCATCGCCTGGCGGCGATGTAATTCACTGACAGCGCTTCGCGTGTCGGTGAATTGTCTACAGGTTCATCGCCTGGCGGCGATGAATTCACCGACAGCGCTTCGCGTGTCGGTGAATTGTCTACAGGTTCATCGCCTGGCGGCGATGAAT
>JAHFED010000123.1 GCA_023248635.1 Myxococcales bacterium
GACGCTCTGCGGTCTGCTTCGTTCGCTGTGACCAACTCACGAGAGGACTTTCACCTCCAAGTCAGCACCCATGCCGGGCGCACGGGGCCCCGCGTCCGGCTCCGCCGGCGCGGGGGGAGGGTCTGCACCAGACCTCCCAGAAGAGCATCCCCGACGGCGATGAACGAGACCGCTCCGCGGTCGAAGTTCAGCGAGATCGGGGATCACACGATGCGAAAGTGGTCCTTCAAGGTGCAGCGGCGCTCGCGCGAGAAGGAGATCGCCGTCGTCAGACCTTCACCCGTCGGCGAGGCGATGGTGAAGCTCGTGTAGCCCTCACCACCCAGACCCAAACCTGCATAAGTTGGCGCGTTCTTGACGAAAATCGAACAATCAACAGCACGCGCCATCGCATGTAAAGCAGCAATATTCGTCGAATACATCACCGCTGTGTGGCCAAAGCCGTGCTCACAGCGGACGGCGGCAGCGATGCCTTCTTCGACGCTCTTCACGCGCACCAGCGGCAACACCGGCATCAGCAATTCAGTTTGCACAAAAGGATGATCTTCGCCGTCGACCTCGCACAACAAAATGCGTGTGGCTTCGGGCACCGATTTGCCGATGGCGCGGGCAATCTTGGCGGCGTCCTGGCCCACCCAATCCTTGTGGGGATGGGTGCGGTCGGCGTCGAGCACCAGCTTCTCGAGCTTGCCAATGTCGGCCCGGCTCATGATGGCGCCGCCGGACTGCTCGATCTCCTTGACCAAGCCGTCGGCGACGTCGTTGACGACGAAGACCTCTTTCTCGGCGATGCACACGATGTTGTTGTCGAGGGAGCACCCCAGCACGATGCCCTTGCCGGCCTTGCGCAGGTCCGCGGTCTCATCGACCACGACGGGGGGGTTGCCCGGTCCGCCGCAGATGGCGCGCTTGCCCGACTGCATCGCGGCCTTCACCACACCGGGGCCGCCGGTGACGACGACGAGGCGAATGCCGGGGTGCTTCATCAGCGCGTTGGCGCTCTCGATGGTGGGGTCGGCCATCATGGCGATGAGGCCTTCAGGACCGCCAGCCGAGGTGATGGCGTCGTTCAACTGCTCGACGAGAAAGCGGCACACCTTCTTGGCCGACGGATGCACATTGAAGACGACGGAGTTGCCCGCCGCCATCATCCCGATGGCATTGCAGATGATGGTCTCGGTGGGGTTCGTCGTCGGCGTGATGGCCCCGATGACCCCGTAGGGCGCGCGCTCGATGAGCATGAGGCCGTCGTCGCCGGACTGGGCGATGGGCCGCAAGATCTCAGTGCCCGGCGTCTTGTCGGCGACGAGCAGGTTCTTGTTCACCTTGTCGTCGACGCGGCCCAGGCGGGTCTCTTCGACGGCCATGGTGGCCAGCTGTTGCACCGTGTCGTGCACGCGCTGTCGCAAGGCCGCGATGCACAGGTCGCGGGCCTTGAGTGTCATCTTGTGCACCAGGTGCTCGTGGGCGGCGCGGGCGGCCTTCACAGCGGAGTCGACGTCGTCGTAGATGCCTCGGCGTCCCGAAACCCGACCGGTGGTCGAAGCGCGGCTCACCAGAGCGGGAGACGGAGCACAGACCTCCGACGGCGAGGGCGTGGCCCGCGGGTTGGTGACCGGACCCATCGACATGCCAGAGAGAGCAGGCGCCAACTTGGCCACGACCTTCTGCACGATCTCTTCGACCTTGGCGTCGTCGATGCGGCTCATTTCGTCTTCTCCTCAGCCCTGTCGACGGACACCAGCACCAGCATCATGACTTCATGTATTTGACGTCGCTGCCGATCACGAGCTGATCAACAATTGCCATGATCACGTGATCGACCGGCTTGTTCTTGGTGAGCTCGGTCTGCCGCGCCGAGCTGCCCGCACAGTAAAGTACGGTTTCGCCGACGCCGGCGCCGACGGCGTCGACCGCGACAATGACCCCACCCGAGACCTTGCCCTCGACGTCGACGCCCTTGACGATCAAGAGCTTCAGGCCTTCGAGCTCCTGGTCTTTCTTGGTCGCGACGACGGTGCCGATGACTTGTCCGAGCAACATGGGGCACTTCTCTCAAGAGGGTGCGACCGACGATCTTGGATCGTCGGCCGCAAAGGACCGCCGGCGTGAGGGGCTCAGCCCTTCTTGGCGCCCAGGGGCAGGATCGCATCGAGGTTCGCGTGCGGACGCGGGATGACGTGCACCGACACCAGCTCGCCCACGCGCTCAGCGGCGCGAGCACCGGCTTCGGTGGCCGCCTTCACCGCGGCGACGTCGCCCCGCACGATGCAGGTAACCAGGCCGCCGCCGTAGCCCTTCTCGTAGCCAACGAGCTCGACCTTGGCCGCTTTGACCATGGCATCGGCCGCTTCGACCATACCGACGAATCCCTTGGTCTCGATGAGCCCGAGCGCGAGCCCGCTAACACTGTCTGACATTGTCGTTCCTCCAGTTGGATCTGCGGATTTCGAGACGCGCAAGCGTCTTGAACATTAAAACATCATCCAGCAGCAAATCATTGAACTTGTTCGCAAAAAGAGAGAAGAAATCAGCCGCCGCCGCCGCCGCCTTTGCCAGCTTGCCCGGTGATGCCCTCGAGGGCCGCCGTCGCCGCCTTCGAGGCTTCGTCGATCTCGGCCTCGGTGCCGGCCAGATAGAGGCGACCGAAGGCGCCAAAGGGAGTGAAGTCGACGATGCGGACGTCGGCGGCCTTTTCGGCTTCGTTGGCGGCGAGCGTGATGTAGGCCGCGGGCTCGCATTCCATAATGCACAAAGAGAGGCCAGGCTCGATCATCGCGCCCATGCGCAGCTTGTTGATGATCATGGCGTGCATCGGCTCGATGGCGCGAATGATCGTATTGGAAATGATCTTGGGCTTGATGCGATCTTCGAGCTTGTTCCCCAGCGCCGTGAGGATTTCTTGTCCCGCCTGTTGCACCTCGCCCTTGTCGTCGTGGTGCAGCTCGAGCATGCCGAAGGCGCGTTCGACGACGAGGGTGGCGGGTTGGGCGCGGGTCTTCTTCAGCGCGACGTCCATCAGGCCGTGGATGGCCATGCCAGGTGCGATCTCGATGAAGAGAGAAGCGACGCCGGGCACCGGAAAATACCCGCGGCAGGTGGTGCAGATGTGTGCCGCCACCTGGGGCTGCAGCGAGTCGAGGAAGGTGTAGCTGCGCAGCGTGGCCATTGTCCGGGAACTCCGTGCAAAGGGGCGAACGGTCGCTCCTAGCACGTCCCTCTCACGGACCGCTATGCCGATGGCGGAAGGCGAGCGAGCGCGCGCGCGCCCCGCGCTGGGCGAACGTCAACTCGTGCCGCAACCGCGGTGTTTTTTTTTCACTCGACGTGGATTGGCGACGTGGGACTGGACGCCCGCTTGAACCAGGGCCGCTTGAAGCCGCGTTTCAAGTGAAGAACGACGACGCTGGCGTCGCGGCACCGGTACGCGAAATCGCCGCGAGCGCGGAGCACGGCGAGCTCCGTCGGGGATGCGAGGTCCGACGCCGGCGCGTCCGGACTGTGGTGGGCGAGGAAACGCATCCAAAGCAGGCGCCAGGCAGTGACGCTGAAGATGCTCAGGGCTCGCTGCAATGCGCCGTAGCTCTCAAGCTGCCGCTCTTCGTAGGCGCAACCAGTTTTGAGAGCCTTGAAATACTCCTCGATGACCCAGCGAGCCCGGTAGCTGTCGACGACAAAGGCGATCTCCTCGTCGGTGTCGATGGGCTCGGTGGTGAACAGCAGCCATTCGACTGCGGCTTCCCCTTCGGGTGGGCTTTCTTCGATCACGTGAACCGCCCGCAGCGTCAGCGACGGCGGGATGGAAGCATCGTCACAGCCGTCGTCGGCGCGAGGGCGTCGCAGGATGACTTCTGCCGCGGCGAAGGCGAGCGTGACGACGCGTCCTTCCCGCGGAGGATTGGACGAATGGCGTTTGGTCGCCTTCTTTTCCACAATCTCCTTCGCTGCCTTCTTCTTCGACGGTGAACCAGGGCGCGGCGACAACGTCACTTGCCGCCGGAAGCATCGGGGCAGCTCACGCATGTGCTTCCCAATGGCCTCGAAGCCTTCATTGCCGAGGACGAGTCGCTGGGTTTGTGCTCGTACGATGAACCGAACCCCGTCGCGGGCGCGGGCGCAGAGGCTGTCGTAGATATCGGCCTCTCGGTCTTCAACATGGATCAGTGAAACGACGTCACCTACGGAGCCCTCGACCGCTTCCGACTGCGCGAGCCACCGCTTCGATTTCCGAACATCATCCTTGCGGCGCTCATCTGTGCTCGGGCGTCCCTTCGGCTCGTTTGACCAAGACGTCAGGGCAAGCAGGCCCAAGGGTTCTCGACGTCCGTCCGCGGAAACCGCGAGCGAATAGTGGGAGCGGAAGCCATGTCCGACTTGACCTCCTTGGAGAGGTGATAGGTCCTCTCGAGGGCCACTGAAGCGGAACTCCGTGGTGTCGTGGACCGCGAGAGCGACCGTATGATTTGAGATCCGCTTCCTCGTAGCCGCGAGATGCGGGGCGAGCAGGGCGGCACTGTCGACGTCGTCATTGTTCAACAGCCGGTAGCACCCCTCAAGGCCAGCGCCCTCACCGAGCGCATCCGGAAAGCTGCGGCAAGGATCCCTTGAGACAACACGGACGAGAGCCCGGGCGCGCTCGTTCCTTCGCTCATCCCCAAGATCGACGCCACTGAACTCGGCAAGGATGGACTTTTGCATCGGAGCCACAGATCACGACGACGACGTTTTGCAAGATGTGACGGATCATGAGGGCGCGGGGGGAGGTCTGCACCAGACCTCCCAGAAGGGCATCCCCGACGGAGATGAACGAGACCGGTCCGCGGTCGAAGTTCAACGAGATCGGGGATCAGACCTCCCAGAAGAGCATCCCCGACGGAGCTGAACGAGACCGCTCCGCGGTCGAAGTTCAGCGAGATCGGGGATCAGTACGCCTCGGTCGCGGCACTAGACGTGGGATCATGACGCACGAGAAAAGCGACGCCCTCAGTCGTTGGGACCAGCGGTCGGCTCGGCACCCGCCAGCGCCGGGTCGAAGCTGACCTCACCGAGCAACGCGTCGTCGACGAAGTCATGAATGCCCTCCGCCGTTCCGGATGCCCAGAAGTTGTTGGGAGCCGCGATGTCGAAGGCGTACACCGCAGAACCAAACTGGGTGCGTACGGCGCCCAGGTGGATGCCGATGGGGCTGAAGAAATTGTTGTGGGTGATCGAGAGCGCAGCTTGTTCGCCACTGGCTTCAAACACTTCGATTGCGATGCCGTAGCCCGAAAAAACATTGAGATCGATGGAGAGATCGCCGGCCATGGTGGCGACGCCGATCGCCGTCGCGGCCGCATTCGTCGACGTGAACGCATTGCCCGACACCACGCACACCGCGCCGCAAACCACTTCGACGGCGAGGGCCTGCCCCCCATCCACTCGATTGCCAGAAAAGAGCAGATGGCTACCGTCGTTGCGGTAATCAAGCTTGATAATACGTTCGGCTGAAATGTCGTGGAATACATTGTCTTCGACCACAGCCGTGTAGGTGCTGTTGTTGTCTTCGATGCCGATCTCACCGGCAGCATCGTGGATTTGGTTTCTTCTGAGCTCGATCGATCCGACCAACATACCAGCACCATATCGCGAGATATCGCTATCCTCAATAATCACATTGGTTCGACCGGCGGCGGCCGTCTGCGGCGTGAAGATCATGCCGACCTCAATCCCCGCTTCGGGCTCGGAAGCGCCGCCCCCAAAGGCGATGACGGCGTGCGTGATGCGCGACGCCTCCGCCACGGCGGAGGAGAATTTCAGACCATCCCACTGGCCCGTGGCCGGCACCGTCGACGAGCTGGTGAAGACAATCTCCGCGCCGCTCAGGCCGTCGGCGACCAGCCGACCGTTCACCCGCAGGCGCCGGCCCGCATCGAATTTCAAGCACACGCCCGGCTCGATTGTGAGCGTCGCCGCGGCTTCGACGAGCACATTCGAAGAGACCAGATAGGGCCCCGTTCCACTGGGCAGTGTCGTGTCCAACGAAATGTCCGCGGCCAAAACGGCCAAATCGACGCAGCCGCCGTTTTCGTCCACCAGGCCGTCGTCGTCGTTGTCGATGCAATCGCAGGCGCCCGCCCCGATTTCGGGCAGGTCCTCGCCCTCGCCCTCGCCCTCGCCCTCACCCTCGCCCTCACCTTCGCCCTCACCTTCGCCCTCACCTTCGCCCTCACCTTC
>JAHFED010000015.1 GCA_023248635.1 Myxococcales bacterium
CTGGTTTGGTCTGGGCAACAACGACGTTCCCGAAGAGCCGTATGTGAGATCCACGAGTACGGTTCTGTGAGAGGGGCGCCGGGAGACCGGCGCCCCTACTCGAGGCGAGATCGGGGATCATTGCTTGCTTCGGGTGCCTTCCGGGCGACGCGGAAGCGGGCAGATCAGCCCACCCTGGCAGTGGCGGCCTGGGCGCGGCGCACGACGAGGGCCGCCTGCGGAAGGAGGAGCCACAGACCCGAGGCTGGGACCAGCAGCACCCCCACCAGCGCCAGGCCCAGAAGCTGCCAGCCAAGGGCCGCGCTGATGGGAACAGCCCTGCGCTCGCTGTCGAGCATCGACCAGCCGAGGAGGAAAAAGAGCGCCCCGCTGAACTCGAACCAGAAAAAGGTCATGCGCAGGGGGTCGGCCGCCGCCGTCCCCAGCAGCCCCTCGGCAAGCATCTCCCCGACGAGGTTGCGCGGTGGACCCTCGGGCGGAGGGACCAGGCCCAGACCCAGGAGCAGCCCAAACACATTGTGGATGATCGCCGTGCCGATCATGAGCGCGCTGGAACGGAGGGAGGGCACGAGCATGGCGGTCCTCAGCGCCAGGAGCAGGCGCAGACGATTGATCCGGCCGACTATCGCACGACGCCGTCGACGATGACCGCGGCGACCTTGCCCTTCCACAGCGAGGCGGGGTCATCGAGGCGCACGGTGGGATCGAGGACGACGACGTCGGCCTTTTGTCCGGGGCGCAAGGTACCGACGTCGCGGGCGGGTCCGTCGAGCTCACCCCGCTCGACGTTGTAGGCGCGCAGGGCTTCGTCGACGGTGACGATCTGGTGCACCGTCCAACCCGCCTTGGGTCGGCCCTGGTCGTCGCGGCGCGTGATCGCGACTGCGAAGCCGTGCAACGGGTTGGCGGTGAACACCGGCCAGTCGCTGCCGAAGGTCAGGGCCCCGCCGGCCGCCAACACCGAACGCCAGGGCATCGTCATCGGCCAGCGCTCGGGGCCGAGGTTCTCTGCCCACGGCCCGGTCTCTGGCTCGTCGCCAAAGGGATTGGCGTGAAAAGGCTGCATCGAGGCGACGACGTCGAGGGCGGCGAAGCGCTTGGCGTCGTCTTTGTGCAGCACCTCGATGTGCTCGACGCGGTGGCGCACGCCGATGTCGGGGTGCTTCTTCACCGCGTTTTCGAAGGCGTCGAGAGAGAGGCGCACCGCCCCGTCGCCAATGCTGTGCAATGCGACCTGGAACCCCCGCGCGTGGGCCTGCTCGACCATGGCCATCAGCTTGTCCCTTTCGATCAACGAACGACCGAGCTCGCCGACGGGTGCAGGGGGCGTCGCGGTGGCCACGTAGGGCGCGGTCATGAATGCTGTCTTGGATTCGACGACGCCGTCGACAAAGCCCTTTAGAAATCCGAAAGATACCAATCGACTTGATTTCAATTTATCGCGCCACTTGGCATATTGATCGAGATCGCCTTCGAGGGGCGGCGAGATCTTGACGCGCAAGGGCAACACCCCCTCGGCCTCGAGCTCGCTCCACAGCTCGAAAGCGTCGTCGTCGCCAACGATGTCGTCGACAGCGGTGAGACCGAGCGCTTTGCAATGCAGAGCGGCCGCCAAGAGCGCTGCCTTTTTTTCCTCGCGGGTGGGCTTGGGGAGCACTGGCTCCATCAGATCTTGGGCTCCTTCTTTGAGGGAGCCGGTGGGATTGCCTTTTTTGTCACGAACCACTTCGCCGTCGGCTGGATCTTTGGTGTCTTTGGTGATGCCAGCGAGCTGCAGTGCTTTTGTGTTGGCCCAGCCAGTGTGGCCGTCGTAGGCGCGCAGGAACACCGGTCGATCGGCCACGACGGCGTCGAGCATGGCGGCGGTGGGCATGGTGCCGGGGGCCAGGGTGTAGGCCCAGCCGCGCCCGAGCACCCAAGGACGATCGGGGTGGGTCGTCGCATAGTCCTTCACGATCTTCTGCAGCTCCGGCAGCGTGCGCGCAGGCGCGAGCTCAGCCCGCACCAGGCTCAACCCGCCCCCCTGCATGTGGATGTGGGCGTCGTGAAAGCCAGGCACCACCACCCCACCCTTGGCGTCGACGATGACGTCAGCGGTGCCCGACGACGACGCCGGCAGCTGGAAGCCCTTGCCCACCGCGCTGATGAGGCCGTCTTCGATCACCAGGGTGTCGGCCCGTGCCCCGCCGGTGATGCGCCCGTTCTTCACGATCACGCGCGGACCGGCCGCCGCCGACGACGCCAGAGACAAGACGACGAGGACGCACGAGACCGGGCGCCAGCACAGCAGAGAATTCACAGCGGGTGCTCCATCACATCATAGGTCTTTGACATTCCGAGAGATTCGTACGTCTTTTTCGCGCGCTCGTTGTCGGGCTCGACATAGAGTCGAATGCCGACGACACCGCCCCGGGCGCGGGCATCATCGACGACGTGCTGGTGCAGGGCACCATAGATGCCACGCCGGCGGTGGGTCGGCGGTACGTAGACCGACTGGATCCAATAGAAATGGCCACAGCGCCAATCGGACCACTCGGTGGTGATCATGATCTGTCCGATCACGCGATCCTGGGGGTCGACGGCGACGAAGTAGCGGCCGAGGCTGGGGTCTTGCAGCGCAAGCCGCACTCCCGGTCCCACCACGGCGTCGTCGAGGACTCTGAGCTCGGTCTCCATCGCCAGGGCCTGGTTGAAGGCGATGAGGGCGTCGGCGTCGTCGGCGCGCGCAGCTCGGAGCGAGAAGGATTCGGCAGCCATGGCGTCGATCGCGTAGTCCGTCGTCGTCGTCGGTGGAAGGGCCAGTGACCGGCTACTGGAGATCGAAAACGGGGCGGCAGTTCTCGTCGTCGGTCATGCTCAGGGCGATGGCGGCGGTGTCGGCGTTGCCGGCGCAGAATTCCCAGCCGGCAAACACGGAGCCCTGGTCGGCGGTCGCGGTCAGCGTCTCTTCTTCGGCGTCGAAATAGGCCGCGACACAGGTCTCGGTGCTGGCGCAGTCGATGCGCTTGGGCTCGTCGGCGCCAATGACCGAGGACAGGGACCCGCGCACGCGTCCGCTGCCCGTGCCCGACGTCGCCACCACCTGCAGCGTGTGCACGAGGATGAAGGTGCCGCCGCAGCTCCAGTCCAGGCCGACGCCGTCGACGATCAGGGGCAAGGGGAGGGTGGCGTCGCCGTTGTCGTCGAGGGCGTCGATCGAGAGCTCGTCGCCGGCGGAGGTGCAGACCAACCCGCCGAAGTTGGCGTTGCGCGAGAGCTCGGCAACGACGTCGATCGCCTCGGTGTCTTCATAGTCGAAGCTCGCGGTGTCGCAGTCGACGTCGCAGATGACCCCTGCTGGCAGCGTGCGCAAGATGCCGCGCCCATCGCCACTTTTGCTCACGGTCAGGGTCGACACCAGGGGCTCGACGACGGGCGGCGGGGTGAAGCCGTCGTCGTCGCAGCCTGCCAGCGCGGTGAGCACGAGCAGCAGCGCGGCGTACCTCATGGGCCCCCCAGGGGATCGCTGCCGGCGCACAGCTCGACCAGGTTGTCGGTGCCGTCGTCGTCGAGATCGCACACCGGTCGCTCGGCTCCGTCGACGTCGACAACTTCGCTGCCCTCGAAGGAGTCCACGCTCATGTCCAAGCAATCCTCGACCACGACGTCGTCATCGGCAAAGCTGAGCGCGACGTCGTCTTGCTCGCCGCTGAGGTCGACGTCTTGTTGGGCCTGGGCCAGGACGATCTCGCGGCCGCCGACGTCGACGAACCAATCGAGGGTGAAGCGCCGCTCGATGCCGGGGGCGGTCTCGCACTCACCAGCCGTGGTGCCAGCGTCGACGTCGACCTCCAAAAAGCAGGGATCGCGCGAGCCCGAGATCCACAGCCGTGCTTGCAGGTCGGCGGGCGGTTGAGCGCAGCTGCTCAGGGCCTGGGGCGTCGGAAAGACCAGCGTCGGCGGCGTCGACCTCGGCCCACAGCCGGCGATGAACGCCGTCGCAAGCACCACCAGGGTCATCTTCACGGCACGACCGCGGCAAAGGGGAGGTTGCCGTCGACGGTGACGGTGAGGACGTCCGGAGCCGGCGGACGCAAAGCGTAGATGCCGACGCCAACGCCGACGCCGATGGCAAGAGCAACGGCGACACCGGCCACCACGCCGATCACGAGCCCGGTGCTGTCCTCGGCCGGCGGTGGGACGGCGACGACGGGACGCACCAAGAGCAGCGGCGCCGCCTCGGTCCCGGCCCGCGCCGGCCCGTTGCCCTCGATGTCGAAGGCCTCGATCAAGTATTCGACGTCGCCAGAGGCAGCGACCGCCGCGGGCACCACCGCTTCATAGCGCCCGGGCTTGGTGGTCATCGGTTTCATGGGCACGCGCTCGAAGGCCGCGCCGCCCTTGGGGCGAAAGAGCAGGGTGGGATCGAAGACGCCGCTGTCGTCGACGATGCCGGCTTCGATCGTGCAGGGGATCGGCGTGAGCGGCGCGGTCGTCGGAGTTGGTGAAGCGCTGGGCGCCGGGCAGGTGCCAGGGGGCTCGTGGGTGATGACCGGCGGGGTGTTGTCGCCGACCGGTTTGACGACCGCGCCCTTGGCTGCGAGCCAGCCGAGGTGGCTCCGGGACGTCGTCACGTCGACACCAATGGCAGCCCCGCCGGAGCGCGCGGGGAGGGCAGCGACGACGACGGCGAGCACACAAACGCAGACCAGCAAACGCATCGCGGCCACTCTACAGCATCGGCGTTGGGTGGCTTCAACGCCGGGCGCGCTACCATTGGCCATGAGCGCCACCGTGCCCAACGTCGAGCCGTCGCCCGTCACCAGCGCGCTGGTGCCGGTGACCGGTGCGGCTGCACCGCTGGCGCAGACCGACGACCCCGCCGACATCGACGAGGACACTGCTCGCCATTTGGTCGGGGTGGCGCGGCGCGAGAGCAGTCTCGTCGGCGGAGCGTTGATGGTTCCGCCCGCCGGATTCATCGCCGCGGTCAACAGCGGCTTGTTGACCGTACCCTTGCACGTCGCCCTCGCCGTCGTCTTCACGACCGCGCTCGGTGTACCCATCGTCTACGCCCTCTCGGGACGAGCCTTTGCCCGCGAGTGCGCGTCGCTGGGGCTGACGTCGGGCCTCACGCGGCAGTTGCGTCATCGTTTGTTTCTCAGCTCCAGCTCAGGGGCAGTCGCAGCGGTGCGCGCACCCAAGGACTTGAGCGCGCTTCAAGCCGCGGCGCGGTCCCGGCCTTGGCGCCGGCGCCGCTGATCCGAGCTCATCCCGCGTCCGATTGATGTTCGACCACGTTCTGAGATGGGAAAGACGCGGGATGATGCGCGTGGAGCGCGCCCGCGGAACGCGGAGTTGGTGGGGGCCCCGCGTCCGGCGCCGGCGCGGGGGGAGGTCTGCACCAGACCTCCCAGAAGAGCATCCCCGACGGCTCTGAACGAGACCGCTCCGCGGTCGAAGTTCAGAGCCGTCGGGGATCAGACCCGGTACAGCGCCGACGACCAACACATGCCGGCGCCGATGGCCAGCATCAGCACGAGGTCGCCGCTCTTCATGCGGCCCGCACGCCGGGCTTCGTCGAAGGTGACGAGGGCGCTGGCTGATGAGGTGTTGCCATAGCGATCAATATTGATCACAAATTGGGTGAGAGGGACCTCGAGTCGTTCACCAATGGCTTCGATGATGCGCAGGTTTGCCTGGTGGGCAACCACGAGATTCACATCCTTGATCGTGAGGTCATTCTTCTCGAGGATTACCTTCGAGGCCTCGACCAATGCTCTGACAGCAAACTTATAGACTTCGCGTCCATTCATCACCAGTCGGTCTCGACGCTCGCTGATGTCCTCGGTCGTCGATGGCCTCTTGCTGCCCCCCGACGGAATGTAGATGTGCTGCCAGGTGGTACCGTCGGAGTAGATGCGCACGTCGACCAACCCGGGGCCGTCGGCGGGTCCGGCCTCGACGACGAAGGCGCCGGCGGCGTCGCCGAAGAGGACGCAAGTGTTTCTGTCCTGCCAGTTGGTGATGGTGCTCAGGGTCTCACCACCGATGACCAAGACCTTGCGGGCGGCACCGCTGCGAATGAACTTGTCGGCCACCGAGAGCGCAAAGAGGGAGCCGGCACAGGCGGCGCTGACGTCGAAGGCGACGGCTTTTTTCGCCCCGAGCCGATCCTGCACGATCACCGCGCACGAGGGGCAGCGCAGGTCGGGCGTGACGGTGCCGACGATGATCAGATCGAGCTCGAGGGGATCGACGCCGGCGGCTTCGAGGGCCTGACGCGCAGCCTGCTCACCCATGTCGGCGGTGGTGTACTCGCCCTCGAAAGCGATGAGGCGCCGCGTCTTGATGCCGGTGCGTTTGACGATCCACTCGTCGTTGGTGTCGACGATCTTGGCCATTTCTTCATTGGTCACCGAGCGCGGCGGCGCCCAGGCGCCCGTACCGGTGATGCGCGCTCGCAGCGTGCCCGAAGGGGAGAGAGCGGTCGTCATGGTCCCGAGATGGCCAAACTCCCCCCTCGGCACAAGACCCTCGGACACCGACAACGAAGATCAGCGTCGGTCAAACACCGTATAGAGGGGGACGCCGTCGACGCGCTTTTCATGCCGCATGCGCCACTCAGGCCGGGCGGCCAATTGCTGAAGCAGCGCGGGGTAGGTGCTCCAGCGGCGCTCGTGGGTCAGCACGACGACGTCGGCGGCGTCGACGCGATCGACCAGCGTGAACGACCCGCGGATGACGCCGTCGTTGCGCAGCCAGCGGTAGGTGCGGACGTACTCCTTGTGGTTGGGTTGGAAGCTGACCTTTTGCCCGACAGCGTTCTGATCGAGCCAGCGCGCGAGCTCCTTGTCGGCGACGTCGTAGTAGGTGCGTTCGTGACCCCGGGCCACCGCCCCCCGCAGTCCCCCGCCCAACTCGCCGTAGTAGCTGAGGGCGAAGCCCCCCCAGAAGCGAGCGCCGCCGACGGCGCCCGGCAGCGAGGCCAAGAGGAGAAGGACGACGACGACGACGACGCGCCCGGCTTTGGTGTGGACGCGTGGCCCAAAGCACGCCCCGAGCACGTCCGCACCTGCGCGAGCGACCAAGGACAGGCCCTGCCCCGCCAAGACACAGAGGAAGGGGAAGAAAGGCATGAAGAGTTTTTCGCCCCCGTAACGGGGCACGGCAGAGAGGGCGACGACGCCGACGGAGAACAACGCTTGCAAGAGGACCAAAGCGAGCACGCGATCCCGGAGGGCGGGCGCGGGGGAGGCGCCGGCGTTTCTGACAATGCGCAGCAGGGACACAGTTGCGGACCCCCCCCCGATCGCGCCGAGAACAACGACGACGACGGGGACGGTGATGAGGGCCATTTCGACGACGGCGGCGGCGGGGGCGAAGGGCTTGTTCCAGATCTCGCCGTCGTAGAAGAACAAGATCGGGTAGTGCTGCAGATGGAAGGCGAAGTAGGCGCCCAATCGAGCCAGGGTGTCGTGCCAGAGCCAAGGCCAGCCGACGACAAAGACCAGCGGTCCGAGCAGAGCCATGGCCCACAGTGACGACGGCAGCGGCGGAAAACGCAGCAGGGGCAATCGGCCTTCGACGACGATGTCGAAGCCCCGCCAGCGCTCGGCGAGCACCAGGCCCAGGCAAGGCAACACCAAGAAAGGCGCGTTGAGCTTGGTCAGGCAAGCCAATCCAAAGGCGACGCCGACGACGACGGCCCTGCCGATCGCTGGCCGCTGCCCGGCCCAGGTGAACAGGGCGGTGGTCACGACGATCATCGACGCCACCGGCACGTCGAGGGTCGCCACCTCGCTGTGGAAAAAAAAGCGCGGCAGCGACAGCAGCAACGCGACGCTGCCCAGAGCAGTGACGACGCCGACGCTGCGCCACAGCCAGAGGATCAAGGTCGCGCACAACACCGCGGCAAAGAGGGCGCAGCCGGCGCGGGCTCCGTCGAGGGCGCCCAGGATTCCCAGACCCCGGTGAAAGAGCGCCCAGCTCGCGCCGAACACCAGCTTGGCCAAGGGCGGGTGCTCATGGTTCAGGGTGAACGCAGCATCGATGCCGGGCTGCGCGAGGGCCGTGGTGGGTTGGGTGAACACCTCACCGACCCACCTCGCGCAGCGAATGCCAGCGGGTGCGTAGAAGTCGTCGTCGTCGGTGAGCCCTTGCTGGGGCAAGCACAAGAGATGCAATGCAAAGACTGCGGCGAAGACGACGGCGGCTGCGACCCGAGTGCTCATGGACCGGTGGCCAGTCGGTAGCAGGTGTGGCGTTGTCCATCGTTGTCGGTGCGCAGCTCGACCCGCACGGCCTGGCGGCCCGCAGCAGCGACGTCGACGTCGTGGAACCCGCGCTGCCGCTGCACGCTGAGCTGCTCTTGGTGAGAGCCGACGACCAGCGTGCCTTGCACGGCGGCCCCCGCGGGATTGTCAGCGGCGCTGTCGGTCAAGGCCATCGAGAAGCTGACGCGGCCGGCGACGTCGACGACGCCGTAGTCGATGACCAGACTGTGGCCGGTTTTTGGGTGGGCCCAGAAGCAGCGTTCGGAGCGGCCGCCGATGGTGAGGGTGTCTTGGCCGACGGTCATCCACTCGGGCAAGCCCACGCAGACGTGACGTCGACGCTCGGGGTTCCAAGGACAAGAGAAGTCGCCGTCGGGGCCGCTCACCGAGACGCTCGCCCGGGCGAGATCGAAGGGGCCCGCCGTGGAGACCTCGGCGATGCGCACCAAGGAGATGCCGTCGTCGTCGATGATGTTGGTGGCGCGGTCCCTCAAGGCCGCGGGCAGAGGCCAAGAAGAATCGGCGACGACGACCACGGGGGGCCAGGGATCGCCGTGGCGGGGCGCGAAGGCCGCGGTGATCGCGGTTTGCGTGGCGACCACGCTCGCAGCCCGGAGGGCGTCGACGACGTCGTCGCGCCACGGCGGTTGCACCAGCACGGTGTCGCCCGGCTGCACGAGCGCGCGCTGATGCTGCAGGGCCGCCACAAAACGCTCGGGCGCTGCATCGCGGGCCCACCCGGGTTGCAGCAAGGTGAAGACGAGAGAGGCGACGAAGACGACGACGAGGGCCGTGCTTCTCAGCGGCGGCATCTCAGGTGCGCTTCTCGAGCAAGGCCGCGCGGCGGGCTTCTCTGGCGAGCTCGGCCATCTCGCGCACGGCCCGTTCGATGCCGACCAAGATCGCGCGGGCGATGATCGAGTGACCGATGTTGAGCTCTTCGATCTCGGTGATCGAGGCGATGTCGGCGACGTTGTCGTAGTGGATGCCGTGGCCGGCGTAGCAGGCGAGCTTCACTTTGATGGCCGTCTTGGCGGCATCCACGAGACGGCGGTGTTCTTCGGCGCGCACCTCTTTGGCGGCGCGGCCAATGGCGCTGGCCTCACAGAAGCGACCGGTGTGCAGCTCGACGGCGTGGGCACCGACTCTGGCGCTTTGCTGCACCTGCTCGACGCTGGGATCGACGAAAAGGGCAACGTGGATGTCGGCCTGCACCAACTCGGCGATGAAGCGCTTGAGCGCGTCTTTTTGGCCGATGACGTCGAGGCCTCCTTCGGTGGTGACCTCTTGGCGGCGCTCGGGCACCAGGGTGACGGTGTCGGGGCGGACTTCGAAGGCGGTGCGCAGCATCTCCGGTGTCGCCGCCATCTCGAGGTTGAGCTTGGTCTGCACCGTCTTTCGCAGCAGCAGCAGATCGCGGTCTTGGATGTGGCGACGGTCCTCGCGCAGGTGCACGGTGATTTGCGAAGCGCCGGCAAGCTCGCACAGCCCCGCGGCGATGACCGGATCGGGATAAAGGGCGTGGCGCGCTTGGCGCACGGTGGCGACGTGGTCGACGTTGACGCCCAAGCGAGGAAGCAACATGGCCCCGCACTAGCAAGACCGGTCGTCGCCTTCCAGCGCTCAACCAGCGCGGCGGGGGCCGAACCAGATTTCGACGACCTCGACCTCGATCTCGCCCGCCGGGCGCTCGACCGTGACGACGTCACCGACGCACTTGCCGACCAGCGCCCGAGCCATGGGGCTGCGCCAGGAAATAGTTCCCTTGGCGGTGTCGCTCTCGCCTTCGCCGACGATCTGCCATCTCTTTGTCGAACCGCTGGGCTCGAGGATCACCACCGTCGAGCCGAAGCAGACCTTGTCTCCTTGGAGGTTGGCTGGATCGATGATCTCAACTTCCTGAAGAAGCGACGACAAGTACTGCAATCTCTTATCAATCTCCCGCAGTCTTTTCTTGCCGTATATGTACTCGGCGTTCTCCGAGCGATCACCTTCGGCCGCAGCATTGGTGACGCCGACGACGACGCGGGGGCGCTCGACTTTGTGCAATTGCTCATGCTCGGCCAGCAGCCCGCGATAGCCCTGCAATGTCAGAGGGCTCTTTTGACCCATTGTCATCTCAGTGCGTCCTGCTTGAGGCTTCAATTAAAGCGTTGATAGACGCAGAGACCGCGGGCGTAGGTTTGCTCGACCCGGCCGCGGAAGCGCATGCCCAAGAAGGCCGAGTTCTTGGAGCGTGACAAGAGCGCCCCCGGCGTGACATTCCAGTCCCGGCGCGGGTCGACGACGACGACGTCGCCGCTGTCGCCGGCGAAGGTGCCCAGGCGGCCGCTGAGACCGAGCACCCGGGCGGGTCCAGAGGTCATGAGCTCGACGGCGCGCAGCGGGGTGATAGTGCCGCCGTCGACGAAGGTGAGCAGGGCGGCGAAGGCGGTCTCGAGGCCAATGACCCCAAAGGGGCCGTCGACGAAGCCGCGGGCCTTTTCATGGGCTGCGTGGGGGGCGTGGTCGGTGGCGACGGCGTCGATGGTGCCATCGGCGAGACCTGCCGCCAGGGCCAGGCGATCGCTGAGGTGGCGCAGGGGCGGGTTCATCTTCTTGTTGGGATCGAGATCGTCGGGTGAGGAGGGCGGGCGGCCCGCCGCGATCACGCTGGCTTTGACGACGTCGACGTCGCTGAGCAGCAGGTGGTGGGGTGCGGCCTCGCAGGTGACCCGCACGCCGCGCATCTTGGCGGCGCGCACCAGCTCAAGGGAAGCCTGGGTCGAGCAGTGGAGCACGTGGTAGCGAGCGCCCGTCTCTTCGGCGAGCAAGAGGTCGCGGGCCACCATGTGGCTCTCGGCGCCGGAGGGCTGGCCCCGCACGCCGGCGAGCTGCTGAGTGAGCGACGCGTTCATCGGTGCGTGCTGGCCGTCGACGCGTGTCTGCCGCAGGTCTTCGGCGTGCTGCATGAAGAGCAAGCCGTGGCGCGCGCAGGAGGCCAAGACCTGGGCCATGACGTCGTCGTCTTGCACCGGCATGCCGTCGTCGGTCAGCGAGATGGCGCCGGCGGCCTTCAAGGCCCTGTGGTCGGAGAGCTCAAGACCGGCGATGGCTTTGGTGGCAGCGGCAGCGACGAGAATGCGCACCCCGCCGTGGCGAGCGGTCTTTTCGTTTTGACCCCGCACCAGCTCGGGGTCGTCGAGGGCCGGCGTGGTGTTGGGCATGACGACGACGGTGGTGATGCCGCCGGCGAAGGCAGCCCGGCTGCCCGAGAGCAGGTCCTCTTTGTGGGTTTGTCCGGGCTCTCGGAAGTGCACTTGCAAATCGATGAGGCCGGGCAGGACCCAGCGATCGCGCACGTCGACGACCCGGGCATGGGAGGGCACGGCCGAGGGTCCGATCACACAACCGTCGGCGCTGATCAGCACGTCGGCGACGTCGTCGAAGCGCTGGTGGGCATCGAGCACCCGTCCGCCGCGGAGCAGGGTGAGTCCTCCCTCGCCATTGGTCGACACCGTGAACTCCGCAGCTGCAAGACGCGCCAGCGTCTTGAACATCAAAACTCCAAGACGCGCCAGCGTCTTGAACAGGAGAGCTTCAAAGCAGGAAGCACTTCAAGACGCGCCAGCGTCAAAAGAGGGGCAAGGCCGCCGCCGTCACCAAGGCAGCGACGACGACGACAACGACGGCAGCGGCCCACCAGTGGCGCTCGCGGGGCCAGCGGACGGGGCCACCCGAGGGGTGCGGCGCGCGCCACAAAAAGGGCGAGGAAACCTCGTTGCCCGGTCCGATGGTGGGCACGGCGGTGGCGTCGTCGAAGTCGAAGGCGTCGATGGGCAACGCTGGGGCCTGGACGCCGCCCACGGACCCGACGGTGTGGCGTTCGATGCGCACGGGCACGATGCCCAGCCGGCGTTCGGCCATGGCTTCGGCATCGCGCTCGCGGCGCTTGCGGGTGTGCACGGCGTCGAGAAAGAGAGACACGTCGAAGTCGGCGATGTGCTTGAGGGGCTTCCAACCGCCACAACCGGGTTTCCACACCAAGGTGCTCGCGCGGATCTTGCCCTTCTGGGCGAGGATCAACATCTCGGCGGCGGCGTAGGGACCGCGCGCGCGTCCGTCGATGGCCGCATAGAAGCTGGGCGGGTCAAGACGCGAACGGGTGGGGCGGGCCGGCGCCGAGGGAGACGACAAAGCGGCGGCACCCACCGAAGCCATCAAGGGCAGAAAGACGCCGGTGACGTCGCGGGCCGTGGCCTCGTGACCCGCGCGCGCGTCGGGCGTGGCGAAGTCGGCAAAGGGGTTCTTGATGACCCCCGTGACCAGGGCCATCGAAGGAGCGTCGGCGGAAACACCAGGCGCGCGCGCATCGTGCTGATGCTTCAGCCTTTGGGAGGGTCCAGAAGCAACGGCCTTGGGCGCCGGCGCGAGGTGGGCCATCGTCGACGACACCGCCATGATCGCGCGGCAGCGGGAGCAGCGGATGCGCAGTCCGTCGACGCCGGCGGTGCGCAGGCGCGCATCCGGAATCGCGTATTTCGCGCCACAGCTCATGCAGCCGTAGTTCACTGCCCCTCCGCGATCGGTCCAAAGATCTCGATCAACCGCGTCACCCTAGGGCTGCATTCAACGCTGGCAAGTGGTTGCCAGCGACGGCCAAGCGGGGCGTTGACGACGTCGTCGTCGTTTTTCGGCGGGCTGTCGGCGGAAATTCTCTGCCCTCAGGCCGGGCGGCCAATTCACCGACAGCGCCTTGCGTGTCGGTGAATTGTCTACAGGTTCATCGCCTGGCGGCGATGAATTGCGCTCCGCGTCACACCCTAAGAGCTGGGCCCAGGGGGCAGAGAGGGTCGGGTCAAAAAAGGAAGGCGACCCGGGCGCGCAGGGCCGTTCCGCCGGTGCCCAGGGCCGCGCCGCGCCAGAGTCCTTGGGCGTCCCCGAGGTTCTCGCCGACGACGTCGAAGCGCAGCTGCCCGAGCACCAACCAGACGCCCAAGTCGGCGCTGGCAAAACCGGGGGCCCCCGAGCAGGGACGCTCTTGGACGCCGTCGACGCGCTCGGGGCAGAGCAGGGGATCGTTGGCTTCGGCGGACGACAGGCGGTTTTGGGGCACGGCGCCTTGCACGCGCACGAAGAAGCCCGTGGGCCAAGAGGCCGGGGCGTAGCGCAGCTCGAGCCCGGCTTGGGGTTGCACCACGCCGGGCTGGGGCTCGGCCAGCGCGGAGAACACGCTCTCGTCGGCGACGACGGCGGCCAGCACGGCTTGGGCGCTGAGCCCTTCGAGGCCCGGGCGCAGGGTGGCGCGGGCTTCGGCACCGACCGCGCCGACGTCGGGGCGGCGCTGCAAAAAGCGCCGGTCGCCTTCGACGAAGCGATCGGGGGCCCCGGAGCGCCGCGCTCCCCACACCAGCGCGTCAACGTCGATGGCCGCGCTGCTGGCGCTGAGTCCCAGCTCGCCAAAGGACTCTGAAAAAGCGCCGGGGGCCGCGGGCTGCAGGGTGGCGTCGACGGGATCGGGGCCGCGCAAGACGAAGCGGGCGTCGTCGGCGTGAGCGAGGTGTCCGAGGCTGGCGAGGAGATCGAGCCCCTCAAGCAGGTGCACCCGCGTGCCGAGCTCCCCGCCGGGCAGCAGGGCGGCGTCGTGCAAGCCTTCTTCGAAGCGGCCGGGCAGGGAGGGGCTGTCGATGTTCTGCGCGGCCAGGCGCCCGATGGCCCACAGACCCAAGAGCTGGCCGTCGACGCGCCCGGTCGCCGAAAGCAGAGCTTGAGAGACGACGGCGCCGTCGACGAAGCGCTGGCGCAGGGGAAGGGCGATGCCGGGTCCCGCGGGCTCGGCGTCCCGAAAGCCCAGGGAGCGCGAAAAAAAGCTGCTGGCAAAGCGGTCGGCGAAGGCGTCGAGGGCGACGACGAAGGAGGGCTCGAACTGATCGAGGAGCTGCACGGCCCCGGCCCGGCCTGCGAGGGCCACGCGCGCGCCGCCCCGAAAGACCTCGTCCTTGGCGGTGTCGACGGATGCCAAGGCCGATCCAAAATGCTCGACGTCGTCGACGCTGCGTTGGATGTGCAGGCGCACGCTGGGTTGCAGCCGCAGCCCAAAGGTCGGCCGCAGCAGATCGAAGCCGGCGATGACGACGTCGGTGCCTCTTTCCTTGGTGCGCAGGCAGTCCAGGGCTTGGCCGTTGTCGTCGAGGAGGCTGCAGCGCGCGGGATCGCCGGTGTCGAGGGATCGCCCGGCCTGCCAGCTGACGAAAAGGCGCGAGGCTGCCAAGGGAACGACGTCGACGCGCGCGCCCGCAGAGCCGCCGACGCCGCCGGAGTTTTGCAAGGTCGCGCTGCCAAAAGAGTCCGGCTCGATCGCGGGCGGGGTGTCGACGAAGAAGGGCGTCACCCGACCGGTGCGGAAATTCTCGCGGTGCAGCACGGTGGCGTGAGCGCTGACCCGCAGCCGCCGCCAACCGCTGCGCACCAGCGTCGTCCCGCCCTTTTCGTTGTCGGGTCCGCCATCGCCAAGGCCCAACAAGCCATCGAGGCGCAGGCTCTCGCCGACGTCGTCGAGGTCGCCGCCGGTGTCGATGCTCAGCACCCCGCCCGACGCCGCTGCGGAGGCGCTGTCGGCGCGAGGTCCGTGCTGAAAGCGCAGCCGCGCGGCCCCAAGCAGACCCAGGGACTCCGTCAGAGACACGAGCCCAGCACCATCGAGCAGGGGCACGTCATCGACGACGACGGCGACTTCGTTGGCTGCCAAGCCCCGGGCGCTGGGCAACGAGCGACCCGCCGCCGCCGGCAACCACCACAGTCCCGGGATCATGCTGGTGCCGAAGAAAGTGTCGAGGTCGAGGGGAGCCTGGCGGGCCAGATCGCGGCGTTCGAACACCGTCGCCATCCGACGCTCGGGCAGCGCAGGCAGCAGGCCGTCGTCGACGACGACCCGGGGATCTTCGGCGGGTACCGGCGGCACCACCAGCATTTCTTGGGGCGCCGATGTCCCCGGCTCCCCATCGCGCGGGGCCACCGCCGGCGGCAGCGCATCCGTCGACGTGGGTGCTGCCGGCCCATCGACCCAGGAGCCACCGGTCGAGGAGGAGAGCTGGGTGGTGAGCGCCAGCAGAAGAAGGATCAATTGGCCGCCCGGCCTGAGGGCATAGAATTACTCACCCAACAGGGCGATGAAGTCGGTCTCACTGATGATCTTGACCTTGGATCCCTTGGCAATCAACTTGTCGGCGGCCTTGTGCTTCGTCGACTTCTCACCGCCGGCGATCAAGGCCGACCCTTCGTCCCCGATGACGAGAAAATCGAGATCGGCGGTCACCGACGACGGCGTCTTGCCTCCGGCTCCTTGCACTTTCTTCTGCGCGCTCTTGCGATCCATCTTGGCCATCGATCCGGTGAAGACGACGCTTTTTCCAAACAAAGGAGACCCGGAGTCCCTGATCTTTTCTTTTTCGACGACGGACACCTGTTGCAGCAGGGCATCGATCAAGGGGGCGCTCTTGCGCAGGCCGTTGACGATGGAGGTGGCGGTGGTGTCGCCGATGCCGTGGACGGCGCTGAGGTCTTTGACGGTGAGAGCGCGGATGGCGTCGAGGCTGTGAAAGGTCTCGGCCAAAGTCTCGGCCACCGTGGGTCCGCAATCGTCGATGCCGAGGGCGGTGAGCAGCACCGGCAGGGTGAGCTGGCGGCGGGCGTTCATTTCGTCGAGGAGGTTCTGGGCCGAGAGCCCGCCCATGCGATCGAGGGCGGCGAGCCGCTTTTTGTCCAGCGCGTAGAGGTCGGCGGGTTGAGACACGAGGCCGCTCTCGATCAGCTGCAACAGGCGCTTTTCGCCGAAGCCGGTGGCATCGATGACCTTGGTGAAGTGGGCCACGCGGGCAACGACGACGTCGACGCTGCGTTCGGGCTCGGCCAGGCACAGGAAGTCGCCGTCGGCAATGAGCGCGGTGCGGCCGCCGACCACGGGCCATTCTGTGGGCAGCACCAGGGGCTGGGTCGGCGGCGAGAGCACGCGTTCGACGTGGGGAATGACGCCACCGCGGCGCACGATCTCGACGCGGGCGCCGACGCCGATGCCGAGCTTCTTGGCATAGCCAGGGTTGTGCAGGCTGATGCGGGTCACAGTGACACCCGAGACGAAGACGGGCTCGATGACGCACACGGGGTTGACGGTGCCGGTGCGGGCCACGCCCCATTCAATGGCGGTGACCACGCTCTGGGCGCTCTCGCCCTGGAATTTGTAGGCGAGGGCGTAGCGCGGGTGGTGGGCGGTGGCGCCGAGGCGCTCCTGCTCGCTGAGCAGATCGGCCTTCATGACGACGCCGTCGGTCTCTACGTCCATGCCTTTGCAGACGTCGACGAAGCGCCGGAACACGTCGGGTAGCTCCTTGTGGTTTTCGATCAACTCCAGGGGCATGACGGCAAAGCCCATGCGCTGCAGGGCGGAGTGCTTCTCGCTCTCGCTGGCCACCTCTTTGGGATCGGCCCCGAGCAGGTCGTAGGCGAAGAAGGAGAGGCCGTAGGCGGCGGACTCCAACGGGTCCTTGGTCTTGAGCGCGCCGGCGGCGAGGTTTCGTGGATTGGATTTCTCGCCCTTGTAGGTCGAGTTGAAACGAGAAATTCGCATGTAGACCTCGCCGCGGATTTCCAATCCGTCGCTCGAGCAGCCGGGCGCGTTCTTGAGCGCATGCGGAATGTCTTTGATGCCCTTGACATTGGCAAGAATATTATCCCCTGTTTTGCCGTCGCCGCGGGTCCCGGCCAGCACGATCTCACCCTGCTTTCCGTAGCGGATCGAGCACGCCAGCCCGTCGATCTTGGGCGTGACCACGACGCGTCCCTTGAAGGAGTCGCCCCACTTCAAGAGGGTGTCGTCGTCGTAACACTTGTCGAGGCTCAGCATGGGCCGCAGGTGGACGACGTCGTCGAAGCCCTGGCTCTTCTTCTTGGTCGTCGATTCGCCCAGCTCCTCGAGGGCTTTCGACGTCGGCGCCTTGGCCCGCAGGGTCTCGACCAATTTGTCGAAGGTGGGGTCGTCGATCTCGGGCGCGGCCTTGTCCCAGTACAGAGCGTTGTGATGCCGCACCAACTGCTCGAGCTCTTTGACCTCGAGAGCAGGCAGACGGTTCTTCAGCGCGCTGCTGTTGTCGGCGATGTGCGCGGGGCTGCCCATGATCGATCTCCTCCGGCTTCGAGGAGTACTTCCCGCTTGAACGCAACGTCACAAGCCGGATCGGCCGAGTCTTCAAGACGCTGGCGCGGCTTGAAGTTCCGATGGTTCAAGACGCTGGCGAGTCTTGAAGTTCCGATGGTTCAAGACGCTGGCGCGTCTTGACGTTCCGATGGTTCAAGACGCTGGCGCGTCTTGACGTTCCGATGGTTCAAGACGCTGGCGCGTCTTGACGTTCCGATGGTTCAAGACGCTGGCGCGTCTTGAACATCAACACTTCAAAGCCCCGAGATGATGCGGAAGCCGGCTTCGTCGTCGGCGAGGGGCCGCAGCTTGATCTTGTTGACCTCGGTAGCGGTCAACCACTTGTCGCCCGAAGGAAAGCCCACCAAGGCGCGCGTGTTGTAACGGTAGGCGACGGCGACGACGGCGCCGTCGTTCTGGCTGCGCTCGACCGTCTGCACGTAGACCTCGAGGGTCAGCTCTTTGGTCATCTTGAAATGGGTGGCGAGCTTGGCCCGCAAGCCGTCGACGTTGTAGTCGTCTTTGGGGTCGTTGTTGCCGTTGTCTTCGAAGTAGTCCGCCGCGCACAGCTTGACGATGTCGTCGACGCTGCGGTTCTGCATGGCCTGCTGGTAGCGCGTCAGGAACTCGAGCACTTTGCGGTTCTCTTCGGAGTCCTCGACGGTGGTGCCGGCGATGAGCTCCGGCTTGCATGCGCCCAGGGCCGTGAGGGTGCCGACAACGAGCAAGAGCAAGAGCGCGCGCATGCATTCACCTGGGCAAGGGCCAACGTTTGCGCCCTGTGATCGGACGCAAGGTCGGGCTGCTCTAGAGCAACGCGCCCTCAGCGTCGATTCCCTGGTCGCTTCGGGGTCGCTTCTTGGTGACGCGGAAGCGGGCAGTCACATCCTGCGCGACCGGTGCCTTCAGCACCGTTGCCAACCTGGCAAAGAAGCAGCAGAAGCAGCCCGTGCGCTCCGCCGTCGTCGTCGTGGTCTGCTGCTGGGCCTGGGCTGCCTGGTCCCAAGATACACCCGCGGCATCGGCTCCACCGGCGGCCCCCGTGATCCTGCCGCCCGAGCTGCTAGCCGATGCCCCCGCCGACTACCCCGTCGATGCCGTGCGCGAGGGCGTGGCGGGCCCAGTGGTGATGGACGTCGACCTCGACGACCAGGGCACCATCCTGCGGGTGGCGGTGACGTCGTCGCCCGATCCGCGCCTGACCTGGGCCGCCTTGGGCGCCCTCACCAACTTCGATCTGCTGCCGGCCAAAGAAGTCGTCGACGGCGTCGAACGGCCTCTGTCCGTGCGCTTCTCCTACACGCTGACCTTCACCATCGACGAGGTCGAGCGCGAGCGCCTGCTGCAAGAAGAAGAAGCCCGGGTGCTCGCGCTGCACAAGGCCACCGCCCCCATCAACCTCACCGGCCGCGTCGTCGTCGCCGGCGAAAAAGCCACGGTCTCGGGCGCCGTCGTCAGCGTCGTCGGCACCGATCTCGAAGCCTTCACCGACGGCGAAGGCAACTTCTCGCTGCGCGGGGTGCCCGAAGGCCGTCAAAGCATCGTCGTCGACGCACCGGGCTTTCTCGAAGGCACCCTTTTCGAAGAGATCCAGGCCAACGTCGCGACCGACATCATTGTGTATGTGGAGAAAAAACCAGGACGCGTCGATGAAACTGTCATCCGCGAACGTCGCACCCAGCGCGAGGTCACCAAGAGGGTATTGACCCAGCGCGAGCTCACGCGCGTGCCCGGAACCTTCGGCGACGCCATCCGCGCCGTGCAGCGACTGCCCGGCGTGTCGCGTGCGCCGTTTGGACTCGGCGCGGTGCTCGTGCGCGGTGGATCTCCCGAAGACAGCGTCGTCCTGATCGACGGCCATCTTGCGCGCTATTTGTTTCACCTGGGAGCGGGTCCGTCGGTCATCAATACCGATCTGGTCGACCGCCTCGAGTTCTACCCGGGCGGCCAAGGCGCGCGCTTTGGGCGGGCCATCGCCGGCGCCATCGACGTCGTCACCCGCGATCCCTCGCCCGAGACCTTCTCTGCCAAGGCCACCGTCGACCTGCTCTCGACCGGCTTTCGCCTCGAAGGACCGCTGACCGAAGACAAGAAGTTCGCCCTCTTCGTCGCCGGCCGCACCAGCTACGTCGCCGAAGTGCTCAACCTCGGCGCGCTGATCTCCGAGTTCGCCGACGAAGACGTCAACCTCTTGACCCTGGCCCCGCGCTACGCCGACTACCAAGCCAAGCTCTTGTGGAAGATGCCGCACCTGCCCGGCTTTTCGCAGTCGATGACCCTCTCGGCCTTCGGCGCCCACGACAGCCTCGACCTCGCCCTCGATCCCAAGAGCCTCGGACCCGCAGCACCCTCGAACGTCGGCATCACCCAGGGCTTCCACCGGCTGAATCCCGTTTACAAAGTGCGATCCAACGACACCAACGACGGCGGCGAACCCGTGTGGCGCGCCTACGCCTCGCCTGTGGTCGAGACCAACTATTCCGAGAACCGCTTCGACGTCTCGCAGTTTCGCCTCGACGTGCGCCGCGTGGCCCTGCGCGCCGAAGTGGAGTGGCGCCCCGTCAAAGACCTGGGCGTCGCCTTCGGCACCGACGACGGCTACGCGGAATTCCGCTCCACCGTCGACATCCCCTTCTTCCTGCCCGACGAGCGCCTCTTTCCCCGCCCGGTGACCAGCGACCCGCCCCGCTTTTTGGCCGAAGACACCGTCTACGGCAGCGGCAGCAGCTTCTACGTCGACAGCGACCTACACGTCGGTCCGCTCACCCTGCTCATCGGCGGCCGCGCGGATCTCTGGACCTACTACGAGGAGAAACGCAGCTCCTTCGACCCGCGCTTCGCCGCGCGCCTCGACGTGCTCCCCTTCACCACCTTGAAGGGCAACGTCGGCCTCTACCACCAGATCCCGGTGCCCTTTTTCATCGCCGAAAACGGCGGCAACCCCAAGCTCCCCCTCGAAGAGGGCTGGCAAACCGGCTTCGGCGTCGAGACCTGGCTGACCCGCTCCCTCGACGTCGACGCTCAGGTCTTTTACCGCTTCGCCGACCAGCTCGCCGAACCCATCGGCTCCCCCATCGCCTTCCTCACCGCCAGCGGTCCCCGCATCCAGGCCATCGGCCACGAGCGCGCCTTCGGTGCCGAGATCCTCTTGCGGCAGCGCCTCGACCAGGGCCTGTTTGGCTGGATCAGCTATACACTCATGCGCTCAGAAGAACGCGCAGATAAGCCACAAGGGGTTGACGACGCTGAAGAGATTGGTTGGAGATCGACCGAGTTCGATCAGACGCACAACTTTTCGATTGCAATCTCCTCCCAGCTGCCCTGGGGGCTCGAGCTCGGTGGCGCGCTGCGCTACGTGACCGGCAACCCCGCAACCCTGGCCCAAGCCAGCGTCTTCGACGCCGACGACAGCCGCTTCGATCGGGTCAATGAGCCCACCCGCAGCCAGCGCTTGCCTCCCTTTTTTCAGGTCGACCTCCGCATCGACAAACGCTTCACCTTCGACACCTGGGCGCTGGGGGTATTCTTAGATTTGCAAAACGCGACCAATAGTGCCAATTTTGAGTTCTTTCAATACAACTATGACTTCTCAGTGATCGAGGGCTTTCCCAGCCTACCCATCCTGCCAGTGTTCGGCGCCGAAGCGAGCTTCTGAGGATGACGCAGCTCATGATTTGCGTCACTTCTCAATGCTCGACGGAAGCCATCATCCCCCGTCTTTCCCTCTCGGAACGCGGTCGGACCTCAAGCGGACGCGGGATGAGGGCGGGTCGAGGACGACCGGTCAGGGACCGTTGTTGAGCAGCACCGACACCGTGCTTGGCGCGGGTCCCTCGTTCGCGGTCACGAGGTCGGGTCTGCCGTCGTCGTCGATGTTGGCGATCGCCAAGGAGTTGGGTGTTCTGCTGCCCAGTGGAAAGTCGACCCGCGGGCCAAAGGACGGTGGGTCGGCGCCCGGTGCGCTGGTGTTGAAGTAGACGGAAATGAGCTGCGCGCAGGGGACGACGAGATCAGGCCTGCCGTCGTCGTTGACGTCGTCGATGGCGACGGAGCGAGGGCTGGTCCCCCCTGTCGTCAGGACCATGGGCTGGCCAAAGCTGGGTGTGGGGGCGGCCACCTCGGTGGTGTTGAGAACAACGGCGACGCTGTCGCTGAATTGGTTGGCAAAAGCGAGGTCCGGTTTGCCGTCGCTGTTGAGATCGTCGACGGCGGCGGAGCTGACACCTGCGCCACCGGTGGCGAAGAAGAAGGGGTCGGTGACGTTGAAAGTCGGCGACGCTCCGACCGCGCTCGTCGTGTTGAAGAGGACGAAAAAATTGGTGTGGTTGGCCGTCACGATGAGGTCGAGCTTGGCATCGCCGTTGAGATCGCCGACGGCGAGCCCGGTGGGGAAGCCCCCGACGACGAAGTCGGCCTTCGAAAGGACTCCCGCGGCCGCCGGTGCCGTCGCATTGACCAGCAGGGACACGGTGTTCGAGACGTCGTCGGCGAAGCCGAGATCGGGTCGGGCGTCGCCGTTGAAGTCAGCGATCGCCAGCGAGTTGGGCCGGTCGTTGGTTGCAAAGTCCGCCGGCGCCGCAAACGTGGGCACCGCGGTCCCTGGCGCTGTGGTGTTGAAGAGCACCGAGATGGTTTTTGAGGCCTGGTTCAGCACCGCCACATCGGGCTTGCCGTCGGCGCTGAGGTCGCCGATGACGACGGCCAGGGGCAAAGTGCCCACCGCGAAATTGAGCGCCGCCGCAAAGGTGACCGCGCTGCCCGGCGCCGTCGTGTTGCGCAGAATTGAGACGGTGTTCGCGGCTTCCCCATTGGCCACCGCCAGGTCGGCGCGACCATCAGCGTTGAGATCACCGACGGCGACGAAGCGACCGCGCAGCGTTCCAAGGTCGATGGGCTTGAGGAAGTCCTGGGGGCAGGTATCGGGGTTGAAGTCGGAGCAATCGCTGAGGCACCCCAAGGTCCCCACGAAGCCAAAGTCCGCGCAGCTGACCGACCCCGTATCGCTGCCGTCGCAGGCGTAAGGGTCACCGCCTCCGAGGCGGTTGTCGCCGCAAAAGGCACAGCCGGTGGTGCTGAGGCCGCAATCGTTGCGGCAGGCGAGGTTTCCACCGTCGACGAACCCCAAGGTGGTGCAGCTGCGCCCGCGGAGGTCACTGCCATCGCAATTTTCCGCGCCCTCGGCAGTGCCATTGCCGCAAAACGGTGCCTCGCCCTCGCCCTCGCCCTCGCCTTCGCCCTCGCCCTCGCCCTCGCCTTCGCCCTCGCCTTCGCCTTCGCCTTCGCCTTCGCCTTCGCCTTCACCTTCACCTTCACCTTCACCTTCACCTTCACCTTCACCTCCACCTTCACCTTCACCTTCACCTCCACCTTCACCTTGACCCTCACCTTCACCCGGGCCTTCGCCTTCGCCTTCGCCTTCGCCTTCGCCTTCGCCTTCGCCCTCACCTTCGCCCTCGCCCAAGCGCACACAGAGAAGGCCGATGCAGGAGAGGCCCGCGTCGCAGGTGCCGTTGCGGAAGCAGGCCCCGCCTTCGGAGCCGACCACCGCCGCTTCGCCTTCGCCCTCCCCTTCGCTCTCGCCGGGCTCGACGGAGGCACAAGCGCTGAGGACGAAGATGAAAAAAAGCCAACGGGCGCGTGCGGGCATGAACCAGCCTCCCGCGACATCATCAGGGCGGTCAAAGCTGGCTCCGGCTTTCGTCTCGGTCTGGCAGCCGCTGGATACCCACCGAGGTAGAGTCGTTTCGTCGCGTGGCGATGTCGCGGAGGAACGTGGTGGGTCGGCGGGTGCACTGCGCGTTGATTTTGTTGGCGATGGGGTCGGCAGCCTGCGACGTGAACGACGGCGACGACGACTGTCAGAAGACGGCCTCCCCGGGCACGGCGCAAGATGTCGTCACCCAGAGCACCGCCATCCCGGCAGGTGGCTGCAACGACTGCGCGGAGCCAGGACCCGTCTCCATGGCGGAGGCGAATCTTGACACGAACGCCATCGGCATCGACCAGGAAAGAGTGTTCGGCAGCGTGTCGGCGGACTGCAACGGAGCCTGTACCGTCTTCGACTATCGGTGGACCATCACGTCTGACGGAGCAGAGGCGACCATCGGCACCTTTCTGATCAAATACAACGTTTCCTGCACCGGCGAGGGCGATGGGCCCTCGATCCTCTCGGTCACCGTGCCCGCCACCGGCCTCGCGGTCATCGATGACACCCTGGCCCTCAGCACCCCGGGTTTTTTCGAGGCGCCCTGCGGCAAGAGCGATGTGAGGGCAGCACCCGTCTTGTCCATCACGAACAACACGAACTTCTCTGCGCTCGTCTCGGGACCGGGAGGCGCAGCGAATCCCACCGCCGACTGCTCGTTGTTTGCATCGCCCGCGCCCGCGCCCGCGCCAGGCTGAGGGGAGGTCCCGTTTGAGCCGTGCCAACGGCTCAACGCAGGCAGTACTTTGAGCCGTGCCAACGGCTCAAACCATCGGCACTTTGCGCCGTGCCAACGGCGCAAAGCAGGAAGCACTTTGCGCCGTGCCAACGGCGCAAAACAGGGAGCACTTTGCGCCGTGCCAACGGCGCAAAGCAGGAAGCCCTTTGCGCCGTGCCAACGGCTCAACGCAGGAAGCACTTCGCGGACGGTAACCGTCGTTGGCGGCCGTCTTCAGGACAGAAACTTGACCAGGGGCGGAGCTACGCGGGACGGTCGTGCTCGACTTGAGCCGGGAGACTGCGATGTTTTTCCGTTCGTTCCTCGCCGCCAGCGTCATGGCCCTTGTCGGGTCCGGGTGTTCGGCAGCGCAGTCCTTTTGCCAAAAGCAGGAAGAATGCGCTGAAGAGATCCTGGGCGAGGAGGGAGCCGACGCCCGCGACGACGCCAACGACGACGACCCCGACGACAACGTCGCTGTGTGCACCGCCTTCGCCCAGGGCAACCTCGACGCACTGCGCGCCAACGAGGAGGAGGACTGCCGGGTGCTCGCCGACGCCCAAGAGGCCTTTCAGGCCTGCATGGGGGGGTTGTCTTGCAACGACCTCGAGGACGAATTCTCCTCGATCCTCGAAGACGGCGAGGGAGACAAGTGCGAGGACCAGTTTGACGACTTGAACGACGCCCAAGAGGGAGCGGCCAACGACAACTGCTTCGGCTGAGCAGCGCTCCCAATGCGTTTTTCTCGCAACACGCACATCGCCTGTTTCTGCTTTGAGCCGTTGGCGCCAACTCCAGCGGCCGGGTCCTGTCGATCCATCCGCACCGACCGAACCGCGGCGACGTCGTCGTCGTAGGCGCTTGGTGTGGGCCTCGCTTTTTCTGCGAAACGCCGGGGCGGGACAGCGCTACGCTGGCGCCCACCTGGAGGATCTCGCGTTGTCGTCGACCCGGCCCAAGAGCAGCAACGCAACCGACGTCGACGACGCCGCCGTCATCGCTCGGGTGGCCGCCGGTAGCCCGGCTGCGTTCGCTGAGCTCTACGATCGCTATGCCTCGCTGCTCTTGGGGCTGGGCGTGCGCATGATGGGGGTGCGCGCCGAAGCCGAAGATGTGCTGCACGACGTCTTCGTCGAGGTGTGGAAGCGCGCTGGCGACTTCGACGCCGCCCGCGGCACCGTGCGCTCCTGGTTGGCCATGCGCATGCGCAGCCGATGCTTGGACCGCAAGAAGTCCCCCCGCCTGGCGCGCACCATCCCCTTTTCGGACACCGAGCTCGACCGCCGCCCCGCGCCCTTCGAAGATCCCCTGACCCGCATCGAACGCCAGCGCGTGCGCCACGCCGTCGCCACTCTTTCGGCCGAGCAGCGCGCCGTCGTCGACCTCGCCTATTTCGCCGGCCTCTCGACCCTCGAAATCGGCGAGCAACTCGGCATCCCCCAAGGCACGGTGAAGTCCCGCCTCTTTGCCGCCCGCGAAAAGCTCGCGCCCGCGCTGCGCGACGTCGACACGCCCCTGAAACCGGGGGGGGCGCCGTGACCCAGGACCGCGACGACGTCGACGTCGACGTCGACCTGCTGGTGTTGCTGGTCGACCCGGTCGCTCCCCGGCCGCAGACGAAGCAGGCATTGCTACAGGCCCTCGCAGGCCCCTGGTACGCCCCCTTCGTGCGCCGCGTGGCGGAGCTCTGTGAGATCCCGGCCGCCGCCGCCGAGCAGCTCCTGGCTGCCGTCGACGACATCAGCCGGTGGGTGCCGGGTCCAGCCTCGGGCGTGCAAGCCTTCCACATCGACGCCGGAGCCGGGCTGGAGGACGCCGTCGTCGGCCTCATTCGCATCGCGCCCTTGGCTCTTTTCCCCGCCCACGAGCACATCGGCGCCGAAGACGCGTTGGTTTTGCAGGGGGGCTTCAGGGCCGGCGACGTCGACGTGCGCGCGGGCTGCGAGCTGCTGATGCCAGCGGGATCGCAGCACGAGCTCCGGGCCCTCGCCGAAGGATGCCTCTATCTCGGCGTCGTCAGAGGAGGCCTGCGCTTCGCCGACGTCGTCGTCGGCCCCGAGGATCCGCGCTTCTGATCCCGCATCCCCTTGATGTCCGATCGCGGCTGCGGCGTTGTCGCCACGATGGCGGCTACTTCTTCTCGGGGACGAAGTCGGGTGGCGCCTGGCTGCCGTCGCCGAAAAAGAACTGCTCGCACTGCTGCTTCAAGAGGGTGCGCGCCGACTTGTCGCTGAGGTCGATGCGGTATTCATTCATCAGCATCTTCTGGTGCTCGAGCCAGAGGCCCCAGCCCTCTTCGGAGACCTGCTCAAACAAGCGCTTGCCGAGGTCGCCGGGGAAAGGCGCCTTCTCGAGGCCAGCGGCTTCCTTCTTCAGCTTCACACAAGAGACCAGGCGCGTCGTCGTCATGGCCATGGTCTAGTGCACTCCCGGCGCGGAGCAAGTCCCTGCTGGCGTCGACGAATTCAACACTAAAAAGAGGGCCAAAGGCCCTCTTTTTAGTGTCAAAGTGATGCCGAGATCACTTGCCGGAGTAGTACTCAACGATCAACTGAGGATCAACATCAACAGGGACAGAATCTCGTTCGGGGATCATCTTGACGTTGACGACGCCGCCGTCGCTGACCTCGAGATAATCCGGAACTTTGAGATTGTTGGGATCCTTGATTGCCTCGGCAATCTTCGCCTTCATTTTGCTGGTTTCACGCAAGGTGATGACATTGCCGGCTCGCACCTGGAAGCTGGCAATGTCGACCTTCTTGCCGTTCACGGTGACGTGACCGTGCATCACGATCTGACGGGCCGCAGCCATCGAGGGCGCAAAGCCGGCGCGAAAGACGACGTTGTCGAGGCGGCGCTCGAGGAGCGAGAGGAGCATGTGGCCGGAGTTGCCCTTGCCGGCGAAGGCCTGGGCGACGTAGCGGCGCAGCTGGCGCTCGGAGAGGCCGTAGTGGAAGCGCAGCTTCTGCTTCTCCATCAGGCGCAGGGCGTAGTCCGAGAGCTTCTTGCGCTTGGTGGGGCCGTGCTGCCCGGGTGGGTAGGGGCGGCGCAGATCGGGATCGGTGCGCATCAAGCCCGGCAGGGGGGTGCCGAGGCGGCGGATGATTCTCAGTCGCGGACCAGTGTAGCGAGCCATGAAACAGTTCCTTCGTCGTCGCTGTCGCCGTGGACCTTTGAAAAACTCGCTCCAACCGGAGCCAGCGGACCAGCGGCTTGTCTGGGGACAGCCATCAAGACCCCGCAGCCGTAGCCAAACGTCGACGAGGGATCAACGCCTCATTGCTCAGGCGGCCAAATCCCAGTGACGTCGTCGCCCCCCCGTGTCATGCAGAAACGATGAACGACGTCATCCACGTCCACGTCGCCGAGGCCGCCCAGGGTGTGGCGCCGTCGCTGTTTACGACCATCACCCACTCGGGGCCCGTCGCCTTCTTGGTCTTGCTGCTGCTGGTCGGCTTTTCCGTCGCCAGCTGGGCCATCATCATCGTGAAGTTCATGGCCATCCGCACCTCGCAGAACAGCTCCGTCGAGTTCCTCGAGCACTTCTGGCAGTCCAAGCGCCTCGACGAGATCTTCGCCCGCACCGAGCAGTCGCCGGCGTCGCCGCTCGCTCAGGTCTTTCGCGCGGGCTATCAGGAGCTCGTCAAGGTCAAGCAGCGAGAAGCCGCGGCGGCCGAAAAGGGCAAAGACCAGATCGGTGGCGGCGTCGAAAACGTCGAACGCGCCCTGCGCCGCGCTGCCCTCGCTGAGATGACCGAGCTTGAGCGCTTGATTCCCTTTTTGGCCACCGTCGGCAGCACCGCGCCCTTCATTGGCCTCTTTGGCACCGTCGTCGGCATCATGAAGAGCTTTGGCGAGATCGGCGCCAAAGGGTCGGCCAACCTCGCCACCGTCGCCCCCGGCATCGCCGAAGCCCTCATCGCCACCGCCGCCGGCCTGCTCGCCGCCATCCCCGCCGTCATCGCCTTCAACTCCTTTGGCAGTCGCATCAAGGTGCTGGGCGCCGAGATGGAGTCTTTCAGTAGTGACTTCATGAACATCGTACGACGCCACTTCTTTTAGAGCCTTACGCTCGTCTCAGCCGCCATCGAGACCAAAGCAAGAACGCATCAATCCATATAAACACCGCATTGGTTGAGCGATGAACCAGAAACTCATGTACGTTGAGCGCAAGAGTGGCGGCCATCGCGGCTGCGCATGGATCGGTTTGGTGTCCTTCTCGAGGACCGGCGCCACGCTCTTCTTCAACGGGCGCGCCCATCGAAGCCTCAAGGGGTCAGGAATCTCTGGAAACTACGCCGACATTGAGACTGGTGAAGAGTTCTGGATCTCGGGCGTGAAGAAGCGCGGCACGAACCGACACCAGTTTGGTGGCGGCGCCGTCTTCGTCGATCGCGCTGCGGTATCTGCGTTGCTCCAGAAGCTGGCAACGTCGGCACTCGACCCTGCGTCGTTCGTCGTTTCCGATGCAGAGGATACCACCGCGAGACGGATTTCACTCCACCACAAGGAGAACGAGCCGATCACCCAGAAGCGCCGATCAAAACCCGTACAGCGCTAAGACTTTAGAACAAAAAGTCCATCGAAGACAGTCTGTCTACAGACTTATAATTATCACGTCGTCTCGACCTGAATCGCGAGAGTTACCGTGGACTCGAACTGACGATGGGCTGGGCATGCTTGTCGAAGCGCAGCATCCGATCGTCGAGCAGCAGGGTGATGACGTCGACGCGATCCTTGGGAAAGGCCATGGTCGCGACGCGGGCGGCGATGGTGGCGTCGTCGAGCTGGTTGTAATGACCATTGTTGCGCAGGTCGAGGTGCACGATGCCCTTCATGCCCGCTGGCGCGCCGCTGACGGGTCCGCTCGAGCCGTCGAAGCCCTTGAGCTGTTCGGCTGCTTTCTTCAGCGCCGGCGCCAGGTGGCGCGAGAGCACGCGCTTGTGTTGGTAGACGACGCCCTCGCTCAGATCGATGAGGTCACCGAGGCCCTGGGCGTGCTCTTCGACGGCGATCTTGTGACCCGCCGAGACCAGGTCCCAAGCGTCGCCGAGCATTGTGCAGTAGCCGTCGCCGGGCCCGCCGGGGGCTGCGATGCCCTGCAGCCAGGACTTGAGCGCATCGGGATTCTGCAGGTGTTTCGACGTCGCCAGCTCCGTGAAGCGTTCGAACACGACCTCTTGTTTAGGAGCCCAGCGGGCGGCGATGGCCAAGGCGTGGGCGCCGATGTTCTGGTACGCCGCCACCGGCGCACAGGCCCACAAGAAGCGAAAGGCCTGCGGTCCGGCGCCGTCGCGGACGAGGGCGGCGACGACGTCGGCGCCCACGCCGTGATCGAGGGCCCAGGCCACGTGGCGCAGATCGATGCCCCGGCCCTCGAGGACGCCGACGAGAGAGGGGTGCGCGCTCTTCAGCTCTTGCACGACGAAGGCGCGCGAGAGGGCGGGGTCGTGATCGATGCCCTTGCCGACGACGTTGCCGCCGCGGGGCGCGCCCTGCAGCCAACCTGCGAGCTGCTGCCCGGGGGGATTCAACATCGTCGTCTTGTCGCCCTCAAAGAGCACCGGAGCGACGCTGCCAGCAGGGGTGGGGTCGACGTCGACGTGCTGCTGCGACGACGGCTTCGACAGCGCGGGTTGCAGCGCCCGCAGCGCCTCGGCGGGGTCGTCGGTGATGACCACCAGGTCGAGGTCTTCGGGGCTGATGGTGCGGCGCTCGGGGGCGAGCATCTTTTCCTTCAGCGCCGCAAAGATGGGGCCCCAATAGTCCTTGCCGATGAGGACGACGGGGATCTTGGGCAGGTGCCCGGTCTGCATTTGCGTGAGCACGGAGAAGACTTCGCCCAGGGTGTTGAGGCCGCCGGGGAGGGCGACGAAGGCCTGGCTGCGACGTCCCACGATCTCTTTGTGGGTGATCAGCTCGTCGACGCATTGGTGCGTCTGCAGGTTGGGCAGATCCCGGGTGCCCTGCACCGCGCCGTGCAGCACGCCTTGAACGAGAGTGTCTTTGTCGGCGGCGGCGGCTCCATCGCAGACGGCAGCGGCGACGACGCCGGCGGAGCCCACGCGCAGGGGGATGCCCGCCTTCACCAATGAGCTCGCGAGCTCCTGGGCCACGCCCAAGGTGGGATCGGCGTCGTCGAGGCGGCGTCCTCCCAGGAAGGTCACCGCGGGCGGCAGCCGATCGAGCACGTTGATGGACTCTTCGATCTCCTTGGCGAGTCTCTTGGCGCGGTCCAGCGGCGGACGCTCGAAGGCCAGGGTGGCAGAGGCGGCGTCGAAGTGCTGCAGCAAGGCCTTGGGATCGTCGGTGACCTTGAGCTTCTTCCACTCGGCGGCGGGGATGAGCGCTCGGCCGCGCACAGCGACCTGCTCGATGGGATCGAGGATGGCCCGCCAGAAGTCGACGCCGACGGCGGCCAGGGGTTTGTGGAAGCGCCCCCCTTCGCCCAGGGCCATCACCTCGAACAGCTCATCGAGGGTGCCGACGCCGCCGGGAAACACCGCCACGCCCGCGCAGTTTTCGTAGAGCGCGAGCTTGCGGTAGGGAAAGAGCTTGGCCTCGGCGCCGACGTCGATGACCTCGCTCCACTCCTGCTCGAAGGGCAGGCGCACGCGAAAGCCCTGCGTCTGCTGGGCACAGGCCATGCCGGCGACCAGGGGGTGCAACGCCAGCTTCGCCGCCAACGCCGTCGCCGGAGCTGGCGCAGCGCTGAGCGCTGGCGGGGTGCTCGGGGCTGGCGAAGCGCTCGTCGGCCGGGTCGGGAGGTGCTGAAGCGCCTTTTTGTAGCCCTCGGGGCCGGCGGTCATGATGCCGGGCCCCGCACCGGTGCGCAGGGACTTTCCCTGGGTCGCAAGCAGCGCGCCGATCTGTTGGCTGATGGTGAAGTAGGGATCGGTGGGCTGGATGCGCGCGCCGCCGAAGAAGGTCACCGCCGGCGGCAACTTCACCAAGAGCTCGAAGACGATCTGAATGTCGCTCAGCAGGGCCTCGCGCAGTTGCGAGGACTGCCAGGTGCGCAAGTCGAGGGCCGCACGCTTGCCAGGCTGCGGCTGGTACGCCGTCGACGAGGGCGAGGTCAGGGCGTGGGCGTCGAAGCGTTTGCCACTTCCGCTCACCGCATCGAGGCCCCCGCCGCTCGTCGGAGCGGGCCCAACGCTCGTCGTCGTCGGCGCCGCCGAATCAGCCGCCGGAGGTGGCGACGCAATCGTCGCACTCTTAGCCGGCCCTGGAATCACGACCTCGGAGCGAATCTTCACCACCCAAGTATCCGCCAACTGGGCTCTTTGGCGCAGCGAAACCCCGACGCGGTCATCGCACAGGGCTGGGCGCTCGACGACGGACCCGCTACACCGCTGTCATGCTCGCGCTCGTCGTCCTCGTTGTGGCCAATCTCGGGCTGCCGGCCGCGAGGCCCAACGTCGCCCTGCCCCACACCCGCCTCGACGTCGTCGCCTTCTCCGACGACGGCACCTTTGCGCTGCTCGAAGAGACAACGCGCATTGGTCCGACCCTGCAGCAGACCTTCCTGATCGTCGATCAAAACGGCACCTCCGAGCGCCTTCCCGTGTCTTTGCGCTTCGCGGGCCTCGGCCGCGACGGTGTCGACCATGAGGTATGCACAGCGAGCGCCGAACGTCTGGCGTCGATGGCCAAGGATCTGCGCGGGGTCTCGGTGCGCATTGGGCTGTGTGGGTCGATGCGGCGCGACATCGTCGACGTCATGGGTGCGCCGCGTCCAGCGCTCCTGTCGAAGAAGACGGCGGCCTTTCACCAGCAGGTTGGCTTCGCGGGACGGGTGTTTTTGGCGCCCACAGGGCCCTTGGTGCTGGTCGTCGGTGTCGACGAGCTCGGCAACGACCGCCTCGGAACCGCGGTGCAGGACGACTAGACCCATGTTCATCGTCGATCTTATCTGCGGTGCTGGCCACCTCTTTGAGGGCTGGTACGACAACAAAGACGCCTTCGACGACGCTCGTGAGGCAGCAGCTCTCAGTTGTCCGCTTTGCAGCGACGCCAACGTCGAACAGCGCCCCAGTTTCCGCGGCATCGTCCGCCGCGCGCCCGCCCCGAAGCGCCCTGCAGACACGCCCAGCGCCGTGTCAGCGACGCCGACGCCGACGCCGTTGTCCCTGGAGCTGCAACGGAAACTGTCGGCGCTGCTGAAGCTGGTGAAAGCCCACACCCAAGACGCCGGCGACGCCTTCGCCACCCGCGCCCTCGCCATGCACAAGGGCGACGCGGAGCCTGTCCCCATCCACGGCACCTCGACGCCGGAGGAGCAGCAGACCTTGCGCGACGAAGGTGTGCCCTTCGGGCTCATCCCGGTGCCCGACATCGATCAGAACTGATCGGGAGACGCGGCGGCGACGACGATCTCAAGGCGTCAGCTGCAGAGTTGCTCGTAGAGCTCGACGTAGCGGCCCACGCGGTGCTTCCATCCCAATGGCAGACCCATGCCGTTGCGCTGGATGGTGCGCCAACGCGCGCGATCGGCGCCCGTGCCGCTGCCCCAGACCTCGAGCGCGCGGCGCAGCGCCCAGCTCAGGCCAGCGTCGTCGAAGTGCTCAAAGACGAAGCCCGTGCCCTGCTGGGTCTTGGCGTCGAAATTCCACACGGTGTCGGCGAGGCCACCGGTCTTGTGCACCACCGGCACCGTGCCGTAGCGCAAGCTGTACATCTGGTTGAGACCGCAGGGCTCGTAGCGCGAGGGCATCAAGAACAAGTCGGCGCCGGCTTCGATGAGATGGGCGCGAGCCTCGTTGAAGGCCGAGTCGTAAGCGACCTTGTGGGGGAAGGCCATCGCGAGGGTGCGAAAGAACTCCTCGTAAGCAGGCTCGCCTTTGCCGAGGACAACGAGCTGGCAGCGCTGGTGCCGCAAGAGCGAGGGCAACACGCGCACGCAGAGGTCGAGGCCCTTTTGCCAGACCAAGCGCGACACCAATCCAAAGACGGGAACCTCGGGCCGGTAGGGCAGGCGCACCGACGCCATCAGCGCTTGCTTGCACACCTCTTTGCCGTCGAGGTCGTCGGCGGAGAAGGCCTGGGGGATGTGATGGTCGGCGGCGGGGTTCCACTCGTTTTCGTCGATGCCGTTGAGGATGCCCGTCAACACATCCCGGCGCGCGCGCAGCACGGGATCGAGGCGCAGTCCCTGCTCGGGGGTCTGGATTTCTTTGGCGTAGGTGGGGCTGACGGTGGTGATGGCGTCGGCGTGCAGCAGCCCCGTCAGCAGATAGCCGAGGCGGCCCGCGCGCAGCTCGTCTTGGTGAAAGAGATGGGCCGAATCCCCCAGGCCAGTCTCAGGCAACACCTCGGCCGGGAAGGTCCCCTGGTGTCCCAGGTTGTGCAGCGTGATCACGGTCTTGGTGCGCGCGAACAAGCGATCCCAGGCGAAGCGCGTCTTCAGCAGCAGCGGCACCAGCGCCGTCTGCCAATCGTTGACGTGCAGGATGTCTGGGGAAAAGCCGGTGTGCTGGCAGGCCTTGAACGCAGCCCAAGACAGAACCGCAAAGCGCAGATGTTCGTCGGGGGAAGAGCCGTAGAGCGAAGGTCGGTCAAAGAGAGGCGGACAACGCACGAAGTACACGGGCATGCGCGTGCCCGGCATAGGTGCGGTGTGCAGCGACACGCGCACGGTGTGACGACCCAAGGACAGCGCGACGTCGTCGGCGACCTCGCTGAACACCACGCCGGGCAGCCGCACGCGCGGGTACATCGGCATCACCACCCTGACGTCGTGACCCAAAGCACCGAGCTGACGGGGCAGGGCGGCGGAGACGTCACCGAGACCTCCGCTCTTGGCGAAGGGTGCGACTTCGGACGAGACAAAAAGCACGTTCATCGGTCCGCACGATAGCGGGGGAAAACGACAAGAGTGTGTCGATCGCGAACCAATGTTCGCCGTCAGACGATCGGCATGCAGTCCAAGATGGCCTCCTCGAGCTGGTCGACGTCGACGGGCTTGTCGAAGAAGCGGGTGCGTGGAACGCGGGCGATGCGGGCCCGCAGCGCCGGGTCTCCGAAGGCCGAGATCATGATGATCGGCGTCAGCATGCCGGCGTTGCGCAGGCCGACGACGACGTTGAGCGTGTTGAAGCCCGGCATGCGCACGTCAGTGACGATGACGTCGGGGGCGCTGCCCGGTTTGGCCACCATGCTGTCGGCGAGCACCTCGAGCAGCTCGAAGCCGTTGCGCACCGTCGAGACCACGAAGCCGTCGCGCTCAAAGAGGGCAGCCAAAGAAGAGCGCAGGTCGTCGTCGTCTTCGGCGAGCAAGACCCGCGGTCGGTGGCTGGGCCATGTGTCCAGATGGAGGCAGCCTTCGTCGTCGTCGACGGGGGGATCGAGGGGGATGGACGAGTGGTGGCGTTGCATGTTGACGCTCCTGTGGTGGTGGCGTCATCGTCGACTCAAGGCCCGTGCCGCGCTCAGCCCTCTTCGGGGTCGGCGCGCTGCTGTTGACGTCGATGGAGACGCAATCGGTGCGCGCAGGCCGCCGGAGAAGCGCAACATCTGCGGATCGTGGGGCCGCTCACGGCAGAGGGGTTGTGGGCGCCCATTGCCGCACCAGGGCGAGGAGGTCGTCGATGTCGACGGGCTTGCGCAACCAACCAGCAGCGCCCAGCCGCGGTGCCACCTGGGCGACGTCGGCGCCGGCGGACAAGATGATGACGGGGATCGACGCCCACGGCGAGGCGCGCAGCGCCTGCAGCAGCCGCGCACCGCCCATCACCGGCATCACCAAGTCCACGACCAGCAAGGCGGGCAGGATCGCCGTCGTCGCCAACGTCGACAGCGCCTGCTCTCCATGGGCGGCCGTGATCGTTGGGTGACCGTGCTCCTCGAGCACCCAGGCCAGGCTTTCACGGCAGTCGCTGTCGTCTTCGACGATCATCACCGACGAGGGCATCTCATTCCCCGTCCTCGCTGTCATCGATGCCGAGGCCCAAGCGGCAGCAGCAACGCGCGCAGACATCCGGGCCAGGACCTCGCAGGCGTCGACGTCGTCGTCGGCAACGACGGCTCGGCGACGACGCGTCTTGGTGGGGACGATGTCGAGGTGTCGACGTCGGCGCACGATCCGGGACAACAGCATCCCGGGACATCACGCTGTCGATGCTTGGGGCTGGGCGGTGGTGGCGGCGGTGATCGAGCGCAGGGTCAGCACGAGGATGTTGCCGACGGCAGTGCTCCGTGGCCCGAGCACGAGGTCGCCGCCGACGGCGCGGGCGATGTCTCGCACGACGTGAAGACCGATGCCAGATCCGCTCCCCGCTCGATCGGCCAGATCGGTGTGAAACTGAAAGGGCGAGAAGATCTCGGTGCGTTCGTCGTCGGCAACAGGATCGGCGCCGTCGCCCACCAGCACGCGCAGCACGTCGCCGTCTTGTTCGGCGCGCACGGTGATGGCGCCGGCCTCGGTGTTGCGCAGCGCATAGGCCAAGAGGTTGTGCACGATCAGGTGGATCAGCCGACGATCGCTCGTCAGAGGCGACATCCCCCGCAGGTCGACGTCGACGTCGACGCCCTTGTCGTCGGCCTGGCTCTGCAACTCGGCCACCACGGCGTCGAGCTCGCCGCGCACGTCGACGGTCTGGATCTCGAGCCGGCACCGGCCGCTCTCGACGCGGGCCCACTCGATCATGGTGTCGATCAGCTTGACCAGCCGCCCGCTCGCGCGGCGCATGCGGACCAGGCCGTCGGCCGGCGAGTGCGGTGTGCTGGAGTTGATACCGGGCGCCACCGCGAACTCCTTGCTGCGCTCGAGCATGTGGAGGTGCAGCAACATGGCAGCGAGGGGCGTCTTGAGCTCGTGCGACATCATGCGCAGGAAGTTGCTCTTCACCCGGTTGGCGCGCTCGGCGGCGTCGCGCTCGATGCTGAGCTCTTGCAGCGCCACCTCGAGGTCGCTCTGGCGTTGGGCGACGTCGTTGGCGAGCTGCACCAGGTTTTGTTCGTGACGTCCAAGGGCACAGTTGAGGATCGCGCGCGCGTGGTTGGCCGCCACCAGGGCCCGCACGCGCGCCCGCACTTCGAGGTCTTGAAAGGGCTTGCGCACCACGCCTTCGACGCCGGCCTCGAGCAGGCGCACGACCTGGGCACGATCCTCGGTGGCGGTGAGCACGAGGATCGGAACGTCGGCGAGCTCGTCATGCTTGCGGAGCTCGTGAATCATCGTCTCGCCATTCATGCGCGGCATCATGACGTCGGTGACGATGAGGTCGGGCTTGAGCGCGATAGCCTTGGTGAGCCCGTCGACGCCGTCGAAGGCCGAGGCGATGTTGTAGGTGGGACCCAGGCACACCGTGATGATGCGCTGGGTCGCTCGACTGTCGTCGACGATGAGCACCAGCGGCCGTTCATCGCGCACGACATCGGCGCCGAGCTTCTCCTCCGCTTGGAGCTCCTCGGCGGTGACCTGGGCGACGACGTCGGCGAGGCCTGTCGGCCGCGCTTCCTCCTGGGCCACGGTCAGGGCTTCCGGCGCACGGGCGGGAAAGCTCGCATCGAAGACGCAGCCGCTTCGTCCGGGTGTGCTGCGCAGCAGCAGGGTGCCGCCGTGGAGGCGGCTGTAGTCCCGCGAGGCGCCGAGGTTGAACACCCGGCCGCCGATGTGCCGCCCGGCGCTGCGATCATGGTGCACGGCACGCCCGAACAGCGCCTCGCCCTGGGCAGTTGCGATGCGCAAGCCGCTGTCGGCGACGCTGAGGGTGACGGTGTTGGCGGGTTCGTCGCGCTGCAGGGTGCAGCGAATCACGCCCGCCCGGGGCGTGTGTTTGAACGCGTTCAGCAGCAGGTTCAAGAGCACCATCTCGAATTTGGCGGGATCGACGTCGACGAAGGCCACGTTGCCAACGTCCTGGTGGAAGGCGATGCCTCGGCGCAGCGCCAAAGAAGCGAAGCTCGCGCAGGACGCGCGTGTGAGCGCCGAGAGGTCGGTCCGGTGCCGCACGATCGCAAGCTCGTCGCCGGGGAAGGGGTTGTCGCGGTCCGCCACGCGCTCCGACAGGCACTCCAGCGATGCGAGCAGGGTGCGCAGGTCCCGCTTGGCGCGATCGCTCAGCGACGATGATTTGGTTTCGACGATGAGATGCCGCAGCAGGGGCCGCCAGGCTGCGCTCGCGACCTCAAAGGCCCCAGCCCGATCGGGAGCGTCCCGGAGGCGACCAACGATGCCTTCGACGCTGACCTGCCACCAGCCCCGCCGGGAGCCCGGCGGTCGCGCTACGCAGGCGGCCAAGGCCACGAGCTCCTCGATGCAAGAGGCTTCCAGGGGCAGGGCCAAGTCTGAGGAGAGCACGCGCCGTCCAACGCAAGGCGCGCGCCACCAAACCCCGCAGAAAGCGGCAGGCAGCTCGCAAGGCGGGATCGTCGTCGACTGCAAAGCGCGGTCGTTTCGCCCGCCGGCCCTGCAAAAGCTGCAGGCGGCAGGGCGAGCGTCCCGGATCGATCGTCCTTCCGTCGCCGTGGCGCATCGGTTGCTACGGTCTTTTGCCCGGGAGCGGCTTGCAGTGTCGGAGTCCAGACGCTGCAGGCCGCTGCTCTGGGGGTTGCTGCAAGACGCTGGCGAAGTCGGCGTCGCTGGAATGTCGTTGCTCCACCGTCGAGCTCATCCGTCGACGTTTGACGTTCGAACGCTGCGCGTCCGCTGCGCGAGGTCCGCCCATGCAAGTACAAAGCGACCCTGGCTCTGGATTCCGAATCGCGCTCGCCGAAGACGATCACGACCTGCGCACGGGTCTGGCGGCCTTGCTCGAGGCCGATGGCCATCAGGTGGATGCACTGGCTTCGGGAGCGGTGCTCATCGAACATCTGACGGCAGCCATCCTCGACGTCGATGCCGGTCGGCCTGATGCCATCGTCACCGACGTGCGCATGCCGGGGGTGAGCGGGCTCAGCATCGTCGAAGGCCTGCGGGCCAATGGCTGGGATGCCCCCATCATCATCATCTCGGCCTTCGCCGACCAAGAGCTGCGAGAGCGCGTGAACCGCCTCGGAGGCGCCGTACTCTTCGCCAAGCCCTTCGACCCCGATGAGCTCGGACGCACGCTGAGCCAGATGCTGCGCGGCCACCGCGCTTGCGCCGCGGGAGCCGTGTGAAGAGCGACGAGCTTGGCGTGGCAGCTGCGCTCCCCCGGCGCATCCTCATGGTCACCAACAATGGGGCGCATGGCGAGCTCTGCAGCCGCATCGAGGCGGCTGGCTTCTCGGCCCGTGGCGTCCGCGACGTCGCCGACGTGCCCCAGGTCGTGGCCCAATGGCGACCCACCGTGGTGCTCGTCGACGCCAACCTCAGCGGCGGAGCTGCTCAGGTCATCGACAGCGTCCGCGCTGTACATGCGGCTGCCGTCTGCGTGCTTCTCGTCGACGCCGCCTGTGGCAGAGCCGTCACCGATGCGCTGCTCTGCAAGGCCGACACCCTCTTGCCTTGGCCCGTAGACGTCGTCGCCTTGGGGCGCTTGCTGGCACTGACGGAAGCTCCGCGCACCGAGCCGGCAGCGACGTCCCAGCTGCCGACGTCTGTGATTGGCAGAAGCGGGGCCATGGCCGAAGTGTGGCGACGGGTAATTCTTGCCGCGCAGACGCGGGCGTCGTTGCTCATCAGCGGCGAGACGGGGGTCGGCAAGGAGGTGATCGCGCGGGCCGTGCACCGCTTCTCTCCTCGACGACGCGGACCCTTCATCGCGGTCAACTGCGCCGCGCTGCCCGAGACGCTGCTGGAGGCGGAGCTCTTTGGCTACGAGGCCGGTGCCTTCACCGGCGCGAGCCGCCGTCACAAGGGCCGCTTCGAGCTGGCCCAGGGCGGCACCCTCTTTCTCGACGAGATCGGCGATCTGCCGCTGGTGGTGCAGGTCAAGCTGCTCCGCGTCTTGCAGGAGCGCAGCTTCGAGCGGCTCGGCGGCACCGAGTCCATCCCCGTCGACGTCCGCGTCATCTCGGCGACGCACCGTGACCTCGACGCAGCGAGCAACGCCGGCAGCTTCCGCCTCGACCTCTTCTACCGCCTCAACGTCATCGCTCTCCAAGTGCCACCGCTGCGCGAACGTCCAGAGGACGTGCTCGAGCTTTGGGACAGCTTCTTGTCCCAGCAGGCGCGAGAAGAAGATCGGAAGCCGCCGCAGACGACGCCGGCGGCCCGCAGCCGCTTGTTGCGCCACGATTGGCCGGGCAACGTGCGCGAGCTGCAGAACGCTGCTCAACACGCGCTGACGGTGGCCACCAGTGACGTCGTCGACGAAGACAGCCTGCCTTCAACCCTGCTGGCGCCTCGCCGCACCCACGTGATGAGCCTGGTGGGATTGACCCTCAAGGAGATCGAAAGGCTCGCCATCTTGCAGACCTACGATGCGCTGGGTTCCATCGATGCGACGGCCCAAGCGCTGGGCATCTCCGCGCGCACCATTCACTACCGTCTCCGCGACTACCGCTCGCAGACGGCGGTCGTCGTCGCCGCCCGAGCCAAGGTGCCGTCGGCGCTGCGGGTGTTGCTGGCCGAAGACGACGACGACCTGCGCGGGGCCCTGACCGAATTCCTGCGCGGAGAAGGGCTCACCGTCGTCGCCGTCGCTGATGGCGACGCGGCCTTGGCCCACCTGCACGACGTCGGCGATGCCCCGCCGGATCTCTTGGTCACTGACGTGCGCATGCCCCGCGTCAATGGCATCGAGCTGCTCGAGGGCGTGCGGGCCCGCGGTCTCGGCCTGCCCGTCATCGTGATGAGCGCCTTCGGCGACGGCGACACCCGCGACCGCGCGCTGGCTCTGGGGGCCACTTCGTTCCTCGCCAAACCCGTCGACATCAACGACTTGCAGCGGGCGATCCGCGCCCTGTCCCCCGCGGCCTGGAACGACGACAGGAGGTTGACATGACAAAGTTCTTTGCTCTCAGGCGGGGCGGGCAATTGAAGCGACTCGCCAGCATCACTGTGCTTTTCAGCGCTGCGTCGTCGGCGAGCGAATACCTGCCATTCACCGGATATTTGCCGCCGCTCTCTTTCTCGGCCGAGGAGTATGAAAGCGGCTACAACGACTACTGCCGCGACGACGTCGGGCACATCAACACCTATCGGTGTGTCGACAAGGTTATTCGAGAAATGACTCATCGATACGATGACTTTCATGATACCTGTGATCATCGAGGAGTGTTCGGACTAGTTTACCTGATGACGACGCAGGAATATCAGCGCGCCTCCCTCGAGCCCGGCTTCTTCCAAGATCCCGAGTTCGTGAACCACGAGGACGTGATCTTCGCCAAGCTGTACAACAGCGCCGCCGACAACTGGTCGGGGGGCAGGCTCGAGTTCGTGCCGCCGGCGTGGCGCGTGGCCTTCGAGACCTCGCGCGATCGATCCGTCAGCACCACCGGCGACATGCTCTTGGGCATCTCGGCCCATATCAACCGCGACCTGCCCATCGCGCTCGCCACCATCGGCCTCGTCGACCCCGCCACCGGCCTCAGCCGCAAGCCAGACCACGACAAGGTCAACACCTTCTTGGCACGCGTCGAGCCCGATCCCGCCATTCAGCAGTCTTGGGACGCCGACTACTCCAGCGGTTCGTCGACGCCGCACCTGTCGCTCGCAACCATGTCTCTCATCCAGACCTGGCGCGAGGCCGCCTGGCGCTGGGCCGAGCAGCTGGTGGCCGCCCCAACTGCCGCCGAGCAGGCCATCGTTTTGATGGGCATAGAACGCTACGCCTACGAGCAGGCGATGGCCATCAAGACAGCCACTCAATACACCGTTTTAGAAAACAGCGGAGATCGCGATGTCTACTGTGCAGTCAACAACTAGCAGACGTGTCCCATCGTCTGAACACAAACCTCAACCACGGCCCAACAATGCGGACCTTGCGGCCATCGTTCGTCTCCTCCCAGATGTTGTCTTCAAATGTGAGAAGCGCGCCGACGGAAAGATCTATTGGCTGCTCAACGAAGGGAAGCTCGCCGAGGAATTCGGCGTGAGCACCGAGCAGGTGCGGGGACGATGCCTCGAGGAGATCTTTCCTCCCGACGTCGTTAAACGCATCCTGCCCGAGTTCGAGCGCAGCTTCGCCGGCGAGGCCAATGAATTCGTGAACGAGATGCACGGACGATTTTTCTACCATTTTCCACAGCCGGTGTTCGGCGACGACGGCGAAGTCACCGCCGTGGTTGGCTTCATTTCAGAGGTCACCAGCCTGAAAGAAGCGGAGGCACAAGTGCAATCGCTGAACGCGGCATTGAAGACCCGCGTCGACGAGCTGGCCACCGCCAATCGACAACTTCAGATCGCCAACAAGCAGCTCGAAGCATTCAGTTACTCAGTGTCTCACGATCTGCGAAACCCGCTGGGAACGATGTCGTTGCTCGTGCAGCAAATGGCGGCGCACCCGGAGCGACTCGACGGCAGAACGCAGAAAGCCGTCGCGGCCCTCGGACGGACCACCAAGCGCATGGATCAGCTCATCGACGACGTCATGCGGGTGGCCAAGGCCACCGGCGGCGAATTGAAACGTGAGGACGTCGACCTGAGCCAGCTCGCCCGCCGCGTCGTCGGGGACTTGATCCGGCGGGAGCCAGGTCGGGATGTGCAGATCAGCATCGCCGACGACGCGCACGGTGACTGCGATCTGCGTTTGACCGAAATCGTGCTGGAGAATCTGTTGGGTAATGCGGTAAAATACACCAGAAAAAACACATCAACCGCCATTTCATTTGGTCAAGTGATGATCAACGGCGAGCTGGCGTTTTTCGTCGGCGACAACGGCGTCGGCTTTGACCCAAGGGAAGCGGGGCGGCTCTTCGTTCCCTTCGAGAGACTCCACGACGAAACGGACTTCGAAGGCACCGGCGTCGGTCTTGCCACCGTACACCGGGTCATCGACGCCCACGGCGGCAAGATTTGGGCGGAGAGTGCCCCTGGGTGCGGCGCGACTTTCTATTTTACCCTTGGGGGGCAGTCGCGATAGGCACCGGCGGATGAAGAGCCTGTGGTTCACCCTCGTCGCGGCGTCGATCGGCGCTGGTTGCCACTCCGTCGACGGCGCCCCGCTCCCGCCTCCTGCCGTGCCGCTGGTCACCGAGCTCGACGTCGACGGCCTCCTGGGCTGGTTTGGTGCGCCCGTCCCCGGCCAACCGGCGCTGATGCCCATCGACGACGCCCGCCGGGTGGTCGAGGATTTCAAAAGCGGCACAGCGTTTCGCGCTTTCCCCGCCGGCAACGCCGAGGAAACGTGGTTCGGCAAGAGCTACCTCGTCTACGCCGACGGAACGAGCAGCGAGGCCTTCCAATTCCTGCGCTTCAAGAAAGGGCGCGGCCTCGCAGCCGGCGTCGACGCCGCCGCGGTCTTGCCCTGGCTCGCCTGCACCAACGGCCTTCAGACCGACGGGGGCAGCGAAGAGGCCGACGCCGACGACCTCTTCACGGCCGCCGAGAATGGCGCAGCGCCGCGGCCCGAGAGCGGGGCCCTGCGCTACGTCCGCGAAGCCGAATGCGTCGACGGCTACGGCGCCATCGTCGCGAGCGCCGGCGTGTCGCAGGTGGTGGTGCAGGCGGACCGGCGCTGGATGCGAATGAGCGGCAAGCGCTTGCTCCTCATCCAGCGAATCGTGCAGTTCTCGGGCTTGGCGAAGAACCCCAGTCACATCGCTGGGCGCTACTCGGAACTCTGGAAGCTGCCTTGAGCGCGGGCCCCGCTGGCAAGCAGAAGGGAATTCACCGACAGCGCTGCGCGTGTCGGTGAATTGTCTACAGGTTCATCGCCTGGCGGCGATGAATCGTCTACCGGTTCATCGCCGGTGGCGCAGCGAGATCGCCAGCGTCAGCCAAAGGGTCGCAGCACGCCGGTGGCGACGGCGACGGCGACGACGGCGACGAGGCCCAGCAGGGGGCCCACCGCGAGCACTGCGGCAGGAGCAGGCCGCGGCTGTTTGCCGAAAAGAAAGAGCGCCAAGCGAACGACGGGCAATGCCGACAACGCCACCCCCACCATCAGACCCACACTGAGCCAGGGCGTCTCGCACACCCTCGCCAGGCTTTGCCGCACCGCAAAACCCAGGGTGGGCGGCAAACCGCAGGCCTGGGCCGCAGCAAACACAAGCAGACCACAGCGCCAGGGATGACGACGACCCCAGCCCGAAGCGTCCTCCCACGTCGCCACCGAGCGCGAAAACACCGGAAGGGCTGCGGCGCCGACGGCCAGCCCCAAGGAACCAAGCGCCGCCGTAAAGCTCGCTGCCACGAGGTCGACGCCGAGGCGCGCCGCCGCCAGGGGCAAGAGAGCCTGTTGCACCACCAGCACGCCGAGCAGCCGGCGCAAGGACACCTGACCCAGGGCCACCAAAGGCAAGCCAAAGAGGCCCAGAGCAAGGGCGACGTCGACGGCTCCGTGCTGCCGGCCGACCAGTGCCCCCAAAGGGGGCCCCAGCGCCACCAGGGCCAAGGGAGCGCTCACAGCCATCGCCGCCGGCGGAGCACCCTGAAAGAGGTCGACCCGGATCCCCTGCAGCGGCGGCAGACCAAGAACCAGGGCGAGGGCCGCCAACAGACACGCTCCGCCGGCGGAGCCCTCGACCACCAGCCCCAAGCCCGCCAACAACACCGCCATCAGCCCCAGCAGGCACGCCTTGGCAGCGGCTTCGGCTTCGGCGCTGACAGGGGTCGGCGGCGACGTCGTCGGCACCCGCATGGCCAACCCCGCGCTCGCCACCGTCCACAGCGCGATCCAGGCCAGCAGGGCGGCCGGCGATGGGGTGAGACCCAGCTTCAAGGTTCCCGATCCGAGCACCAGCGCCAGCGCGGCCCGTTCACCGAGCAGGCCCGGCCCCTCGATGAGAGCAAACACCACCAGTGCGCCAGCAACGGCCAGCGACGTCGGCGTCAAGGCCCACAGCGCCGCAGCGCAGGCGGCGACGACGACGACGACGACCTGGGGCAGGCGTGCGACCCGCTTGCGCCCGCCAAGGCCTGCACCAGTGGCCTCCAAGCCCAGCGCGACGAGGGCGGCCAGCAGCAGCACGCCCATGCTCACGACGCCACCCGCAACACCGCGTCGTGAGCCAGCGACGCCGCCACCAAGGCCGCCAGGGGCAGGAGCAGACGAATCCCCTGCTGCAACGACACACTGACGGTCTGTTTCAAGCTCGGTCGCGGCAGGCCGCCCACCCGCAACACCAAGCCGCTGATCCCCACCGCTGCCAACAAGAGGGAGGAAGCGCAGACGCCAGCGGCGACGCCGGTCTCGGGGCCTTTTCTCAGCAGGCCGGCGAGCGCAGGCCACAGGCCGGTGGCGGTGCCGGGCCCCGGCAGTCCGCACAGCGCCCAGAGGGACATTGGCAAGAGCAGGCCCAACGAGGGCGCGACCTGCAGCAAGCCCCTGAGCTCGGTGGTGCGCCGGGTCTCGAGGCGCCGCTCCACGGCCTCGACCAGCATCAAGGCCCAAGAAGCGCTGAATCCCGTCAGCGCCGCCAAGCCCACAGCGACCGGTCCAGCACCGCAGATGGCGACGAGGGCGGTCACCGATCCCAGGGCCCCCAACAGGTGCGCCACCATGCGGCGGAGGTCGCGCTCGGCCATCACCAGCGCTCCGCCGATGGCACAACCCACCGCCAATACGCCGGCCAGGGAGGGGATGACCCGTGCCAGAGCTTCGGCGCCGCCGCCCACCCGCTCCAGGAGGGCAACGGATCGGCACAGCAACACAGCCCCCACCGGCGCCACCATCCCGCCCATCAGACAGGCTGCTGCCACGGGGGACTGTTCGAGGGCCGGCAAGGCCCACAGCCCGTGGGGACCCGCCGCCAACCGGACCAGCCCCGGCCCCAGCAGCGCAACCACGACCCAGGCACCCCCTCCGGTCACCGGCCCCTGCTGGACCAGCACCAAAGCTCCAAGGGCTGCGCCGTCCAACAACAGCCACAGTGCGGCTGCCCTCAAGGTGACAGAGCCGCGCTCGGGCCCCCCAAAAAGGGCCACCAAGGCAAAGAAGGGAACAGCGGCCACCATCGCAACGGCCGTGGCGGCGACGACGTCGTCGACCAGCACGGCCACCAGCGATCCGCTCTCGGCCAGCAAGATGGCGGCGACGTAGGCCTGGAGTCCGTGGCTCACCCGCGGTGCTCCCGCGCGCAGGGCCATCGGCGTCACCCCGAGGATCACCACCGCCGCCGGCAGGGCCACGCCGGAAAAGCGCAGCGAAGCCGCAACAGGCAGGACGAGCGTGGCGCCAGGAGCCTCAAAGAGCAGGGCCAGGCCGGGCACCAGGGCCAACAGGCCGCTGACGACGCCGACGGCGCGGAGGGTCAAGCGGTCGTCGGCGGGGACCACCAGCGCGAAGGCGCCCCCCAGCAGGGGCAGCAACACCATCAGCGCGATGAGCAGGTCAGGCGCCAGGCGCATGTCTTAGCCCGTCCCCGGCGTACGGCCGAGCCAGAGCAGGCCGGCGGCAGCCAACAAAGCGAGGAAGAAAGCCTGCTGAGCGCCACCGTTTTGCAGCAGCCGCAGCCCAAAGGCCGTGACCGCCGCAAAGGCAGCCGGCAGGCGGTGCAGCACGACAGACAAGACCGCCGGCACGAGGTTGACCGCCAAGAGGCGCGACAGGCGCTCCACGCTTTCTTGGACGGACCGAGCCACGAGGCTGTCCTGCCCGGCGAGGCGCGCCAACCAGCGGGCCAGCGCAGCGACCGCGGTTTCGTCGGCGCCTTTTTCTCCCGCAAGCACGCGCCCCCGACCCCGGCGCCACCACAAGGCCGAGGTCAGCCAGGGCAGCAGCCCAAGCCCCAGCACGAGCAGCGCGAAGGTGGCCTGGCTCAGAGGCGGCGGCGCCTGGGCGGCGATAAAGAGCTCTCGCACCGGCGTGCTTTGGACCAAGCTCGGCCGCACAAAGCTCGTCAGCACTGGGTCCAAGCTGAGCTCCCAAGGCAAGAGCTCCAAGAGCCCCTGGGGCACCGCCAGCAGCGTCAGCGCCGACGCCGCCAGAGCAACGACCCAGGGTGCCAACGTCGACGCCAGACCCGACTCGACGACGTCCGCAGTGGTTGCTTCGGGGCGCGCTCCAGTGAAGACCAGGTGCAGCGCGCGCCAGCCCGCCAGTCCCACCAGCACCACGCCGAGGACGACGGCGACGACGACGCCCGCGGGGATCCGGGTCGAAAAGACCGCGGCCTGCACAGCACGGTCGACGACGACGAAGCCGGCGAAGGGGGGGAGGGCGGCGATGCCGGCGGTGAGCAGCAGGCGCGCGGAGTGAGTGCGGGGGAGCAGGGGCTCGAGGCCTCCCAAGGCCCGGGGATCGCGGGACCCGCTGCGCTCGACCACTTCGGCGAAGGCCCACGGCAGGCCCAAGCCGGCGCTCATGAGGAAGAGGCCGGCGAAGGCGACACCGACGACGTCTTGGGTGCCGGCGCAGATGGCCATGAGGCCCGAAAAGGCCGCGAGCAGATGGGCGTCGAGGCGCAGCAGGTCACGCCCGGCCAGGGCGAGCACCCCAGCCCCCAGCAAGGTGAGGGCGCCAACGACGACCAGGCCGTCTTGCACTTCGGGAGACAGCGCGATGATGGGGTGCAGCCGCAGCAGGAGGATCGCCGCGCAGCCCTGCAGGCCGAGCCCGTGGACCAGGCCCAAGAGCGGGGCGGGGGTGTGGGGATCGGCGGTGGCGTCGCGCAGCCAGGGCCAGCACAACCAGCCGGCGCGGGAGGCAACGCCGGTCACCAGGCCGATGCCAGCGATGAACCACAGGGTGCGGTGGGCGAAGCCGTCGAAGGCGCCGCTGCTCAGGCGCTCCCAGGGGGACAGCGCGTCGGCTGCGAGGAGTTGGGTGAAGCTGAGATCCGCCGTCGACGACAACGACGCCGTCAACGCCGCCAGGGCGACCAGCAGCCCGGCGTCGCCGATGCGCTGGACGCCAAAGAGCTGGATCAGGCCTCCGCCGCCGCCGGCGAGCCCCAAGGCAAGCGCAACGACGGCCCCTGACAGCGCGGCCGCGGCGACGACGTGCGCGGGGTGGTCCGCCAAGACCACCACCAACACGCTGGCTTCCAGCAGCAGCCCCGCACCCACCGCCGACGGCGTCACACCGCTGTGGCGCCGCGCCCATCCCAGGGCCAGTCCGACGTTGCCTGCGGCGCCGATGAGGGCCGTGGCCAGCAGCAGGGGCGCGGTGAGGGGCTCCAGCACCAGCGGAAGGAAGGGGCCCAGGCCGGCGGGTGCGAGATCGGCGCACAAACGGGCACCGACGAAGCCGCCGACGCCGACATAGCGAAAGCCACCGACCTCGGCCAGAGTGAGCAGGCACGACCCAGCCAGCACGGCGACGACGACGACGACGACGACGACCCCCAGGCTCCGGGTCCACCTCGGTGCGCGGGCGCTCAAGAACAAGCCGGCTGCCGCCACCAGCAAGAGGGTGGGGAGCAGCGCCAGGGTGGGAAAGGGGAGCTCCTTCACCCGCGCAGCTCGCGCAACTCGTCGACATGGTCCGCACCCCGGCGGCGGTGAACAGCGACGGCTGCCCCCACGACGACCAGAGCAACGGCCGCGCCGGCAACCACCAACACGGCGGCGGCGGCGAGCTTGCCTTGGCTGCCCGCGGCGAGGGCCAGCCCCAAGGTGCCCAACTGCGCGCCCAGGGCCACAGCGAGGAGGGAACGCCGCAAGAGCAGCATGGCCAAGCCCAGGCCCAGCAAGAGCAGTCCGGTGCCGACGCCGACGCCGACGACGTTCATGCGGCCTCTCGTCGTCGAGCAAGCAGGAGCACCGCGGGTCCCGCCGACGCCAAGGCCAACAGGGCCAGCAGGGCCGCGTCGCTGGTCGGGCTGCTCGACGTCGTGCGGGACACGACGGCAAGAGGCAGCGGCCACAGGACGAAGCCCGTCAGGACCACGGGGAGCAGCATCAGCAAACGCCACGGCCGCAGCGTGCGCGGGGGGCGGCCATCGAGATCGACGACGACGACACCGGCAGCGACGGGCAGCAGCAGGCCCATGCCTCCCACCAAGAGCAAGATCGCGAGCGCTGGGCCTTGGGTGGCGAGTCCCAACCCCGCACTGCCGACGACGACGACCAACACCGAGACCACAGTGCTGCTCAGGCGCGAGGTGCACAGGGCGCCGATGCCCCCGAGGAGGGTGATGAGCGCGACGACGACGACGGCGGAGAGGGGCACGGCTTCGGGCACCGAGCCTTGTACCGGAAATTCATCGCCGCCAGGCGATGAACGTGTAGACGATTCACCGACACGCGAAGCGTGTCGGTGAATTTCGCCCGTTGGAGGACATCGCCGGCGGCGCGGCCCTCCGGGGTCAACAATCGCTTGCTGTCGTCGCGACTCGAGCTTTTGCCCGAGCACCGTGCTTGAGGTTGGATGACGACGAAGAAGCACAGCCCGAGGTCGTTGGCGATCGGGTGTTCTGACGTCCGTCGTGCGTCCGGTGGCGGTGGCTTCGAGGCTGGGCTGATCTTGGGCTGCGTGGAGGACCTCATGCGCTTTGTCGTCGTCGCCGCTGTTCCTGCTCTGCTGCTCATGGCCTGTGCCCAAGGCCAGACCGCAAGCGAGGGAGAAGGGGACGGAGATGAGGGCGACGCCGAGGGTGAAGGCGAAGGCGCCGCCGAGGGCGAAGGCGAAGGCGAAAGCTCGGTGCCGAGCATCGGCGGCTGCCCGGTCTTTCCCGCCGACGATCCCTGGAACCAGGACGTCCTCGACGCCGTCGTCGATGAGGATTGGACCACAAGGCTGCAGTCCTTCACCGACGTCGACCTGCACCCGGATTTCGGCAACGTCGAGGACGAGCACTTCGGCATTCCGATCAATGTCGTGCCCGAGGGAACGACACGGGTCAGCATCTCCTTCGACTTCGACGACGAGAGCGACGCGGGTCCCTATCCCATCCCCGATCCCGACGAGGTGCTCGTCGAAGGCGGCAGCGGTCGCGATTGCTCCGGCGACTGTCACATCCTCGTCGTCGAGCAAGGGGCCTGCACCCTCTTCGAAGCTTTCGGTTGCCTCTTCGACGGCGGCTGGCGTTGCGGCTCGGGCGCCATCTTCGACATGGCGCGGGTAAGCGAAGGCCAACGACCCCTGGGCCTCACCTCGGCCGACGCCGCTGGCCTGTCGATCACCGCCGGGCTCGCCCGCTACGACGAAGCCGCTGCCGGCCTCATCCCTCATGCGCTGCGATTCACGACTCATTGTACGCAGAATCACTTCGTGTCACCGGCGTCCCATCACGCGGTGCCCGAGGGCTGTGATGACGATGACGACGGCGCTCCACCCATGGGCTTGAGGGTGCGGCTGCGCTCGGACTTCTCGGAGGTAGGGTTTTCGCCCATTCCCTTGGCCTTCATTCATGCAATGAAAATCCATGGCATGATCCTGGCCGACAACGGCAGCGACTTCTTTTTTCAAAGCGCCGACGACCCGCGCTGGACGGACGATCTGGACGAGCTCAAGGACATTCCCTCGTCGGCCTTCGAAGCCGTCGACGTCGGCCTGTTCTTGCCTTGACCTGCTGATGTTCCCGCCGCGTTGCCCAGCGAGGAGGGAGGAGCTTCGGATCCACCGCGGCCCGGAGGTCGACGTGGTCCGAGGTTTTCGGGCATCTTCTTGCCATGCTCGTCGCCGCCCTGACCCTCCTGCTTGCTGCTGCCGATTCGCCCGGCCTTCCCGCCGCCACGGGTGACGTCACCAGCTTGCCGGTCTTCGTCGACGAAGGGGTGCTGCTCGATGTGCTCAACACCCTGCTGCTGTCGGCGCAGGAGCCCGGACGTGTGGCCATCATCGTCGATGACACCGATGGCATTCGTCGGCTCTCCCTCGAGCGCAGCCTCGTGCGCACCATGCGCGATCGACGACGAGAGGAGGTCATCACGCCGGCTCTGGTCAAGGCCTCACTCGACGCCGCCGCCGAGGCCCAGCTCGTGGGGGGGCATGCCCAGGCGGCGACGTCGCTGGCCGCCGATCACGTGATCACGGCGAGCATCGTGGACCAGGGCGGCAAAGCCGTCTTGCGCCTGCAGTTGCTCTACACCGAGAGCGGTGCAGTGCTGGGCACCCAGTCCGTCGACGTCGATGGTGCGGCGCAGGCCTCGACGGCCCGCTCCCTCGACGTGCGCACCGCGGCCACCGACCTGGCCGATGTGATCGCCGAGGGGGTGGAGAACCGCGGTGTCGACGTCAGGACCCACCGCATCGCCGTGGCGCCAGCTCAAGCCACTGGAGCCGCCAAAGAAGCCCGCCTCGATCGCTTCGTGCAAAGCGAGCTCACGTCCGCCTTGCGCACGCGCGGCTTTCTCGTCGTCGAACGGGCCCGACTCTCGGCGGCGATGGAGCAACTCACCATCCAGGAGCTCACGGGCACCGAGCGCGTCGCCGAGCTGGGGGCGCTGCTGGGAGCGCAATCCATCGTGTTGGCGCAAGTGTCTGAGGCCGGGACGACCTTCATCATCAGCGCTCGCGCCGTGGCCATCGACACCAGCGAGGTCCTCGGCGCCGCTTCGGCCACCATCGTTCGTGACGACGTCGTCTCTCTGGCGGCAGTGGAGACGCGCACGCCCGGAGAGGCCGCGGTGCGCTCCGCCGTCGCGCCGGGCTGGGGACAAGCATTCAATGGCGACGGCGTCAAAGCCGTGCTCTTTGGCATCTCGACCTATGGGGCGTTGGCGACCACGGTGGGCCTCGGCGTCGGAGCGGGGGCGTCTTTGGCGGGCTACAACGGCATCACCGTCGGCGAAGGCCTCACGGCGGAGGAAGCGGGCCAAAAAGCCGTCGACCTGCGCAACCAGACCAACGCCCTGCTGACGGCAACAGCGGTGGCGGGAGCGGTGACGGCGTCGGTGTGGTCGCTGAACGTCATCGACGCGCTCTTGTCGTCGCCCCCCGACTGAGGTTCTTGGGTTGTCGTCTCGTTCACACTGACGTCTGCTGTGCCGCGTGAACCCCGAGAAACTGCTCGAAGCCCTGCTCTTGCTCGACGCCATCGTTGCCGATCGCCGCCTGCTCGCTGACGTCGACGCCGCCGCCCGAGAGCGACTCCAGCGGGTCTGCGGCGAGATCGCCCGTCCCGATCTGAAGCAAAGGAAGAGACTCCAGAAGGAGCTTCTTCGACGAACGAATGACGAAAAAAGAGCCCAAGACGAGCAACTCCGACAGTTGACTGCGATTCGTCAATTGCGCGCGAAGCCGGTCTATTCGACGCCGCCGCCCACCTCTGATCAGGTGAACCCCACCTTGGAAACGGAGGTCCGGCCTGGACCCGGACTGCACACGGACCGCGTCTGCTACGTCTGCAAGAAGTCGTATCAGAATCTTCATTTCTTCTACGATCAACTTTGCCAATCCTGTGGAGATATTAGTTATCAAAAACGAGCGCCGAGCGGCGATTTGACCGGCCGCACGGCGGTGATCACCGGGGCGCGGGTGAAGATCGGCTACCACGCGGCGATCTTGCTGCTGCGCAATGGCTGCGACGTCGTCGTCACCACCCGTTTTCCCCGGGACGGCGCTGCTCGTTTCGCGCGGGAGCCCGACTTCGACGTCTGGAAGGACCGCCTCAGCCTCTACGGCCTCGACCTGCGCCACACGCCCTCGGTCGACGCCTTGGCCCGCCACTTGTCGACGACGCTCCCGCGCTTGGACTTCCTGCTGCACAACGCCTGTCAGACCGTGCGCCGGCCCCCGGGCTTCTATGCCCATCTGCTCGAACAGGAGCTCAAGCCCCTGGCCTCCCTCCCTGCTGCACAGCGCCGCATCGTCGAAGCCGACGACGCCTTTCGGGCCCATGATCCGGCTCTGCCCCTGCCAGCACAGATGAGCCAGCTGGAAAGCGAGCAGCCCGCGCTGCCGTCGTCGACGTCGTCGCTGGCCTCGATTTTCCCGGCCGGGGCTCTCGATCAAGACCTGCAGCAGATCGACCTGCGCGCCCACAATTCCTGGCGTGCCGCCCTCGGCGAGGTGCCCACGCTCGAGCTGCTCGAAGTGTTGCTGGTGAATGCTGCCGCCCCTTTCGTGCTCACCTCAAAGCTGCGGCCCCTGCTGGCCCGCGACAATGTCGGCCGCGACCGCCACGTCGTCAACGTCAGCGCCATGGAGGGCCAGTTCTACCGGGCCAACAAGACCAGCAAGCATCCCCACACCAACATGGCCAAGGCCGCGCTCAACATGTTGACGCGCACCTCGGCCCAAGACCTGGCCCAAGACGGTGTGTGGATGAACGCCGTCGACACCGGCTGGGTCACCGACGAAGATCCGACCCATCTCGCGGCCCTCAAGGTCAAAGAGCACCGCTTCAGCCCGCCTCTCGACGTCGTCGACGGCGCAGCCCGCATCGTCGATCCCATCTTTGCGGGGCTGCACACCGGCAAGCACGCCTGCGGCGTCTTTTTCAAGGACTACCTGCCCGCGCGCTGGTGAAGGCGACGGCTCCCAGCGGCGAGCGAGCCTGAAAAAAGCGGTGTAGCGTGCGCCTTCAGCGAAGGACCTACGTGAGCGGTGGCCGTCCCAATCAGGTGTTGCTCGTCGGCGACGCGTGTGCGCGCCTGGACATCGATTTCATCCCCTACGGATTGACGTGTGATTGGGTTGGCGGCGCCACCGACGCTGTGAGCAGGCTGCAGGCCACCCCCTACGCTTTCGTCGTCGTGGCCGCCGCGCTGCCAGACATGCACGGCGTCGCCTTCGTCGAAGGCTTGCTGCGGCACTTCGATCCCACCCTCGCGGTGCTCTACGGTGACGTCGACGCCGCCCAGGCCCAGGCGCTGGCGCGCTCGCCCAAGGTGGCGTTTTTTCCCGCAGCCGTCGAAGGCGTGGTCATCGGCCACCACCTCTTTCAACGCGTGAGTAGCAGCGCCCCGCCACCGCCCATGCACCAGCCGCCGCCGCCGCCGTTTTCTGCTGCGTTTTCGTCCTTGAGCCCCAATTTCGTCTCCGTCCCCAATTTCGGCACCCCTGCCAGCAACTTCGCTGCGCCCGTGCTGGGGCCGCCGGCCGGCCTGCCGCTCTCCCAAACGCCGGGTGCCTGGCCCCAGACGGCGCCGCTCGGACCTCGCCCCAACACGACGATGCCTTTCTTCGCCGCTTTCGGCGGGCAACCGGTCCCGCCCAGCCCCATGCCCGCGTCGATGTTCCCGGCGCCAGCCGCCGAAGACCGCGGATTGATGGCGAAGCTCGAGACCATCGCCGAGGAGCTGGGTCGCGCCCACGGCGAAATCGGCTCCCTGCGGGCTCGGGTGGAGCTTGCCGAGGGGGAGCGCGACAACGCCCAGGTGGAGCTCCAGTTGGTGCGGCGCGAGTGCTCTCAGCTCGGCGTCGACCTGAGGGCACTGCGCGAGCAGGAGCAGCGGCTTCGGCAGCAACTGGTGGACGCCCATGCCGATGGCGAGCAGCACGAGGCCGACGTCGGCGTTGCCCAGCGCGCCATGGCCGAGCTGGCGGCGAGCCTGGTAGAGATCGACGCGCTTCGGAGCCGCCTCGCGATCCAGGAGGCGGCGCACGAGAGCAAGCTGCGCGACGAAGACACGCTGCGAGCAAAGATGGAGGCCGCGCACGAACAGACCCTGCGGGACCGCCTGGCCGCCCAGCAGGCCGAGCACGAACAGCAACGCGCTGCCGACGCCGAACGTGCAGCCGGCAACGCCCTGGCCCTGCAGGCCGCCCAGCGGGCTGCCGAGCTGGTGCGCGGTGCCGAGCAGGAGAGCCACGCCGCTCTCGGCGCTGAGCAGGGCCGCCTGGCGGGGCTGCGCCTCGAGCTCGCCGCTGAACGTGAACGCGCCGCGCGGCAGACCGCGAGCCTGAACGCTGCGCTGGCGGCCGGTCTGGTCGGCCGGGAGCTCGCGCCCGGCGACGAAGACCTGGTGCTGCACGAAGACGAAGCGAAGCTGCAGTTCGACATCGAGATCGATGGCCCCCCCGAAGGCGGCGACGACGTCGGCGTCGAAACCCGCCTGGCCTCTTTGATTGCCGCGGTGGACGGCGAGAAGGCCCGTCTCCAGGCTTTGATTGCCTCGCTGCGCGCCGAGATGGGCGAGGTGCAGGCCAGGCTCGACGACGAGCACGTGTCCCGTCGCGACACCGAGAGCGCCCTCCGCAACGACCTCAAGGAAGCTCTCGAGCGGCTGCACGAGCAGACCCTGGCGACGGAGGCGCAGGCCTTGCGCGCCGCTGATGCTGCCGCTGCCGTCGCCACCCTGCAGGCCGAGCACACGCATCTGGTGCACGAGCTCTCGAACATCCCTCCGCCCAACCAGCCCGACGTCGACGACGCTGTCCGGGCCCGGACCCGCAACCTCCTCGAGCTCGTCAATGCGCTCGAGCCCTTCACCTGGGGATTGCAGCGGGCCTCGGTGTTCTTCGCCGAAAGAGACGTCGACGGCGGCACCGAGCACGTGCACGCCCTCCGCCTCTTGTTGATGACCCTCGAGCGGCTGCGCAGCGAGCTCGATCGCATCCACGGCGCCGCCGAACCTGGACTGGACGCGTGACGCTGCCCGTTGGCTTGGCCCTGGGGGGCCACACCCTGGCGAGCCCCTTCTTGTTGGCGCCCCTCGAGGGCGTCTCGGATGCGGGATTTCGTCGTCTGTGTTTCGAGCAGGGTGCTGCACTTACTTTTACTGAAATGATCCGCGCTCGAAGTCTCGCAAAGCGCAACAAGGCAACGCTCGATCTCATCGACACCTTCGACGACGACGTCTTAACTGGAATACAGTTGTTGGCGACATCTCCGCAGGAGTTGTGCGATGCTGTTTCAACAGTCGAAGAGCTCTCGAAAACGTCGCACCCCCACTGGCAACGCATCGCCGCCGTCGACCTGAACTTCGGCTGTCCCTCCAAGGACGTCATTCAGCACGGGGCGGGGCCGGCCATGCTGAAGAGGCGCGGGCGCATGGAGGCGATCTTCCAAGCGCTCGCGAGCTGGAAGAAGACGACGTCGCTGCCGGTGAAGAGCGTGTCGGCCAAGATCCGGCTCGGGCTCAACCAGCGCGAACAGGAGCACCGCGTTTTTCTGCCGGTGGTCGAGCTGGCATCGGCGCACCTCGATTACGTCGTCGTTCATGCTCGGCATGCAGGCCAGCGCAGCCGCGATCCACCGACCTGGGCCGCCATCGCCGAAGCGAAAAAGGTCGCCAGGGTGCCGGTGATCGGCAACGGCGACGTCGTCACCCGCGCCGATGCCCTGCGCTTGTACGAGCTGAGCGGCTGCGACGGCTTCTTGATCGCTCGCGCGGCCATTGCGTCGCCCTGGGTGTTTGGGGCGCTGCTCGGCAGGGGGTACGTGCCCACCGTCGACGACGTCGAGCGTGAACGCCTGCGCTACCTGGACACGCCGCACACCAAGCCGAAATACCGCGAGTTCCACGCGCAGAATTTTGCGCGCTTGCTGCGACAGGCGCGCGGCGAGATGACGACGATGGTGATTCCGCAAAACGCCCATATGGGACCGAGCCGATGACCGTCAACGTCGCCCGCGCGCTCTTTGCTTTCGACGTCGACGGCACCCTCATCGACACCCGGCCGAGCTTCACGCGCATCATCAAGGAGCTCTCTGGCGCCAGCGACGACGAGGTCCGACGTTTTCGCGACACCGGCGGCTTCAACGACGACTGGGAGCTCTCCCGTGCTTTGGTGTGTTGGACGCGCGCGGGGCGGCCCAAGATCGTCGAACGCTGCGAAAACGTGCGCGACGTCGTCGCCTGGTGCGGCCACGATCCCGGCGACCTCGCCGCGCAATGCATCGCGCTGTACCGCGGCGGCTATTGGCGCGATGAGCGTCCCCTCATCGACGGCGCGCGTCTGGCTGCCTTGGAGTCCTTCATCGACGTCGTCGCCTGCACCGGCCGCGACGTCTGGGAGCTCGACAAGGGCCAGCTCATGATCGGGCATCGTTTTGCAGCGTCGACGACGATGGAGATCGCCAAGAAGCCCGATCCCCAGGCGCTGCTGCGCTTGTTGCCGCCGTCGACGTCGCCTTCGCTGGTTGTGCTCCTCGGCGACACCCACGCCGATCGCAAGACCATCGCGAATGCTCGCGCCGCACGACCTGATCTGCATTTCGCCTTCGTGCTCATCGACGAAGAACACCCCTGCGCCGCCGTCGTCGACGCCGTGCTGCAGGCCCGGGATCCCCGCCGCGCCCTGGACTTCGCCGAGCGTTAGGGCGGTTTCCGAATTCACCGACAGCGCTTCGCGTGTCGGTGAATTGTCTACAGGTTCATCGCCTGGCGGCGATGAATTGATTGACCTTCGCCAGGCTTGGTCCTTTCCTCGATGCCTTCGTTGCGTGCTCGGTGAAGCCGGAGAGGCTGCCCCTGCGCCGCGCCTCGGCCTCGAGGAAATTCCCGGCGTCGGGCTCGATCAATCAACAAGGAAACCGCCCTAGCCAGAAAGAGGCTCCCCGATGAGCGCGGTGATGCGCACCGGGAACCAGGCCACCTCGATGCGCTCCACGCGAAATCGGTAGCCGTCGTCGTCGAGGCCAGCGGTGAGCTCCTTCAATTCGTCGACGGAGTAGGCCCGCAGACAGCTGCACAGGCCGTCCCAGAGCACGCCCATCGGAATGAGCGGCACCAGATAGGTGAAGAAGACGCGAGCGAAGGTCAGGGGGCGCGACCAGGGGGTGAGCCCCCAGACGGCGAAGGGCGTTCCTGTCAGAAACACGATGGTGGCCAGACGACGCTCGACGACCTCGAGGGAAACGAAGGGCTGCCGCTTGCGGGCGGCGTCTTCGACGATGCGCCGGGCCAGCTCTGGTCGGAAGTGGTGGAAGGCATTGAAGATGGTGCGCACCCCCTGCAGCGACGTCGGTACGTCGCCGGCGTCGACGGATTCTCGCACCGTGGTGATGCGACCGCGGCCCCGGGCCACCGCTTCATCAAAGGCAGAGAGATTGGGGTAGAGATCGGTCAATACTGCGACGACGTCGACGTTGTGGTGCTTCTGCAGGGCCTCGCGCAGCCGCAACAAGGGTCCGCCGCCGCCGCTGCACAGATCGACCAGCTGCTGACTGCGGTGACGTTGCAGGATGCCGGCGACGACGGGGGCGGCGTTGTCGTAGATGCGAAAACGTTCGGCCGCGACTTGGAGAAAGGCCGTGAGCCCATCGCGCAGAAAGCCGGGACACCAGGCCTCGTCCTCGAGCTCGGGAGCATGAACGCGCATGGGTTGAGATACGCCATCGGCGTGGAGCGCGCTGACTGCGGGCTCCTTCGGCTCAAAGGCTCGGAGCACTGGTAGGGTCCGGCCATGACGTCCGAGGTCCTCATCATCGTCGCTCTCTTGCTGCTGCACGGCTTTCTGGCGGGTGCCGAGATCGCCGTGGTGACGCTGCGCAAGACGCGGCTGCGGCAGCTGGTCGATCTCGGCAAAGCCAGCGCGCGCGCCGTCGAAGCCCTGCGAAAGACGCCCGAGCGTTTCCTCGCCACCGTGCAGATCTTCATGACGGTCACGGGCATGATCATCGGCACCCGATCAAAGACCTTCGAGCATCTGCTGGGGCCGGTCTTTGAATCCGTCGGCATTCCGGCTTCGTACGCCGCCGCCATCGGCTTCGGCATCGCCATCATTTTCTTGTCCTACTCCGAGCTCGTCGTCGGCGAGCTGGTGCCCAAGTCCCTCGCGCTGCGGGCCAGCGAGCCCTACGCCTTGCTCGTGGGTCGGCCCCTCTTGTTGCTCTCGTCGGTCATGCGGCCGGCCGTGTGGTTGCTCGAAGGCACCTCGAATCTCTTTCTGCGCATCTTCGGCGACAAGACCAGCTTCATCGAGTCGCGCCTTTCGCCCGAAGAGATCACGCAGCTCCTCGAAGAAGCTGGCCGCACGGGCTCCCTCGACGCGCGCGCCGCCGACATCGCGGTGCGGGCCATCGAGCTCGATGGTTTGACCGGCGGCGACGTCATGGTGCCGCGCAACCGGGTCGTCGCCGTCGAAAAAGGCGCCGATCCCGCGCACCTGCAGCGCGTGCTGCTGAGCAAGGGACACCAGCGCTTGCCGGTCTACGAAGAAGGCGCTGCCGACGAAGTCGTTGGCTACGTCGCTGCCAAAGATGTGTTCGCCGCCCTGATCGAGGGCAGCTCGCTGTCGATCGATGAGCTCATTCGCCCGGCGACGTTTTTTCCCGAGTCCATGAGGGCGACGGCCATCCTCAAAGAAATGCAGAGCGCCCGGGTGCAATTGGCCATCATCGTCGATGAGCGCGGCAGCATGGCAGGCTTGTTGACGATGGAAGATCTGCTCGAAGAGCTCGTCGGCGACATCTGGTCCGAAGACGACAGGGCCGTGCCCACCGCCATCCGCACCACCAAAGACGGCGCCGCCATCGTCTTGGGCAGCGTGCCCTTGCGCGAGGTCAACCGGGCTCTCGACCTGGCCCTGCCCGAAGGCGACAACTGGACCACCATCGCCGGCTACTGCATTTCGCTCGCCGGGCGCATTCCCGAAAGCGGCGCGCGCTTGGAGACCGACGACGGCACCGTGCTCGAGATCCTGGAGTCGACGCCGCGCCGCATTCGCAGCGTGCGCATCGTGAAAAAGAAAGATGAGCCAGCGTCGTCGCCGTAGTCGCAGCCGCGTATCCTCGGCGCATGACCACCCGCCGCGCTTTTCTGCAGAGCACTCGCGTCGTCGCTGGCGGTTTGGTGGTGGCCCCGCTGGGGTGTGCCGGTCTGCCCATCATCGATCCCCTCGACGCCCACCGCGATCGCGTCGTGCTCGGGCTCTTCCCCTCGTCAAGACTGTCGACGCCCGAAGAAGCCGTGCACCGCACCCTCGAACAGGTCGATCTGGATTGGCTGCGGGCCGGCGACAGCGTGTTCATCAAGGTGGCCAGCAACTCGGCCAACACGCATCCAGCCACGACGTCGCCGACGGCGGTGCGAGCGATGTGCAAGGCACTGTTCGATCGAGGCGCCGGCCGCGTCGTCGTGGGTGATCAGTGCGGCGTGATGAGCGCGCGTCTGGCCAGAGGCGAGACCCAGGACCAGCGCTGGCGCTCGACCCAGAGCGTGATGGAGAGCAACGGGCTGCTGCGGGCCATCGTCGACGGCGGCGCCGAACCCCACTTCTTCGACGACCACGGCTTCGACGCCGGCTATTTCCCGGCGACGCTGCCCAGCGGTTCATCGTGGCGTCGTCCTCCGCACATTCCGCGCATCGTCAAAGAGGTGGACCACATCGTCTACCTGCCGCGTCTCTCGTCGCATGTGCTCACGGGCTATACCCACGGCCACAAGATCGCGGTGGGTTGGATGCGCGACGACACGCGCCACGAGATGCACAGCGACGCCGGCAACATCTACGAGAAATACACCGAGCTGAACTACTGCGACGAAATCGCCTCGCGCCTGCGCCTCGTCGTCACCCTCGCCGAGGAGGTGTTGTGCGAGGGCGGTCCCGATGGCGGCAGCATTGCCTGCGCCGATCCGCGCATCGTGCTGGCGTCGTCGCACCTCGCCAACCACGACGCCGTCTCCGTCGGCCTTTTAACCTGGGTGCAGCAGAACCTGCCCCGGACCAGAGACACGGGCGGCGTGCCCTATGGCGCGTGGGCGACGGCGTCGAACACGGTCTTTCTTGGCATCGTCGAGGCGCAGACGGGCATCCCCTGGACCTCCGACGGCGCCGGCCTCCCGCTCCCCTACTGGGCCCACGACTACGGCGGCGGCATCGAATCCGATCGGGCCTTGAGCCGCGCCTACGAGCTCCTGGGGGGCGTGCCCCGCGGCATCGACGTCGTCCTCGCTGGCGATGAGCCCCCGCCCTCGTTGCGCGGCCACCTCGAGCAGCTGCTGCCCGTCGACCTCTGAGCAACCTCAGGGCTTCTGCAGACCCGCGAGCAGCTCGTCGACGGCGGCCAGATCGAGCTTCTTGCGCCGGCCCACCGGGGCCTCGTTCGTACCGCCCTGCCGCGCCTGCGTTGTCGACGCCGCTTCCTGGGCGGCCGACAGGGTGACGCCGAGGTTGTCGCCGACGCGTTTCATCATCGCGGTGTCGACGTCGCGCTGGCGCGCCAGAAAAGCCTCGAACAAGGCGTTGTCACACAGGGTGTTGATGACGCGGGGAATGCCCTGACTGGCATCGTGGACGACGTCGAGAGCGCCGGATCGAAAGAGCATGCGACCCGCGCCGGCGAGGCGCAGCCGGTGTTTCACATAGGCCTCCGTGGCATCTCGGTCGAAGGACGAGAGCCGCACGCGCAAGGCCACACGTTGGGCCAACGGCGGATCCAGCATCAGGTTCTGCTCGATCTCTGGGAGGCCGAAGAAGACGAAGGTGACGAGCTTGCGCTCGGGGACCTCGAGGTTCAGCAGCCCGCGAAACTCCTCCATGATCTCTCGGGTCTGCAGCATCTGGGCTTCATCGATGAGGACGACGGCTTTCTTGCCCGCCTCGTAGACCTGGACGAGGCGTTGATACAATTGGCCCAGCAGTGCGAGCTTTTCATGTGCAGGATCTGCCACACCGAGTTGCAGTGCAATACGCCTTAATAACCAGCTCGCTGTGATGCCAGAGTGAATAATAACGAGCAGGGCCGCTTCATAGCGATCATCGGGCAGGGCGTCGAGCATGCGGCGGGCGAGGGTGGTCTTGCCGGCGCCGATGTTGCCGACGAGCAGGGCGAGCCCCTTCATGGAGTCGACGGCATAAGTGAGGCGAGTCAGAGCCTCGGCGTGCTGGGAAGAGTTGTAGTAAAAACGACTCACCGGAGCGTTTGAAAACGGCTCCTGTCTCATCCCGAAGTAGTCAACATAATTCATTAGTAATGACTATACGTAGTCGATGTTCTTTGGCCGACCTGGCGCGCCCGCGACGTTGGGCTTGTGCGCGCCATTGCCGTTGATGCCCTTGCCCCGCGCTGCAGCGACGTCGACCAGATCGGGCACGTCGACGTCGCCGTAGACGGCCTGCAGCGCAGCGATGCGCCGATCGAGATCGGGGGCGTTACCGCCCAGGTGTTTGCTGCGTTTCAAGCACACGAGGCCTTCGCGACCGCTCATCTTGCGCTCGTCGAAGATGACCCCGCGTTCGTACTCGGCGGCGGCCTTCTGACCCCGAGAGGCCGAGGGCGAAAAGAAGGCCCGCTCGAGGGCGGCCAGAGCGTCGTCGACGCGCCCCTGCTCGAGCTGCACCAAGGCGATGACGTAGAACGAGTCGGCCGAACGGCCGGGGGCCCGCGCTGCGATCTCGAACTCGGAGATGGCGTCGTCGAGCAGCCCCATCTCCCGATAGGCGATGCCCAGATCGTAGTGGGTCGCGGCGTCGTCTTCGGGGACGGTCTCGGCCACACCCTTTTTGAACTGGGAGAGCACCTCGGCCACCGAGACCTGGTGCGGGCCGGAGGTTTCGACGTTGGGCGACAACGCGGCCATGTCGTCGAGCTGGGCGCCGACCTCGTCGATGAGCTTCTGCTCCCACGGTGCTGGCGGTTCAGGCTCGCCTGCTTCTTTGGCCGCAACGCGCGCGAGCATGTGTTGCACACGCAGCGAGTCCTCTATGTCCTCGAGGATCGGCGTCAAGATCTCCCGGGCTTCGTCGAGCAGGTCTTGCTGGATGAAGAACTCTGCCTCGGCCAGCTCGTCGCCGAAGAAGGTGTTGGCGGGGTCGTCTTCGAAGCCCCGAGCGACCTGGAACAGACTGCGGGACTGCGACGGCAGATCGAGGCCCGCGTCTTCGAAGTCGGCCAAAGGCGCGCTGCTGGCGCCCAGCTGCAACGACGGCGGCGGCGCCGTTTCGATGAGGGCCTCGGCGTCCATCGACGCCAGCGAGGGAATCTGGTCGTAGCGACCAGTCTCGATCACAGCGAAAGAGCCGGTGACGTCAGAGGCGCCGGCGTCGTCCGACAGGGGCGGCGCGGCAGCCGCGGGACGGGCCGCCAATATCGCTTTGACGTCGCTGGGCAGGTCGAACTCGTTGGGATCGAACTCGCTGGTGCCCGAGGGCGGCTCATGTTCCGAGCTCGCACGGGGGGCGACGAGCGCAGCGCCAAGGCCCACTGCCGGGGTGGCAAAGGAGGGCAGGACCGGGCGCTTCGAGCTCGGCGGCAGCTCGGTTCGAGGCAGGGGCCCAGGCGCCGACACGGCCTTGCGCTCGCCGGTCTCGATGTTGTCCTCGTCGTCGAAGCCGTGGGGCGACATGGCCGGCGCAGCGACGCCGGCATCGCCGCTGCCGTAGGCCACGGTGCGCTCATCGAAGCCGTCGTCGTCGGCGCTGAATTCGGCGGGCAGCCGCGGGGGCGGGGGCGGGGTCCAGGCGGGTGCCGGGAGGTCGTCGTCGACGAAGGCCGCGGCGGGTTCGCTGGGGCTGCGGTCGCCCAGGATGCCCGGTGTGCCGCCAGCGCTCGGCGCCGAGATCGGTCGGGGTCGCGCGGGGGTGGAGCCGATGGGCAGGGCGTCCTGCACGGCCTGGGCGGCCAAGGCGTCGATTTCGTCGTCGTCAAAGGAACCCGGCGCAGAGCCAAAGGGCGGAGGTGCGGTCACGGCTGGGAGCGCGAGGCTGACCGTGGCTTGGTCGAAATCGGCGTCTTCTTGTTCGAGCACCAGCTCGTCCGCCGGGAGGCCCTCCGACGACGACGACAGCGGCGGTCGCCACCCAGCGGTGTGCATGGCCTCGGGAAGACCGGGAAGACCGGGGTCGTCGGGCATCCCCAGCGCTTCGCGCACCAAGGCATCAGCGTCAGCGTCGAAGGCGCCGGCTGCGGCGGGCGGCGATGAGGTGGTCGCGGCGCGAGGCGCTCCGGCGGGTTGGCGCGGCAGCTGCGGCATCGGCAAGGCCAAAGTTTGGACCATGCCTTCGTCGGGGGGCAGCTCGTCGTTGTAAGGCTCGGAGCCGTGGCCGTTGAGCGCGGCACCAGAAGCGTCCAGGGGCGAGGCCATCGAAAAGGACGGCGACGCCGACCGCGTTTGGGGTCGGGTGGCGGGTTCGAGGGGCTCGTCGAGGCTCGCGAGCATGTTGGGCATCGCCCCGGGGCGTGCCTGCAGCATGGTGCGCGGATCGATTCCGTTGTCGGCCGGGCGGCCTCGGATGAGATCGGGACGTCCAGCGGGAGGCGCCGCAAAGGTCGGCAGCGTCGGGGGCACAGGCTGCGCTACGGGTGAGGAGCGGAGGGCCACCGCCGGAGGAGCCGGGGGTGCCTCTTCGTCGACGACGAAGACCTCACCTTCGCTGGAGAAATCCCGGCGGGCCGCGGGAGGGACCTGCTTCGTCGCCGCCGTCACCTCGCGGCCACGTGGAGCGTCGCCGCGGGCCAGCTCCGCCCTCCATTCGGCGACCTTGGGATGGCCCAGCTCTTCACCGCGCAGAATCAGTCGCTTCAGCGTTTCGACGACGGCGGCGGGCTGCTTGGTCTGGGTTTGCAGCTGCTTGAGCTTCTCGAGCCCCGGGATGTGATCGGGGCGAATGCTGAAGATCTTGTCGAGGTGCTCGATGGCTTTTTCGCGCAGCCCGTACTTCACATAGACGTCGGTCTCGGTGAGCAGCCGCGCCAACTGATCGTCCTCGGGGCTGGCTTTGGCCACCGTCGTCGCCCGCGGCACCACCACCGCCAACGACGCCGACCGCAGCCCTAGCGCAGTCTCGGCGTCGTCGTCGCCGGGGCTGAGCTCCAACACGCGCTCCCACGCCGTACGGGCGTTGAACGAGTCGTTGTTGCCCTCGTAGATGCGGGCCATTTCTTTGTAGACCGAGATGGTCTTGGGCGTCTGCTCGAGCGCGAGAAAAGCCTTGGCGATGAGGTCGAGCACCTCGAGGTTGCGCGGGTCGAGGCGGAAGCACATTTGCAGCTTGGGCAGGGCTTGCTTGGCGTCGCCGCGGGCCATGTAGACATTGGCCAGCTCGCGGGCGACGTCGGTGGCGTTTGGATCCCAGGCGAGGACCTTTTCGCCTACGCGCAATGCGTCGTCGTGTCTCTGCTGGATCTTCAGGAAGTCGTAGGCCGAGCGAATCTCGGTGTTGGCCTCGAGCATCTGTCCGCTTTGGGCGAAGAGCTCGGCAACCTTGATGCGGGACTGCAGGTTCTCGGGGTCGAGGTCGACCATCCTCTTGAGGATCCCGAGAGTGTCGCTGCTGCGATCCTGCTGCTCATAGAGCTGCACGACGTGCTGGTAATGAAGCAGGCACTGCGATCCGTGGTTGAGCTGCTGGTAGAGCTCGGCGAGGCGCAGGTGGATGTCGGGGTTGGTGCCGTCGATGGTGAGCATCTGCTTGAAGACCGCCACGGCCCTCATGAAGAAGCCCTGCTCTGTGTAGATGTTCGCCGCCCGGTCGTAGTGCTCGAGCGCTTCCTTGCGCTTGCCCATCTTGACGTGGAGGGTCTCGGCGATCTTGAGCAGCGTCCGGACGTCTTTGCCGTCCTCGGCAATCAGCTTTTGGAACTCAACGATCGCCTTGTCGTACTTCGAAGCCTGCAGGAGCTTGATCGCGCCGTCATAAACCTTGTCGCGATTGATGGCCAAGGCGCGCTCCGAACCTTTCTTCCAGCCGTCCCGCCGCGTTCGCGGGAAGCACTGAGCAGGATGCTCTGATGTTCAAGAAGCTGGGGTCTTGAAGAATGGGTTTGCGAACGACGGCGACGACGACGGCTTCGACGATAGGGGGGGCCTCGGAGCCGGTCAAGCTTGCCACCGCTGGCGGGCGCAGACACGTGTCCGCTTCGGGCGCAAAGCAGGAAGCACTTGCGCCTGGCCCAAGGGCGCCGGCCCAAGGGCGCAAGGGGCGGAGGTTGCACCGCTCGCACGCCAACCCTCAGGGCCCGACGCCTGCCAAGACGACGACGTAGAAGACGCCTTCTTCGGGGTGCAGGGCCAGGCCGACGCCCAGGGCCGTCGTGTCGATGTCGACCAGGGGTTCGAAGGGGCCCAGCAGCAGGGGATCGTCGATGCGGGCCACCAGGGGCAACACCTTGGTGAGGGAGGCGTCGGCTTCGAGGGCGACTTCGCCGATGGGCCCCCCCAGCAGGGTGTCGTCGACGCGCCGAATCTCCATCATGCGGCGGGCGAGACGCCGCGCGGCCTCTTGCAGGGTGTCAGAGACCACCAAGGGCGCAAAGCCGCGGCTGGTGCGCAGGGCGTTGGCGTCGTCGAGCAGCTTTTTCTGCAGCGTGGCGACGTCGCGGGTGGGCGGACGACGTCCCAGCAAGGTGACCAGGGTGATGGTGGGACGACCCAGCGCGTCCTGGCCGCGGACGACGGCGACGCCCATGTGGGTGACGCCCAGGGACACCAGCTCGAAGCGGTGGGCGGGGCTGTCGGTGAGCGCGCTCCAGGCGTCTTGGAGCGTGCTGCCGCGGGCCTGCACCTCGCCGAGCCGGATGAAGAGAGCGCGGGGATCGCCGGGGAAGCGCTCATCCAGCAGTTCGCGCGGGCTCTTGCCGTCGACGCGGTGGCCCAGGACCCCTCCGAGGCTGCGGGCCCTCTCCGTGGCGGCATCGGTGAGCACCGGTGAGATCTTCAGCGTCTCGAGCAGCTGCTCGTTGCGCAGGCGTTGCACCAGCGCCTCGGCACGGTGGGACAAAGCGAGGTCATCGTGGCCGGCGTCGGGGAAGAGCACCGCCGGACTCGGGGGCAGGGTCGGTGTGCCGCGCACATAGGGCCACAGCAGGGCGACTTCGGGGTTGCCGCGCGGTGTGCCATCGCCGCCCACTTCGTCGACGATGACCTCGACGACGTGGCGGCCGACTTTGCGCAGGGGCAGGCGGCGGGCCTCGCTTCCTTGCAAGACCCATCGATCGACGAAGCCATCGGGCGAGAGCACGAAGAGCTGAGCGACCCGCGACGCCGGCACCGTCAAAGCGATGGCCGGCGGCTCTTGTCCAGGACCCGACCACGCCGGCGGCAGCTGGGTGACGCTGATGACGCGCCGCGAGGCCACCACCGCCACGCAGGGCCTACCCCCGGGGTGTTCAGCGACGACGAAGCCGACGTGCGAGAGGCCCGCACCCCCAAACAGGGCCGAGACCTGTCGGGCGGCGTCGTCGGGGGAGGAGGCCAGCACGCCCAACACGCGTCCATCGAAGACGCGGGCGGCGGCGCGTACGTCGTCGTCGATGACAGCATCGGTGTCCCGGGCACACAAGAGCGCAGCCGCTTCGTCGAGGGCGGGGTCTCGCACCAGCTCGGCGGGGATCCAGGGCGGCAACTCCGCCGACGTCGCCAGCTCCGGCGCCGTCACGCACGACGAGAGCCCGAGCAGGAGCAGGAAACGTCGCACCAGCCGCAGCATCGGGGCTGCCATCGAGCAACGCAAGAATGCTCAGCGCACGACGAGAGCATTGGGAAACCCAGCCCAGACGTCGACGTCGGTGTTCCTCCAGCGCTGCGGTCACCGCACCGTCAACGAAGGCAGCAAGCGCGGACCGCCGAGGTCGTCGACCAGGCGCGCGAGGGTGCGAGCTTCGGCCAGCAGCGCACCCACCTGCCGCAAGCGCACGGCCTCGGCAGAGGGGTTGCCATAGCCGCCGACGACGTCGTCGACGATGCGCAGCTCCGCCTCGACCTTGGCCATCAGCGCCTCGAAACGGGCGACGCCATCGGCGACGACGGCAGCCTTGTGGGCCGGGGAGCTTTCTGCTTCTTCGCGGGCTTCGATGAAGGCCACCAACAGGGCCTGGCGCAGGGGAGGCTCGGGGACACCCGCCGTCGTCAGCAGCAGGGCGGCGCGATCAAAGGGGATGCGCACAAGGCGCCAGGCGTCGTTCAAGGCGGCCGTCTGCTCGACGGCGAAACGTCTTTCGGCGTCGCTCTTGCGCACCGCGCGATCGGGATGCACCACGCGCGTGCGCTGCAACCACGAGGCCTCGAGGGCTTTTTCGTCGACGACAAAGCGGGGACGATCGAGACCCAACCGGACAAAGGACGACGCTGAGGGGTGGGGTGGCACCAGGGCCTTGCAGGAGGGACAAGTCAGCGGCGCCAGGGCGGCGTCGAAGGGAGCCCCGCAGGACCGGCACAGGAGCTCGAGGGACGCGCTCACGCCGTATCGGGTTCGCGCACGGCCGACAGCAAGGCGTCGATCTTCTGTTCCTCGGGTTTCCACGGGGCCAAGAAGCGCGCTTTGCGTTCGGCGCGGGTGAGGATCAAAACCGCGGCGCTCGTCGACAAACCCTGCCGGCGGGCCTCCTTCAAAAAGAGGCGGCGCACCGAGAGGCTGCCGATGGCGAACACCGGCATCCCGACCGTCGCCGCCAGCACCCCATAGATGAGGACCGCATACAGGCCACGCACGTCGAGCAGACCGAAGATGGCGACGCCGGCGGCGCAGCAGGCCAGGGCCACTAGGTTGCGCAGGCGTCGCAACATCACGAGCTGCTGCAGCAGGCCGGCCACGGTGTCGTCGTCGACCTCGCGCACGCGGCGGTGCCAAGGCTCCACGAACTGATCCTGCGACTGCGGGGCGAAGGGTGTGGCTTCCAGGAGCGCGTGCTCGTCGGACATGACGCAGCCTACCTCGCTCTCGCCGACGACGTCGTGCCACACTGGCTGCGTGCGGATCCATCCGGGCGGATTTCGACTGGTGCTCGCGGGGCCGAGGGTGTCGAGGTTGCTGCCCTTTCTGCAGGAGAAGGGCTTCGTCGGCGATGCCTTCGCCAACGGCAAGCAGGCCCTCGAGCACCTGCGAGGCTCGCCCTGCCACGTGCTGTGCATCGAGATCGAGGTCGGCGACATGATGGGCGTCGACCTGGCCCGCATCGGCAAAGACGAAGGTCTCGTCGGCGCCACCTTGCTCCTGGAAGATCCGATCAAGTCGGGCATGGTGATTTCGGCGTTGGCGCGCGGCATCGAGGCCTTCGTGCCGGTCCCGCCCGACGAAAAGCTGCTGCTCGACCGGCTCGAGGCCCTGCTGCTGGCCCAATGGGGGCTCGTCGTCAGCCAGCAGCAAGAGCAGCAGACGCAGGAGCTGGCGCGCGCCCGTCTCGAGCTCGATCAGGCGGGAAAAAAAGCCCAGCAGGCAGAGGAGGTCTTTCGAGAGCTCACCCAGAGCGCCAGCCGAGACCTCGCCGACGAACGGCGCAAAGTTGCAGAGTTGGAGAGTGAGATCGCGTCGTTGCGCGACCAGCTGGCGACCATGCACCTGCTGGTGGGGGCAAAGACCGGCAACACCGACGAAGGCCTCTCAACCCGCTCTGGCGAAGGGAGGAGGGTCAGCGGCAGCAACATCCCCGCAGGCGACTTCGACGACGAGATCACGCTGAAACGGCAGGCCGTGGTGCGAAACGAGCCCACCACCCGGCCCCAGCAGGCTCTCCCCGACGTCGACGACGCGCCGACGCCTCACCTTCCTCGGGCAGCGGCCCGTCCGGTGAAAAAAGATGGCAGCCCCGGCCAGTCCGCGGAAGCACTTCCAAAGGCACGCAAGAGCCCAGCGACGACGGCCAAGCTCGATGTGGGCATGTTGAGAGAGCTGGCCGGCATCCCCAAGTCTGGCGAAGAAGAGATCATCTTCGTCGAGGATGACTGACAACAGCGGAATTCACCGACAGCGCTTCGCGTGTCGGTGAATTGTCTACACGTTCATCGCCTGGCGGCGATGAATTCACCGACGGCTTCGCGTGTCGGTGAATTGTCTACGGGTTCATCGCCTGGCGGCGATGAATTCACCGACAGCGCTTCGCGTGTCGGTGAATTGTCTACACGTTCATCGCCTGGCGGCGATGAATTCACCGACGGCGCTTCGCGTGTCGGTGAATTGTCTACGGGTTCATCGCCTGGCGGCGATGAATTCTCATAGCGTCGCAGCCATGGACGTCGTCTTCATCGAGCCCTGCTTTCCCCAAAACCAGCGGGAGTTCGTGCGCGCGCTGCACGCTGTCGGCGCTCGCGTCAGTGGCATCGGCGAACGTCCCAAGGAGTCCCTCGACGGCGAACTGAGGCACTGGCTCTCGCACTATGAGCAAATTCGAAACGTCACAGACATCGGCGATGTCGAACGCGCGGTTCGCTTCATCCAATCCAAGGTGAGGGTGCAAAGGCTCGAGGCCGTCGTCGAGGCCCACGTCATGACCGCGGCCAAAGTACGGGAGCGCTGCGGGATCCCAGGCACCAGCGTGAACTCCACCTGGCTCTGCCGCGACAAGCCGGCCATGAAGGACGCCCTGCGCGAGGCTGGCGTCGCCTGCGCCCAATCCATCGGCTCCAGCGACGCCGCCGAAATCCGGGCCTTCGCCGCCCAGGTTGGCTTCCCCATGATCATCAAGCCCCGCGATGCGGCCGGAGCCTCAGGCACCGTCCGCGTCGACGACGTCGCCAGCTTGGAGCGGGCGCTGGTCGAGTTCGACGTTGTCAAAGGCAAGAGTGTCGCCGTCGAAGAATTCATCGAGGGACATGAGGGCTTCTACGACACCCTCACCGTCTCCGGCCGCGTCGTCGCCGACTTCGCCACCCACTATTTTCCCAACGTGCTCGAGGCCATGCGCACCCGCTGGATCTCGCCGCAGTTCATCACGACCAACCGCCTCGATCACGCCTCGGCCTACGGCGAGGTCAGGGCCATGGGCCAGCAGGTGATCAGCGCGCTGGGCATCGAGACCTCGGCCACGCACATGGAGTGGTTCTTTGGTCCCAAGGGGCTCAAGTTCAGCGAGATCGGCTGCCGGCCTCCCGGCGTGCGCACCTGGGACCTCTACTGCGCCGCCAACGACGTCGACGTCTACCAGGAATGGGCGATGGCGGTGGTGCACGGCAAGCGCGGCCAGGCTCTGTCGCGCCGCTTTTCGGCGGGCATGATCGCGCTGCGGCCCGAATGCGACGGCACCATCGTCGGCTACGAGGGCGTCGACGAGGTGCACCGGCGCTTCGGCGAGTGGTTCATCGACGAGCACCTGCCCCCCCGCGGACACCCGACCCAGCCCGTCGACGCCGGCTTCATGGCCAACGCCTGGATGAGGCTCAAACACCCCGACTACGACACGCTGCGCGGCATGCTCGATGTGATCGGCCAGACCGTGAAGGTGCGCGCGCGCTGAGCGACGTGTATTGACCCTTGCTGTGAGCACCGTGCCGGAAGAACAGAGCCAGCCCCCCCAAGCAGCGAGGCCGTCGGCGGCGGCGAACAACACCTCGCGCACCGCCGTGCTCTTGGGAGCCCAGCGCTTCAACCCCACCCTCGGCAGCGTCGTCGCCTCCCTCGGCCTGCAGGGACGGGTCGCGCTCATCACCGCGGGTTGGCAGGAACGGGAGCGCGAAGACGACGAGCTCTCGACCCACCTCGGCAGCAACACCATCAACCTGGGCCTGCATGCTCGCGGCGGCGCCGTGTTCCACGAGGACAAGGAGCTGGCCGTTGCCCACCGCGAACGCCAGGACTTGCTGCGGCATCTGCAAGAAATCTATCGCATTCGGCTCGAGGCCGCCTTCGAGGCCGAGCGCGACGTTCGTGCCTACGACACGCCACCGGCCCTTCGTGACGAGGTGGCAGAGGCGTCGATCGAGGCCATCCGCGGCCTCGACGCCTGGCACCTCGATCAGTGCGCCCGCGTGCGCGCCGACTTCGAAGGGCGCTTTCATGTCGCCCAGCGGCCGGCGGTCGCTCGCCAGCGCGAGGAGCTGCGAAAGCTCCTGCAGGACTGCAGCGCCGTCGCCATCGCCGGCGGCCACGTCGCCGTCCTTGTCAACCGCTTGGTGCTCTTTGGCCTCGACGAGCTCATCGGCGATCGGCCGATCTTCGCCTGGTCGGCGGGGGCCATGGCCGTGAGCGATCGCATCGTGCTCTTTCACGACGATCCGCCTCAGGGACGCATTGCTCGTCAGGTGCTCGACGTCGGCCTGGGCTTCGTCCCAAAGACCGTGGTGCTGCCCGAGCCGGAGCGGCGGCTCCACCTCGAGGCCCAGGATCGCATCTCGCTGGTGGCGCGCCGTTTTGCGCCGGCGACCTGCCTGGCCTTTCCGGCTTGCTCCTACGTCGTCTGGCGAGCTGGTCACATCGAGCGCGCCGAAGGGGTCATCGAGCTCAGCGCTGGCGGCGAGCACCGGCCCTTTCTCCCCGAGGAGCACGATCGCCGGGCCCGGCCCGATCGACGCGCGAGCAGCCGCGACCGGCGGGCCCGATGATGCTCTCCGCGCCACAGACCTGGCTCAGGGGATCGTTCAACGACGTTGAGACAAAGATCGGGACCATCGGGACGATGGCGAGGCCACGATGGTGACCCCTCCCACCACCACCGCCGTCGAAGAGCTCATCGAGGCTTGGTCCGATCCGGCCAAGGTGCGGGGCTTCCTGTCGACGCACAAGTTCCCGCTGGTGCACGGCTCGCTGGTCACCTTCGTCTGGCTCGGTCACGCCGACGGCGTCAGCCTCCGCCATTGGGTCTACGGCCTCGAGTCGTCGACGACGCTGACGCGGGCGCCCAACACCGACATCTGGCACCTCACCCTCGAGATCCCGTCGAACTCGCGCGTCGAATACAAATTCGAGCTCCACCGCGGCGGCCACAACGAGTGGATCGAAGACCCCCTCAACCCCGCCCGGGCCCGCGACCCCTTCGGCGCCAACTCGGTGCTGCAAGGCGAGGGCTACGTCATCCCCGAGTGGACCAACCCCGACGCCGTCACCCGCCGCGGCACCCTCGAGCCCCTCATCGTCGACAGCAAAGCCCTGGGCAACCGTCGCTTCGGCCATCTCTATCTGCCGGCCCGCTTTCGCCGTTCGCGTCAATATCCTCTGTTGGTGGTGCACGACGGCGACGACTACATTCGCTATGCCAACATGGTCACGGTGTTGGACAATCTCATTCACCGCCTCGAGATTCCGGACTTGATTGTAGCGTTTACGGGTTCGCCGGATCGCCTGCGCGAATACGCCGACAACGAGGCCCACGCCCGCTTTGTCACCGAAGAGATGCTGCCCCAGATCGCCTCGCGCTTTCCCCTCGTCGACCAGCCTCAAGGCCGCTGCTTGATGGGAGCCAGCTTCGGCGCCGTCGCCGCTTTTTCCACCGCCTGCCGCTACCCGAGCGTGTGGGGACGCCTGCTGCTGCAATCGGGGAGCTTCGCGTTCACAGACATCGGCCGCCGCAACCGCCGCGGACCCCTCTTTGACCGCGTCGTCGAATTCGTGAACGCCTACCGCGCCGAGCCCAAGGCCATCAGCCAGCGCGTGTTCATCAGCTGCGGCGTCTACGAGTCCTTGATCTACGAGAACCGCTCGCTGGCTCCCTTGCTCGACGCCACCGGCATGCAGGTGCGCTTCGTCGAAGCCAGAGACGGCCACAATTGGCAGAATTGGCGCGACCGCCTGCGCGAAGGCCTGTCCTGGCTCTTCCCTGGCCCGCTGCTCTTCGTTTATGAATAAGTGCGCTTGGGCGATTGCCGGCGCCGAGGTCCACCATGGCTGAGGTCACGCGACGCATCGGGCTCTCCTTGGGCGCCGACATCTGCTGGCCCGCCTGCTTCGAGCACATGCTCAGAGAGCTCGATCTCAAGATCCCCGTCGACGGCGACACCGTGCGCTTCGAGTGCGAGCGGGTCACCATCGAGCCCTTCGACCTGCAGCAACCCTGCAAATACGACGTCGTCATCGATCGATTGACCCACTGGTATCACACCAGCCGTGAGTGGATCAAAAAGTCCATCATCATGGACGACCTTTATGTATTCAACAACCCCTGGAGCGTGCAGTCCAACGAGAAGCACACCAGCTACTGCGCGATGATGCACCTGGGCATGCCCATCCCCACGACGTGGATGATCCCCCCGCGCAGCTACGAAAAAGAGCTCCCCGACGTCAAAGTCACACTCAACAAATACGCGCGCCTCTTCGACCTCGGCAAGCTCGGCGACAAGGTCGGCTGGCCCCTGTACCTCAAGCCCTACGACGGCGGCGGCTGGCGCGCGGTCACCCGCGTCTCTGACGTCAAAGCCGCCTGGAAGGCCTACGACGACAGCGGCAAGGCGGTCATGCACGCCCAGGCCTCCGTCGAGGGCTTTGACCGCTTCGTGCGCTGCATCGGCTTTGGACCCCAGACCAAGTGCGTGCTCTACGACCCCTCGGCCCCCCTGCACGACCGCTACACCCTGCAGACCAACTTCATCTCCGACGCCGACGCCGAACACCTGCGCAAGGTCACGGTCACCATCAACGCCTTCTTCGGCTGGGACTTCAACTCCTGCGAAGCCCTGCGCAAGCCCTCTGCTGGCGGCGCCGGCGGCGTCTGGCATCCCATCGACTTCGCGAACCCCTGCCCCGACTCGCAGGTGACCTCGCTGCACGGCCATTTTCCCTGGCTGGTGAAGGCCTACCTGCGCTGGGCCCTCTTTTGCGCCGCCACCAAAAGAAAGATGCGCCGCACCCTGGACTGGCAGCCCTTCTACGACGTCGCCGCCCTCGATCTCTCCTACGAAGAAAAACTCGATCGCTACGCCGCCATCGCCGACGAGCGCATGGGCCGCGCGCAATTTGAAGAGTTCTGCGCCAGGCACCTGAGCCACCTCGACGACGTCGCCTTCGCCTTCTTCGGCACCCAAGAGGCCAAAGACGCCGTGCGCCAGAAGACCGCGGCTTTGTTTCCGGCTCATGAGGTCGAAAAGTTCACCGAGCTCTTCTGGCAGCGCATTCAAGCCTGGCGGGCGGCCGGCGTCCCGTGAGCGAGTTTTGGTTCGGCTCGCTTTATGAGGAGATGAGAGAACCACAGGGCGATCTTTTTGACGACGTTCTCGCTCCTCGCCTCGATGACGCCCATCGGGCACTTCAGGAGATGGACTATGTCTTTCGAGATGAAGGGGCGTTGCTCCTCGATAAAGACGTCGAAAATGAGCGCGATTTATACGCTTTCTCTCGAGTTGCCGATCAGTTGATCTCACGGGTCGCTTCCAAAGAAGAGCGGGTTCGATGGCTGATGGATGATGAGGTGTTGCACTTGATTGGTGACAACAAAATCCTTGATAAAAACCACTTTGAACGCCTCGATTTGGGCGATCTCACCCACGCCGATCGGGTGGAGCTGCTCCGTCATCGCTGTTTCGTCACCGGTCGTCACGACGTAGGGCGTGAGCATCCCGACCGCTCCACGGACTTTCGCTACGAGGAACCGAATTCGACGGCGTAGCCCTCGGCGCTTGAATGCTCTCGTGCGAGCGTGCTGGCGTTCCCGTCATTGGAGGCCCCGTGTTCCTGAAGTCCCGCTGGTATTCGTCGCGCATGGGCGCCCAGTCCACCCTCGCGCGCTGGGGCGAGACCGGCCAACCCGTGCTGCTGCTGCCCACCGCCGGCGGCGACGCCGAAGAGATCGAGCGCTTTCACCTCATCACCGCGCTCAAAGACCTGCTGACGGCGGGGAAGATCAAGATCTACTCCTGCGACAGCGTCGCCGGCCGCGCTTGGTTCAACCGCGAAGGCTCGCCCCAGCACCGCATGTGGATGCAGGACGCCTTTCACCACTACATCCGCGAAGAAGTGGTCCCCGCCATCCGCATGGATTGCAAGAAGCATCACGGCGACGACCTCCCGATCTGGAGCGCCGGCGCCTCCATCGGGGCCTTTCACGCCGCTGCCCTGGTGTGCCGCTTCCCCGACATCTTCACGCGCGCCCTGGCCATGAGCGGCACCTACAACCTCATGCGCTTCATCGAGACCGACACGCCGACGGCGGAGTACTGGCGGGCCTCTCCCCTGCAGTTCGTGCCCCACCTGCAGGGGCGCCACCTCGAGATCTTGCAGACCCGCTACATCCACATCGCCACCGGCGAAGGACGCTGGGAGTCCCTGCCGGAGAGCTGGGGATTGGCCAATGTGCTGGGCGCCAGGGGCATTCCCAACCGGGTCGAGAACTGGGGCCCGGACTGGCACCACGATTGGGTGACCTGGCGCGAGATGCTGCCCAAGTACCTCGGCGCGTGGACCGCCTGAGGCCGCAAGCGTCCACCCGGTCGGTGCACGCCGGGACAGAGGGCGACGTGCTTTGACGTGCCTCTCGGTGGCGCGAGACCCTGGATCATGATCAGGTCCTTCGTCGTCGTCCTCGCGTTGACGTTCATCGGTCTCGCTGGCTGTTCGGCTGCCGAGCTGGCAGGGGAGGGCGAAGAAGGCGAAGGCGAAGGCGAAGGAGAAGGCGAAGGCGAAGGTGAGGGAGAAGGCGAAGGCGAAGGCGAAGGCGAAGGTGAGGGAGAAGGCGAAGGAGAAGGCGAAGGCGAAGGCGAAGGCGAGGGCGAAGGCGAAGGCGAGGGCGAGGGCGAAGGAGAAGGAGAAGGAGAAGGTGAGGGAGAAGGTGAGGGAGAAGGTGAGGGAGAAGGAGAAGGAGAAGGAGAAGGAGAAGGAGAAGGGGAAGGCGCATCGCAGCAAGAGGACTGCGACAACGGGGACGACGACGACGGCGATGGCAACGTCGACTGTGAGGACCCAGACTGCCTCCCCACAGCACCCTGCAATGCCTGCGGCAACGGCATCCTCAACGCTGGGGAGCAGTGTGACGACGGCAACCTCCTCGGCGGGGACAATTGCTCCCCCACCTGCTCGCTGTGCGGCAACGGCCACACCGATCCCGATGAGGAGTGCGACGACGGCAACGGCATCAACGGCGACGGGTGCGACGTCGACTGTGTCATCAACTTTTGCGGAAACAACATCGTCGATCAGGGCGAGGAGTGCGACGACGGCGGCGCCAACTCCGACGTCCTCGCCGACGCCTGCCGCTCCTCCTGCGTCTTGGCGTTCTGCGGCGACGGCACCATCGACGCGGCTGAGCTCTGCGACGTTGGGCAGGGCGACGGCGGCATCCCCTGCGAAAACGACTGCACCTTCACCTTCTGTGGCAACCACATCATCGACCCCGGCGAAGAATGCGACGACGGCGACAACGTCGACGGCGACGACTGCCGCTTCAACTGCTTGTTCGAGGTCTGCGGCGACGGCTTTCAAAACACCGGGGAGGCGTGTGACGACGGCGACACCCTGAGCGAGGATGGCTGCTCCTCTGGCTGCCTGGTGGAATTCTGCAGCGACGGGATCACGCAAGCGGGCCTGGGTGAGGAGTGCGACGACGGCGACATCAACAGCGGCGACGGCTGCCGCAGCGATTGCACGGCCGAGGTCTGCGGCGACGGGATCACAGACGCCGACGAGGAGTGCGACGACGGCAACGACCAGAGCCAGGATGGCTGCTCGTCGATCTGCCTGGTGGAGAGCTGCGGTGACGGCGTCGTGCAACCCGGCCGGGGCGAGGAGTGCGACGACGGGAACTCGAACTCCAACCTCGGAGCGTGCCTCATCAATTGCAAGCAGGCTGCGTGCGGCGACGACTTCGTTCACCTCGGTGTCGAAGGGTGCGACGACGGCAACACCGACAACGGCGACGGCTGCGATGACGACTGCGTCAGCTCGCGCGTCCTCGCCATCGAAGCCGGCTTCGAGCATACCTGCGCGCTGCTGCCCCCGTCGCCGACGGTTCCGTCGATCCAGCGGGTGCGCTGCTGGGGACGCGGCACCAGCGGACGACTCGGCTATCCAGCCAATGGAACCAACGCCATCGGCGCCACGAACACGGTCGCAAGCTTTGGGGACGTCAATCTAGGGGGGGACGCCGTACAGGTCGCCACCGGCCGCGACCACACCTGCGCGCTCTTGGCCGATCACACCGTCCGCTGCTGGGGCTTGGGGGCAGGAGGTCAATTGGGCTACGGCGCCACCGACAACCTCGGCGACAACGAGCTCCCGGCCCTTGCGGGGGCGGTGCCCATCGGCGGACCCGTCGTGCAAATCGCCGCTGGTGCCCAGCACACCTGCGCCGTGCTCGAGAACCAAAAGGTGCGCTGCTGGGGACAGTCGGTCGAAGGCGAGCTCGGCTACGGCAACCAAAACCCCGTGGGCAACACTGCGCAGTCGCGGCTGACAGAGCTCCCGGCGCCCGACGTCAACGTCGGCGGCGACGTCGTGCAAATCGCCGCCGGTGACTTTCACACCTGCGCCATCCGCGACACCGGCACGGTGGTTTGCTGGGGCTTCGGCGGCGACGGTCAGCTGGGCTATGGAAACACGTCTACCGTTGGCGCTCTCGATGTCCCCGCCGCTCGCGAGGTCAACCTCGGGCCCGGCGCGGCAGCCATCCAGATTGTGGCCGGCTCCCGACACACCTGCGCGCTGCTCTTGGGGGGGGCGGTGCACTGTTGGGGATTGGGCGACAGCGGCCAGCTCGGCTACGGCAGCAACCTCGAGGTCGGCGACAACGAGACCCCTGCCGCCGCCGGCCCCGTCTCCATCTCCGCCACCGGGGCAAAGACGGTGCAAATCGCGGCCGGCGCTTCCCATACCTGCGCGCTCCTCGACACCGGCGAGGTGCGTTGCTGGGGTTTCGGAGCCAATGGACAACTGGGCAACTCGAGCAACGCCACCGTCAGCCTCGGTGGCCAACCACCCTCGGCGTTCGCTGTGGTCCCGCTCGGCGCCGACGTCGCGCAGATCACGGCCGGTGGTTTTCACACGTGCGCGCTCCTGGTGACCGGCAGGGTCGTCTGCTGGGGGAGCAGCAGCCAAGGTCAGCGCGGCTACGGCAACACCACGACCATCGGCGACAACGTGAACCGCCCGCCCCAACTGGATGGCTTCGTGCCGGTGTACTGACGAGAGCCCGGGGGGTGGCACCCAGCCGCCCAGACGCAGCACCCTCGAGGCTCGCTCGTTGGAGCCGGCGCAGACGACGACGTGCACGTTTGGGGCGTGACTTGTTGTATTCCTGGCGGCCGCTCACGAACCTCAGGACGCCGCCGCCCGGGCAACGAGAAATGACGATGGACGAGAACCGGACCCACAAAGCTGTCGACGGCGAGCTCGAAGGCGAGGGTCGGCGCGCCTACATGCACGCGCTGCTGCGCGATCTGCACGCCCTCGACGCCATGGTCGAGCAGGACGCCTTCGAACGCGGCGTCAGTCGCATCGGCGCCGAACAAGAGATGTTCCTCGTCGACGACGCCTTCCACCCCACCAAGGGTGCGCTCAAGGTGCTCGAGCAGCTCGACGATCCCCGCTTCACCACCGAGCTTGGGCTCTTCAACCTCGAAGCCAACGCCGGCGCCCAACCCTTCTCGGGCACGGGCCTGTCGGACATGGAAAAGGAGATGCACCTGCTCTTTGAGAAGGTGCGCACGGCGGGGTCGTCCATCGGCGTCAAACCGATCATGGCCGGCATTCTCCCCACCATCGGCAAGACCGATCTCGGCCTCGACAACATGGTGCCCAAGCCGCGCTACCAGGCGCTGAACCGGGCCATGAACGCCGCCCGCGGCGAGGCCTTCGACTTCTCCATCCGCGGCATCGACGAGCTGGTGGTGCGCCACGACTCCGTCATGGTCGAAGCCTGCAACGCCAGCTTTCAGGTGCACCTGCAACTCGCCGAGCCCGAGCGCTTCGCCCACCACTACAACATCGCCCAACTGCTGCTCGGACCGGTACTGGCGGCGGGTCCCAACTCGCCCCTGCTCTTCAACCGCCGCCTGTGGGCAGAGACCCGCATCGCTCTCTTCGAGCAGTCCTGCGACGTGCGCACGCCGGGACTTCACTTGCGCGACTCCATGGGCCGCGTCTCCTTCGGCCGCCAATGGCTCAAAGGCGGCGTCGCCGATCTCTACAAAGAAAACGTCTCCCGCTTCCGCGCCCTCGTCGGCACCCCCCTCGACGCTGGCGACGACGGCCCCGATGCCCTTGCTGCGGGCCGTGTGCCCACCATGAAGGCCCTGCGCCTGCACAATGGCACCGTCTACCGCTGGAACCGTCCCTGCTACGGCGTCTCCGAAAACGGCAAACCCCACCTGCGCATCGAGCTGCGCGTGTTGCCCTCAGGACCCACCGTCGCCGACGAAATCGCCAACGCCGCTCTGTGGCTCGGCCTGATGAGCGAGCTGGGAGCCACCGTCGACGACGTCGCCTCACGGGTCGGCTTCGAAGACGCGCGGGCCAACCTCTACGCCGCCGCTCGGGATGGCTTGCGCGCCAGGCTCACTTGGCTCGACGGCGAAGAGGTCGCCGTCGACACCCTCTTGCTCGATCGCTTGTTGCCCCTGGCCAAGGCCGGCTTGAACCGAGCAAAGATCGCCGGCGCCGACAGCGATCGCTACCTGGGCATCCTCGAGAAGCGCTGGCGCACCCAGCGCACGGGGTCGTCGTGGATGCTGCAGTCCCTCGCCGGCATGAAGGGCCGGGGCACACCGGGAGCGCGCTTGACGGCGTTGACGGCGGCCATCCATGCCCGGCAACAGTCGACGCAGCCGGTGACGGAGTGGGAGCTGGCCCAGCTCGACGAGCACGAGAGCGCCAGCGCGCACTTTCAGAAGGTCTCTCAGTTCATGCTGACCGACATCTACACGGTGCGTCCCGACGACCCCATCGAGTTGGTGTGGGACCTGATGACCTGGGAGCGAGCCCGCTACGTGCCCGTCGAGGACGAGCGCGGCCGCTTGGTGGGCCTGGTCTCTTACCGCGGTGTCATGCGCCACCTGGGCAGCGTTGCCCGCGGCAGCGTCGACAGCGCGTCGATGGCCCCCGTTTCGCAGATCATGAGGCGCGAGCTGATCACCGTGACCCCCGATACGCCGACGCGTGAAGCCATCGGCTTGATGAAGACGCACAAGATCGGCGCGCTGCCCGTGGTGCAGGGCGAGCACATCGTGGCCATCGTGACCGAAGCCGAATTCGTCGGATTGGCCGCCAAGCTGCTCGAGGGCTTCGTCACCGAGCTGCCGTCGTCGTCGTCGTTGCCCTCTCCCGCTGAGAGGGGCTGAGCCCATGCAGCTCCAACCCAGCGTTGGCGCCGACCGCCAGGCGAAGTCGTCCTCGTCCGCTCCCACTGGGGCACCCTCTCCCAAAACTGTGGGCGGCCGGGCGTCGACACCTGGCGAGGCCACTACCGGAGTCGCTTGCGAGCGCGTGATGGGGCGGGTGCGGGGACAAGAGGCGGGACCCTCCCTCGTCGTCGTCGCTGGCATCCATGGCAACGAGCCCGCGGGGGTCGAGGCCGCCCGGCGGGTGCTCTTGCGGCTGGCCCAGGGCGACATCGCCTTGCGCGGTGAGCTGGTGATCTTGGGCGGCAACGTCGCGGCCTTGCGTACCGGTGCCCGCTACCTTCAGCGCGACCTCAACCGCGGTTGGACCGACGACGACGCCTTGCGCTTGCAGACCGCAACGCCGGGGAGCTTGCAGGCCGAAGATCGCGAGCAGGCCGAGCTTCTGGCGGCCATCGAGGTCGTGCGCTCGACGGCGCGGGGGGCGGTGCACCTCGCCGATCTCCACACCTCGAGCGCGCCCGGCGTTCCCTTCGTCATCTTTGGCGACACGTTGGTGCAACGGCGTTTCGTGCGGGTCTTTCCCATTCCGGTGATCATCGGCCTGGTCGAGCACGTCGACGGCGTCCTCTCGGAATTCTGGAGCCGCCGCGGCCTGGTGACCTTCTCCGTCGAAGGCGGCCAGCACGAAGACCCGCGCTCTCGCGATGGGCTCGAGGCCATCCTCTGGCTGGCGCTTTCCCAGGCCGGGATGATTGCGACGTCGACGCCGCCGGAGGTGGCAGCAGCGACCCGCTTGCTCGACCAGAGGCGGGGAGACCTGCCCCGCGTCCTCGATGTGGTGTCGCGCCATTCGATCACCGCCGCCGACGCCTTCGTCATGGAGCCGGGTTTTCGCAACGTGCACCGCATCCCCAAGGGCTGCCTGCTGGCCCACGATCGCCGGGGGGAGATCCGCGCCAGCAGCGCCGGCGTCGTCGTGCTGCCGCTGTATCAAAAGCTCGGCAGCGACGGCTTCTTCTGGGCTCTCGAGGTCAGCGATGGCCAGCTGAGAATTTCTGAGCTGCTGCGTCGCCTCCCCGTCGATGCCCTCGTCACCTTGTTGCCAGGCGTGAAGCGCGACGCAGCCCAGCCGCGCCGCCTCGAGGTCTCGACCACCACCGGTCGCGCAAAGATCTTGTCGCTGCTGCGCCTGCTCGGCTACCGGCGAGAGAAAACCACGGGAACGACGTCGACGGTGGAGCGCGCGTAGTCGCGACGGACGTTTCTTGTTCAAAACGCTGGCGTGTCTTCCGCGCCAAATCTTCAAGTCGCTGGCGCGCGCGATGATGCGATGGAGATGGAGATCCCTTTGTCGACGTCGATGACGCGCTACAATTCAACCATGCGCTCGTTGTTCGTCGTCGTCGTCGTCTTGCTTCTCGCCGCCTGTCCCCAACATCCCGACGAAGGAGGCTTTCCCGCCGAAGGGGAGCTCGGTGGCGAAGGCGAAGAGGGGGAAGGCGAAGAGGGGGAAGGCGAAGGCGAAGGCGAGGGCGAGGGCGAGGGCGAAGGCGAGGGCGAAGGACCGCAGCCGGGCTTCGGTGCGATCTCAGGTCCTTGTGGGGTGCTCGATGACGAGCTCAGCAGCCCGCTGCCCTTCTATCTCGATGAGACCAGCATCGACTTCGGCACCGATCCCTACGACGACGCCGACCTGCTGCTGCTCACCGCTGGAGGCCAAGAGATGGTCTCTGACGACAACGCCGGCGGGAACTCTTTGCTCTCGGAGGTGTTTAGCTTCGAGTTCTTGGCGCGCTGTGAAGGTGCAACCTTGTTCAAGACCGAGACCGAAGTCGAATATACGGTGAAACAGACGAAGATCACCGATCTCGTGGTGCTCATCGAAGGCGTACGCTACGGTGTCAGTGTGGTGCGCACTTTCGTGTTTCCCGAGGGCACGCCCTTGTCGTCCGAAGAAGCCACCCGCCGTCTCGAGGGAAAGCTCGACGACATCTTGGTCAGCAGCGCCAACGTCGCCGCCTCCGATGCCTGGGACAAGCAGATCCTGGCCGTCATCGCCAACGAACCGGAACACCTCGCGGTCTGGCGCGCTGCCTACGATGATCTCGATGATGAAACCCGCGCTGATACCATCGTTTATGTGATTCTGACCAACGGCGACGACGCCTTCCTTCACTGATCCCCGCGCCGGCGGAGCCGGACGCGGGGCCCCCCACCAACTCCGCGTTCCGCGGGCGCCCTCCACGCGCATCATCCCGCGTCTTTCCCATCTCAGAACGTGGTCGAACATCAATCGGACGCGGGATGACCTATCCGGGCGGCGGCTGCGGCGACTGCGGGGGCGGCGGCGGGGCAGGGTCTTTGACCTCCAAGCGCACCGACGACGACAGGGTGGCGCTCAGGTCCTTCTCTTCGGGCCAGAGCTCCACCAGCCAGCGGATGCGCCCGACGCGCCCGGGATCAATGTCGCTGGCTTGAAAGACCACGGGCCTGCGCACAGGACGGCCGGCCGGCACCGCGAGGCGCACCACGGGCGGGGGCTCCTTTTCGACGCTGCGGTTGGTGACGAAGACCGAGACCAGCGCCGCCCGACAGCCCGGGTCTGGACAAGACCCAGGCGGCAGCAAGAGGGTGCCGTCGACGTCTTTGCGGGCTTTGATGGCTGCCAATTGCGCCGGCGTCTGGGGGCCGAGGTTCTGGAGCTCGAAGCGCACGTTCTCGGGCTGAAAGCCATCGACCCACAGCTGGATGGGCGTCTGCTCCGAACAAGCAGGCAAAAACAAGGCGACGACGACGGGGAGGAGCAGGCGCATGCGATCTGCATAGCCAATTTTTGGCCGTGCCAACGGCCAAAACATCAGCACTTTGTGTCCCAAGCGCCAGTCGTGCGAACACAGCTTCATGACGACGATGACGAACTACGGAAAACCCGCGAAGAAGGCGAAGAAGGTCACAGCCTTCCCCCGCTCGGCCGGGGTCTTGTTGCACCCGACCTCGCTCCCTTCACCTCATGGCATTGGCGACGTCGGCGCTGGCGCCCGGGCTTTTGTGGATTGGCTGGCCCATGCCGGCTGTCAACGCTGGCAAATCTTGCCCCTGGTGCCCGTGGGCGAGAGCTGGTCGCCCTATGCGTCTTTGTCGGCGTTGGCCGGCAATCCGCTGCTCATCGACCTCGACAACCTTGTCGTCCGCGGGCTGCTCACCAAAGAAGAGGTCGAGCCCAAGATCGCCTTCAACCGCGACAACGTCGACTGGGCCAGGGTGCCCGCCTTCAAGCAGTCGCGCATCGACACCGCTTGCGATCGCTTCGGCCAAACCAAGGCAGGCCAAGAGACGCTGGCGCGCTACCGCCACGAACAGCCTTGGGTCGACGACGACGCGCTCTTCATCGCCATCAGAAACGCCCACCAGGGCAAAGCGTGGTGGCAGTGGGAGGAGGGGCTTCAGGAGCGGGCGCCGGCGGCCATTGCCAAGGCCAGAAACGATCTCCGCACGCAAATCGAGAGACGAGTGCTCGAGCAGGCCCTCTTCGAAGAGCAGTGGCAAGGCCTGCGCACCTACGCTCGCAGCAAGGGCGTGAGCGTCATTGGCGATGCTCCCATCTATGTGGCCGACGACTCCGCCGACGTCTGGGCCCACCGCCAATTCTTCGAGCTCGACGACGAGGGGCAGCCGACGCACGTCGCGGGTTGTCCGCCGGATGCCTTCTCCGAGACGGGCCAATGGTGGGGCTCGCCCCTGTACCGCTGGGACAAGATGAAGGCCGATGGCCACAAGTGGTGGATCGAGCGCATTCGCCGCAACCTGGCTCTCACCGACGTCGTGCGCATCGATCACTTCCGCGGCTTCGCTGGCTATTGGTCCATCCCAAAAAAGGCCAAAGACGCCCGCAGCGGATCCTGGCGCGAAGGACCAGGACAAGCCCTCTTCGACGACGTGCAAAAGGCCCTGGGCCCGAACTTGCCGATCATCGCCGAAGACCTCGGCGTCATCACCGACGACGTCATCGCCCTGCGGGATCGGGTGGGCCTGCCGGGCATGAAGATCTTGCAGTTCGCTTTCGGCGCCGGCCACGACAACGCCTACTTGCCCCACCACCACGTCGAAAACTGCGTGGTCTACACGGGCACCCACGACAACGACACGACACTGGGCTGGTGGAAGAACGAAGCCGATCACGTGCGCGATCATGTGCGTCATTACTTGGGCCGCGACGGCAGCGACGTCGTCTGGGACTTCATCCGCTTGGCCCTGCTCTCGGTGGCCCACACCGCTGTCGTCCCTTTTCAAGACGTGCTCACCCTCGACTCAGGAGCCCGCTTGAACACGCCGGGCCTGGCCACCGGCAACTGGTCGTGGCGCGTGCGCCTCGATGCCTTCCATCCCAACCTGTCGATGCGCCTGCGCGGGCTGGTCGAGCTCGGTTACCGCCTGCCCCACGCGGGGTGAGGCGTGCGCATCGATTTTCGACGGCTGCTGGCCTGCGCCGAGGCGGCGTTTCTGACCGTGCGGTCGGAGCCTGCCCGACGGCGTTGGGCCTTTCCCGAGACACGAGGGCTGGCGACGTTGGTGGGGGGCCACTTGCCGGCCATAGATTCAAGGGCCCGTCACGAGCCCCTTGAGGTCCCATGAAGCGTCTTCTTGTCGTCGCCCTGCCCCTGCTCGCCCTCGCCTGCGGCCGCGCCACCGACTCTGCCGCAGAAGGAGAAGGAGAAGGAGAAGGAACAGGAGAAGGAGAAGGAGAAGGAGAAGGAACAGGAGAAGGAGAAGGAGAAGGAACAGGAGAAGGAACAGGAGAAGGGGAAGGAGAAGGAGAAGGAGAAGGAGAAGGAACAGGAGAAGGGGAAGGAGAAGGAGAAGGAACAGGAGAAGGAGAAGGAGAAGGAGAAGGAACAGGAGAAGGAGAAGGAACAGGAGAAGGAGAAGGAGAAGGAGAAGGAGAAGGAGAAGGCGGGGGTGGCTCACAAGGTGAGGGTGAGGGTGAGGGCGATCCGGAGCCTGCCGCTTGTGAGGGGGTCCTGGATTTCTGTGCCAACGGATTGTTCTGTGACGGCTTCGAGACCTGCGACCCCCTCAGCATCGCCGCCGACGTTGACGGCTGTGTCTCTGGCCAGCCGCCGGATGCCCTGGACGCCGTCGGCTGTACGGTAGACATCTGCGACGAGGGCGCGGACGTCGGGGACAACGTCGGCTCGTTCACGCATCAACCCGACAGTGGCTTCTGCAGCGATGGCGTGTTCTGCAACGGCGATGAACAGTGTGCGCCGGGCGCGCCGGGGGCTGATGCTGTGACCGGCTGTCGTGCCGTTCCCCGCAACCTCGACGATGGCTCGGTGTGCACCACCGACGGTTGCAATGAGGGCGACCATCAGATCACCCACGTCGCCGTCGACGTCGACGATGCCGACGCCTGCACCAACGACTTCTGCGACGAGGCAACCGGCGAGTTCCATGAAGACGCCGGGATCGAAGACGACGGCAACGTGTGCACCCTCGACGGCTGCGACAGCGTCACCGGCCCCACGCACGATCCGATCGATTTCGACGACGACATCGGCTGCACCGTGGACACTTGCGATCCCATCACCGGCCTGCGGCACGACCACAACAACGTCGTCTGCGACGACGGTCAATTCTGCAACGGTGATGAGCAGTGTGCACCCGGGTCTTCTGGTGCCAACGCGACCACAGGCTGCAAGAGCGTCGGCCGCGCCTTGGACGACGGCTCGGTCTGCACGACGGATGGGTGCGATGAAGAAAACGACCAGATCACCCACGTCGCTGTCGACGTAGACGATGCCGATGCTTGCACCAACGACTTCTGCGACGATGCGACGGGCGAGTTCCACGAGGTCAGCAGCATCCAAGACGATGACAATGTCTGCACCCTCGACGGCTGCGACAGCGTCACCGGCCCCACGCACGATCCCATCGACTTCGACGACGACATCGGTTGCACCGTGGATCATTGCAATCCAATCACTGGCCCGAGTCACGACAGCAACAATGGTTTCTGCGACGATGGTCAATTTTGCAACGGTGATGAGCAGTGCGCACCGGGGGCCTCAGGTGCCAATGCGCTCACCGGTTGCAAGGCCGTCGCCCGCGACCTCAGCGATGGCAGCCTCTGTACAAGCGATGGCTGCGATGAGGAGACCAATCAGATCACGCACACCGCCGTCGGCACCAACGACAACAACGCCTGCACCGTCGACTCCTGTGATCCGATCGCGGGCGTGTCCCACGTTGGCGTCGATCCCAACGACGGCATCGGCTGCACCAACGACAGCTGCGATCCCAGCGCCGGGGTCTCCCATACCCCCAACAACGGCTTCTGCGACGACGCCCTGTTCTGCACTGGTGTCGAGCAATGCTCTCCCGGCGCGCCCCAAGCCGACGGCGCCTCGGGCTGCTTGGCGGTGCCGCTGCAAACCAACGACAACAACGCCTGCACCACCGACTCCTGCAACGAGGGAGCCGATCAGGTCACCCACGATCCCATCAACGCCAGCGACGGCGACTCGTGCACTGCCGACTCTTGCGACCCGTCCTCGGGCCCAATTCACGATCCCGGCCCGTTCACCCACGTCGGGGACTTCACCATCGACGAAGCCAGCGACGTCACCGGGCTGAGCACCAAGTGCTTGGTGACGGGCAGTCTCGTTGTGACAGCGAATGATCTCGCCAACCTCTCGCTGCCAGACTTAAGGGCCATCAGCGGGGAGCTCAACGTCGATGGCAACACCACCCTCGAGAGCGTCGAGCTCACGGCACTGCAGGGCGTTGGCGGCCGGGTCCGCGTCTCCAACAACGCCGCCCTGGAGCAGCTCTCGCTGCCGCTGCTGACGGGGGTTGGGGGAAGCGTCGAGGTCGTCGGCAACCCTGTCTTGACCAGCTTCTCGTTCGACGCGCTCTCTGGCCTCGGCGGCGCCATCGACATTTCCAACAACGCGGCGCTGACAACCTTCACGATGGCCGGGGTGCCGAACGCCGACCGCGTCGACATTCGGACCAATGCGGCGTTGACCAACTTCTCCCTGCCGGCGCTCGCCGACTGCGGCAATTCCATCATTGATTCGAATGCCGTGCTGACGATCATCGACCTCCCCGAGCTGCAAGGCATCGACAACTTCCAGATCCTCAACAACGCGGGTCTCGCGACCCTGTCGCTGCCGGCCCTGGAGACGGCGGGCGGCATCTTGGAAGTCTTCAACTGTGACGCCTTGACGACCGCCAGCCTGCCGCTCTTGGCCGCCGTCAACGGGCTCGACCTCCAGGGCAACCTCGGTCTGACCACCATTTCGCTGCCGGTGCTCGCCACGGCCGCTGGCAACGTCCAGATCGTCGCCAACGACACCCTGCCGAGCGTCTCCCTGCCCGCGCTCACCAACGTCAACGGCAATCTTCAAATCGATTCCAATGCTGCGCTGACCAGCCTCTCGCTCCCCGTGTTCAACAGCGGCGGGTTCAACGTCTCCGTCGTCAACGACGACCTCCTGACCAGCATTTCCTTGCCGGTCCTGACCGTCATTTCTCAATCGCTCTTCATCCAAGATGACTCTTCCCTGTCGAACATTTCGCTCCCACAGCTCAGCAGCGTCGGCGGTGCCGTGCTCATCTCCCAGGACGACGCCTTGACGAGCTGCACCGGAGCGCTGATCGTGAACGTGGGGGACTGCGTGCAATAGCTGCGGGCTGCGCGGCCGTCGTCGGCGCTGGTGACTGCGGTCGAAGCCCTCAGCGGATCGAAGTGCGACAGGACCCCACGTGCACACCGACGGCGTCGACGTCGACGACGCGGGCGTTGGATTGCACGACGCTTTGCTGCACCTGCACGCCGCTCCTCACCGTGATGCCGGGGCCGATGACGGCAAAGGGTCCCAGGCGGGCGTTGGCTTCGACGACGCAGCCGGCATCGAGGAGCAGAGGGCCTCGCAGGGTCGCCTTCGCATGCACTCGCGCGCTGGGATGAACAAAGACGCGCCCAGGACCTTCAACGAAGCGGGCAAAGGGCCGCAGATGGGCCAAGACGACGTCGCCGGAGAGCAGGAGCCGGTTGGCCTCCCACAGGCGTTCGGCAGTGCCTGTGTCGAAGAAGAAGCCGGCGTGATCGAAGGCCTGCAAGTGGGCGCCCTCGTTCAACCAGTGGGGATAGCCCTCCTTGTTGATGCAGCTCTCGGCACCGCGCACCGTCGGGAGCAGCGTGGCGTCGTCGACGTCGACGGCGGGGAGCACATCGAGGGCCCGGGGCTGCACGCAGTGCCAGCCACAGAACATGCGCTCGCGCGCCACCGCACCGCGCGCTTTGATGCGGCCAGCGAAGGTCAGGATGCGGTCGTCGACGTCGGTGCCGATGGCCCCGTAGGTCGCAGCATCGGGCACGGACTTGAGCACCAAGGTCGACAGGGGCGCGGGGTCGGTGCCCATCAAGCCAGCAACGTCGAGATCGATGAGGGCGTCGGCGTTGGCGATGAGCGCGCGTCCTCGGGCGGGCAGCACGTGGCGCAATCCCAGCAAGCCGCCGCCGGTGCCGAGTGCGGTGGGCTCATAGGTGTAGTGCAGGCGCAGCGGGGTGCCGTCAACGTCGACGGCGCTGCCGAGTGCTTGGGGAATCTGGGGATGCAGCCAGTGGGAATTGACGGCGACGTCGACGACGCCGGCATCTTTCAGCAGCTGCAGCGCGTGCACGATGAGCGGACGACCGCAGACCTCGAGCAGGGGCTTGGGCCTCTCGGCGGTCAAGGGCCGCAGGCGGGTGCCGAGACCAGCAGCGAGGATCCAGGCGACCGTGCCGTCGGAAGACATGGACGGGATGTAGCCGACGTCGTCGTCGACGTCTCGCTCTTGTGCGCGCCGCGCCACCCTTTTTTCAGGCCGCGACGAAGGCATCGAGGCGCAGCGGCGGTCGGGAGAGCAAGAGATAGGCGCGGGTCTCGGCACCAGGGTTCTTGAGCTTCGACGACGGCGCCTTTTCAAGACGCGCCAGCGTCTTGGACATCAACTCTGAGATCTCCCCCTGCCGTCCCGCGGACACATCGAAGATCACGACCTGCTTGGGCAGCTGCACCGAGGCGCCACCGCGCAGGCGCAACCGATAGATGCCAAGTCCGCGCACATTCCAGATGACGTCGACGACGCCGAAGTTGAAGGTCCACAGGGCCGAAGGCGCATCCCGGCCGCGGCGCACGGTCAGGGCGGGCAGGCCGTTGCCGCCGAGGGCCCGCGGTTTCTGCAGGGTGAGCTCCATCTCGGAGGGTTGGTCGAGACCCGAGAGCACGGTGGCGCAGACCACTTCGGCCGCGGTCTCGAGGAGGTGAAATGCACCGTGCTGCAGGACGAAGGCGACTTCGCCGACGACGCGGGCGTAGTCGACGGTGTGGGCCAGGCTCTCTTCTTGGGCAGCGCGCCGGGTGTCGAGCTCGAAGGCGAGGCCCACGCGCAGGGGCTGGGGGTGGCGGCGCTCTTCGGGATAGACGCCGATGATGCACTCGACCTCGACGTCGCTGACCCGCAACACCGTGCTCACAGCGCAGCGCCCATCAGTAGAGCACGGCGCCGACGGCCCAACGCAGGCCGAGGCGGGCGGTGGCGAGGTCGAGTTCGGCGCGCAAGGCATCGGTTTCAGCGACGAAGACCGCGAGATTCGCATCGCTGAGATCGAGCGCGGTGCCGACGCCGGCATCGAAGAGGGCCTGGGCCTGGGTCAGCGCATCTTTGGCGACGTCGAGCGATTGTTGGGCCAGCGCCAGGGCCTCGGTGCGCACGCCGACGTCGCGCAGATTGCCGCGCACTTGGGCTGCGATTCGATCCTCCAGCTGGCGCAAGCGCAGGCGTTCTTCCGACGAGCGCGACGACGACTCGTGCATGGCCGCATAGCGGATGCCGCCGTCGTATAGCGGCAGGGTGGCCGACAAGGTCAGGGTGCCGGTCACTGGATCGCGCACAAAGCCTTGGGTGAACGACGTCGCCCGCGCCGTCGCCGTCAACCCCAGCTGGGGCAGGAACTGCATCCAGGCGTCGACGGTGCCGCGCTCGGCGATGGCCAGGGTGATGCGCTGGGTCTTGAGCTCCAGGCGTTGCCCGAGGGCTTGTTCGACGAGGTGGGCGGCATCTTGGCTCGTGATGCTCTCGGGCAGCACGGCCGCCGGCGGCTCGACGAGCACAAACATCTGGTCGAGACCCAGCGCCCCCCCGAGCACCGCGACGGCGTTGTCGGCGGCGGAGCGGGCCTGGGCCAAGGCTTGGCGCGCCCGCAGCAGCTCAAGCTCGGCGCGCTTCAAGGACAGCAGGGGCTGGGTCGAGGCGTCGACGCGGGCTTTGACGGCGTCACGTTGGTGGGTGGTAGCCTCGACCTGGTGCTCGCTGGCGCCGACCAGACGCTGGGCCGTAAACGCCGCGTAGTAGGCGCGCACCACCGACAAGGCCAAGCCCTGCCGCGCCTGCTGCTCAGAGAGACGGGCGGCGTCGACGCTGTCGTAAGCGCTGAGCAAGGCGGGATAGGCCCGCGGGTTGAGCAGGGGCAGGGTCAGGCTCACCTGTCCGGCGAATTGGCTGGCCGGTTGGACGACGACGGCCTGGGTGTCGGTCTTTTTGATGTCATCGGCCGCCTGTTGGAGATCGGCCTGCTGGGCCCGGAAAGCAGCTTCGTCGTCGGGATTGCCAGCGGCGTCGGCGGCCACGCCGGCGATGTCTGACAAGCTCTGAAAGAGCAGCGCCTGCTGATCGATCTGCTCCTGGTCGACGAGGTTCTGGCTGCGATCGGCGCAATCGATGCCCTTGTCGCCGGCGGTGCAATTTTGGGTGTACGCCACCCCCGTCGACAAGGTCGGCAGCAAGGCTGCCCAGGTCCGCCGCAGTTGGGCCTCGACCTGCACGATGCGCTCAAGGGCAATGCGAGCGTCGGGAGCGCTGCCGGCCACTCGCTGCAGGGCATCGTCGAGGGAGAGGGTCGCCCGCCCGCCCGCCGGCTCCTTCAAGCCGAGCACGCCCTGGGCATCGGCGACACCGGCGGTACTCCCCCCCACCAAGGAGCGGGCCGCGCTCACGCCCGTCGACGACGACGAAAAGGTGTTGCTCGTGCCCGTGCCCTCGCCCCCGATGCCCCCGAGTTGGGCGCGGGAGGAGCCTGCGACCGCCAAACCCAGCGCCACGACGACGGGCAGGCAGGATGACCGACGGGGGTGCAGAAGAGGAAATGGCCTCACCGCCAGGGAGATGGTATCCCCCGACCGCATTGGCAAGAGGTGGGCCGTGACGGCGTTGTCGCCGCTTCGAGACGCAAGCAGCGGCCTCGATCACCGGCCTCCATTGTTCGTTGTTGTCGCCTAGGGTTGGAGCAGAAGAATGGATACTTTCAAGGTCGGCGACAAAGCGGTTTATCCTGCGCATGGAGTGGCTGAGGTCGTCGCTATTGAGCGCAAGGAAATCTCTGGTCATGAGATGACCTTTTATGTCTTGAAGATTCTCGACAATGGCATGAAGGTCATGATCCCAACCTCCAACGTCAAGGCCGTCGGGATGCGCGAGATCATCTCCTCCCTCGAGGCTGAAGAGGTCTTCAAGATCCTGCGCAAGAAAGAGAAGGTCGTCGAGTCGACCACCTGGAACCGCCGCTACCGCGAATACATGGAGAAGATCAAAACCGGCTCCGTCTTCGAGGTCGCCAAGGTGCTGCGCGATTTATATCTTCTGAAGGGCGACAAAGATCTCTCCTTCGGCGAAAGAAAAATGCTCGACACTGCCCGCTCATTGTTGGTGAAGGAAATCTCCATCGCTAAACAGATGTCCGAGGAAGAAGTCGAGACCGAATTCCGTACAATTTTCAAATGTTGAGCTGATCTGTCGAGCACCGAATCCGCTTGCGTCAAAGGCGCGGCGGATCGCGGTTGGAGGGTACGGATGCTGGGCCTGATCGTTGTGTGTGCCGAAACCGGAACGGGCCTCGCGCCCCACGCGCTGCTGGAGCCTCTGCTGGGTGCCCCGCTGCTCGCCCGCGGCATTGCTGGCGCCCTGCCCACCGACGAAGGCGTCACGGGTGTGTTGGTGGTGCCTGCTGATCTCGTCGATCGGGTCAGGGCTGAGGTGATCGAGCGTTTTGGCCTCGATGAAATCGATCAGGTCGTCGCCGGCGGTCCCGATCGCCGCAGTGCCCTGCAAGCCGGCCTGCAGGCCCTGCCCAGCGAGATCGAGCTCGTGGTGGTGCAAGAGGGGGCGCGGGTCCTCACGCCGGTCGGCCTCTGCGATCGCTTGGTCGCTGCCGCTCGCGCCGGAGCCGATGGAGCCGTCGCCGCCGTCGCCCTGCGCGACGTCATCGGCGCCGACGAAGGCGGCTCCTTGATGTGCCTCGATGTGCGGCCCCAGCTGCGCGCCCTGCAGGGTCCCGCGGTGCTCAAGCTAAGCAGCCTCCGGGCCGCCCTGAGCACCAGCACCGAAGGAGAATTCTCCGAGGTAGAGGTCTGCGCCAAAGCCGGCGGCACCCTCACACTGGTGGCGGGCGACGACGACAACCGCTTGGTGCGCGATGCAGCCGACGTGTCGCGGGCCCTGGAGGTCTTCGCCCGCCGCGCCGTCGACTACGCCTTCGTCTACCCGAGCGACCTGCTGCCCGACGATCCCCTCGCCCGGGCCCTGGATCCCTCCGAGGCGCGAACCAGCGACACCTGAGCGCGGTCTTTGGGGCTGGAACAAATCAACCTGCGCATCCTCGCGGCCGATGCATCCCCGCCAGCTGCGTTGGCGTCCCCGGTCCTCGCTCACATCCGTCGAGGATGCTCGCTCCGGTCCTCGACGGCGCCTTGCTGGCAGGGGGCCTCGAGCTGGTCTTTGCCGTCGAGGGCGCCGACGGTGCCTTGGTCGATGAGCTTGGCCGAGGGTCCGGAGATTTGTCTCCAGGTCCATCGCCTAGCGGCGATGAATTCACCGACACGCGAAGCGCTGTCGGTGAATTCACCAACAGCGCTTCGCGTGTCGGTGAATTGTCTACAGGTTCATCGCCTGACGGCGATGAATTCGCTCGCCACCTTTTCCGCAGCCTGCAGATCGGTGAAGGCGCGACGCGATGACGGACCGACTCGATGGGACCTCGGAGGGGATTGTGCCGGGCTGAGCCCTCGAGCCAGGCGCGACGGGCCGTCGTGCCCATCGCGGGAAGTCGCAGCGCTAACGCCTCTTTTTGGGGGACTGAAAATTGCGCGCGGCCAACAAGCCGCGCAGTCCGGCCTTGTCGCTGAGGCGCGGATCGACGGCGCCGCCGAAGCCTGCCGCAGCGTTTGCCAGGGCATCGCCAGCCATCCCCTGCCCCACCGCCCGCGCGGTGTCGCCGAGCGCCCGCCCCTGCAGGACCGCCAGCGTGCGCTCGAAACCAGCTCCGAGCTTCTTGGACCAGGCTTCGGCGTGGAGACCCAGCGCCTCACCCAGGGCCGCCTGCTCCTCGAGCCAGGCCACCGTGCGTTGGCCCTGCTGTTGGGAGAGCTCAAGCCCCAAGAAAGGCACCGGCTTCTCGTCGGGGGCGGCAGGGGCCTGGGGCATGTCGAGTGCGATCAAGAGCTGCTCCGCCGTGATTTCGGCGACCTCATCGATCAACACCGGCACCAGCAGGGGCTCGAGCGCCATCCGTCCCGTCTTCAAAACGGCACAGCCGTCGTCGTGCGGGGCCCGTGCCCACGCTTTGACGACGGCGATGACGGGGGCGGGGACCCCCGACTTCTTGGCTCCCATTCAGTAGCGGGCGCCGACGGCCGCGTGGCGCGCCTCGGCCAGCTCGGCGCGGGTCGCGAGCCCAGGGGCTGCCAGCAGATAGGGGATGAGTGCTGCCCCCCCCGTGAGCAGCGTGGCGGTCAAACCCACCAGGAACCTCTTGGTGAAGCTGTCGTCGGCGGCGACGAAGAACTTCTTGGCAGCGACGCCCACCAGGCCGACGCCGCCAGACATGGCGCCGATGAGACCAGCCGAGATGTCGCGCAAGGGACTGAACTTCACCATGGAACCTCCTGAGAATGCCTGGCAGATCTAGCGCGGAGGGCCCCGCTTTGGCGGCCTGCGACCCGCGCCAACCGTTTTGAGACAAGGCAGGGCCCCGCTGAGGACGAGCACCTTCAGCGCGGCTGCTTCACGCGCTGGACCGCGTGGAACAAAGCCTCGTGGCTGAGCGGGCTGCCGACGTCGACGACGACCCGGGCTTGGGGATCGCCGAAGGCGGCGATGGCTTCTTTGAGGGCTTCGCGCACCGAGAGGGCCAGCATCAGGGGCGGTTCGCCGACGGCTTTGCTGCCATGCACGACGTTGCCCTGGAACCTGGTGTCGTCGTTCAGGAGGCGCACCTTGAAGATCCCTGGGGCGTCGGAGAAAGAGGGGATCTGGTAGGTGCTGGCGGAGTGGCTCAAGAGGCGGCCATCGGGCGACCAAGAGAGCTCTTCGCCGGTGAGCCAGCCGATGCCCTGCACCAGACCGCCCTCGATTTGTCCCCGATCGACGGCCGGGTTCAAAGAGTCGCCGACATCGTGGAGCACGTCGACGCGCAAGATCCTCTTCATCCCCGTGGTGCCATCGAGCTCGACCTCGGCTGCGCAGACGCCGTAGGCGAAGTAGTGAAATGGCTTTCCTCGACCAGTATTTTTATCGTAGCCGATGTCGGGCGTCTTGTAGAAACCCGTGGCCGAGAGCGACACCTGACGCAGGTAGGCGGCTTCGCAGACGGCGCCGAAGAGGAGCGCTTGGTCGGCGTCGTCGTGGCCGCTGGCGTGCACGTGGTTGCCGGCAAAGACGATGGCACTGGCATTGACGGGCACCCCGAGCTTTTTCTCGAGGAGCAGCGCCGCGATCGGCCGCAGGCGATCTTTGAGCTCGTGCAGGGCGGCGACGACGGCGGCACCGTTGAGATCGGCCCCCGACGACGCCGCCGTGGCTGAGGTGTTGGGGACCTTGTCGGTGCTCGTTTGCATCACACGGATCGTGGAGGTGTCGACGCCGAGCTCGCGGGCCGCTATGCCAAGGATTTTAGTGTACAGTCCTTGTCCCATCTCTGTGCCGCCATGGTTCACCTGCACCGAACCGTCGCGGTAGATGACGACCAGTGCACCGGCCTGGTTCAGAAAGCTCGCCGTGAAGGAAATGCCGAACTTCACCGGCGTCACCGCGAGCCCCCGCTTCACGTGCGGCGACGAGGCATTGAAATCCGCGATCTGCTCGCGTCGAGCCGAAACCTCAGCACTCGCCAACAACGAGGGCCACATGCGGGCGACGCGGAAGTCGTCGACGGGTTGGTGGTAGGGCGTGAGGCCAAAGGGCGCGTGGGCGGGGTAAAAATTGCGGGCGCGGACGTCGTCGGCGTTTTTGCCCAGGTGTTGGGCGATGCGGGTGAGCGCGTCTTCCATGACGAGCATGCCCTGGGGACCGCCGAAGCCGCGGAAGGCCGTGTGGCTGACGACGTTGGTCTTGCAGACCCGACCGCGCACCAATACGTGCTCGAGGTCGTAGCAGTTGTCGATGTGAAAGAGCGCGCGGTCGTGAATGCTCTCGCTCAGATCGAGGGCGAAGCCACCATCGGCATAGAGCTCGGCGACGAAGGCAGTGATGCGGCCGTCGTTGTCGAAGCCCACCTCTGCCTCGGCGCAGAAGGGATGGCGTTTGCCGGTCACTTCCATGTCGACGTCGCGGTCGTACTGCAGCCGCACCGGTCGCTGCAGCTTGGTTGCCGCCAGGGCCACCAAGGCCGCCGGCGCGTTGCCTTGGGTTTCTTTTCCGCCGAAGCCACCGCCCATTCGAGGTGAGGTGACGACCACCTGACTGCGCGAAACATGCAGCACATGAGAAACCGCGGCTTGCACTTCGCTGGGATGCTGCGTTGACGACCAGATCTGCACAGTGCCGTCGTCGCCCGGGAGAGCAAAGGCCGCCTGGGTCTCGAGATAGAAGTGTTCTTGTCCGCCGATGTCGACGGAGAAAGAGATCTTGTTTCTGGCGTTTTTCAGCGCGGCGACCGCATCGCCTTTTTGCAGCGTGTGGGCCTCGGTCTTACCATCGAGGCGCGGATGAAAGGAGCCCGCGGCCCGGGCGCTGCGGATCCCGATGATGGCAGGAGCAGCGATGGCGGCGACGACGACGGCGGCGGCGGCGGCTTGGGCTTGTTCGAGGGTGTCCGCCACCACCAGGGCCAGGGGCTGGGCGTGGTGCTGAATGTCTCCACCGACGGGCACCAAGAGAGGCTCGTCTTTGCGGATGGCGCCGACGTCGTTGAGGCCCGGGATGTCGGCCGCGCTCAGCACCAGTCGCACCCCGGGCATGGCGGACGCCTTGCGCGTGTCGAGGCCCTGCAAGGTGCCCCGCGCGATGGTCGAACGCACCGGCCACACCTCGAGCGCGCCCCGGCTGCCAGCGGCGGTGTCGTCGACGTAGCGGGCGCTGCCGGTGACATGCCCTTTGGCGCTCTCGTGGCCCAAAGCCCGGTCTGCTGCCGCGGCGGGAAAGTGCGCGGCGCCCTCGAGGGAGAAATCCAGGTCGCCATCGTGGGCCGCGTCGTGGACGTCGTCGACGAAACGATCCCACAACGTGCTGACCAAGCCCGCGCGGAACTCCTTGCCGGCCCGCACATCGCTCAAAGGTGTGAAGCTCCGTCCAAGCTCGGCGCGAACGTCTTCGGCGGCGTCTTTCAGCGTGCGACCCAAGAGCAGGGCTCGGGCTCGCCCCGCCACCACCGGCGTCGCCGCCACTCCGCCGAAGGCCAACACTGCTTGGGTCACCACGCCTGCGGCGTCTTCGGCGATGTAAAAGGCCGCCGAAACGATGGCGATGTCGAGCTCGCGGCGCTTGGACACTTTGAAGGTGCGAAAGCGCGTTCCGGCTGCGGGACGGGGCACCAAGATCCGAGTCAGGACTTCGTCGTCGGTGAGCAGCGTCTTGCGGTAGCCCGTGAAGAAGCTCGCGATGGGCACGGTGCGCACCCCCCGGGTCGACGAAAGCTCGAGCACAGCACCGAGGGCCAGCAGCACCGGTGGCATGTCGCCGATGGGGCTTGCAGTAACGATATTTCCAGCCAGGGTAGCCCGATTTTTGATCTGTCGAGAGGCAAAGACCCGCAGCATTCGAACCACAGGCGCCATCGCAGCATCGGCGAGCAAATGCTGCTCCCACGCGGCGAGAGTGGCCGCACCGCCGACGGTCCAACAATCCTTGAAATCAACAGGATTTGACCCGTCAATACCCAGTTGAATCGACGACGATTCATCGGATTGATGTATGAGTTTTAGCTCGGGAATCTCAGCGGTGTCGACCAGCAAGGCAAAGCGCGCGCTGCGTTTGCGCACCAGCACACCGAGCTCGGTGGCGCCGCCGATGAGCAGGGCCTGTTCGCGGTGCTCGCTCTTGAGCTGCAGCAAGGCCGCCAAGGTCGTCGGTCGTACGAAACGGGCGGCAGTGCTCTGCACGTCGATGGCGCTGCGTGGCCCAGCGGAGGCCACCCGTGACGACGTCGTTTTCGCCGCTCCCACTTGCACCAGGTCGTCGTCGACGACGCCGCGATCCCGGCACGACAGGGCCTGCACCATGGCCTCGCGAATGGGTCGGTAGCCGGTGCAACGGCAGAGGTTGCCGCAGAGCTGGTCGGCGACGGCGGCGCTGTCGCTGCCTTTGAGGTCCGCGCGCTCGAAGCCCTCGAACATCGAAGTGACGAAGCCCGGGGTGCAATAGCCGCACTGCGATCCGCAATGCTTGATCAACGCCGCTTGCACCGGATGCAGGCCGGCGTCGGTGGCCAAGCCCTCGGCGGTGAGCACGTCGCGCCCCAAAAGCAAGCCCAAGGGCGCGATGCACGAGGTCATCGAACGCCAACCCCCATCGACGGCGACGACGACGGAGCAGGCGCCGCAGTCCCCTTCTGCGCATCCCTCTTTGGTGCCGGTCTTGCCGGTGTGCCGCAGCCACTGCGAGAGCATGGTGGTGTTGGGATCGAAACGAGCGAGGTCGACGTCGACGACGACGCCGTTCACGGTAATGGTGACAGGTGCGGGCATGGCTGGGCAGCCTTCCACTGTTGACGTCGGGCTGTCGACTGCCGAACGTGGGCACATGGCCACCCCGACGATGACGACCAGTGACACCATGGACGAAGGCACCTTCGCCGCCCTCTCGAGAGCGGCCATCCAAAAGGTGCGCGATGCTCTCGACGCCTGCGACCCCGACGTCGTCGAATGTGTCCCCGATGCCGAAGTCGTCAAGATCAGCTTTGCTGCTGGTGCGCCCTTTGTGCTCAACACCCAACGACCGGTGCGCGAGATCTGGTTGGCCGCCGATCGTCAGGCCTGGCACTTCCGCTACGACGGCGCCCGCTGGCAAGACAAGCGCAGCACCGACGAGCTCTTTAGCACCCTGCAACGACTGGTGAAGGCCCGCGCTGGCGTCGACCTCATGCTTTGACGGCTGTCAGTGTCGCGGCGGCGGCGGCGGCGCCGGCGGGGCCCCGTCCGCTGGCTCGACACGGACCTCGAAGAGGGGCAGGCGGCCGACTTCTTTGCCGTCGAGCTCGATCAGGTACTGGTAGGGGCCCGCGACCTTGAACGTGGGCGCCGGGAATTCGAGCACGTGGTCCATGCGGCCTGCGCGCCCGCGAAAGTCGATGACGTCTTCGGCGCGGGCCACGCGCGAATTGCGGGGGTCGACGACGGCGACGCTCATCGACATCTCCCGACCCACCTTCGACGACACGGTGACGCACACCTCGAAAGGCACGCCCTCTTGGGGGAGCTCGTCGAAGGCAAAATAGCTGAGCTTCTTCTTGTCGCGGCCCCCCGGCTGGCAGCCGAGCTTCTTGTCGATGACGATTTTCTGGGCGGCAAAGACCGCGTGGAGCAAGACCGGAGCGTCGTCGTCGACGAGGCCGCCTTTGGGGGCCATGCCGTCTTTGGTTTCGCGGTTGGCGACGCCGGCGGTGGCCTTGTGCAGGTCGTCGAGGGAGGTGGTTTTCTTGGGGTCAGCGGGAGCATCGAAGAAGGCGTCGACGTCGGCGTCGGCCTTGGGCTTCTTCTTGTCGGCAGCCTGGGCCGGCACGACGACAGCCGCGAGCACGAGGGCCAGGGAAAAAGAGCGGTACGGGCGCATGGGCAGACCTCACACAGCGGGACGGATGACGCGCAAACCCAACCCACGCGTGATCACCACAAACGCCAGCGCGGCGGCGCCAGCGAACATGCCGAGGGACAAGAGTGCAACGCCCAGCAAGGCAAAGGACGCCGCCAGCAAACAGCCTTGGGCCGTGCGTTTGACGGCGACCCCGAGGGCGGTCAGCACCCCCGTCGGCGGACCAATGTCGACGACGTCGTCTTTGTTCGTGGCTCTGGTCGGCAAGCCAAAGCGCTCCTTGGCGAGCTCGGCCTGGGCTTCGAATTCAGTCAATGCTCGACGCACTGCGTTCATTTGCAGGCGCAGCTGTTTGAGGCGTTCGTCGAAAAGCATGGCTCAGGCTACCAACGCCGACGGAGCTTCGCTCCTTCATTGCCTCCTTGGTGTGGGCCGAAGGCGCCCAGATCTGCCGGGCGTTTGGCGACAGATCCTGCGGCGGGGGGCCGAGGAGGTAGTCGCAGCCAACGTCGGAGCTTAGGATTCTGCGATGGCCCGCCTCGCCAAAGACCTCAGCGCCACCAACCTGCGGGTCATCGACGAGACCACCGCGGAGGCCGAAGCCCGCTACGAAGAGCTGGTGTCGACGTCGGCGGTGGACCGCCGCCTGTTACACGGTCCCTTCGCCAGCAACGTCTGGGGCGGGCGCTACGAGATCGACGGCTTCGGCGGCCATGGGTCCCAGGGCACCACCTTCACCGGCGTCGACCGAAAGACGGGGGCCCGGGTCGCCGTCAAGTTCTTCGATCTCGGGCGGGCCAAGGACTGGAAGGCCCAGGATCTCTTCGACCGCGAGGTGCAGACCCTGCAGAGGCTCCACCACCCGGGCATCCCCCAATTCCTCGACGTGCTCACCGACGACGACACCGGCGCTCGCGCCCTGGTCATGACCTTCATCGCGGGCGAGAGCCTGCAAGCCGTGCTGAAGCGCGACGGCGTCGTGCCCGAAAAGCGCCTGTGGAGCCTGCTCGTCGACGCTGCCAACGTGCTGGCCACGGTGCACGGCGAAGGCGTGGTGCACCGCGATTTGAAGCCCGACAATCTGATCCTCAAGCCCGACGGCTCCGTCGCCGTCGTCGACTTCGGCGGCGTCGGCGTGGTGCGAGGCAAAGCCGGCTCCACCGTCGTCGGCACCTTCGGCTACATGGCCCCCGAGCAGCTCTACGGCGCGCAAACGCCAGCCACCGATCTCTACGCCCTGGGCGCCACGGTGCTCACGCTGGCGACAAACCTGAGCCCCGAAGAACAACCGCGCAACGGCCTCGCCGTCGACGTCGACGAAGCCGCTCCCTTCTTGTCTCCCGCGCTTCGCCGGTTGCTCACCACCATGCTCTCGCCCGATCCCAAGGAGCGCCCGCGCGATGCCGCGGCCTTGTTGGTCGAGCTGAAGCGCATCGCGGCCAGCCCCAGCGTGACGGCGCCCCGGGTGAGGCCGGATCTGGGCGCCAAGGTCGATGCCTTCTGGCACGACGACGAGCACGTCGAAGACGCCGTCAAAGCCGCGCAAGGGGGCCTGGGCATCCTCGCTGCCGTTCTGGGCACCTTCGCCACCATCGGCTTGGGCCGGATCGTTCTGCCCTTCCTCTTGACGGTGATCGGCATGTTCGTGAGCCCGGCGGGACGGCGGAAACTGCACCTGCTGCGCGACGTCGTCGAGCGCCGCGCCCAGCAGCTGCAGACCGAGATGAAGAAGGCCGGTCTGCAATCGGCCCAGCGGCTCGAAGAGTTGAATCTCAAGGACCACGAGCGCCGGGCCGGGAAGAAGAGGCGGCTGAAGAAACAGATGCGCCACATCGAAGAGGAGCTCGACCGCAAGCTGCAGTCCAGCCGCAAGCAGGGCCAATTCTGGAAGCGCCTGTAGAGCACGTTGACGGTCGACGTCGGCTCGTGTGCTCTGGCCGCATGAACGACACCAAGCCCCTGCCAAGCAGCGCCCGCGTCGACGGCCGTGGCCCCCTCGATCTGCGCTCCATCTCTTTTCAGACGGGTTTCATCGCCCACCACAAGGGCTCGGTGTTGGTGAGTTTTGGCCAGACCCGCGTGCTGTGCGTGGCCACCGTCGAGGAGCGCGTGCCTCCCCACCGCAAGGGCAGCGGCGGCGGCTGGCTGACGGCGGAGTACTCCATGCTTCCGGGCTCGACCCACGAGCGCAAGCAGCGGGACTCGAGCAAGGGCAAGGTCGACGGACGCTCCGTCGAGATCCAGCGGCTGGTGGGGCGCGCCATTCGCAACGTCATCGACATCGACCTGATCGGCGAGCGGCAGATCACCGTCGACTGCGACGTCATCCAGGCCGACGGCGGTACCCGCACCGCCGCCATCACCGGCGGCTTCGTCGCTCTCGCGCTCTGCTTGCACGACGTGCAGAAGCGCGGCCTGGCCATGAAGGCCAAGACCTTGAAGCAGGCCCTCGGCGCCCAGGTGGCGGCGGTCTCGATGGGCGTGTTGCAAGGGCGCGTGCTGACCGATCTCAACTACGCCGAAGACAGCAAGGCCGAGACCGATCTCAACTTGGTGGCCCGCTCCGACGGCGGCATCGTCGAAGTGCAGGGGACTGCTGAGGGAGCGCCCCTGAGTCGCAAAGAGCTCGATCTCCTCGTCGACCAGGGCTTGGCGGCCATCGAGACGCTGTGCGCCCTGCAGCGCGAGGCTCTGGCGGGCATCTGGTGAAGACCATCCTGCTGGCCACCGCCAACCCCGGCAAGCGCGCGGAGCTTCAGGAGCTCTGCGCCGATCGCTTCACGGTGAAAACGCTCAAAGACGTCGGACTGCAGGACGTCGACGTCGTCGAAGACGCTCCTGATTTCGCCGGCAATGCCAGAAAGAAGGCCCGCACCATCGCTGGGCTCGCGCTCGAGCGGGGCATCGCCGGCATCGACGTCGTCGTCGCCGATGATTCGGGCTTGGTCGTCGATGCGCTCGATGGCAACCCCGGGGTGCGCTCGGCGCGTTTCTCCAAAGACGCTGGCTATGCACCGGCCGGCTGCTCCGTCGACGACGCCAACAACCGCTTGCTCTTGGTGATGCTCGCGGCCGTACCCGCTGAACGCCGGAGCGCGCGTTTCGTCAGCTTCGTGATCGCCAGGCGCATGCACGACGACGTCGAATTGGCCGCCCGGCCGGAGGGCAAGGAAGTGGTCGCCGACGGCGCCGTCGAAGGCTCCATCGCGCGCGATCTTCAGGGCGCGGGCGGCTTCGGCTACGACCCCCTCTTCATCCTCGATGACGGACCCATCGAGCTGCGTGGGCGCCGGCTGGCCGAGCTCTCGTCGACGCAGAAGCACTCGGTCTCACACCGCGGTCGGGCCATGCGGGCCCTGCTCGCCCAGCTCGGCTGATCAACCCAAGCGCTTCAGCGCCGCCCGCAGGCGCAAGAGCTTCTCGTCGAGAGCGAGCATGTTGGCTTTGCCTTCGGCGACGACGTCGACGGGGGCTTTGGCGACGAAGTCCGGATTCTCGAAGCGCTTCTGCAGACCCTGCAGCTCGCGCAGGGCCCGGTCGATCTCGCGCACCATGCGACCCTTCTCCTTGGCCGGATCGATGAGCCCTTCGAGGTGCACCACGACCTCGAAGTTGCCCGACGCCGTCGCTCCCGAGAGCTTGGGGGCGGTGTAGCCCGCGCGCGATACGATGTTCAGGGTCTCAATGACCGCAAAGCGCGAGAGCACGTCGCGCACCGAGAGCAGAGTAGCGACGACGACGGCGTCGACGGCGACGACGTCGACGTCGACGGGCTTGCGCGGCGACAGCCCCGCTTCTTGGCGCACGTTGCGGATCAAGGTCGCGGCCTCGGTCAGCAGCGCCAACTCGCGCTCGGCCTGCACATCGATGAGGCCAGCGTCGACGACGGGCCAGGGGGCCACGGCGCAAAAGGCGATCCCCGGCCAGCGCTCGGCCCGCCCGGGCAACTGCTGCCACAGCTCCTCGGTGAGGAAGGGACAGAGCGGATGCAAGAGACGCATCGAGCTGTCGAGCACGTGCAGCAAGGTCGTCCGCGCCGCCGACCGAGCTGCTTCGTCGCTGCCTTCGAGAGCGGTCTTGCTCAGCTCGATGTACACATCGCAGAAGTCATTCCAGAAAAATGAGTAAATCGTGTTTGCGACGGCGTCGAAGCGATATTCATCAATGGCCATCGAAACGGTCTCGATGGTGCGCTGCAGTTTTGACAAGATGAACCGGTCGGCCAATTGGAAGCTGGAACGAGTAGCATCGATGGATTTGACGGGCCCAGTACCGCCCTTCATCAGCGCGAAGCGCGTGGCGTTCCAGATCTTGTTCAAGAAATTGCGATAGCCGGCGGCGCGGGGGATCGAGAGCTTCACGTCCCGCCCCTGCGACGACAACGCCGCCAGCGTGAAGCGGAGGCCGTCGGCACCTGCTGCGGGAATGCCCTCGGGGTACTCTTTTTCAAGACCCTTCAAAACGCGTTCGATCTTCTTTTCCGGAATCGGGTAGCTCTTGGTCTTCTGTAGCAAGTCGGAAAGGGTAGTGCCATTGATGACGTCGAGCGGATCGAGAGCATTGCCCTCGCCCTTCGACATCTTTCGGCCATAGGCATCGCGAACAATGGCGTGCAAGAATACATCGGAGAACGGCGACTTCCCCATCAGGTGTTTTCCGAACCACACCATGCGGGCGACCCAGAAAAACAAGATGTCGCTGCCGGTCTCGAGCACGCTGCCCGGGTAGAATAAGCGCAGGTCTTCGGTGTCGTTGGGCCATCCTAGCGTCGAAAAAGGCCACAACCCCGATGAGAACCAGGTGTCGAGCACGTCTTCTTCTTGGGCGTAGCGCCCGGGATCTTTGGCCTCGAGGTTCTCCGTCGACGCCAGCGCCAGCTTGGTCATCACCAATTCGTCGTCGACGCAGCGCAGGGCGATCTCCAGCAGCTTCTTGCCTGTGAGGCCTTCGGTCTGCGCCTTGAGGGCTTCCGTGGTGGTGCCTTTGCGGTTGGCGTCGGCCTCGATGACCTCGTCGAGCTTGCTCAGGTCGTAGAACACGGGGATGCGGTGGCCCCACCACAACTGCCGCGACACGTTCCAGTCGCGGATGTTGTTCATGAAGTGGTCCCAGGTTTTTTGCCAATACTCGGGAATGATGCGGGTCTCGGCGACGCCGCCGTGGCTGCCGGTGATCTTCAGCGCTTCGTCGGCGAAGCCCTTGGTCTTTACGAAGAACTGCCGCGACAACATGGGCTCGATGACGACGCCGGAGCGCTGGCTCACCGAGACGTTGTGCTTGATGGGCTGGGTTCCACGCGTGAGCCCGAGCTCCTCGAGCCGGGCCTTCACGCGCTTGCGGGCTTCGAAGCGGTCGAGGCCGGCGAACTCGCCGCCGCCCCCCCCCGCGTCAGCGGCAAACAAAGCAGCGTTCACCCTGGCGTCGATGGTGAAGATGTTGATCAGCGGGAGGCTGTGGCGCTGGCCCATCTCGAAGTCGTTGGGATCGTGGGCCGGCGTGATTTTCACAGCGCCGGTGCCAAAGGCGCGGTCGACGTAGGCGTCGGCGATGACCACCACACGGCGCCGAGGAAAGAAGGGATGAACCAGCTCCCTCCCCACCATCGAAAGATAGCGTTCATCCTCTGGGTGCACCGCCACCGCCACATCACCGAGCATCGTCTCCGGACGGGTCGTGGCGACGACGATTTCCTGGTCCGTCGTCTCACCCTTGTCGTCTTTCAAGAGATAGGAAAAGCGCCACAGCTCGCCGTCTTTTTCTTCGTGCTCCACTTCTTCGTCAGACAGCGATGTCAGCAGTGCGGGGTCCCAATGCACAAGGCGTTCGCCGCGGTAGACGAGCCCCTGCTGCCACAGACGCACGAAGGCCTCGTTGACGGCGACGTTGCACTGCTCGTCCATGGTGAAGCGCTCGCGCGACCAGTCGGCGGAGGCCCCCATCGCCTTGAGCTGTTCGACGATGCGGTCGCCGTTTTTCTCCTTCCAGGCCCAGACTTTGTCGAGAAAGGCGGCGCGGCCGAGGTCGTGGCGGGTCTTTTTCTCATGGCGCATCAGCTCGCGCTCGACGACGGCCTGGGTCGCGATGCCTGCGTGGTCGACGCCGGGAAGCCACAGCGTCGGGTCGCCCTGCATGCGGTGTTTGCGCGCCAGCAGGTCTTGCAAGGTGACGAACAAGGCGTGGCCCATGTGCAGCGAGCCGGTGACGTTGGGCGGTGGCATCATGATGACGTAGGGCTTCTTGCCGGCGCGGGCGGCCACCATGTCGGGTGCGAAGATGCCGGCGTCGAGCCACCGCTGGTACCAACGGGCCTCGACCGTCTTTGCATCCCATTGGGTGGAAAGCTCGGGCTCTGTCGTCGCTGGAGCGAATGCAGAAGGCGTCGTACCTGGTGGTGGCGCAGCGCTCGTTGTCATGGGCGCGGCTACCATGCGCGGTGCGTTGCGTCAGCGGGGGCGATCCCCCAGCGTGGGCCGATGACCGCCTCTTGGCTCAAGCTCGGCAGACGCCACGTGTGGCGCCCCTATTGCCAACACCAGACCGCCCCCGACCCCCTGCCCGTCGTGGGCGCGCGCGGGTGCCGCTTGCTGCTGGCCGATGGCCGATCCCTCGTCGACGGCATCGCCTCCTGGTGGACCGCTGCCCACGGCTACGCTCATCCCCACATCGCCACCCGCGTCCGCGCGCAACTCGAGCAACTCCCGCACGTCGCCTTCGGCGGCCTCGCCCACGAAGTCGGCTACACCCTGGCCGCTCGTCTCGCTTCTCTCTTTCCTGAATCATTGAATCGAGTCTTCTTCGTCGAATCCGGCAGCGTCGCCGTCGAAGTCGCCCTGAAGATCGCCCTCGGCGCCGCGCGCGGTACAGCCCGCACCGACGTCGTCGCCTTCGAGGGCGCCTATCATGGAGACACTTTCGCAACCATGGCTTTGAGCGATCCTGTCGAGAGCATGCACGCCGGCTTTGCCGCTCGGTGCTCATTTCCAATTCATCACTTTCCGATTTCTGAGAGTGATGAGGCTTTCGCAGCGCGCTTCGCTTCGGTGGCGCCGACCACCGCGGCCTGCATCATCGAGCCTCTGCTGCAGGGGGCCGGGGGCATGCGCCTGCACGAGGCCCAGGTGCTGCGCCGGCTGCGCGCTGCCTGCACCAAACACGGCGTCAGCTTGATCTTCGACGAAGTGGCCACTGGCTTTTTTCGCACCGGCCCGCGTTTCGCCCTCGACGAAGCCGGCGTCGTCCCCGACGTCGTCGTCTGCGGCAAGGCCCTGACCGGCGGGACTCTGCCTCTGGCCGCCGTCGTCGCCTCCGACGGACTCTTCGACTCCTTTCTCGGGAGCGACCCGGCCATGGCCCTGCAGCACGGACCCACCTACATGGCCAATCCCCTGGCCTGCGCCGCCGCGCACGCTTCCCTGGATCTCTTCGACGCCGGCGACTTCGGCGCGCGGGTCTCAGCATTGCAAGCCAAGCTCAAGGCGGGGCTGGCTCCTTTGGCCACGCGCCGGGGCGTCCGAGAGGTGAGGATCAAGGGCGGCGTCGGCGTCGTCGAGCTCGAGTCTGGCGCTGCGCCTTCGTCGGCGTCCTTGGCCAGGCGCGGGGTGTTCTTGCGCCCCCTGCGCTTTGCCGATCGCGACGTGGTCTACCTGATGCCCCCGCTGGTCATCGATGACGACGACTTGGGCGCCTTGCTCGCGGCGCTGGCGGCGGAGCTCACTGGGTGACGGTGAACGGCGGCGGCGCGGGCTGCGCGGCACCACCGACGACGTTGCTCCCGCTCAGTCGGGCTTGGCCAACAAGGCGCGCAGCCCTTTCACCAGCGCGGCGACCGCCACCACGCCCTCGTTGCCGCCGTCGCCAGAGATGGACACGACCTCGCTCTTGGTGGCCCGGGGCAACGCCGCAGCAACTGCGGGAAGCGAGCGGACCAGGAGCTCATCGAGACGGGCGACGCTGACGTCGTTTTCCATCTGGCGGCGTTCGATCTCCAACCCGAGGGAGGTGCGCTCGCGGGCGACGGCGGCGTCGTGCTCGCGCTGCTTGTGGACCAAGGCTTTGTCAGCGGCGACGAGCTCGGCGTCGGCGCGGGCCGCGTCGAGGCGTTGCTGGGCTTCGATCTGCAGGAGCTCGGCTTTGACGCGCGTCTCTTCGAGCTCGCCCCGGCTGCGGGCTAGCTCGACCTCCTGGGCGCGGCGCATGCGGGCGGTCTCATTGTCGGCGGCGATGCGGGCGCGCTCGGCGTCGTTGCTGTCGAGCACCTCGCGCTGTTGAATGGCCCGTTGCCGATCGAGCTCGGCGATGCGGGCCAAGCGGGCCTTCTCTTCGCGGAAGGGTTTCTGCAGGGTTTCCCAGACCGTCGTCGACGACACCACGGCCTCTTTGATCTGCACCTGCACGATCTTGAGCCCCTGTCCTTCGGCGACCCCGCGCAAGCGCGACGTGAGCTCGTCGATGATCGGTCTCTTGTCGGCGAGGATTTCGTCGATGGACATCGACGCGACCTTGTCCTTGATGCTGGCTTCGGCTTGCTCGCGCAGCTGCACATTGACGATGCGCATGGGATCGTCGACGTCGGAGAAGTCGAGCTTCTGGTAGGCCGCTTTGAAGTCGTCGACGATCCACTGCACGTAGGCCTGCACCAGGATTCCCTGCCGTTCGGAGCAGATGCACTTGGCGTTGATCGCGAGGGTCTGCATCGTCGCCGGCGCCACCAAGAAGGAGTCGCGGTAGGGATCGAAGCTGAAGCTCACGCCCAGGCCCAGGTGCAGGGGCTCGGCGTGACCGCGGCGCGTGTGCACCACCCAGGCGTTGGGTGGCACCAGGACGGTCTGGAATCGCCACAGGCCGGTCACGCGAACATCGACGCCGTTGCCGCTGACGCTGCCTTTGCTGGGCGAGGGTCTCGCCGGCGATCCACCGACCTGCTGGCGCAGGGCCATCCCCGCCGAGGGACGCGCAGATTTCTTGAGCTCCTGCACGACGTCAGCCTGCTGCTGCATCACTTCGTTCAGGTAGGAATTGCTCGATTCGTTCATCGGACCCGCTCCTCGGTGACCACCGCCGGACGCTACGACAAGAACGCCCCTGCATTCTTGTCCCCTGAACCTCGGGTCACCTGTCCGGGAAGCGCGGTCCCGGAGACGCCGTCGTCGTCGACGTCCTTCGGGTGATCTGCGGCCATTTGTTGTTGTGTATTGCCCTGGTTGACGGGAGCGGTCGCCGTTAGCTCTGCGTGCATGCGCCCAAAGCAACTTCTGTTCGCAGCCTGCTTGTCCGTGGCCTGCGAGGCCCCGCTGGAGGGAGGCGAGGGCGACGTCGACAAAGGCGAGGCCGACGTCGGCGAGGGCGAGGGCGACCTCGACGAAGGCGAAGGCGACGTCGGCGAAGGCGAAGGCGAAGGCGAGGGCGACGTCGGCGAAGGCGAAGGTGAGGGCGACGTCGGCGAAGGCGAAGGCGAAGGCGAGGGCGACGTCGGCGAAGCCGAAGGCGAGGGCGACGTCGGCGAAGGCGAAGGCGAAGGCGAAGGCGAAGGCGAAGGCGAAGGCGAAGGCGAGGGCGAGGGCGAGGGCGAGGGCGAGGGCGAAGGCGAAGGCGAAGGCGAAGGTGAGGACGACGAAGGCGGAGGCGAAGGCGAACTCGGCGAGGACGGTCCCGACGACGATGGCGACGGCGTCGTCGATGCACGCGACAACTGCCCCGCCGTGCCCAATGGTGATCAGAGCGATGGCGACGGCGACGGCCTGGGCACCGTGTGCGACGCCCCGGGCCCGATCATCCGCGTGTTGCTGGTGGCCAACAGCAACTTCGCAGCGGCCTTCGACCGCGACACCAACCGCGACGGGACAGTGACCCCCAACGAGCACTTCAGCACCGCCGTCGCCGAGGTGTTGCAGGAGCTTTCCACCGCCCTTCCCGCTGATGCGCCGCGGGTGATCCCCGTGGAGCGCATCCGCCTCGGCCTGAACCTCGAACAGCTCTTCGCCGACGAAAACCGCCCCTGCCCGGCCACGACCACCGATGCCAGCCGCGACCTCCATTGCCTCGCGCGCTGCCGCATCGTCGACGTCGCCGGCGGCAGCGCTCGCACGGAAGCTGAGCCTTGTGTGTGCCTGGTGGCCGGACTGCGCCAGGCCTGTGCTCCCTGCCCGATGGCCGCTGGGTGCGCCGAGTTGCCGAGCTTCGCCGACGGACAACCCCGCGCCGGCACCGAGGGTGGTGACTTCGCCTGCCAATCCAGAGCCGCCGAGGGGTGCTCGCCGCACACGACCTTGCTGCGCGGCGACTTCGACGCCGTCGTCTTGCAGATGCTCCCCTTTGGCGATCCGCGCTTCACTGCAGGTGCTGAGCTCTGGCGCAGCGCTGTCGCTGCCACGGGCGCGCGCTTGCTGATCTTCGAGCCCATGCCAGCCACCGCCGAGGTTGCAGCCATCCCGGCCACCTTCGGCGGCGTCGACCGCGATCTGTTGACCTATGTGCGCGCCCATCCCGGCCCAGCCGTGCTGCCCGCCGGTCGCGCCGTCGTCGCCTCCATGGGCAGCCCCTTGGTCACCGAGGCCGTGCTCGAGTACTACTTCGTCGACAGCATCCCCGAGGGCAGCCTGACGCCGGCGCACTACACCCCACCCCAAAGCACTGGCGGTGGTCACCCGGGAGCCAAAGGCGTCTACGTCTACGCCCTCTCCCTCTACGCGGGCCTCACGGGCATCTCCCCCATCGGGTTGCCGACGGAACTTGCCAGCGTGCCGGCCTGCTATTGGACCGCCGCCGATCCCGCGCGCTGCGAGATCACCGCAGCCGAAGGACTGCGCCTGCAAGAGGCCGTCGTCGACGCCTTCACCTCCTGGGACGCGGATCTGTAGCCGTAGCCTCCCCCGCTGGGCCGGGAGCGCGATGGTTGAGCTCCCCGCCGCTGTCAGCTCCTGCAGCTGGCCTGCGCGATGACGATGATGGGCGGCGGCCTGTCGGACAGGATTGTCGCCCAGTCCGCACCTCCGTCGGACGGCGGCGTCGCCCAGTCGGAGGGTCCGCATCTCTGTCGGACGCCTGTGTCGCCCAGTCAGCCCGCGTTCCATCATCCCGGGTCCGCTTGATGTTCGACCGCGTTCCGAGCTGGGAAGGGCGCGGGATGATGCGCGTGAAGCGTGGGGGGCCCGCGTCCGGCTCCGCCGGCGTGGGGGAGGTCTGCATCAGACCTCCCCGAAAGAGCATCCCCGACGGAGCTGAACGAGACCGCTCCGCGATCGAAGTTCAGCGAGATCGGGGATGAGACGCCCGGGCACCACCCTCATTCCGTCGGACGATCCTCAAGCTTGGGTCGCACAATCCGCACCTCTGTCGGACCCCGGCGTCGCACAGTGCGCCGACGAACTCAGGCCTCGTGCGCGAGCTCCCAGTGATCGGGGCTGCGCCAGAGCCGGGAGCGCAGCAGCTCGCGTTCGTAGATGAACTCTTTCGGCAAGCGGTCGAAAAATTTGTCAAATAACTCTTCGTGGGCGTGGGCTTCTGCTGTGCCCGCTTCGCGACCAATGCTCATCAACTCATAGAACTTATTCTTATCGTACTCGAGGCCGTTCCAGTTCAGGTCTTCGTAGCGCGGCATCCAGCCCAGCGGGCTTTCGACGGCGAAGCCCTTGCCTTGCACGCGATCGAGAATCCACTTCAGCACGCGCATGTTCTCGCCGAATCCTGGCCACATGAACTTGCCGTTGGCATCTTTCCGGAACCAATTGACGCGGAAGATACGCGGCGGATTTGGAATACGGCGTCCCATGTTCAACCAGTGCGTCCAATAATCCGCCATATTATAACCGCAGAACGGCAGCATCGCCATGGGATCGCGGCGCATCGCTGCTTGACCCACCGCCGCCGCCGTCGCTTCGCTGCCCATGGTGGCCGCGAGGTAGACGCCGTGGCTCCAATTGAAGGCCTGAAAGACCAGGGGCATGTCCTTCGACATCCGCCCGCCAAAGATGAAGGCACTGATGGGCAGACCCTGGGGATCCTCCCACTTGGGATCAATGGAGGGACACTGCGAGGCCGGCGCGGTGAAGCGGGAGTTCGGGTGCGCCGCCGGCGACTTGCCGTCCTTGTTCTTCTCGGGCGTCCAGTCGTTGCCCTTCCAATCGATGAGGTGCGCAGGAGGCGCGTCGGTGAGGCCCTCCCACCAGACATCGCCGTCGTCCGTTAGGCCCACATTGGTGAAAATACAGTTCTTGGTCAGGGTGGCGATGGCGTTGGGGTTGGTCTTTGCACCCGTGCCTGGGGCGACGCCGAAGAAGCCGGCCTCGGGGTTGATGGCGTAGAGCTTGCCGTCCTTGCCGGGCTTGATCCACGCGATGTCGTCGCCGACTGTGAAGACCTTGAAGCCCTCGAAGCCGGCCGGGGGCACCAACATGGCGAAGTTGGTTTTGCCGCAGGCCGAGGGAAAGGCGGCGCCGACGTAGGTGCGTTCGCCCTGGGCGTTTTCGCAGCCGAGGATGAGCATGTGCTCTGCAAGCCATCCTTCGTCACGACCCATGACAGTGGCAATGCGAAGAGCGAGACATTTCTTACCCAGCAAAGCATTACCACCGTAGCCCGATCCAAAGGACCAGATCTCGCGGCTGTCGGGAAAATGGGCGATGTGGATTTGCTCGGGGTTGCAGGGCCAGGCCACGTCTTTCTCGCCCGCCACCAGGGGTTTGCCGACGGAATGAACGCAAGGCACGAAGTCGCCGTCGTCGCCGAGGACGTCGAGGGCGCCCTGGCCCATCCGGGTCATGATGCGCATGTTGACGACGGCGTAGGCCGAATCCGTGATTTGCACGCCGAGGTGAGCGATGTGGCTGCCTAGGGGTCCCATGGAGAAGGGAACCACGTACATGGTTCTTCCGTGCATGCTTCCCGCGAAAAGACCGTGGAGTTTTTTCTTCATCTCCGCTGGATTCATCCAGTTGTTGGTGGGGCCTGCATCGTTCTTCGAGGTGCTGCAGATGAAGGTGCGGTCTTCGACGCGGGCGACGTCACGGGGATCGGAGCGGGCCAGGAAGCTGTTGGGGCGCTTCGCCAACGCAATGAGGGTGCCGCTGGCGACCATCTGCGCGCTGAGGCGGTCGTACTCGTCTTGGGATCCGTCGCAAATGTAGACCTTGTCGGGCTGGACCAGCTCCTTGATCTCGTCGATCCAGGCAAGAAGGCGTGCGTGCTTCGTCGTACCAGCCATGTGAGCTCCTCGACCTCAGGCAGTACCGCCTGATCAATGTGTGGAAGGACCCCGATCGCAAAGTGCCGATGGTCTGAGCCGTTGGCACGGCTCCAAACGCGCATGCCCCATCCGACCGTCATCGTCGAGCGGTGTCCCTTCAGGCAGCTGCTGCCAGTGCGCACCGATCCCGGGCCTCCAAGAAGCGAGCGACGATGGCATCGCGAAGCCGTGGATAGAAGGCGACGTCGTCGACGCGGCTTCGTGTCTGCTCGTCCAGGAAGCTCAAGGCGGGCAACCAGTCCTCCAAAGGCGGCAGGTACAGGGTGAAAAACGCCGGCCGGGCTTCGTCGACGACGATGCCAAGGAGCTTGACCACAGGGCCGGCGGAGTTGTCGTGCACCTCGACGACGACATCGGCGGATCGTGCGGACCGCAGGGCGACCAGGATGCGCATCTGACCTGCTCCCGCAATTTCGGACCACGGCAAACGTGAAAAGCTGCGGCTACCGGCCAACCCGGAGCCCCGCATGCGCAAGAGCCGATTCACCGAAGAACAGATGGTCCGCGTCGTCCGC
>JAHFED010000124.1 GCA_023248635.1 Myxococcales bacterium
GACGTCGCCCCGGGCGAGCGGGCTCGTGAGGTTGAACCTCTTCAGGTTCTACGACTGTGCTGGTCATATGTCCGTCCTATGCGTAACGGACCTGTTCGGTCGATCGGGGGGCTACACCAGGGGTGGTGTCGGCCAGGCCCGCGGGAAAGCGCGCCGGTACCACCTGCTCCTGCGGGCCGAGGCGCACGGTGTATTGGCCGTCGGCGTCCTCGCGGATGCGATCGATGATGGCCTCGGGGTGCGTGTGCGCGACGGCGGCGGCCGACGCCATCAACCAACAATCACCCAACTGTCCCTGGTCGACGTCGCGAGGGCTGGGAGGCAGCAGGGCACCGTTTGCGTCGACGGCAAAGGCGGCTCCCGCGGCCCTTTGCGCTGGGCGAGAGCTCAGGCCGGCGGGCAACTCGGGATCGACGGCACGACGTCCCGTGGCCGGCGTCGACGACGTCGCCGGCATCGTCGCGTGCTCGGTCTCCCTCCGCCGCGCCTTGCCCTCGACGAAAATCCGCGGCGCGATTTCATCAAAGCACCTCGTTTCCAGTGCCCTAGCATTCGCCAGAAACAAGGGTGGGCGCGCCGCCAACGGGGCTCGGTGCTGCGGGCTGTCTTTCTGTCGCCAGACGCTGGCGCGCAGTGCCACCGCAGAAAAAAAAAGGGTTCCTCGTCGAGGAACCCGTGGAGCTGCCACCGGGATTTGAACCCGGGACCTCGTCCTTACCAAGGACGCGCTCTACCAACTGAGCTATGGCAGCGGAGCGGGGTAAGAGACTCGAACTCTCGACATTCAGCTTGGAAGGCTGACGCTCTACCAACTGAGCTAACCCCGCGACGCGGATGTCCGACGAAATCCTGTAACCGAGCAGAAGCGAAAACGAAACCAAAACACAAGAAACCTGTCGGTGGTGGAGGGGGAAGGATTCGAACCTTCGAAGTCCGAAGACGGCAGATTTACAGTCTGCTCCCGTTGGCCACTTGGGTACCCCTCCGCAACACTCCCTCTGCAGCCAAAGCCGCAATGACCCTACAAGCCGAAGACGCCGTCGCCTGCGACCTCATCGCCGTCGGGCGATGAACAGTTGATAATTCGCGGGCACGCTTGCGTGTCTGCGAATTCGCTCTCAGCTAGCGACGGGACTTGAACCCGTGACCCCCTGCTTACAAGGCAGATGCTCTACCAACTGAGCTACGCCAGCGACGTCGCCACACCTAAAGGGTGCCGGTGGGGCTGTCAAGCCGCTCCGTGCACGCTAGGGCAGGCGGATGAGACCCCTCGCACTGCTGGTCGTCGTCGGCGTCGCTGCCCTGGGGTGCGGTGGTCCTGCGGATGGCGGCCGGGGCAAGGGAGCAGGCAAGGCCGTCGTCGTCCGCGCCGTCGAGGCCCAAGAAGAGAAAGTCGAGCGCGTCGTCGAGATCACCGGCACCCTGGCTGGTGCTGAACAAGTGATGGTCTCTGCCGAAGTCGAAGGGCGGGTCGACAGGGTGGCCGCCGACCTCGGCGACGACGTCAAAGAGGGGGGCCTCTTGGTGCAGCTGGGGCGTCAAGTCGCACGTCTGCAAGCAGCCCAGGCCGATGCCGATTACGCCACGGCCTTGGCTCGCGTTGGTGTTGACCCCAGCGCGCAGTCCGACGACGCCAAGCTCGATGCCGCAGGACCCGAGGGCGTGGCCAGCGTGCGACGGGCCAAGGCCGATCGCGACGAAGCCAACCGCACCCTGGCGCGCATCCAAGAGCTCTTCGACAAGAAGGTCGCCTCCCAAAGTGACCTCGACACCGCCCACACCCGCGACGTCGTCGCCGAGGCTGGGTACGCTGCGGCCCACGACGAGGCGGTGGCCAGCATCGCTGTGGCCCGTTCCCGTCGGGCGGCCTGGGGACTGGCGCGCAAACGCCTGGCCGACACCAGCATCCAAAGTCCCGTCGCCGGCGTCGTTGCAAGCCGTCTGGTTTCGCTGGGCGAGCTGGTGAAGCCCGGACAGGTCGTCGCCGTCGTCGTCGTCAAAGACACGCTCAAGCTGCGGGCCGATGTCCCCGAGCGCTATGCAGACGTCGTTGTCAAGGGCCTGTCGCTCGACGTCGATGCTGGAGCGCTCTCGACTGCGGCGCGCGGGACCGTGGCTCGGGTGGGTCCGTTGGTCGATGCGGCTTCGCGCACTTTCCCCATCGAAGCCGTGTTCGACAACAAGGAGGGGCGCCTCAAGCCCGGCTCCTTTGCGCGCGCGCGCGTGGTCACGGGCCTCGATGAGTCCGTCATCGCAGTGCCCGAGACCGCCGTGTCGAACCTCGCCGGCGTAACCAAGGTCTTCGTCGTCGACGACGAGGGCGGCGCCTTCAAGGCCCAAGAACGAAGGGTGCAGGTGCTGCGCAAGCGCGGCTCCGAAGCCTTGGTCACGGGCGATCTCAAGCCCGGGGATCGGGTGATCACCACGGCCATCGCGCGCCTCTTCCCGGGTGCGCCCATCGAGCTCGAGCAGACAGCGGGACCCACGACGACGTCGTCGGCTGCGGCGGCGCCGTGAGTGCAGCGCCTTCGAAGGGGTTGGGGATCGCCGACATCTCCGTCGACCGGCCGGTGTTTGCGCTCATGATGAGCTTGGCTCTCGTCGTCGTCGGCCTCCTGTCCTACCGCCGCCTGGGCGTCGACCTGCTTCCCGCCGTCGAACAGCCCACCGTCACCGTGTTCACCGCGTTGCCCGGCGCTGGTCCCGAGGAGATCGAAAGCGCGGTCACCCAGCCCATCGAGGAGCAGCTCAACACCATCGCGGGCATCGAAGAGATGCGTTCGGTGAACCGCGAGGGCTTCTCCTTCGTCAACCTCACCTTCACCCTCGACCGCCCCATCGATCAGGCCGTGCAGGACGTGCGCGACAAGCTCTCGCGCATCGTGCGCCTGCTGCCCGAGGGCACCGATCCTCCGGTCATCTCGACCTTCGACAGCGAATCATCGCCCATCCTCGCCGTCGCCATCTCGGGCCCGACTTCGCTGCGTGAGCTCACCGAGTTCGCCGAGACGCGCGTCAAAGACCTCATCGCGACGGCACCCGGGGTGGGCCAGGTCACCATCGAAGGAGGCCTGCGTCGGGCCATCAACGTCATCGTCGACGCCGACAAGCTCGCTGCCACCGGCGTGTCCATTCTCGACGTGCGCCGCGCGCTGCAGGAACAGAACGTCGAAATCCCCGGGGGCCGCGTCACACGCGACGCGCGCGAAGACGTCCTGCGCACCATGGCGCGGGTGCAAGACATCAGCGAGCTCGGCGGCGTCGTCGTCGCCGTTCGCCCCAGCGCCAGCGGCAAGGCTGTGGTCTTGCTGCGCGATGTCGCCGACGTTGAGGACGGCACCGTCGAACGACGCAGCACGTCGCGCTTGAACGGCAAGCCCGCGGTCACCCTCACGGTGCAGAAGCTCGCCGGGGCCAACATCGTGGCGACGGCGGCGGGGATCAAAGAGCGGCTCGATCGACTGCGCCCGACGCTGCCGGCGGGTGCGGACATGATCGTGTTGCGCGACGCCTCGGTCTTTGTCGAAGACTCCGTCGCCGAAGCCCGCTTTCACCTCGTTGGGGGCGCATTGCTGGCCGCCCTGGCGGTCTTGTTCTTCATGGGCTCATGGCGCTCGACTCTGATCGCGGCGGTCGCGATCCCCTGCTCGGTGATCGCCACCTTCACGGTCATGCGTCTCTTTGGTTTCACGCTGAACAACATCACCCTGCTGGCGCTGACGCTCTCGGTCGGGGTGGTGATCGACGATGCCATCGTCGTCGTCGAGAACATCCACCGCAAAATTCACCACGAGGGTCTGACGCCCGCTCTTGCTGCAAAGATCGCGACCCGGGAGATAGCGCTGGCGGTGACGGCGACGACGTTGTCCCTGGTCGTGATCTTCCTGCCGGTGGCCTTCATGACGGGGCAGATCGGGCGTCTCTTCTACAGCTACGGCATCACCGTCGCGGCTTCGATTCTGGTGTCTCTCTTCGTTGCCTTCACCTTGACGCCGATGATGGCCAGCCTGCTGCTCGACCAGCCGCGCGCCGCTGGCACATCCGCGCCGTGGCTCGAACGCCGTGCCGACCGCGTCATGGCCTGGCTCGAGGGCCACTACGGCACAGCGGTGCAATGGGCCCTGAGGCACCGCGTCGTCGTCGTCGTCGTCGCCCTCCTCCTCGTCTCCGCCACCGTGCCCCTGTACCGCCTGGCGCCGACGGACTTTCTTCCCGAAGACGACCAGAGCGAATTCGAGATCACGGTGGAGCTGCCCACAGGCACGAGCTTCGCGGCCGCCGACGACGTCGTGCAGGAGATCGAGTCGCTGGTCGCCAAAGTGGTCGGGGTGCGCGACGTGTTGGTGTCGGTGGGGGATGCCCGCGGCACGGGGGCAGCGACGCGAGCCAACATCTACGTCGGGCTGCTCTCCATCGCCGAACGTCGCAAGCTGGGGGCCGAGCGCGGGCTGCCTTTGGCCCAGACCGACGTCATGAACCGCGCTCGAACCGTGCTGCAACGCTTCCCCGATCTGCGGGTCACCGTGCGCTCTCTCAACACCGCGGGCCTCGGCGGCCCCGGCTACGGCGGCAAGTTGCGCTTGGCCATTCGTGGGCCCGACCTGGCCAAGCTCGAGGACATCCTGGGAAGGCTCATCCAGGATGTGCGCGCCGATCCCAGCTTCGTCGATGCGTTTTCGCCCTCGGCCGACCGCTTGCCGGAGCTGCGGGTCTTCCCCGATCGCAACAAGGCCGCGGACCTGGGAGCCACGCCCCGCGATCTGGCCGAGAGCCTGCGCATCTTCGTCGGCGGCGATGTCGTCACATCTTTTCGGGATGGGGACGAGCGCTACGACGTCATCTTGCGCGCTCGCCTGGAAAACCGCGACAGCAAGGAACACATCGCAGCCCTGCCCCTGCCAACGAACAAGGGCGTCGCCACCGTCGACAACCTGGCCCGCCTCGACGAGGGCACGGGCCCCACGCTCATCTTGCGCCTCAACGGTTTGCGACAGGTCTTTGTGTCCGCGAACCCGGCGCCTGGCACCACCCTCGGTGTCGCCGTCGAGCATCTGGAGGAGATCATCGAGCGCGCGAACCTGCCGCCGGGTTACGACACCATGTTCCTGGGTGATGTGAAAACCCTCGAAGAAACCCGCGTCGAATTCTTCATGGCGCTGCTGCTCTCGCTGATCTTTGTCTACATGGTGCTCGCCGCACAGTTCGAGAGCCTGCTGCACCCGATCACGATCCTGCTCGCCATTCCACTGACGGCACCGTTTGCGTTGCTTTCGATTTTGATGTTGCATGAATCTATCAATGTGTACTCGATCTTCGGGGTCTTCATGCTCTTCGGTATCGTCAAAAAGAACGGCATTTTGCAGGTCGATACCACGAACAAGTTACTGGCCAGCGGACTCGACGCCCACGACGCCATCATCAAGGCCAACAAGCTCCGCCTCCGCCCCATTTTGATGACGACGATGACCCTCATCGCAGCCATGGCGCCGATGACGGTGGCCGTGGGACCAGGGGCGTCGTCGAGGGCGGCGCTGGCCAAGGTTATCGTTGGCGGCCAGGCCCTGAGCCTGCTCGTGACCTTGCTGATCGTGCCCGTGGCCTGGAGCCTCTTTTACGACGCCGGCCAGTGGCTGAGGCGCCGGCGTCGCTTGCTGACTCCGCAGCAGTGACCATCACGAGCACGGCTGAGCGCCGTCCTGCATTTGGGCGCTGCAGGTACCGGCATTGCGTGCCAAATGAACGTTTTGAGTGAAGCGCATCTGGGGAAATGTAATGCTGGTGAGTGCGCCGTTGCTAGAGAGCGTTAGCGTTCCGTCGACATCGGTCAGCAAGGGAAAGATGACGGTCGACAGTGCACTGTTCTGGATGATTTCTAGGTCGCCGACGCTGGCCAAGAGCGGGCATTGGATGTTTGTCACCTGCTGGTTGTCGCTGATTTGGAGGGTCTCCCCGACATGAGTCAAGACCGGAAGGGCTCGCGGGTCCAAGGACGCGAGGTTGTCAAGGTTGCCGCCGATGGTCCGCCCGAGGTCAGTCGTCAGAGCGTCGTTGTCGAGGACAACGAGGTTTCCGTCGACGCTGTCGAGCACGGGAAAGCGCAAATTGGCCAGGCCCACGAGGCCGGTGATGTTGAGCGTGCCGGTGATCTCGGTGAGCGCCGGAAAACTGATGGTGGTCAGCGCATCATCGTGGT
>JAHFED010000075.1 GCA_023248635.1 Myxococcales bacterium
GAAGCGTGACCTCAACACATCGAACCGCCGGATGCGGACCCGCACGTCCGGTGGTGTGGGAGGGGACCGGCGGCAGCACCGCCGGCCTCTATCCCGATCCACCAACTCCGCGTTCCGCGGCGCGCTTCACGCGCATCATCCCGCGTCTTTCCCATCTCGGAACGCGGTCGAACATCATGCGGACGCGGGATCAGATCTGAGTTTGCGAAGCCCACCCACCAGGTGTCGACGTCGGACCGGGTGCCCAGCGTGTTTGAGTCGTTGGGCGGCCCAAACATCGGCACTTTGCGTGGGCTGTGGGACAGTGGCGCGACGGAGGTCCTTTGCTGAACCGCTCCCTCCTTTTTCTTCTTCCGGCGCTCTTGAGCGCCTGTCCCTTGGCTGAGCTGCCAGCGGAAGGCGAAGGCGGTGGCCCTCGAGACGAGGGCGAAGGAGAAGGAGAAGGAGAGGGAGAGGGAGAGGGAAGCGACGACCCGCCGCCGCCGACGACGGCGACGCTGACGGTTTCTCCGCTCTTTGCCCTGCCGGCCGATGGCAGCAGCGCGCTGCTCGTCTCGGTGACCTTGGGCGGCGCGGGCCCAAAAAACGATCGCTCCCTGGTGCTGTCGACGACGTCGCCGGGGCCCGACGAGCTGGCGCCCGCGATCTCGGACGTCGCCGGAGGTGCCTCCTTCGCGCTTCGGTCCACGGTGGCCGGCACTTTCACCCTCGAGCTCAGCATCGATGGGGTGCTGGTCGACCTCGAGGGTGCAGCGCCCACCGTCGAATTCACGCCCTGCCGATCGCTGGAGGAGGACTTCGTCGTCGACGCTTGGCCGGTGATCCTCTCGCGCTGCGTCGGCTGCCACAACGAGTTCGGACTCGCACCCTCGTTGGGCGCGCGCTTCATCCTGCCCTTCCCTGGTGACGAGGACTTCGGCGCCCGCGGTGTGGAAGCGGTGCGCAGCATCCTTCTTCTCACGGCTGCCGACGGCCTCGACATCGACACCAGCACGCTCTCGCCGGAGCAACGCAGCGCGCTCTTGTTGCAAGACGACGAAGACAGCTTGCCCCTCCTCCTTGCCAATCCCGTCCTCGCCGACCTCACCGGCCACACGGGGGGCGTCGTCGTCTCACCCAACGAGACGCAGGAGATCGCGCACTTCCGATCCTTCCTGGCGCGCGTGCAGCAACCCACCGACAGCTGCGGAGCGGGCAGCGACAACGGGCTCGCCGAAGAGGACCTCCTCGACGGCGTCACCTTGCTCTCGGCGCCAGAGACCTTGAGGAAGGCGACCTTGGGCCTCACCGGCGCCCCGGCCGATTTGGTGGCGAGCGCTGCCATCGACGAAGCCGGCTTGGCTGCTGCTCTCGACGCCTTGCTCGACGATCCCCGCACCGAGGTGCGCATGGGTGAGGTGTTCAACGATTGGCTCCTCACCGACGCCGCCTTGGGCACCAACCCGGTCTATTTGAACAATTCCTTTCCGGACCGCTTGTTCTTCGAGCAGCTGCGATCCGAGGGGGGCAACGCCAACAACTCCTGCGACGACGCCGTTGCCGGCGCCTGCTGTCGCGTCCCTGAGGACCCGCTCAACCTCGACGGCGACAGCACCAACAATGTGCCCCCGAAACCCGAAAACGTGCTCTGCGATGCCAAGCGCGCTGAGCTGCGCCGCTCGGCTGCCCGCGAGCCCATCGAGATTCTGCAGCGCATCTGGCGCGATGATCTGCCGGCGTCTGAGATGGTGCAGGGCGACTTCACCGTCGTCGATCCCTCGTTGGCGCGGGCCTATGGGCTGCTCGAGGCCGACGGCCTCACCTTCAAAGACGGCCTGACCGCAGCGTTTAACAACGACGTCAGCGACGACGACACCGAGCGCCGCGTCGTCCGCGTGGTCGAGACCGACAAAAACGCCGTCACCGACCGCAACGCGAGCCTCGCGGCTTGGCCCCACCAGGGCGTGCTGACGACGTCGTCGTTTCTCAAGCGCCAGCCGACGACGCCGTCGAACCGGGAGCGCGCGCGGGCGCGGCTTGTGTACGAGAAGCTCTTGGGCATCGATGTGATGAAGCTGGCGGCCTTTGCCACGCCGGAAATTCCGCCCGGCCAGAGCCTCGAAAACCTCACGTGGGACACGCAACCGTGCGTGGTCTGTCACACCCTCCTGGATCCCGTCGCTGGCGCCTTCAACCACTTCGTCGGCAGCGGTGGCGCCGTTCAGGCCCGTCGACCTTGTCGCAGCGACGGCATGCGCGGTCCCGGCTTTGGCTACATCGCCCTCCCCGGCGGCGGCGACCCCAACAGCGGCGTGCTGCGGCCCAGCTTCGACGACGCCAGCGACTGTCCCGTCCCCGTCGACGGCGTCGGCACAGGAGCCAGCGACACCAAGGGACCCGCGCGTTTGGCGTGGTTGGCCGATCGCATCGTCGAGCACCCGCGCTTTGCCTACGGCGTCGTCATCCCGCTCTACGAAGGCATCGTCGGTGTGAAGCTCTTGGCGCCGCCCGACTCTCTCATCGATCCCGATTTCCGGGCGAAGGCGCGCGCCTTTGCGACCCAGCAACAAGAGCTGCAGCTCCTCACCGCGGTGTTTCGCGCGAGCGGTGGGCAGCTCAAGCCCATCGTGAAGGCCATCCTGTTGGGCAAGAGCTTCCGGGCCGACGCCAGCGTCGTCGACGTCGACGCCGAAAGCGACCGGGCTCTCGAGCTCTTGTCCGTCGGCGCCGGCGGCCTGCTGCTGACCCCCGAGATGCTCGATCGCAAGATCACCTCGGTGGTCGGGATCCCCTGGACCCATCTGCGCAACAGCGGGTCTCCAAACGGTCTCACCGACGAGAAATTCTATTCGATCTTCGCCGGCGGCATCGACAGCGAGTTCGTCACCCTGCGCTCGCGCGATCCGGTGGCCGTCCGCGCCGCCGTCGCCCGCCGCCTGGGCAACGAGCTTTCGTGCGTCGCTGTGCCCCAAGACTTCGCCATCGTGGATCCCGCGCAGCGCAAGCTCTTCACCCTCGTGGAGCCCGCGGACCTCCCCATCGATGCCAACGGAGACGTCGTCGTCGCCGCCGAGGCCAAGGTCAAAGACCAGATTCGCCGATTGCACACCTTGCTGTGGGCAGAGAGTGTGCTCGACGAAGAAGAGGTCGAGCTCAGCTACCAGCTCTTCGTCGACGCCATCTTGGCCATGCGCGCGCCCACCAACGGCACGACGCCGGCCAACATCGGCAACACCTGCCAGGCCGTTTCCTTGTTCGTCAAGACGGTCCCTGGTGAGGTGCGACCGCCCTTTCCTGCCTCGGGTACCGTCGTCATCGACGGCCGCACGTACCAGCGGATCACGCAGGATCCGGGCTTCACGGTGCGGGCTTGGACCGCCGTGCTCTCCTCTTTGCTCTCGGATGGGCGCTTCCTCTTTGAGTAGCGCCGCCGACCTCGAGAACGCCTCGCTGCACCAGGAGCCCCATGCAACGCCGCACCTTTCTGCACAGCGCCTCGCTCGCCACCGCCGCGGTGGTCTTTGGTCGGCCATCGGCGCGCGCCCAGGCGATCACGCCGCCGCCCTTGTTCATCTCCATCGAGGCCAACGCAGCCTGGGACACGACGACGTCCATCGATCCCCAGGCCCATCCCTCGTTCTCTCTCTATGCCGAGGGCGACATCCTCAACGTCGGCGGGCTGCGGGTGGCGCCGTCGGAGAACAACCTGCCCTATACGGTGCGGCGGCTGCGGACCGGCGACCAGATCGATTTCTTCGAGGAGAACGCACGCTTTCTGCGGGTGATCAACGGCGTCGACCACCGCACGGTGAGCCATGACATCGGCCCGCGCGCAGCGTTTTCGGGATCGCTGCGCGAAGGCTTTCCCGCCATCGGGGCGCTGGTTGCTGCGGTGCAGGGGCCCAACGCTCCGCTGGCCTTTTTGTCGACGGGGGGCTTCGACGACACCCAAGGGATCGTCACGCTGACGCGCAGTGGCCGACAGAACGTCCTGACCGAGCTGGCCCGCCCGAACACCAACGCCGGGCAGAGCAACAACCCCACCTTCCTGACCGCCGACGTCGACGCCCTCGTGCGGCGCACCCAGGGGGCCCGCGATGCCCGGCGCACGACGCTGCTCGATGCCCGCCGAGCCCTGGCCAAGGTGCGCCGCAACCACGCCGCCCTCACGAGCGCTCGGGGCGCCGAAGCCGCCTTCCTCGACCTCGCCAATGTCCTCGATGCCACCCCGGCGACCAATGATCCAAACGCCCTGATCTCCGCCGCGGGTCTGGTGCTCGCGGGCATGCGCAGCGACCCGGTGGCCTGTACCTCGGCCCACCTGAGCTTCGGCAACTTCGACACCCACGCCGACCACGACGACCTCGGCACCGGCCACCGAGCCCGCATGAAGGATCTGCTCGAAGGCATCGCCCACCTCATCGACGAGGTGGAAAACAACCCCGCCAACGCTCCCCTGCGCACCCGAGGCGTTCTCGTCTACGTCTCCTCCGACTTCGGCCGCACCGCCTACAACGGCGGCGACGACGAAGGCGCCACCCGCGGCAAGGATCACTGGCCCGTCACCTCGTGCATGTTGATGGGGCTGGGCTCCATGGCTGCGCAGGTCGGCGGCGGCACTGCCATCGGTCTGACCACCCCTTTTATCGACGGCGTGGTGCAGCCGGGTTTGCGGGCCATGCCGGTGCGCATCGATGACAACGGCAACCTGCAGTCGGCGACCAGCCCCACCGAGAGCGGCGCGGGCTTCTTCAGCCTCACAGCCACCGAGGTCAACTTCGCCCTGCGCGATGCCTTGCGCCTCGACGAAGAAGTACCCCTCGCCGGGACCCTGCGGCAGGTGGATCGCTTCGCTCTCCCCGAGGTCGACCCCACCTTCGCAGCGACCGTCGCCGCCGGCCGCAACCCGCTGCTCAAAGACGCCTAACAGGGTGCGGAAAAACTCCGTTTTTCGCACCTTGCGGTACTTCCGGAGGGTCTGTCCCAGACCCTCCCTCGTCGAGGCGAAGCCTCGACGAGCCTCCCTCCCAAGGACGCGTCTGCCTCAAAACTTCGTTTTTCAGCAGCCTGCTAAGCAGCGCGTGCGAGCTGCAATCTGGCGAGGCTCTCGGCTACATTTGCCCCTATGACGGTCTCTTTTCGCTCGACGCACATCCGCGATCCCAAGCTGCGTGCCGCCGCCGAGACGGTCGACAAGCACACGGGCACAAAGAACGATCGCGAGGTGACGTCGTCGGACCTCGACGACGCCGAGCAGCTCATCGCCAAACACAAGGCTGCGCTCGCCGCCGGCACACCCAACAAGAGCCCGCTCAAGGACGTCCACGCCGTTGCCATCGCGCAGCTCGAGGAGGCCTTGCCCGAGCTGCGCAAGCATCTCGGTCAAGCCGACACGGCCCGCGGTCTCGCAGCGCCCTTCTGCACCTCGATGGGCACCGCCGCCATCGCCGACGACGACGTTCGGGCTTGTGCCGCAGCCATCGCCAAGGCCCTCGACGGCAAGGGCGAGCTCTCGCTGGCCTCCTTTCTCGACGCCCGCGATGTGTTCAGGGGCAAGGCGACCGATGACGGCCCGGCCGCCACCCAAAAGGTCAAGGACCTGCTCGGGCCCTTGATCAAGGACGGCACCATCGACGCCGAGCGGCTCGACGCTCTCGACGTGTTCTTTTTGACCGGCCAGGGCGGCATCATGAGCCACGGCCCCATCCGCATCAGCGGCCGCACCTTCGATGACGTCTACCGCTTGCCGAAGCTTGACGCATCCGACGAAAAGACTATTGCGGCATACGAAAAGCGCTTCGCCGACTGCGGCTACGATCGTCTCTACATCAAAGGCGACAACGGCGACGTCTACCTGGCCCTGCACGAAAAGGGCGAGATGAGCGCCGTGAAAGATGGCTACCGCGTCTCGATGCGCAACGATCTGCACCAGCGCGACAGCGGCGAGGTGTTGGCCGTCGTCGACGTCACCAACTCCTGGACCGAGGCCACGATCGGTGTCTGGAAGCGCACCCTCACCAAGGTGGTCGACGCCGCCTTCGGGGCCGTGGGCATCAAGGCCGACAAGCGCATCGAGGCTGCGGCCAACGGCATCGCCGACGCCGTGGTGCCAGAGGCCGAAAAGACCGGAAAACGCGATCTCGCCACCATTGCGGTGGCGGTGACCAGCGTGACCGCCTACAGCGCCCTCCTCGCGGCCGTTCCGATCGCTGCTGTTGGCGTGGGCGTCGCGGCCTTGGGGCTCACCGGCGCGAGCGTCGCGAAATTCGCTCTGCAGAAACAGGACAAGACCTCCATCTTTCACGCCCTCGGCATCGGTGTGAACCGCAGCGAGCCGGTCACATGAACCAGCGCTATGGGCCCCTGCAGCTCGACGTGCCGGCGGAGCTCGTCGACGAAACGCTGGTGGTGTTGCGCGCCCCCGTCCCGCCGCCGGCCGTGCGGATGCGCGTGGCCGCGCGCGAGTCGTTGCGACCCAGCTTCGTCATCAAGCGCGTTCCCGTCGTTGGCGACGCAGCGCCTGCGCTCGAGGACGTGGGCGCTGCTGAGGAGCGCATGCTCGCTGCCACGCTTGACGGCTTTTCCGTTCTCGCGCGCGACGTGCGCACGCTCGCCGGTCGCCCGACCCTCGTCGTCGAGGTGTCGTTTGATGCCCCGGACGGGAAACTGCGCCAAGTGCACGTCACCTTCGTCGTCGAGCACACCGTGCTGGTGTTCGTCGCCACGGCCCTTGATGACGCTTCCTTTTCTGCAGTGCGCGATCAGCTTTTGGCGATGGCGGCGACCGCCCAGCTGCACTGACTTGGCTCAGTCGTTGGCGGCGCCGGCAGCGATCCAGGCCTCGATCTCGGCCACAGTCTCTTGCGGCAAGACGAAACCGGGAGGCATCTGCCGCGCATCGAGGGCGTTGTCGTCGACGTCGACGGGTCCCCGCAGGATCGCCAGCAAGAGGGAATTATCGGGATCCCCCGGCACGACATACTGCTGGGTGGGATCGGCGACGCTCACCTGGTTCACCAGGGCGCTGTAGGGATCGATGAGCAGATCGAGGCCGCGGGCGGGGTTGTCGCCGTGGCAGGCAGCGGCGTTGCCACAACGAGGCTCGAAAACGGTGGTCCGCAGCTGCACGAAGGTCGGCGGCGGCGGATCACATGTCGCCGCACCCGAGAGGCAGGCGACCCCGATCAAAAGCGGAACTCTCTTCATTCGCCTTCGCCTTCGCCTTCGCCTTCGCCTTCGCCTTCGCCTTCGCCTTCGAGGCAGGTGGCTGGGACGCAGCCGCGCTGCCCAGGGTCCTCGGGGTCACCCGCGCAGGCGCCACCGGTGCCGCAATCGCTGTCCTCGTCACAAGGGCGGGTACAAAACGCCAGCGTGGTGTCGTCGAAGTCCACAGAACAAAAAGCAGCCCCGAAGACGCCGTCGATGTCGTCGAAGGCGTTGCACTCGCCGCCGCCCTCGGTGCAGGGCTGGCCCATGCCCTGCTCGTTGCCGCAGGCGGGAATGCAAGGGTCCGACGGCGGCGGCAGACCCTCGGAGCAGTCCGGTTCGACGTCTTCGGCTTCAGGCTCCCCTTCGCCCACCACCGGGGAAAAGCACGCGCTGACAACGACGACGACGATCCCGAGGCCCGAGCTGCGGGATCTCACTCGCAGACCAGAAAGCCGCCGTCGCGGGCCGGCCAGTAGGCCGTGAACAGCACGCACATCTCGTGAGGCCATTCGATCTCGGCGCCGGTGGCGTTGTCGTAGTCGCAGTCCAGGGTGAGGTGATCACCAGCGTGCAGCACCAGGGGATCAGCGGGGGCGTAGGCGTTGGTGGGTGCGTCGTCGCGGAAGGCGCTGGTCCACGCGTCGACCTCGTAGAGCAACTCCTCGGGACCCGCTCCGTTGCGGCGCACGACCGAAAGCGCCGTGCCGTGTTCGTGCATGTGGCCCATCGCGTAGAGCAGGTTGGTGTCGGTGTCGACGTCGCATTCGTAGGTTACCCGGCTCGCGCCGGTGGGCAGGGTGAAAGTGTTGTGCGAAAGCACGAAGAAGTTGGCCTCGATCATGTCGCTGACATCGTCGACGGTCTCGAAATTGACGACGTCGGCGATCTCGATGGGGTTGTCGGTGTAGTTCACATAGTGGGATTGCATGACGATGCGGGATCCGGCGGGGATGCGCACATAGAAGCCCTCGGGCATCTGCTTTTTGCTGTCGACTTCTTTGGCGGGAGAGTTCGGCGTGATCAGCGGCAGCATCGACGACATCGTGCTGAGATCGGAGCAATCGAAGACTTCGCCAGGATGACGGGGAACGGCCGAAGCGTAGAGCTGGACGTGGTGCCCAACGGCTCCTTGGAAGGCATCCGCACGCACGACGAAGAGGTCCGTTTCGACGTCGAAGTCGGGGACGAAGCAGGTCTGGACGTCCTGGCCAACCTCGATGACGGTCTTTGGGGCCCGCAGCTGGAATCCGTGTTCGACGTCGGGGGCGACGGCGGTCATGTCGACGATTTCGAGGCCATCCTGCGGCGGCGGCGGTGGTCCCAGTAGTGAGCCCTCGCAAGCGAGGAAGGCGCCGGGGATCACGCAAGCGAGCACGAGACGACGCATGAGACACCTCTGGGGGTGAGACGCTGCCGTGGTCCCTCGTCGTCAGCAACGGCCCGTTTCGCGGCGACGTCGGTCGAATGACGGACGCCAGGCTGCAGCGTCGACCTCAGCGCACCGTGATGCGCGCCCAGCGCGTCTTGCCGGCCCGCACCGCGTGGGTGCCGAGGGCGAGCTCGAACTTCAGGTCGTTCACTTTTTCGCCGTTCACGACGAGCCCGCCTTGGCCGATCAGGGCCCTGGCCTTGGACTTCGATTCCATGAGCTGGGTCTCGGCGAGAGCGTCGACGACGGCGATGGGCCGGCCGCTGTCGAGGGTGAAGGCGGGCGCGTCTTCGGGAATGGAGCCCTTCTTGTCAGCGCCGTTGCCCTTGCCCGGAAACAAGCGCTCGAAGTCGGCGACGGCTTGCTCGGCTGCTGCTTTGCCATGGAAGCGGGCCACGACCTCGCGCGCAAGCTCGATCTTGGCAAGCTTTGGATGCCCGGCTCGGAGGGCGTCGACGTCGACGACGGACTTGTCCGAGAGCAAGAGAAACATCCGCCACATCAAAGCGTCGCAGCAGCTCATCACTTTGCCGAACTGCATCTGGGGGTCGTCGTCGACGCCGATGACGTTGCCGAGGGACTTCGACATTTTGGGTCCGACCAGCCGCGGGCCGCCGCCGTCGACCGCTTCTTCGCGGGCATCGGTGCCTTCGAGGATTGGCATGGTCAAGATGCACTGGGGCTCTTGGCCATAGGCGCGCATGAGGTCGCGACCGACGAGGAGATTGAAGCGCTGATCGGTGCCACCGAGCTCGACGTCGGCCTTGAGCGCGACGGAATCGTAGCCTTGGGCCAGCGGATAAAAGAGCTCGTGCAAAGAGATGGGCCGCTCTTCAGCCAAGCGTTTGGCGAAGTCGTCGCGCTCGATCATGCGGGCGACGGAGTATTTGGCGGCCAGCCGAATGACGTCGTCGAAGCTGAGCTTGCCGAGCCACTCGGAGTTGAAGCGGATCTCGGTCTTTTGCTCGTCGAGGATCTTGAACACCTGCCTCTTGTAGGTGGCGGCGTTCTGCACGATCTCGTCTTCGCTCAGGGGCGGGCGGGTGCTGTTCTTCCCCGTGGGGTCACCGATGCGAGCGGTGAAGTCGCCGATCAAGAAGACGACGCGGTGGCCCAGCTCCTGGAACTGCCGCAGCTTGGTCAACACCACGGTGTGGCCAAGGTGAAGGTCGGGTGCAGTCGGATCGGCCCCCAGTTTCACCACCAGCGGCCGTTGCTCGGTGCGCGAACGCTCGAGCTTCTTGCGCAATTCGTCTTTGACCTCGACGTCGACGGCCCCCCTCAGCAAGAGTGCGAGTTGTTCTTCGACGGGTGCAAACGCGGCCATGACGGCTGCCTTAGCCCTTGAACCCTCATTTGTCGACGACGACGACCCCACGTTCGGGGGTGCACAGCCGCCGCAAACGCCGATCGCTGCCGAACATCGGCACGCGCTCGACCCGCTGTTCGTCGAGAAAGAGTCCCACCACGCGCTCGAGGTCCACAACCTGCAGCGCCCGATCGTAGAAGCCGCGGCCATAGCCCAGCCGCCCGCCGTCGTCGTCAAAACCGAGTCCCGGCACCAGCACCAGGGCGCAATCGGCCAGAGAAACGAGGGGCGACGTCGACGCCGGGGTCGGGATCCCGAAGGCATCCAGGGGCAGCGCGTGCACCGGGCCGTCGACGAGGTGAAAGGCCAGCTCGCCTCGGTCGATGCGCGGAATCGCACGGGCGAGAGAACGCGCGATCAACAATTCATCGAGGGAGCGGGTATCGAGCTCGTCGACGGTTGATGCAAAGAGCGCGACCACCGCAGGAGTCGACGGCAACAACGGCGCGAGATGGCGGGCAACAGCCTCACCCCCCGCGTGCTTCGTCGTCGTCGACAGCGACCGCAGCACGCTGCGCAAGCGCTTCCGCAGCTCTCGCTTGTCAGGGTTCATGATCGCCATCGAGAAAAAGAAGGCTGCGCGCGGGAATACTCGAACCTGGGTTCACCAGGTGGGGGCCAAGGGGGCGGGGGAAGGCTTCCGACTACGAGGCCGGCTTGCACAAACCCGTCCGGAACGGCTCCCTGATTCGAGGAACGGTCAGAGCATGGACCCGCGCGCAACCTCCGGTGACGATGTAGTCGCCACGGCCATCCTAACAGCGGTGCAGGGTGGGTGCTGTCGTTGAGACACTTCAGGCGCGCCAGCGCCTGGAGCATCAACGCCTAACAGGGTGCGGAAAAACTCCGTTTTTCGCACCCTGCTGTACTTCCGGAGGGTCTGTCCCAGACCCTCCCTCGTCGAGGCGAAGCCTCGACGAGCCTCCCTCCCAAGCACGCGTCTGCCTCAAAACTTCGTTTTTCAGCAGCCTGCTAAGCCCGCAACACGGACTCGAGGGCGGCCTTCGCATCGGTCTTTTCGTCGCGGTACTTGACGATCATCGGCGCGGCGACGTGCAGGCCGCGCTCCTGCGCCCACGGCGACGACGCCGGCCGCGATCCGGGTACGACGACGGCACCGGCGGGGATTTCCAGGGGATGCCCGTCAGAGGCCGCGAGCTCGCAGTGGTTGACCAGATCGAAAACCCGGGTGCCACTGGTGAGGACGACGCCGGCGGCAAGCACCGCGCGCGCGCGCACGATGGTGCCCTCGTAGACGCCGCAATTGCCGCCCACCAACACATCGTCTTCGACGACGACGGGGACGGCGCCGACGGGCTCGAGCACGCCGCCGATCTGTGCTGCCGCCGACAGGTGCACGCGCTTGCCGATCTGCGCGCAGCTGCCGACCAGGGCGTGGCTGTCGACCAAGGTGCCCTCGTCGACGAAGGCGCCGACGTTGATGTAGGCCGGAGGCATGATGGTGACGCCGGCAGCGACGTGGGCCCCACGGCGCACGCTCGATCCGCCGGGCACCACGCGCACCCGCTCCGAGGTCGAAAAGCCGCGCACGGGGAAGGTGTCTTTGTCGACGAAGGGTAGGCTCGAGTCGCCCTGCTCGACCAGGCGGCCCAGGCGGAAGCCAAAGAGAATGCGCTGTTTGACGTCGGGGTTCGCGATCCAGACGCCCTTGTCACAGCGGGCGGCGCGCACGTGACCGCGCTCGAGCAAGCCCAGAAAATGCCGAAAAGCGATGCGCGCCTTGCGAGCGACGTCGTCGTCGGTGAGAGCTTCGGCGCTCAGCGACAAGAAGGGATCGAGCTCGCCGAGCACGGTCGAGATGGCGTCGTCGTGGGTGCTCATGCTTTCTCCAAGAGGCGCAAAGCCATGCGTTCGTAGGCGTCGGCGGCGGCGCGCAGGTCTTTGATCGAGACGCGCTCGTGGTCGGTGTGGGCGTCGAGGATCGACCCCGGTCCGAACAGAAGGGGCGACCCGCGGCGGGTCTCCAGCAGCGGCGACAAGTGGGGCACGTCGGAGCCGAAGGCCACCACGCAGGTGTCTTCGTCGCCGACGACGTGGAGTTGCACCGGCGGGGCCTTGGTCAGGATCTGCAGCTTCGTCGACGTCGTCAGCAGCGAGCGCACGGTGGCCAGGATGCGATCGGGATCGTCGGTGGGTCGCATCATCACCTTCGCGCTGGCGCGGGGCGCGATGACGTTTTGGGCCACACCGCCGTCGATGACGCCGACGTTGAGGGTCGTGAGGCCGAACTCCGTCGACGGCCAGGCTGCCGTGGTCAGCCGGTGCAGATCTTCAATGAGCTGGTGCACCGCGGAGTGCCCGGCTTGGGGATAAGCGGAGTGCGCGGCCTTGCCCTCAACGTCGAGCTGAAAGGCGAGCACCCCCTTCATGGCCCGACACAAGAGGCCATCGGTGGGCTCGCCATTGATGAAAAAGCGCACCGCCGGAGCAAAGCCCGAGACCGCCGCCAGCTTGGCGCCGTCGCTGTTGGTCTCTTCACCGACGACGAAGAGCAGGCCGACGTTTTCGCCGGCGCCGTCTTTGCGCGCGAGCAGCCGCTCCCAAGCAACGATCATGGCCGCGGCGATGCCCTTGGCGTCGATGACCCCGCGGCCCCGCATCTCATCGCCGATGACGCTGGGCGCGATGAAGGGCGGCACCGTGTCGATGTGCGTCGTGAGCAGCAGATCGATGGGGCGCGAGGCGTCGGCGACGGCGAGCAGGTTGTCACGACCGACGACGCCGCCGACGTTCTGCCGGGTGACCTTGGCGCCGAGCCGGGACAGCCGGGTGGCCAAGTCGTCGACGACGCCGGCCTCGGATCCAGTGATCGAGGGGATGGTGCACAGCTCGAGCGTGAGGTCGACGACGTCCTGCATGCGCTCGCGTACCAGGAGTGCCGCGATCAACCAACGGAGCCGGGATGCGCAGTAACGTGCGCGCCATGATTCGCGATGATCTCCCCTACCTCGAGGCGCTCGCGCGCCGCTTCCCCAACCGCAGCGCAGCCCTCGCCGAGCTGGCCCACCTCGAGGCGGTGCTCACCCTGCCCAAGGGAACCATTCACGTCGTCAGCGACGTCCACGGCGAGCACAAGAAGCTCGGTCATGTGATCCGAAATGCTTCGGGATCGCTGAGGGTTCTCGTCGACGAAGTATTCAAGGGGTCGTCTGAAGCCGAGAGGCGCGACATCCTCAGCCTCGTCTACTACTCCGAGCAAACCTGGGCCCACCTCGAGATCGATGCCAAACCAGCGGCCGAGCGCGAGACCTTTTTCCTGACCATGCTCGAGAAGCTGCTGACCCTCGGCAGGGCGTTGACGACGTCGTGGAGCGCGCGCGCCGTCGAAAGGGTTTTTCCCCATCCCTACCAGGAGCTTTTTCGCGAGCTCTTCTCCTCACGCAAAAGAGCCGACGCCGACAGCTACCGCCGGGCCCTCGTGCAGCCCTTTCTCGCGCGGAACAAGGCCAACGAGCTGCTGCGGCTGGTCTCGCGGGTGGTGCGCAACCTCAGCGTCTACGAGCTCATCGTCGCCGGCGACCTCGGCGATCGCGGTCCCCGCCTCGACAAGGTCATCGACATCCTGGCGCGCCAGCCCAAGGTGGCCATCGCCTGGGGCAACCACGACGTCAGCTGGATGGGGGCCTGCCTCGGCCAGGAGGCCCTGCTCTGCACGGTCACGCGCATTTCTCTGCGCTACGGCCGCACCCAACAGCTCGAAGAGGGCTACGGCATCCCCCTCGAACCCCTCGAGAAGCTGGCCCGCGACGTCTACGGCGACGACCCCGCCCCGAAGTGGAAAGCCAAGGGCGACGTCGGCGGCAGGGATCCCCTTGTCGTTGCGCGCATGCAAAAGGCCATCTGCATCTTGCAGCTCAAGCTCGAAGGACAAGCCGCGGCCCGCAATCCCGATTTCCGGATGGACGATCGCCGCCTGCTCAAAGCCATCGACCTCGAGAAAAAGACCGTCACCATCAACGGCGTCGCCCACCCGCTGCTCGATGCCCATCTGCCCACCCTCGATCCCAAAGATCCCGAGAAGCTCTCCGTCGACGAAGAACGCTGCTTGAAGGCCCTGCGCCAGAGCTTCTTGGCGTCGACGGTGATGTGGCAACAAATGCAGCTCCTGCGCAGCAAGGGCGCGATGTTGTTGAAGCGCGACAACAACTTGATTTTCCATGGCTGTTTACCCGTCGACGACGCCGGACGGTTCTTGTCCTTCAAGGTCGATGGTCCGCTGGTCGGTGGTAAGGCCATGTTCGATGCCTACGACCGCGTGGTGCACCGCGCGTTCCGTGAGAAACGACCCCGCGATCTGGATCTCCTGTGGTACCTTTGGACCGGGCCGACGTCGCCGCTTTTTGGTAAGGATAAGATGGCGACTTTCGAGTCTCATTTTGTTGCCGATGAGCACGCCAAGCATGAGACCAAGGGGGCGTACTTCAAGCTGGCCCACGATCCGGCCTTTTGCCGCCGGGTCTTTGCCGAGCTGGGGGCCGATCCGGCGACGGGCTTCATCGTGAACGGTCACGTGCCGGTGAAGCTCGAGAAAGGTGAAACGCCGCTCAAGGGATCGGGCATGGCGGTCACCATCGACGGCGCCTTCTCCGAGGCCTACGGCGACAAGGGGTTCACCCTCATCCTCGAGGCTGGTCGCACGGCGTTGGCCGAGCACCACCACTTCGAGTCCGTCGAAGAAGCCGTCAAAGCTGGCGCCGACATCGTGCCCAAGGTGACGAACCTCCGCGACTACGCGCAGCCGCGGCGGGTGGGCGAAACCGAAGCCGGCGACGCCATCCGCAGAGAGATCGAAGCCCTCGAGGGGCTGGTGCTCGCGTTCGACGAAAACCGCGTCGCCGAGTCCTGATCGCGTGGGTCGGGCGTGCTGCCTGTGCACAGCACGGAGTGCGTCTCGGGCACGCACACCACGCCAAGGAGCCTCGTGTTCCACGGCGTCCGGAGGCCGTCGCCGCCGTTGTTTGGAGCTGGCACGTTCGCTGCGATGCCTGCCGACACTGGCGCGCGTCGCGACTCGACGCCAACACCACGGAGGCGCAGATGTTCGAAGAAAACGACGCCGACACCGTTCCTGGACCGGGCCAGGCGTCCAGCGAGCTCTTCGAGGCCGTGGTGTGGCTGAGGCAACAGGGCTTCCTCACCGGCGAAGAGCGCCCCTTCGAGAGCCTGCTGCGCGACGCCGACTGCGGCTGATCGACCGCCGAGCCTTCAGCTGGATGGATCCACTGCGACACCCGCAGTACGGTCCGCGCTGTGTTCGACGTCGACGTCATTGATGACCTGGTCTTTGCCTTGCTCGAGGCCGCTGCCCGCCAGCTCGTGGTGTCCTCGTGGCCCGCCGCCTCCCCACCGCCGAAGTCCCCCGACGTTCCAGAGATCGAGGCCCGCCGCGACGACGATGGCGCCCTGGGCGTCTTTCGCTTCTCCACCGTGGTCGCCGATGGCGTCGAGCCCAGACCCCACTTCGAGGTCGGCGTTTCCCAGGCGCGCGCCCTGGGACTCGGCGACGATCTCAAGGCCGGTGACGACGTCGGCGTCGAGCTGCCCCTCATCGTGCTGTGCGCGGTGGCCCTGGCCAACATCGACTCCCAGGCTCTGCCGGCGTCGCTGGCCGAAGACCTGGCGTCGTCGGGCCTCAAGGAAGCCATCATCGCGCGCCTCACCCTTTTGCGCGGCACCCCGCCGTCGTCGCCGGAGCTGGCCGAGCTGAGGGGACTCGTCACCCGTTACGGCGGCGACGTGGTGCGTTGGACCATGAGCGTGCAAGCAGACGTAAACGCCTTGCCCGAGCCCCTGCCTGAGCGCCTGGTGCTGGCTTTGGAAAAAGAAGGCACGGCGCGCTTGCTCGTCGTTCCTGCCGTGCGCGGACTCGGTGCCCGTCGTGAGGTGTTGGCGGCCATTGCGCCCGTCCCCGCCGACGACAGCCTGTGGCGCTTCCTCGAACTCGAGGGCCCGAGGCTGCTGGGCGTCGAGCGCGTCGACGTCGATGCCAGCGGCGCAGGGTGGTCGAACGTGAACGCTGACGGCATCCCGCTCTCGGTCGACCCGAGCGCTCTCCTGCTGCGTCTCGACGACGACGCACGCGGCCGGGTGCGCGCGGCGGCGGCAGTCTTTCGCAAGCGACAGGGGGCCCAGATCGGCGGCGCCATCTTGGCGGGGACCGCCGTCTTGCGCGTCATCGCCCGCGCGGCCCGGGGCAGCGCGCTCGAGCCGCGCGGCAACACCGAGCTGGGCGTGCAAGACGAAGACGACGGCAGCTTCGTCGTCGACGTCCACGGCCGATCGCTGCGGCTGCTGCCCGTCGACAACGCACTGTTCGTCGGCGTCGGGGGTTCTTTCGCGCCCGTCGGCCTCGACGGCCGGCTTCTCGATGGCGACGTCGAGGCCTTTCGCGGAGTGTGCAGCGCCGTGGCCGACGCCGTCGTTGGAACCGAGGCCGACGCCGAGCTGGTCTTCGTCGACGACAACGGCGGCGAGCGCGAGCTCTTGCTCTCGGGTTGGCTGCGCGCCTTGGGAGAAGCCGACATCACGGGTTGGCTCCCCACCGACGAACGCGCAGCCCAGGCTTTCCAAGACGTCGTCGACGTCTTGCTCGACGAGCGCTAACAGCGGTCCATGAAAGTCGTCGTCGTCGGAGGCGGTCTCGTGGGCACGGCGGTGGCTCGGGCGCTGGCCAAGCGTGGCGTCGACGTCGTCGTCTGCGAACGCGGCGTTCCCGGCGCCGAAGCCAGCTGGGCCGCGGGTGGCATCCTCTCCCCCCAGGCCGAGTGCGACGTCGACGGACCCCTGCTGCGCCTCTGTTTGGCCGGCCTCGCTCAAACTCTCGAGCTGTGCGCGTCGTTGGGTGATGTCGGCCTGCGCACCCCAGGCACCCTCGACGTCGCCAGCACTGCCGACGAACGACAAGCGCTCCAGGCCCGGGTTCGGTGGCAGCAGCTGGCCGGCCTGTCGGCATCGTGGCTGGAGGCCACCGAGATCCAGACCCGCTTCGACGTCGACGCACCGACCTTTGGGGGCGCGTTCTTCCCAGGAGAGGCATCCCTCGAGCCCCGGCGTTTCTTCGAGATGTTGCGAGCCAGCGCGCAAGCGAGCGGCGTGCGATCGGTCACGGGCCGACGCGTTGTCGCCGTCGAAGAGCAGCGGGTCATCCTCGACGAAGGCGAGATCAAGGGCGACGCCGTCGTCGTTTGCGCCGGCGCCTGGACCGCCCAAGTGCCAGGCAGTGGCGTCGACGCAGCCCTGCTCTTCCCAGTGCGGGGCCAGATGGCCGAGCTCCAGGGACAAAAGACCCTCGACCTCGTCGTCTACGGCCACGGCGGCTACGCGGTGCCTCGAGCACAAGGGCGCGTCGTCGTCGGCTCGACGATGGAGCACGCGGGCTTCGCCAAAGCCGTGACCGCCGGCGGCTTGCAGAAGGTGTTGCGCACCGCGACCTCGCTCTTGCCCTCGCTGGTGGATGCCCCGGTGTTGTCGACCTGGGCGGGGTTGAGGCCTGCGACCAGCGATGGGCTGCCGCTGCTCGGCCGCAGCACGAGCGGTGCGTGGATTGCCTCGGGGCATTTTCGCAACGGCGTGTTGTTGGCGGCGGTGTCGGGAGAGCGCCTCGCCGCAGCCCTCGTCGACGATGTGGCCCTCGACCCGGCCTTCGCCCCGTCGCGCCGCGCCGGCGTCAAGGCGCATGTAGGGGAGGGTCGCCCCAGACCGTGACAATCGGACAGAACGGCTCCGCCTTTTGACCGATAATGACCTCCGACAGCGACCGCCGAGGACCTCCATGACCAAGATCTCGAACTCGCAATTCCTCAAGGACTTCAAGGGCGGCGTCGCCAACGACGCAGCCACCCAGGAGCGTCTCAACAACGCTGGCGTCGACGGCAAGAAGATGCTCGAGGGCGCCGACACCAACAAGGACGGCAAGATCGAAGGCGCCGAAGAGCTCGGCAAGCTCTTCAGACGCATCGACGACTTCGACTTCGACGGCCACCGTTCCACCGTCACGGGCGCCAAGCCCCTGGGCCTCATCAACGCCCTCAAGGCCCCTGTAGGGCCCCCAGCCCCTGCCGCCCCTCCTTCCGGCGGGGGCCCTCCCGCCGACCTCTATTCCTCCGATGCCAGCACCATGGTCCGGGGAGCCAAGGGTCCCGAGGTCAAAGCGGCCCAGGAGAAGCTGATCAAAGCCGGCTACGACCTGCCCAAGTTCGGCGCCGACGGCGACTACGGCGGCGAGATGGTGACGGCGGTCAAGGCCTTCCAAAAAGACAACACGCTGCCGCCAACCGGCGAGCTCGACACTGTCACGATGGAGAAGCTCGACAAGGCGCCGCCGTCGACGAAGAACGTGCAGTTCCCCGAGTACGACAAGATGTTTCAAGACGGGGTGATGCAGACGACCTTGGGCGTCGGCTTCGACGAAGACGGCAACGACATCGACGTCCGCCGCGACGTGGTGCAGGGCTTGAAGGATCGGGGCTTCGACAAGCTCGACGTCAAGAACCTCAGCGACGACGAGCTGAAGGCCAAGGGCTTCGATCCCTCGACCATCGACCGCGAGGCCACCTACTTCAACAAGAGCTTCGAGCACGATGGCAAGCCCGTGCAGTCGCTGGTCAAGCTCGTCGATCGCGACACCCCCGGGGCCAAGGACAAGTTCTCCGAGGGCATGAAAAAAGACGACCTCATCCTCTACACCGGGCACGGGCGCCGCGGCTCCGGGCCCGATTTCGACCACGCCAACAGCGCCGCTGGCAACTATGTGATTGGCGTGCCCACCGAGGCCGGTCACTACAAGCTCGGCGCCAACGACCTCGCCAAAGTGGGGGCGACGTCGAACGGCTACCAGCTGATGTTCTTCGATTCCTGCAATTCCAAGTACTACCTCGACGACCTGCGCGCTCGTCCCAAGAACAAAGACGCCACCAACCTCGACGTCGTCGGCTCCACCCGCGAGCTGCCCTGGTCGACGAGCACCCAAGACGTCTTGGGCATGCTCGACGGCGTCATGGGCGGCAAGAGCATCCAAGACATCAAGAGCCAGCTCGACAGCCAGAACGCCGAAAAAGGATTGGGTGCCGCCTTCGTCGCCGACGGCTTCAAGGGCAACAGCTATCGCCCGCCGGTTCGTTAAGCGATGACGACGACGCTGCGCTCTTGTTTGCTCGCGCTCCTTTGCGGGGCGAGCATCGCCAGCGGCGCCCATGCCGGCAGCCCGAGGAGCATCGAAGTGAAACTCAATGACACTGGCGTCGCTCTCGACGTCCGCGTGAAGCAGGCCAAGCAGCTCGGCCGCGACAACAACCCCAAGGCCATCGACCTGCTCCTGCAGGGTCTCGATTCCCGCGACGAGGTCCTGCGTGCAGCGATCATCGCATCGCTCAAAGCGCAAAATGGCGATTTGGTGCTGCTGCTGCGGGCCGCCGACGCCAAACGACCGAGTGCCGAGCGGGTGGCAGCCCTGGGTGGAATTCGCGCTCTCAAACCGCCCAAGGCGGGCCTCAAGCTGGCCGCTCTGCTCGACGACAAAGACGCGGGCGTGCGCGAAGCTGCGGCCCACGCCTTGTGCGTGGTGGGCACCGCGGAGGCCGAAGCGCGGCTCGTGCAAGGCCTGAACACAGAGGCGTCGTCGCAGGTTCGCTATTTCATCGCCGTCGCCTTGGGGGAGCTCAAGACGCCGGCGGCGAAACAGGCCGTGGCTGCCCAACTCAAGAGCGAGACGGACTTCGTCGTCAAAGACGCGCTCGAACAGGCGACGACGAAGCAGGCGCGGCCCTGAGCTACTTGTATTCGACCGTGATCTCGCCGACCGCTGTGCCACCGCGCTGATCGAGCACGACGAGGATCATGCTGTCGCGCTCGCCCACGACCGCGTCGGCGGGGAGGGTCCAGACCATGCCCAAGCGGTCGTCGTCGAACTGCAACGAGGTCAACGCCGAGGACACCGTGCCGCGGGTCGCGTACCAATTGCAGGCCATGTCCTCGACGCGGTTCAAGATGGTGAGCTTGCTGGCCTCGATGTCGAAAGAGATCACCTGGTAGCGCTCGACGGCGTCTGCGCCCCACATCGGGGTGACCGCTAGCTGCCCGCCCGGTGCAGCCCGCACCAGGGAGCCGATGCCGACGTCGGGGACGCCTTCGAGCATGCCGGTGCTGAGCTCTTCGACGACGACCGTGCTCTCGAAGCGGAAGCCCAAAAACGACGGGTTCTGGTTCAGCACCCGCGGATGCAAGCAGTCGGTCAAGCCTTCGACGAAGACGTCGTCGACGCCGTCGCCGTCGGCGTCGATGGGGTCGGGCAGGGGGCCGTCACAGAGCTCGATGCCCAAGCCGCGGGCGAGGTCGCCGAGGAAGTCTGCGGGCAGGGCGGGATCGGTGAGATCGAGGGTGAGGGGCAAGCGCTTGAAGGCGCGTTCCCGAAAGACCTCGGCGCCATCGTCGCGCTGGGTGGCATTTTCGACGTCGACGGCGAAGCGCGGCAGCACGGGGAAAATTGACGGCACGTTTTCGCCGTTGGCGTTCTTGGGCTGGAAGAAATCGACGGCTCCCGGTGTGATTGTGTAGTGGAACGTCGACGGACCGATGCGCCCCACCGGCGCGCTGGCGTCGTCGATTTCGTCTTCGTAGGCAGCGCGCTCGAGCAGGCCGGCCACCTCGCTGCGGGCTGGCTCGACCAGGCGCGCGAAGTCCTCGTCGACGTCCTTGTCGTAGAGCCGGCACGAGGAGTCGCCGCCGTCTTCGGGGCACATCTGGATGCTGGTGGTGGTGCGGCCGCCGCGGGGATCGAAGGCGAAGACCTCGACGTCGACCTCGGTGGTGGGGAGGGGGAAGGGGGGGCGCTGATCAGGCGGAGCCAGAAAGAGCGGGGAAAACAGGATCTCGGCGGGCTCGGTTTTCACGGCGAGCACTCGAGTGTCAGCAAGTTGCTCGGCGAGGTCGAAGTTCACGCACGACATCGTCAAGAGCAGGGCGCTGACCATCGCGGGTGAACAGGTGCGCGGGCGCGTCATAGGGGTTGCTCGACCTTCGCTGCTGCAGCCATGAAGAGGGGGTGTGCACGACGTCGCTGCAGCGTGCAACCTTGGGGCGTGCGTGGCCCGAGCCTTCCCCTTGCCGGCGACGGGTTGTTGCAGCCGCTCAGCTTGGTCGCCCTCGTGGGTTTGTTGGTGAACGACCACGTCCTCAAGGGCCTCGCCGCTGGCACGCCTTGGGGCCTCCTCACGGGCAAGCTCAGTGACTGCTGCGGCTTGCTCTTTCTGCCGGTGCTCCTCGTGGCGGCGAGCGAGATCCTCGCAAGCTGCATCAACGCCTTCAGGGGGCCGTCGGCGCGCGCGGCCGTCGTCGTCGCCGTCGTCGTCGCCGCATTGTTCTGTCTCATGAAGACGGTGCCCTGGGTCGGTGCCCGCTACGTCGACGTCGTCAGCGTGTTGCAGTGGCCCGGCTTTGCTCTGGTCGCCCTCATCGATGGCAGCCAGATGCCAGGCTTGCGGCGGGTCGCCCACGTCGTCGATCCGACGGACCTGATCGCTTTGCCCTTCGCCTTCTCCGTTGTGTGGCAGACCCAACGACGTGCTCGCCGTGTCGATGGTTGAGCCGTTGGCACGGCTCACGGTGTCGATGTTTGAGCCGTTGGCACGGCTCACGGTGTCGATGTTTGAGCCGTTGGCACGGCTCACGGTGTCGATGTTTGAGCCGTTGGCACGGCTCACGGTGTCGATGTTTGAGCCGTTGGCACGGCTCAAAATTCCGCCGACATGCCGAAGACGGGGATGAAAGGCAGAGAAGGAATCGGTTGAACTTCGCGGGATCGATAGTCACTGATCACGCCTTCGATGTTCGCTTGATTGTAGACATTGAGAAGATCGAGGTATGCGGTGGCGGAGAATTGCTCGAAGACGAACTTGCGATCGAGCCTCAGGTCGAGCTGGTGAAAGAAGGGCAGTCGCTGCCGTTCGCCGTTGCCGAGGCCCAGGTAGTCCGTGGTGTCGACGTCGTGGACCGAGCCCAGAGGAAAGGCCTGCAAGTTGCCAGAAACCAAGCGAAAACGACCGCCAAATGTGAAGCCCCACGGCAGGTTGGTGGACCCCACCAAGGTCAAGATGTGGGTCTGATCAAAATCGGTGAGCGAGAAGCTGGAGTCGTCTTCGTCGAGATCGACATCTGTGCGCGACAGCGTGTAGGCGATCCAACCGTAGAAGTATTCGCTGATTTCGTGGCGCAGTAAGATCTCTGCACCGACGGTGCGACCGCGCCCCCCATTGTCCACAAAAAGTGGATCGACTTGATCGGAATCAGCCACAGCGCGCACGGCGTTGGTGCCTTGGACGAGCAGATCGCGGTTCGTGTAGTAGAGCTGCACGTCGAGGTTGATCTTGTCGGTGAGCCCCTGCTCGACGCCGGCGATGAGTTGCACCGCGCGCGGCTCGAGCAGGTCGGGGTTGCCGGTGTCGGGGTTCAGCTCCTGGCCCTGGGCAACTTGACGATAGACACCGACGGCCCCCTTCAGCGTCGAGCGCGGCCAGATTTCCCAGCGCGCCGTGAGCCGCGGATCGATGTGGAACATCTGGCTCTCCGCCGCCGACGTCTTCTCGCCGGTGTTGCCGATGTCGCTGGGCAGGAAGGTGAAGATGGTCGACTCCAAGCGCACGCCGGGCACGAGCTTGAAGCCGCGGAAAGGCGTCAGCTCGGCTTCGACGTAGGCAGCGACGGCGTTGTTGAGGCCCGAGCTCCCGAAGGTCTGCTCGGTGCCCTCGACGCGGGGGAAGACCCGGGGAAAGGAGCCGATCTCCAGCGGCAGCGGAACGTCAAAGGCCGTGCCGAAGGTTTGGCCGAGGTAGTCGATGCCGGTGCGCAGGCTGGCAGCCTCGTTGAGGGTCCACTGCAGCTCGTCGCGGATGCCCCAGTTCCAGGTGTAGATGCCGATGGAGCCAGAGGTCTCGGGGCCGCCGTCGCCGCCGTCGTTGCCGCCGTTGATTTCGATGCGCGTGAGTCCGCCGAAGGGCTGCAGCACGTGGCGGAGATTGGGCGTGAGCTTCCAGTCCCACTTGGCGACGAGCCGGTGGAAGGTCTGGTGGAAGCCGACGTTGAAGCCGAAACCGCCGGTGTTGCGTGAGAGCACCTTGAGATCGTCGTCGGAGCCGAAGCCAAACAGGGAGAGGGTTTGCCCCGGCAGCGGTTGGGTCTCGATCTTCAACTGATAGTCCCAATAGATGGGAGCGGCGACGATGGCCTGCTGCGTGCCGAGGAAACTGTCGAGCACGACGGGCAGGACGGCGTCGATGTAGCTGCGCCGAGCGGCGGCGGCGAAGGTCACGGTGGGCAACTCCCCCACCGTGATCGGACAAGCGAAGAAGAAGCCCGCATCCATGACGTCGGCTTCGGCGTAACCGCGACAGCCCTTGAGCTTGAGCTGGCGCGAGCTGACATCGACGATGCCCGCTGTTGCACGTCCGTAGTAGGCGCCGAATCCTCCAGGATAGAATGAAATGTCTTCGAGAAACTCCGCGTTGACGACGGAGACCAAGCCACCAAAGTGATAAAGAATCGGGATTTCAACGCCGTCGAAATAGATACCAGAATCTTGAGGATTGGCGCCGCGCACGATGAGCGCGCCGCCGATGAAGGGAGCCCGCGCGAGCCCGGGAAGATTCTCGATCACGCGGATGGGATCGCCGAAGGTGCCCGGGACGCGCTTCACTTCATCGCGCGACAAGGCGATCTTCGAGACGTCCTTCACCGCCCGTCGTCGACGAACCACGGTCTCGAACTTGTTGGTCTCGCGGGGCACCAGATAGATCACGACCTGCGTGCGCGCGCTTTGGCTGAAGCTCTCATCCGAGAACGCCGGCTCGTAGGCCGAGAGGGTGTAGCTCACGCGGTGGTCACCGTTGGGAACGCCGCGAAAGCCGAAGCGGCCTTCGGCGTCGGTGAGGGCGGTGCGCGTGTCGTACCGGGCATCGAGGGGGGTGTTGTCGTCGGCGCCGGCCCGCAGGATCTCGATGCTGACTTCGACGTCGCTCAGGGGGTCCTTGGTGGCAGCTTCGCGTACGACGCCTTCGAAGTTCAGCGCTCCGCCCTGCTCGTGGGTGACGGCGACGTCTTCGACGGGAACGGCCTGAATCACCTCCTGCAACGCGAAAGTGGTCTTGTAGTCGATGGCCACCGGTAGGTTCTGACCGCAGCTTTCAACCGGGGTTCGGCCGTCTTCGGCGTAGGCCCAAGTGCAGAAGCCAGCGGCGATGAATTCGAAATTGGTGGCTGCTCCCATGGCCGCCCAGCCCAGCGAGCGCGCGATGTCGTCGGCCACCCCGTCGACGAGGGGCAAGCTGGTGACGTCGACCCGTCCGACGCTGCCGTCGCCGTCGATGACGATGCGCAGCACCACGTCGCCGGCGCGCCCGGCCAAGCGGGCCTCCTCGGGATAGACGGGGTCGGCGCCATTGACGAGCTCAGGCGCTGTGTCGAGGCGGGTGGGAGGCAAGGGCGGGACGGCTTCGTCGCCGGGCACGCGGTGCTGGGGTTCGAGCTGGGCACGGGCGCTCGTCGCCCACATGCCGATCACAGCGACGACGGCTCCGACCCCAGCCAGAAAACGCATCGGCCGGGTGTAGCAGGCCGCCGGCGCAGCTGCCGAGCCCCGCCCAGCAGGAAGCGCTTTCGACGCTACTTGCCCACCAGGCGGTTCCACAGCCCGCGGGCGCGGCGATCGAGCCCCCCGCGCTTGTCGGCGATAGCCGCGAACTTCGTGAAGTTGCTCAAATAGGTGGCGTCGTCGGGGACGAGCTCCACCGCGCGTTGCGCGGCCTCCATGGCGCCAGGGATGTCGGCCTTCTTCGTGGCCAGCAAGATGGCCAGCCGGTTCCACGCCGACGCGTTCTTGGGATTGGCGGCCACCGCCTGCCGGAGCAGCCCCACGGCCTTGTCGGTGTCGCCCGACCCCTCGGCGGTGATTGCCTGGGCTTTGTAGCGCACGTCGTCGGCGGTGCGATGGGCGGCCACGAAGGCGGGCCATTCCGCAAGAGTGTCTTGGTACAGCGTCATGTCGGGCGCTGCGGTCGCTGCCTGCCGCGCGAATTGGTGCGCGCGCTCGATGCCGCCGTTTTTCAGCTCGCGAATGCACTGAGCATGCAGCGCGGCCGCTTTGGTGTGCTGATCGCCGGTGATGAGCAGCCCAGCGCGCAACGCCGAGGCTCCGGGCGTGTGAAAGGCCGGCGGCGCGCGCGGGGCAGGCGGCGGGGGCGGCGACGGCGGCGGCCCTTGGCCTGGCAGCCCCATCACGGCCGGCCCGACAGACCG
>JAHFED010000001.1 GCA_023248635.1 Myxococcales bacterium
CACGAAAAGGGCAGCTTCACGGGCGCGCTGGCCAGAAAGGTCGGCCGCTTCGAGCTCGCGCGGGCGGGCACCATCTTTCTCGACGAGATCGGCGACATCAGCCCCAAAACGCAGGTCTCTTTGTTGCGGGTGCTGCAGGAGCGGCAATTCGAACGCGTGGGCGGCACCCAGACCGTGCACACCGACGCCGTCGTCATTTGCGCCACCCACCGCGATCTCGAAGAGATGGTACGCCAGGGATCGTTCCGCGAAGATCTCTACTACCGGCTCAAAGGCGTCGTCGTCGAAGTCCCGGCTCTGCGCGAGCGCCCCGAAGACATTCCACTGCTGGTCGCTGCCTTCCTCGATCGCGCCCGGGGCGAGCTCGGACGCGCCCCGCGGCGCATGACCCCCGCGGCCACCGACGTGCTCAGCCGCTACCGTTGGCCCGGCAACATTCGCGAGCTGCAAAACGTGGTGCGCTCGGTGGCCCTGTTTTGCGAAAGCGAGGTCGTCGACGTCGACGACCTGGCGGAGTTTCCCGAGCTCTTTCAAGAAACGGCGGGGGCGCGCCACGACACACCCAGACTCCAGCACCCACCAACGACGACGACGACGGCCCTGCCCACGCAGCTCGAGCGTGCGCGCCCCATCGAGCGGCGCGAAGATCCTCCGGTCGAGCGCGCCGAGCCTTCGCGGCCGGCAGCGGCCCCCGCCCCACCACCCGAGCTCCCATCGACGACGACGACGAATGGGGGAACCCGCGACGTGCTGCGGCGCGTGGGCGAAGAGTCCGAGGGACTGGCGCTGGGCGATCTCAAGCGGCGGCTCGAGTTCGAGGCCATCGCCAACGCCATCCGCCAGACCGGCGGCAACGTCACCCGGGCGGCGGCCCTCTTGAAGATGAAGAGGCCGCGCCTCTCGCAGATCATCAACGGCAACCCCGAGCTCAAGGTCATCAAAGACGCCCTGCGCGGCGAAGACGACGACGCGGCTTGAGCGCTCGACGTCAAGCGCCGATCTCGGCGGCGAGAAGAAACACGCACCGTTGACGTCGTCGTGTGGGTCTGCGACCGCGATCGTCCATGGCTACCCGCAAGACCAAGGTCATCTTCGTCACGGGAGGCGTGGTCAGCTCGCTCGGCAAGGGCATCACCGCGTCCTCCCTTGGTGCTCTCCTGGAAAACCGGGGACTCGACATCACCATCCTCAAGCTCGACCCCTACTTGAACGTCGATCCAGGAACGATGTCGCCCTTTCAACACGGCGAAGTCTTCGTCACCGACGACGGCGCTGAGACCGATCTGGATCTGGGGCACTACGAGCGCTTCACCCAGGGCACCCTGAGCCGGTTGAATTCGGTGTCGGCGGGGCAGATCTACGCCCGCGTGTTGGATCGTGAACGACGCGGCGACTACCTGGGAAAAACCGTACAAGTCATTCCCCATGTCACCAACGAGATCAAAGACGCCATCCGCGCCTGTGCCCTCGGCCACGACCTGATCATCGTCGAGGTCGGCGGCACCGTCGGCGACATCGAATCCCTGCCCTTCCTCGAGACCGTCCGCCAGATGAAGGCCGAAGATGGCCAAGAAAACTGTATCGTCATTCACTGCGCCTGGGTGCCCTTCATCCGAAGCGCCGATGAGCTGAAGACCAAGCCGACGCAGCACTCCGTCAAGCAGCTGCTCTCCATCGGCATCCAACCCGATGTGTTGGTGCTGCGTGCTGAGATGCCGCTGCCCGTCGAGGTCAAAGAGAAGATCTCTCTCTTCTGCAACGTGTCCAAAGACGCCGTCGTCTCCTGTCCTGACCTCGACACCATCTACGGGGTGCCCTTGCACCTCAAGGGCGAAGGCCTCGACGACAAAGTCACCGAGCTCTTGAACATCTGGAGCCGCGCGCCCCGGGTCGAGCGCTGGGAGAAGATCGTCGACGCCTTCCACCACCCCGCCTACGACGTCACCATCGGCATCGTCGGCAAGTACGTCGATCTGAAGGAGTCCTACAAGTCCATCAACGAGGCGCTGATCCACGCCGGCATCGCGACCCGGAGCCGGGTCAAGCTGCGCCACATCGATGCCGAAGAGATCGAAGTCAAAGGCGCCGACAGCACACTCGCGGATTGTCACGGGATTCTGGTTCCAGGTGGCTTTGGATCGCGCGGGACACAGGGGAAAATCCAAGCTGTTCGCTACGCCCGTGAGCGCAAGGTGCCCTTCTTTGGTATTTGTCTGGGCCTGCAGATTGCCGTCATCGAATTTGCCCGACACGTTGCCGGCATGCCGACAGCGACCAGCGAAGAATTCGACCCCAGCGCCAGCGACAAAGTCATCCACATGATGGAGCATCAAAAATCGGTCGTGCTTAAGGGTGGCTCGATGCGTCTTGGCGCCTATCCCTGCGTGCTGAAATCCGGGTCTCTCGCGCAAAAAGTGTATCAGCAAAACGAGATCCGCGAGCGCCACCGCCACCGCTTCGAGGTCAACAACAGCTACCGGGAACGACTGCAAACCATGGGCATGTCCTTCTCCGGCTTGTCTCCCGACAACGAGCTGGTCGAAATGATCGAGCTGCCCGACCACCCCTATTTCATCGGCTGCCAGTTCCACCCCGAATTCTTGTCGCGCCCCTGGAAGGCCCACCCTCTCTTCCTCTCCCTCGTCGACGCCTCCCTGAAGCACAAGCCTGCGTCCTGAGGCGCCGGTGGTCGACCTGGATTTCACACGCGATGCGGCTTTGGGGCCAATGGACCGTCTGCGGAGCGCCCAGGGCGCGTTTTCGACGACGTCGTTGGCCGAGCGTTCGCGCTTGCTCGGTGGGCTGCGCCATGCCGTGTTGCGCGCTGCCGATCGCTTCGCCGACGTCTTGGTCTCCGAGCTCGGCAAGGTCCGCACCGAAGCCCTGACCCTCGATGTGGCTCCGGCGGCGATGACTTTGTCCTGGGCTGCCAGCGCCGGACCGCGGGCGTTGGCGTCGTCGAGGTTGCCTTCTTTCTTGCCGGGCTTTCCGCGGCTGGCGACGTCGTCGTGGCGACCCCGCGGGGTGTGCGCGCTGCTGTCGCCGTGGAACTACCCCCTCGCCATTCCGATGGCGACCATTGCCGCGGCGCTGGCCGGCGGAAACGCGGTGCTGTGGAAACCCTCGGAGCACGCGCCCCGCTGCTCACAGCTGCTGCTCGACGTGCTGCGCGAGGGCGGTCTGCCCCACGACCTCATTCAGATCGTGCAGGGCGGTGCCGAAGCGGGTCGCAACCTCGTCGAGAACGCCGACGTCGACCACCTCACTTTCGTCGGCAGCACCGCGGTGGGGCGCTTGGTGGCCGCCCGCTGCGGGGAGCGCCTGATCCCCTGCACCGTCGAGCTCGGTGGCAAGGCTGCGGCCATCGTGCTCCCCAGCGCCGACGTCGAACGCTGTGCCCGCGCCCTGGTCTTTGGGGGCCTGGCCAATGGAGGCCAAAGCTGTGTCGCCGTCGAACGGGTTTATGCCTCTAGCGTCGTCTTCGATCGGCTGTTTTCGCGCACGTGCGCCCTGGCCCAAGCCCTGCGTCCCGGCGTCGAGCTGGGACGTGCGGTGCTCGCCCCGCGACACGAGCAACTGCGGCGAGAGCTCGCGCGCCTGGGCACCGACGAGGCCGTCGTCGACGTCACCGGGCGATCGACCACCCTGCTCACCGACGAGACCTTCGGCGCCGCCCTCCCTTTCGTGCGCGTGCAGAACACCGACGACGCCATCGCCGCCGCCAACGCCCACCCTCTGCAACTGGCCGCCTACGTCTTCGGGCAACGCGCGCAGGCCCGCGCCGTGGCCACCCGACTGCGCGCACCCATGGTGGCCGTCGACGACGTCATGATTCACTACGCCTTGCCGCAGGTGCCCTTCGGCGGCACCGGCGCTTCGGGCTTTGGTCGCGTGCACGGCACCGAAGGCCTGCGCTCTTTGTGCGTGGAGCAGGTGCTCGTCGAAAACACCTTGCCGCTGACGCCGTCGTCTGAGCCCTGGTGGCAGCCCTACCATCGCTCGCCCACCCCCTGGCTGCGCGCCCTCGACAAGACCCTGGCCCTGATCGAAGGCCTACGTCGTCGTCGTTGACGCAACGACCCTACTTCTTGCCTTCACGCGCGGTGCGCACCCACTCGTCTGGCTTCTTGCCACCCTTGAGCTTCAGCAGCAGCTTCCAGCCGATGTAGGCGGGCGCCTTGACGAGGACGAGGACGGAGCGCCACCCCAAGCCGCTGAGTTGCATGCCCCGCACGATGTAGAGCAGGAGGCACAGCGCCGGCAGCCAGGAGAGCGCCGTCAGCAGATCGGGCCCCACCAGCAACGCCCGCCCGCCCCCGACGACGAGCACCGCCGCCACCAGCAGCGCCACCGACGACAGGGGCGGCACCAGCAGGTCGAGGGCGAGATCCAAGAGCATGACACTGCGGGTCTTGACGGCATCGCGCAGCACACCAGGGAGCACCTCGCTCTTCAGCTTCTTGCGCCCTTCCTCCCAGCGTCGACGCTGGCTCTCGCTGGCCTGGCCTCCCGAAACCATCTCCCCCAGCACGTGGGCATCAACGACGGCGACGACGCGGACGGCGCCGCGACCCAGAGCCAGCCCTTGTTCGACGTCTTCCACGAGGCCGTAGGCCTTCTGCGGGAAACGCTCGAGGCAAGCTCGGGTGAAACACATGCCGTTGCCGCGCAGGCCCGCCGACAGCCCCAGCCTTTCGCGGGCGTTGCTGCGCAGGGTGTGAAACATGGCCAAGGCCAGGGCCATCAGCTCCGTGCGCCACGACGCCTCGATGTTGGAAACGCCGTACTCGGCTTGCATGGCCAAGGCGCCTTCGGCGATGCGCGAGGCGAAGGCCACCAAGAGATTGGGCGAGACCACCGTGTCGGCGTCGACGACGACGACGGCGTCGGCCAGGGTCTCCTTCAAGACGTGGGCAAAACCAAGTTCCAGCGCGTAACCCTTGCCGCGCAGCTCAGCATTGTGGCGCACCAGCACCGTGGCCCCGGCCGCGCGCGCCACCGTCGCCGTGCCATCGCTGCAGTTGTCGGCGACGACGATGATGTCGACGGACTCGCGCGGCCAGTCGACGGCCAGCAGGCTGGCCACGGTGGCCCCGATCCCGTTTTCTTCGTTGTGGGCAGGTACGACGAAGGCAAAACGCTGAGAGCGCGACGACGTCACCGATGGACGGTGCCGGGCCGCGAGCAGCGCCAGGAAAGCCAAATAGAGCGTCGGCAACAGGGCCAACGCCAGGAGCCCGCCCGAGAGAAAGAGGAGCGCGAGCTGCGCGGTGGGAGGAACGGGTCCGAACATGGTCTGTGGCCGCCTGGGCGGGAGGCTGAAGCTACTCGACGACGATGACGTCGCCGTCTTCGACGTGGAAGCGCAGCCCCTTGCCATCGGATCGCGAGAGGCGCGCCCAGGAAAAGCGCACGCGGTTGTTCGACACCGGCGGCACGGCAGCGGCGGCGTCGGGCACAGCTTCGGGCGCAGGAGCGCCGTCTGCGGGGGGCGTCTCCGGCGTCGGCGCTGCGGGCGGTGCGGGCGGTGCGGGCGCAGCGTCGGGGGCCGCGGTGCGTCCCTTGCGGATCACGAAGATGCGTTCTTTTTCGGCGAACTCGCTCAGGCCGCCGGCCAGCGCCACTGCGTCGAGGACGGTGGTGCCAGGCTGGAGCTCGAAGCTGCCGGGCTGCCGGACCTCGCCGACGACGGCGAAGCTGGGTTGGCGGGTCTCGAGCACGGCCACAGACACCGACGGCTTGTCGATGAAGCCCGTGCCCGAGAGGCGCAGGGCGATCTCGGCGCTGGCCATGGGCGGGGTCTTGCCGAGCACGACGACATCCCCGACCAGGGGCACCGTCACGTTGCCGTCGTCGCGGACCAACACCTCGCCCGACAACGACTCCTGCTTGAACACCGTGACCTGGAGCTTGTCGCCGCCGCGGATCTTGTAGGGCGACGGCTGCAGCTGCTCTTCGGCGAGATCGTCGACCCAGGTGAAGTTGTCGGCCACCTCGACTGTGCCAAAACACGAAGCACAGAAAAGCGCGATGACGACGAGAAACGAGCGCACGGGGCCTCCGACGAAGTGGTCGTCACACTAACACAACCGCCTGGGCCGGCGGCCGAGGTGGCCAGCCGGCGACGCGCCCGGGTCTTTTTCCCCGCGCACTCTCTCTCAAGGAAAAGAGGGGGACGCGCTACGCTCCCGCTCATGAACGCCGAGCCCGCCCACCCGCGCGACGTCATGCGGGCCTACATCACCAAGAACGGCATGAAGACGAGCAGGCAGCGGGAGCTGATCGCCGAGACCTTCTTCGGCGTCGACGGGCACCTGTCCATCGACGAGCTGTTGGAGCGTGTGCGGGTCGAAGATCCCCGCATCGGGCAGGCCACGGTGTACCGAACCATGAAGTTGCTGGCGAAGGCCGGTCTGGCCGAGGTCCGGCAATTCGGCGACGGCCACACCCGCTACGAGCGGGCCCATGGCGACCAAGAGGAGCACCACGACCACCTGATCTGCACCTCATGCGGCAAGATCGTCGAGTTCGTGAACCCGCAGATCGAGTCCCTGCAAGCGCGGGTGGCCAAACAGCACGGCTTCGTCGTCACCCACCACAAGATGGAGCTCTACGGCACTTGTGAAGACTGCCAGCGACTGCACCGGCGCTGAGCACCGGCCCTGAGCCCCGCCTGCCAATTGGCCACCCGCCTGAGGGCAGCGAACTCCTCCAGATCGCATCAGATCAGGCCGGCTATGTAACTTGCTCCAGATCCATGTCAGGATCTGCCCATGAGCACCGAAAGCGCGACCTGCACCATCTGCGGCAAGGCCTTCCGACCGCGGCTCCACTACCAGACAGAAGCGGGCGAGCAGACCCGCTTCTACTGCTCGCTGCCCTGCCGAGCGGGGCAAACAGCCCAAGGCAAGGTCCGCTGTGACACCTGCGGCGACGCCTTCGAGCTGACCTTTGCCTATCAAGCCGCGCGCGATCCCCAGGGACGCACGCGCTACGCCTGCTCTGAGGCCTGCAAGCAGAAGGCGACGACGACGACGGCGGCTGCTCTCAGGCCCTATCGGGTCGCGGTGCTCAACCAAAAAGGAGGAGTCGGCAAGACGACGACGTCGGTGAACGTGGCCGCGGGTTTGGCCGAAGCCGGCGGACGCGTGCTGCTCATCGACGGCGACGCCCAGGGCAACGTCGGCATCTCATTGGGCATCAAGGCCGAGAAAACGCTCTACCACGTGTTGATGGAGCAGGTCTCCGTCGACGACGCGGTGGTGCCGCTGGGCGCGAACTTCGACGTGCTCTGCAGCGACGACACCTTGGCCGCAGCCGAGATCAAGCTGGCCCAACATCCCGGACGCGGCGGCGTGCTGCAAAAAAAGCTCGACCACGCGGGCGCGGTGTTCACCAAGGCTGGCAGCGCCGGCTACACCCACGTCGTCGTCGATTGCGCGCCGAGCTTGAGCCTCATCAACCAAAACGCGCTGTGCGCCGTCGACGAAGTGTTGATTCCGGTGGCTTGCGATTACCTGAGTCTGGTCGGTGTGAAACAGGTGTTGAAGACGCTGAAGAACGTGCACGCGCATCTGGGGCACACGGTGATGGTGGGCGGGGTGTTGCCCACCTTCTACGACGGGCGCGCCAAGATCTGCCGCGACGCTCTCGAGGCTTTGCGCAAGCACTTCGGCGACCTCTGCCTGCCGCCCATCCGCCAAAACACCAAGCTGAAGGAGGCGCCGAGCCACAAAAAGACCATCTTCGAGCACGATCCGACGTCGACAGGAGCGGAGGACTACCGAGTCGTCGTCGCCTACGTGTTGGCGCGGGCCCAGCTGGTCGCACGCGACGAAGCGAAGAAGGCGGCGTCTGCCCTTGCTCCCCTGCTCAAGGTGGCGCCATGAGCAAGGCAGAGCGCAAGGACTCGGTACCCCCAACCCGCGGCAAGGCCAACAGCGCCGAGCTCGGCCTCGGCGACAACCCCCTGGCCGACGACGTCCTCGTCGACGCTTTCTATGCGCCGGTGAAAAAGAAGACCGGGCGTAAGCCGCGGGGACGACAACCCCTCAAAGACGGGCGCACGTTTCGGCTGGTGACCTTCTCGGTCTACGAAGACGACGTCGCTCGTCTCGATCAGCTGCTGGCCGATGCCCGCGAGCTGGGGCACCGACGCGTGAGCCGCAGTCAGATCGTGCGGCTGGCGCTGCGCCAGGTCGATCTCTCCCAGTTGCCGGACGAGATTTGAGTCCTCGAGGGGAACGCGTCGTCGTCGTCGGCCGCGGCAAGGCCGGTGGATCGCTGCTGGCCTCGCTGCAAGCGGCCGGCGTCGACGTCGTCGTCGTTTCAGCCCGCGCCAGCGGCTTCGACATCAAGACGCGCCAGCGTCTTGAACATCCAAACACCAAAACTGCGTCTCGCCGACTTGTGCCAAAGCGATTGCAGCCCACGCTCGTGCTGCTGTGCGTGCCCGATCGGGTGGTCTCCGGCATCGACGTCGACGTCGCCGACGACGTGCTGGTTTGCCATGTGGCTGGGTCTTTGGGCCTGGGTGCCTTGAAGGCCGGCAGGCGCGGTGTGTTTCATCCCCTGGCCTCCCTCGATGGAAAAACGCCTGTGCCTCGGGGGTGCCTGTGCGCCTTCGATGCCGACGACGACGACGACGCTGCGCGCTTGCAACGCCTGGCCAAGCGCCTCGGCTTGTCGCCCTGTCGCGTGCGCGATGCCGACCGCAGCCGCTACCACGCCGGTGCTGTCATCGCCGGCAACCTCGCCACCGCGCTCTTGCAGCTGGGCATCGAGCAGCTGGAACAGGCCGGCGTCGACAGCGACGTCGCCCGCGTGTCCTTGGCCCGGCTCTTGGCATCGACGGCGGCGCGCTCCATCCGCCTGCCGTTGGACGAAGCGCTGACGGGTCCCGTGGCCCGCGGCGACGATGCGACCCTGGCGGCACACTTGGGCGCCATCGACGACGCCATGACCCGTGAGGTCTATCGCCTGCTGAGCGGCGTGCTCATCGATCGGGTGGTGCGCAACCCCAAGGGCGATGAGCGCGACGACGACGACGCCGTCGACAAAGAGGCGCTGCGCCGGGCCTTGGGGTTGGGGAAGCGCTGACGCCACGTGGCTCGCCGAGACCAAAGCGAAGGCAGAGCTGTCAGCCGTCCGAAGAACTGGTACGACGACGGATGCTCGATTTGCCGTCTGGATCGCCTCGCATGCTCAAGCGCACCACGGCGCAGGGTCTGACCATTCTCGCGTTGGAGTCGCGGGCCGCCCCCGTCGTCGCCGTCCAGGTGTGGGTGGGGGTGGGCAGCGCCGACGAGACCGACGCCGAAGCCGGCCTGGCTCACGTGCACGAGCACATGCTCTTCAAGGGCACGGTCAAAGACGGCAAAGTTCGACGGGGCGTGGGTGAGATTGCCAGCGCCATCGAAGGCGCCGGCGGCGACATCAACGCCTGGACCAGCTACGACCAGACCGTCTACCACGTCGTCATCGCCAAGGATTTCTTCGACACCGGGCTCGATGTGCTGGCCGATGCCGTGCAGCACTCGGCCTTCGAAAAAGACGAGCTGGCCCGCGAGCTCGAGGTCATTCTCGAGGAGATCAAGCGCAGCGAAGACTCGCCGGGCAGCCGCGTGAGCAAGGGACTCTTCGCCGAGGCCTTCCTCCAGCATCCCTACCGCCGCCCCGTGATCGGCTACCGCGACATCGTCGCCGCCTTCACCCGCGACGACGTCACCGCCTTCTTTCGCGCCCACTACCGCGCGGATCGCCTCACCGTCGTCGTCGTCGGCGACATCGACGCCGCCAACGCTCTCGACAAGGTCGAGGCCGCGTTTTCCGAGAGCACCCGCGGAGCGCGGGTCTTGCCTGCGCGTCCCCACGAACCCTCTCAGCGTGGTCTGCGCGCCCGCGGCCTCACCGACGACGTCGAAGAGAGCCACCTCGCCGTCGCCTTTCGCGGTCCCTCTTTGCTCGACGCCGTCACCCCGGCCCTCGATGTGCTCGGCATCGTGCTCGGACAGGGTGAGTCCTCGCGCCTCTCGCGCGCCGTGAAGCGGGAGAAGCAGCTCGCCAACGAGGTCTACTCCTACGCCTACACGCCCAAAGATCCGGGCCTCTTCGTCGTCGGCGCCACCTTGAATCACGAGAAGCTCGACGCCGTGCTGCCGGCCATCGGCCACGAGCTGCGGCGCGTGCAAGACGGCATCTCTCCTCAAGAGGTCGAAAAGGCCAAGGCCATCCTCGCCAGCGAGTCCGTGTACCAGCGAGAGACCGTCGAAGGGCTCGCGCGCCGCCTCGGCACTTGGCAACTGCTCACCGGCGATCCCGCTTTCGAGGCCGAGTACAACGCGCGCGTGCAGAAGGTCACCGTCGAAGAAGTCATTGCCGCTGCCCGCGCCATCTTCGATCCCGCGCAAGCCACGATCATCGCGCTGGTGCCCAAGGCCGAAGAGGGCCGCGTCGTCGTCGACGACCTCAAGGAAAAGGCTCACAAAGCCTTGCGCCCGCGCGTGCGCCGCCAGTCCATCGTGCAGTCCAACATCACCAAGGAGACGGTGAAGGGCACCCGCGTCGTCGTCGAACACGATCCGACCAATCCCATCGTCGCCGTCCGCGCTGCCTGGTTGGGTGGCTTGCGCGCCGAAGACGACGTCACCTCGGGCTACACGCACCTGTGCTCCGAGCTGGTGTCCAAGGGGACCGCGACCCGCACGGCCACCGAAATCGCCGACTACCTCGATCGCACGGCGGGGGGCCTCGACGGCTTCGCGGGACGCAACTCCTTCGGCTTGCGCCAAACGGTGCTGACGCCGAACCTGCAGAGCGGCCTCGAGCTCTTCTTCGACGTCTGGAACCACGCGGTCTTCGCCGACGACGAGCTGCAGCGCCAAAAGGAGCACACCCTCGAAGACCTCCGCGCCCGCGCCGACAACCCTGCGGGCCTGGCCTTCGACCAGTTCCACCAGGCCTTGTGGAAGACCCACCCCTACCGTCGCGATCTGCTCGGCACCCCCGAAACGGTGAAGGCGGCGACGTCGACGGCGCTCTCCCAATTCTGGCGTGCCCGAGCCCGCGTCAGCGACGCCGTCTTGTGCTTCGTCGGCGACATCGATCCCGATCGCGCCTTCGCTTTCGTCGACGAACACCTCCACCCCGACGAGGGAGTCGCGCCGCCCCAGCCCCAGGCCGAGGCCGATCCCAGCAGCAGCGCGGTGCTGCGTCTGGTGCGCGACCGGGCTCAGGCCCACCTCGTCACGGGTGTGCGCGGCCTGACCTTGAGAGATCCCGATCGCTACGCTCTCGAGCTCTTGGTCGCTGCTCTCTCAGGACAAGGTGGTCGCCTCTTCCTCGAGCTGCGCGACAAACAATCCCTTTGCTATTCGGTGGCCGCCTACGCCGTCGACGGCCTCGAGCCCGGTGCTTTCTCGGTCTACATGGGCACGAGCCCGGACAAGGTCGAACGCGCCCTCGAGGGCATCAACAAGATCCTGCAGCGCCTCGTCGACGAAGGCATCCCCGAGGCCGAGCTCAAGCGCGGGCAGCGCTATCTCACGGGCAGCCACGCCATTGGGCTGCAGCGCACGGGCTCGAGAGCGACGACGATGTCGTTGAACGAGCTCTATGGCCTGGGCCATCTCGCCCACCGCGATCACCTGCAGAAGCTGCAGCAGGTGAGCCTCGACGACGTCCGCCGGGTGGCCCAACGCGTCCTCACGCGCACGCGCATCACGTCCATCGTCGGCCCCGAAGGCACCAGCGGTCCAGCGATCTCGGGCTGAAGTGCTGATGGTTTGTGCCCTCGGCACGGATCCAGTGCTTCCTGCTTTTGCGCCGTTGGCAGGGCGCAAGTGCCGATGGCTTGAGCCGTTGGCACGGCTCAAACGTCAGCGCCGGGCCTTGAGCAGGCGGTCGATGGCCTCCTTCAGCAGATCTTCGTCGATGGGCTTGCTGACGTAGGCGTCGAAGCCGGAAGCCAAGATGCGTTCGCGGTCCCCGCGGATGGCGTGGGCGGTGACGGCGATGACGGGGATGGCCTGGGTCTTTTTCTCGGCGCGCAACAGGGCCACCGCCTGGAAACCGTCGAGGCGGGGCATCGAGATGTCCATCAAGATCAGCTCGGGGACCGACGCAATGGCGGCGGCAACACCGGCGGCGCCGTCGGTGGCGCTCTCGATGGTGTGATCGTCTTCGAGCATCTGGGTGAAGAGCTCGAGGTTCAGCGGGTTGTCCTCGACGATGAGGAGTCGGGCCATCAGAGGCTCAGCCGCCTTCGAGGCGCTTCAGGGCGGCCTGGGTGCGGGAGAGGCGTATCTGGCTCTTCACCCGCGCCACCAGGGCCGTGGGGTTGTAGGGCTTCTGCAAGAAGTCGCTGCCCCCAGCGGTCAGACAAGCCGCCAAGAGGTCGTCGGAGTCGCCCGACGCGGTCAGAAACAAGATCGGGGTCTCCTGGGTGTGAGGGAGCGCGCGGAGCTGGCGGCAGCACTCGATGCCGTCCATGCCGGGCATCTTGATGTCGAGGAGGATGACGTCGGGACGGTAGCCCGCGACAGCAGCCAAACAGGCAGCACCAGAATCGGCGCTCTCGACGTCGAAGCCCTCGCCCTCGAGGTCCTGCTGCAAGAGCATGAGATTGGCCTGCTTGTCGTCGACGATCAGCACCTTGCCCGCGTCCGTCATCGGCGACCCCTCCTCGGCTGCCGCATGGTGGACCACGGCCTCGGCCCTCGCAAGCCAGCTGGACGTTCGGCCGACAGACCTGGCCGCCGTCGCTTTGCGGTCTGCCAGGGCCACGTTTTCGCCCTGTCAAGAAGCGCAAGCGGATGGAAGTCGATGTTCAAGACGCTGGCGCGTTGGAAGTTTGCTGGTTCAAGACGCTGGCACGTCTGGAAGTGCTTCCTGCTTTGCGCCGTTGGCACGGCACAAAGTGCTCCCTGCTTTGCGCCGTTGGCACGGCCCAAAGTTTTGATGGTTCAAGACGCTGGCACGTCTTGAACATCAGAACTTCAACGGCCAGACCATCAACACCTTGCTGAACGTCAAATTGAAAACCGGGCGGGCGGGCTTTGTCCTGGTCCTCCAAGGAGCGCTCGATGGGCCCGTGAGCTGGCCCTCCTTCGACGCGCTGCCGACCGCGCTCACGGGCGGGCTCGTCATCGTCGACTGCGGGGGTGTGCCCGAGGTGAGTCCCGCCGGCGTCGACGCCCTCTTGCGCGGCTTGCAGTCGGTGCCGGCCAAGAGACGCCTCCTCGTCAACGTGCGACCCGCTCTGCTCTCGGCGGTGGCCCTGTTTCCGGGGGCCATCGAGATGGCTGGCATCGGCAGCGCTTGGCTCCCGCTGGTCTGCATCCGCTGCCAACGCGCTCAGGAGCAGCTGCTCGACCTGCGCTTGCACGAGGTGGCCGCGCGAACCTTTGGTCTGCCCCCTTTTGCTTGCACAGGCTGCCAGGGCCCCTGCGGCCTCGACGACGACGCTCTGGTGCTCTTCTCGCCCTTTGCGGAACAGCCGCCGCTGCACCTGCCCGACGGCATCGACGCCTTTTGGCCCCCGCCGCGCGCCGCTCCCACCTCGCGCACCCAGGTGGAGCTCGACGTCGCCGGCGCCGTCGACGTCGCCGTCACCGCGGTCTGGCTGTCGGGCACCTTGGCGCCGTCGCCATCGTTGGCGCGCCTGGCTCCGCGCCTGGATGGCACCCTGATCTTCGTCGACGACGGCGTACACGCGACGACGGCGGCGGGGCTCGAAGCGTTGCGCGATCTGCTGGGGACGCTGCCGGCTTGGATCGCGCGCTTGTCGCCGGTGCTGGCCGAGGGCCTGGCCACGACCGTCAACGGCTGGGGCAGCGCGAGCGTGGTCTCGATGCGCCTGCCCTTTCGCTGCGAGAGCTGCGGCGACACCGTGCTGGTCGACGTCGACCTCGATGAGCGCGAGCGCTTGGCCTCAGAGCTGCCGCCCCTGTGCCCACGGTGCTCCACGGTGCTGGCCCGCGCCTTCTCCGAACGCGATCAGCTGAGTCTGGACACGCTGCCCTTGCTCCAGCCGCCGCCAGAGGTCGCCGCCTACCTCGAGAGCCACCTCCATCCACCCTCGCGCGATCGGCAGTCGGAGTGGACCCAGGTGGCCAGCGAGCAGGCCCCCGCTGTCGGCGCCGTCGACGCAGATCGGCGCGCTGACCCGTCGGCTGTGCCCGCGCTGGCCCCGTCGGGCGTGCCCGATTTCAGCGCCCGGCCCCCAACGACGGGGCGCGTGCAGGGAACCCGCTACGAAATCACGCGGCGGCTCGGGGTGGGCGGCATGGCCGAGACCCTGCTCGGGCGCCAGACCGGCATCGGCGGCTTCGAGAAAAGGGTGGTGATCAAGCGCATCCTTCCTTCGCTGGCGGCCAAGCCCGACTTCATCGACATGTTCCTGCACGAGGCCCGCATCGCCGCGCGCATCAACCATTCCAACGTCGTGCAAATCTTCGACTTCGGCCGTGCACGTGGTGAATATTACATTGTAATGGAGTACGTAAAAGGATACGATCTTGCCGCGATTCTGAAGACGTCACAGACGCTGAACCGCCCCATTCCCATCGAGCTGGCCATTCGCATGGTGGCCGATCTCTGCGGCGGCCTCGCCGCTGCCCACACCGCCCGCGACGACCACGGCAACCTGGATCCCATCATTCACCGCGACGTCTCGCCGCACAACGTGCTGATCTCCGCCGACGGCGCCACCAAGCTGGCCGACTTCGGGATCGCCAAGCCCCAATCCCACGTCGGACAGACACAGCCAGGCGAGCTCAAGGGAAAGATCGTGTACATGGCTCCCGAGGCTCTGCGCAACGAACCACCCACCATCAAGCTCGACATCTACGCCGCCGGCCTGATCCTCTATACTTTGTTGGCCGGCAAGAATCCCTATACACGGGCCAGCGAAATCCAGAGCATGTACGCCGTCGCCCACGAAGGTTTGCCGCCCATCATCACCCAGCGCCGCGACGTGCCTTTCACGCTGGCAGCGACCCTGGGCCGCGCGGTCAACCGCGATCCGGCCGCCCGCTTTCCGTCGGCCCAAGCGCTGCAGTTGCACCTTGAGGCCTTCTTGGGTGAGCTCGGGCGCCCCGCCACGCCCATGCACCTGGCGCTGTGGGTCAACGAGCTGATGGCCACCCAACCCGACAAGCCCTCGCCGATGGAAGGCACGCCTTCGTCGTCGCTGGAGCTGTTGGACATTGGCGGCCTGGGTGGCATCAGCGACGTACCGATGTTTGAGCCCTAGGCACGGCTCAAACGCTCGAGCTGGGCGCCAGGGACCGCGACGCAAGCGGCCAGGCATCGACCAATGGCGACGACGGAGAGGGTCCCCATGTTGCGCTTGTCTCCCCTGCTCTTTGTGCTGGCCGTCCCCTTCGTCTTCGGCTGCGAGGGCAACGAAAGCCCCACCGAGGGCGAAGGCGAGGAGAGCGAAGGCGAAGAGGGCGAGGGCGAAGAGGGCGAGGGCGAAGAGGGCGAGGGCGAAGGGGAAGGCGAAGACACCTGCACCCAGACCGGCTGCCCCGCACTGCAAAGCTGCGGATCCATCTTTGCCGGCGACGTCGTTCCCGCCTGCTTCAACACCTGCGTCGATGGTGCGGCGCCCTGCACAACGGCGGCCGGCAAGGTGGGCGAGTGCCGGACGCTGCCAGCCTTCGACGACGCCATCTGCCGCTCCCAGGCCGAGAACCTCGAGACCTGCGGCAACGTCGAAAACGCGGGCTGTCTGGACGACGACGCCGTCTGCGTTCCCTTTGCCGACGAGGTGATCTTTCCCGACGACCAGGGCATCTGCGTGCGCCCCTGCGACGTCGACGTCGACTGCCTCGATGCTGCGCTGGGCTGTTCGCTCGATCTGCTCTTTTTGGTGGCGGGCGACACCTCCGCGCACGGCGTGTGCGCTCCGCTCAGCCTGGTCGGCAGCCCCTGCGGCCGCCTGGGCGATGGATCTCTCGAGTTGTGCACATCGGAGCAGGGCTGCGATCGCCTCGAGCAAGAGTCCCAGGGCGCCTGCGTCGAGTGACGCGATGCGGCGCGTCCACGACGTCATTGACTTCGTCGACAGGGGGAGGGGACCTTCCGCCACTTCGGCTCGCGCTGAGGTGCAGGAGGCATCCTTGCGCGTGATTGTGCTCTTGGCTTTCCTGGTGGGTCCCCTGGGCTGCGGCGAAGAGCTAGCACCGCTGCAGGACGTCGACGACGACGACGATGGCTATCGCGCTGAGGTCGCCGCTCCCATCGATGGCAGCGCCCTCGAGGAGATCGCGAGCGAGCAGGCCCCGCTGGGCGCGCCCTATCCCATCATCTTGGTGCACGGCTTCTCGGGCTGGGCCGACGTCGGCGCCGTGGGCTACTTCTACCACGTCGTCGAAGACCTCACGGCCGCCGGCGCCGACGTCACCGCTCCCGCGCTGCCGCCCTATGACTCGTCCGCCGAGCGGGCCGTGGTGTTGGGCCACGTCGTCGACGCCGTGCTCGCCCGCACGCACAAGCGCAAGGTGCACCTGATCGCTCACAGCCAGGGCGGCGTCGACTCGCGCATCCTCATCACCGATCTGGGCTACGCCGATCGCGTGGCCTCGTTGACCACCATCAGCACCCCTCACCGCGGCACCGCCGTCGCCGACCTCGCCGACGTCGCACCCGGTGAGGTGCTCAACCCTGCCGGGCAGCTGCTGGCCTGGCTCGTGGGATCGTTGCAGGGCGATCCCCCCGACGAAGCCTCCTGGCTCCTCGACGAGGGCGTGGAAGCCGCCTACGACCCCGACCTCGCGGCCTCCATCGACGGCCTGCGCCCTGGCACCATGGCCCTCTTCAATGCCGCGCATCCCGATCCCTTGGGGGTGCCCATCTTCTCCATTGCTGGGGTCAGCAACCTGGCTTCGATGGACACCCCGGGCTGCAACGACGGCCTATGGGCCCACAACGACGCCGTCGATGTCGTCGACGTCATCTTTGCCGCCAGCGGCGCCTACTTGAACTACACCGAGGGTGGCACGCTCCTGTCGCCCACCCCCAACGACGGCCTCGTGACCGTTTCGTCGGCGCGATGGGGGGTGTGGCTCGGCTGCGTTCCCGCCGATCACTGCGACGAGATCGGTCAGGTGGCAGACGACGGACCTGGGCTGATCTCTGGATGGGACCACCGCACGCTCTACCTGCGCCTGCTCCAACATGTGCGCAGCGTCGAAGACCTTGAGCAGCGCTGAGCTCCTCGCCGAATACGACGCCGTCGTCGCCAAAGTCGAAGGCGCCATCGCCCGGGCCCAGTCCTCGGCGTCGGATCAGCTCTCTTGCCGGCCGGGCTGCGACTCCTGCTGCACCGCGGGCCTGAGCGTGTTGCCGGTGGAGGCAGCGGCGGTGCGGCGCGCGCTGCCAGTGGCTCGGGACTTCAGGGCCAGGGGCGAGGGCTGGTGCGCCTTTCTCGACCTCGACGGCCGCTGTGGGGTCTATGCCGCGCGTCCCTTGTTGTGCCGCACCCACGGCCTGCCGCTGAAGATGTCCGGAGCCAGCGCGGATCGCGGATCCCTGCGCGTCGTCGACGACGACGTCAGCGTTTGCTCTTTGAACTTCACCCAGCGCACACCCACCGCCGCGGAAACGTTGGATGCCGAAGCGGTGCTCAAGCTGCTCGTCGTCGTCGACCGGCGCTTTCGGCTGGCGTCGGGCGCGGCGGATGACGCCTCTCGTGTGCTGCTGTCGACGCTGGTGGGGCCATGAGCCGCAAGCGCGATGAACAGCGGGAAAAGCGGCGCGAGCTGGCCCGCCAGGTTGGGGTGAAGGGCAGCGACGTCCCAGAGGCCTTGCTGGCCAATGAGCGGGTGACCGAGCCCTCACTCAAAGGGAGCTTGAGCGTGCAGCAGGCACGGCGCGGCTGGTTCAAGCGCGCGGGCCCCTTGGCCGTCCACGCCGCCCTCTTCGTCGTCGACGGCGCGGGTGCTCGCTTGGCCCGGCTCTGGTCGGCGCGCGGGCACATCGATCGCGTCCCCGGCGACATCCCCCTCACGCTCGCAGAAACCCGCGGCGACGACGTCATCCGCTACCGCCGCCCCGGTCACTTCGTCGTCGTCGTCTTGCTCACCGAAGGCGTCTCAGCGGCCGACGCCGTTCGGCACGCGGCCGCCCTCGCCGACGCAGCCACCCTACGGGTCGTCGTCAACGGCAAGAGCTTCGGACCCGGCGACAGCGCGATCGCCCGCTGGGAAACACCCAAGGCCGCGAGCATCGAGTCCGGCGGCGCCGCCCTCGTCGACGTCACCGCCGTGCAATTTCTCGCCGCTGCTGTGGCGGGGATCCCCGCTGCCCACCGTGTGCAGGAGATCGTGGCGGTGCCTCTGGTGTCGGCGGACGGGGCGTTGTCGGCGACGCTTTCCGTCGCGCTTCGTCTCTGATCTGATCCCCGATCTCGCTGAACTTCGACCGCGGTCTCGTTCATCTCCGTCGGGGATGCTCTTCTGGGAGGTCTGATGCAGACCCCTGACGCGGGGCCCCCCACCAACTCCGCGTTCCGCGGGCGCGCTTCACGCGCGTCATCCCGCGTCTTTCCCATCTCGGAACGCGCTCGAACATCAAGCGGACCGGGATGAGGTTCGCCCCCTCTTGGGGAAGGACTCCCGCCCTCCCCGCAGCGGAGAGGGTGGGACCGCCGCTCAGGGCCGCACGGGGGTGACACCCCAAATTTCGCGGGCGTAGTCGGAGATGGTGCGGTCCGTCGAGAACTTGCCCATCTGGGCGACGTTCAAGATCGACTTCTTCGTCCACGTCGTCGGATCGCGGTAGGCGAGGGAGACCTTCTCCTGGCAGGCGATGTAGGAGCCGTAGTCGGCCAGCAGCATGTATTCGTCGTGGTGCAGCAGCGAGTCGACGATGGGCTTGAACAGGTCGCGCTCACCGGGGCTGAACGAACCGTTGCTGATCATCTCGAGCACCTGGTGCAGCTCGGCGTTCTGCTCGGCCCACTGGGCTGGTCGATATTTACCCTGCAGGGCCCTGACTTCTTCGGTCAGCATTCCGAAGATGAAGATGTTCTCGGCACCCACTTCTTCGCAAATCTCGACGTTGGCGCCATCCATCGTACCGATGGTCAGCGCTCCGTTGAGCGAGAACTTCATATTGCCGGTGCCCGAGGCCTCGGTGCCCGCGGTGGAGATCTGCTCGGAGAGGTCCGACGCGGGGAAGATCTTTTCGGCCAAAGACACGCGGTAGTCGGCCATGAAGACGACCTTCAAGCGGTCGCCGACGTCAGAATCGTTGTTAACGACGTCGCCGATGGAGTTGATCAGCTTGATGATCAACTTCGCCTGGTGGTAGCCGGGGGCCGCCTTGCCCGCAAAGAGGATGGTGCGGGGCGTGTACACCCCCTTCGGATTCGCCTTGATCCGGTTGTAGAGCGTGATGGCGTGCAGCGCGTTCAGCAACTGCCTCTTGTACTCATGAAGCCGCTTCACTTGACAATCAAACATCGAGTCAAGGTTCACAGTGAGGGGAGCACCACGCTTTTTGTATTGGGCCGAAATTTCCAGAGCCAACCGCTCTTTGTTCGCGCGCTTCACGGCACGCCACTTCTCTTGGAAGGCCGCGTCGCTCGCCAACGGCATGAGCTTCTTGAGCTGGAAGAGATCGGTGATCCAGCCGTCGCCGATCGCCCCTGTGATCAACGTTGACAGCTTGGGGTTGGACTTCAGCAGCCAGCGACGTTGGGTGATGCCGTTGGTCTTGTTGTTGAACTTCTTGGGCCACATCTCGACGAAGTCGGGAAACACCGTCTCCATCAGGATCTGCGAGTGCAGGGCGGCGACGCCGTTGACGCTGTGGCTGCCCACGATGGCGAGGTTGGCCATGCGGACGCGCTGCTCACCGCCCTCTTCGATGATGGACATGCGACGGCAGCGGGCGTCGTCGCCGGGAAAGCGCGCGCGCACCGTGCGCAGGAAGCGCTCGTTGATCTCGTAGATCAGCTGCAGGTGTCGAGGCAGCACACGACCCATCAAGGACACGGTCCAGCGTTCGAGAGCCTCGGGCATCACCGTGTGGTTGGTGTACCCGCAGGTGTTCTGCGTGATGTCCCAGGCCTCGTCCCAGCCCAGTCCTTCGACGTCGAGGAGGAGGCGCATGAGCTCGGGGATGGCCAACGCCGGATGGGTATCGTTGAGCTGCAGCGCGTTTCGGTCGGCGAAGCGCGCAAACAAGCCGCCGTCGGGGTTGGGGTGGAGCTTCTGCTGTTTCTTATAACGACGGATGACGTCTTGCAAAGTCGCGGAGACGAAGAAGTATTCCTGCTTCAATCTCAGTTCTTTTCCTTCTGGCAAGTTGTCATTCGGATACAGAACTTTTGAGATGTTTTCTGAGCGCATCTTCTGTTCGACAGCGCCACGGTAGTCGCCGGAATTGAAGTTGCGGAAATCAAAATCGCGACTGGCCTTTGCCGCCCAGAGGCGCAGGGTATTCACCGTGCCATTTTTATATCCAGGAATCGGGGTATCATACGGCATCGCCAATACTTCTTCGAAGTCGACCCAGTCGGTTTTCAATCGGCCGTTGGGCTCCTGGCGCTGGTGCACCCGGCCGTAGAACTTGACGGAGAAGAGGTCGGTGTGGCGCGGGATCTCCCAGGGATTGCCGTACTCGAGCCAGGTGTCGGGGACCTCGACCTGAACGCCGTTGACGATGCGCTGGTGGAAGATGCCGTATTCGTAGCGGATGCCGTAGCCGTAGGCGGGCAGTTGCAACGTCGCCAAGGAGTCGACGAAGCAGGCCGCCAGCCGACCGAGGCCGCCGTTGCCAAGCCCCGCATCCCATTCAGCATCGCGCAGGTCCTCGAGGGTGTAGCCAAGATCGCTCAAGGCTTTGCCACAGGCCTCGGTGATGCCCAAGTTGAGCATCGCGTTGCCGAGGGTGCGCCCCATCAGGAATTCCAGCGAGAGATAATAGACGCGTTTTGCGTCTTGGTGATAATAGGATTCCTGAGTCTGAATCCAGCTCTCGATGAGGCGATCACGCACCGCAAGGGCCATGCTGACATAGGGTTCCCATTTGTTGTCAACATGCTTTGGGAGCTCTGCCAGTGTAAACTGAAGATGGCGGACGATTGATTCCTTGATGGAATCAGAGCTCAGCGGATCGACGGTGTTCGTCGTTGCCCAGGTGCCAGTTCGCTCGGGGCTGGCTTTTGCTGTCGTCGTGCTGCGCTGGATCGCCATGGAAATCACCTCTGCTGAATTCGGCGCGCGGAATGGCTTCCCTGTCACTGCTCGCTTCCGCGTCAGTGAGAAGCCAACCCGAAGCGCCCAATGGAATTGCGTCGCCGTCGGCGGCGGGAGGCTAGTCCCGAGGCGAAATTCCAAGCAAGTTGCAGCGACGTCCACCGGGAGCAGCGCGGCGACGAGCGCCTGGTCGCGGCCGAATGCGCCCGGCTCGCCAAACTCGCCTCACTTGGCTCGGGCTCTGGTCCCCGCGCCCCAGCCAAGACTAGGGTCGCGACCGGAGAACGAAATCACATGGCGCTGCTCGACTGGGTGAAGAAGGCCACAACCAAGACCAGGTCCAACTCGACGGTGGCGCCGACGACGCCCCAGGGCTCGGGTCCTGTGGCGGCGAACCCGGGGACCACCGAGGTGACCGAGCGCTACGAGCACCGAGGCGAGGTGGGGCGCGGCGGCATGGGCGCCATTCTTCGTGTCGTCGATCGGGGGCTGCGCCGCACCCTGGCCATGAAGATCCTCGAGCCGGCCGATGGGGTCACTGACGACACGCGCACGGGCCTCTTCGTCGAAGAAGCGCAGATCACGAGCCAGCTCGATCACCCCAACATCTGCCCCATTCACGAGTATGGTCGCGATGCCACCGGGGTGCATTTCTTCACCATGAAATTGGTGCGGGGAAAGACCCTCGCCGACATCGTCCACGCCCCCGGCTACGACGCCAGCGACCCGCGAAGTCTCCGCGATGCTCTCGAGGTCCTGAAGCGGGTGTGCGACGCCTTGGCTTTCGCCCACGCCAAAGGCGTGCTGCACCGTGACTTGAAGCCCGAAAACATCATGGTGGGCGACTTTGGTCAGGTCTATTTGATGGACTGGGGCATCGCGCTCTTGTTGCCCACCGACCCAGCAGACCCCAGCGAGCGAGTCTCGGTCTCGCGGCAGGGCGCATCGCCCACCACGGCCGCCGGGACCATCGTGGGAACGCTGATGTACATGCCGCCCGAGCAGGCGCGAGGCGAAGGCGTCGACATCCGCACCGACGTCTTCGGGCTCGGCGCGATCCTCTACGAGATCCTGACCCAGGTGCCGCCCTACTACTCGCCCAACATCGGCGACCTCGTGTTGATGGCCCAATCGGCGGGTTGGCGTTCGCCCCAGGAAATGGCGGGGACGCAGGTCCCCTTGCCTTCTGCGTTGTGCGTCATCTGCGAACGCGCCATGCATGTGGATCCCGCTCAGCGCTACCAAACAGTGTCTGATTTCAAGGCGGCCATCGACGAATTTCTCGTCGGGGGTCTGTCTTTTCCGACCATCTCGGTCGAGCCCGGCCACTGCATCATTACGGAAGGTGAACCCGGCGATCAGGCATACATTATCCAGCGGGGATATTGCCGCGTTTACAAACATATCAATGGCGAGCAAGTGGCCCTGACCGATCTGGGGCCGGGCGATGTCTTCGGCGAAACCGCCGTGTTCGCTCAGAGCCCGCGCACCGCCACCATCCAAGCCCTGACCGACGTCACCCTGCAGGTCGTCAGCGCCGAGGTCTTCGAGAAGGACCTGGGCATGGCGTCGGCGATGGGTGCCTTCGTCAAAGCCGTCGCCCAGCGTTTCGTCGCCACCGATCAGAAGCTGCGTGTGGTGCAAAACGAACTGAACCAGCTGGCCTTCGCCCGCGAACAAGCCGCGACCCCGGCGCCGCCGGCCCCTGCCGCGACCTCGGTGCCGGCGCCTGCTCCCGCCCCTGCGGCGCAGGCGGCCGTGGTGCCAGCGGCTCCGGTTCCGGCGGCTCCTGCTGTGCTGGAGGTGGCCGCCCCACTGGCCCTGCCCCCTGCGCCCGACGGTCCGTCGGTGACCCAACCACCAGCCCATTGGACAGCCGGTGCCCCGCTCCCCCCACCCGCCAGCTTGCTACCGGCGTTGGTGCCGGCGACGACGGCGCTGCTTCCGTCGATGACCACACCGTTGGCGCTGATCGACGCTGTGGTGCGACTGCAGATCCTGGCGGGTGTGCCCTCAGAGACCGGGTCCTTGTTCGTCGAGGCCGTGTGCCGCGGCGCCCAGATCTTGAGCGACGAGCGGGCGCGCGCGCTGGGGCCCGCAGCCAACCGGAGCTGAGCCGACGACGACGACGGCTTTGCCCTTTTCCATCCCGCTGCTAACGCCTGGGGCATGAGCGACAGCCCCGAAAATCCGTCGAAGAATGGCAACGGCAACGGTGGCCCGACCGCCAGCACCAATGGGCACGGCGACGGCCCCGGTGATCCAGCAGCGCCAGCCGGCGGAGCACCAGGTCGACGCGTCGAAGCGGTCTCCATCGTCGACGAAATGCGCGGGAGCTACCGCGACTACTCGATGAGCGTGATCATCGGGCGCGCGCTGCCCGACATCCGCGACGGCCTCAAGCCCGTGCACCGCCGCGTGCTCTACGCCATGTTCGACGAAGGTCTGCTGTCGAACCGCAAGTACTCCAAATGCGCCGGCGTCGTCGGTGAAGTGCTGAAGAAATACCACCCGCATGGCGATGCTTCAGTGTACGACGCGCTCGTGCGCCTCGCGCAGCCCTGGAACATGGGCCACATGCTGGTCGACGGCCAGGGCAACTTCGGCTCCGTTGACGGCGACCCGCCCGCGGCCTACCGCTACACCGAGTCGCGCCTGACCAAGCTTGCTGAAGAATTGTTGCGCGACATCGAGAAGAACACCGTCGACTTCATTCCCAACTTCGACGGCAACTACCAGGAACCAACCGTCTTGCCGTCGCGGGTTCCCAACCTGCTCATCAACGGCTCCGAAGGCATCGCCGTCGCCATGGCCACGCGCTGCCCACCCCACAACCTGAAGGAAGTGGTCGACGCGCTCATCGCCATCGTCGAGGAGAAATACGAAGGCAAAGACAAAGTAGATCTCAAGCGCCTGCTGCAGCTCATGCCCGGACCCGACTTTCCCACCGGCGGCCAATTGTGCGGCGGCGCCGGCGTCGTCTCTTATTACGAGACGGGTCGAGGCTCGCTGAAGCTGCGCGGCAAGGCCCGCATCGAGGACAACACCAAGGCCAAGCGCACACAGATCATTATCGACGAGATCCCCTACCAGGTGAACAAGGCCCGCCTGGTCGAGCGCATCTCCGAGCTCGTGCGCGACAAAAAGATCGAAGGCATCGCCGAGCTGCGCGACGAGAGCGATCGCGACGGCATGCGCATCTGCATCGACCTCAAGCGCGACGCCATCGCCGACATCGTCATCAACCAGCTCTTCAAGCACACCCAGCTCGAGGTCAGCTACCCAGTGCAAATGCTCAGCATCGTCGACGGTCAGCCCAAGACCCTCGGCATGCGCGCCCTGCTCGAATACTTCATCGACTTCCGCCGCGAGGTCGTCACCCGTCGCACCCGCTTCGAGCTCGACGAAGCCGAACGCCGTTTCCACCTGCTGGCCGGCCTGCTCACCGCCCTCGACGACATCGACCGCATCATCGACATCATCCGCACGTCGAAGGACACAGACGTTGCCAAAGTCCGCATGTGCGCGGAGCAATTCACCGGCGCCATCAAGCTCGGCATTTTCGCCAGCGCGCCGACGCCCCAGGTCGCTCAGTGGTTGAAGCAGGGCTTTGCGCAGCTCGACGACATTCAGGCCCAGGCCATCCTCGAGATGAGGCTCTCGCGCCTCGTGGGCCTCGAGCGCGACAAGCTCACCGCCGAGGCCGCCGAGCTCTTGACGGACATCGATCGCCTCCGCGAGATCCTCGGTGATCTGCGCGTGCTCATGCAGGTGATCAAGAGCGAGATGAAGGACATCCAGGCCCGCTTTTCCGAGCCCCGTCGCACCCAGCTGGTGGGCGACGTCGACGAGATCAACGTCGAAGACCTCATCGCCGAAGAAGAGATGGTCGTGACCATTTCCCACGCGGGCTACATCAAGCGCTCACCCGTCTCTGCCTACCGGGCCCAGCGCCGCGGGGGCAAAGGCAAGAGCGCCGCCAAAGCCAAAGACGAAGACTTCATTCAAGATGCCTTCGTCGCCTCGACCCATGCTTATTTGCTCACCTTTACGACGCGTGGTCGCGTGTTCTGGTTGAAGGTGCACCAGGTGCCCGAGGCCGGCGGCCAGGCTCGCGGTCGGCCCATCGTGAACTTGATCCAACTCGAGGAAAACGAGCAGGTCTGCACGGTGTTGCCGGTGCGCAAGTTCCCCGAGAAGGAAGATGAGGCCTTCTTGTTCTTCTGTACTAAAAATGGCGTCGCAAAGAAGACCGATCTGACTCAGTATTCAAATCCGCGCAGCACCGGTTTGATCGCTTGCGGCATCGAGCAGGGCGACGATCTCATCTCGGTGGCCGTCACCGACGGCAAGAGCGACGTGTTCCTCACGACGGCGGAGGGCATGTCGATCCGCTTCAACGAGGCCGAGGTGCGCACCATGGGTCGCCAGGCCATCGGCGTGAACGGCATCCGTCTCGCCCCCGAACAAGGCAAGACCGACGAGGTCGTCAGCATGGAGGTCCTACACAAGGGTGCTTCGGTGTTGACGGTGACCGAACGCGGGTTCGGCAAGCGCACCAACGAAAACGAATATCCCTTACAGCACCGCGGCGGCATCGGCGTCATCACCATCAAGACGACCGAGAGAAACGGTCGCGTCGCCGGCGCCATCCAGGTCAGCCCCGGCGATCAGGCCATGTTGATCACCAACGGCGGCACGCTGATCCGCATCAACACTGACGAAGTCTCCGAGATCAGCCGCAACACCCAGGGCGTGCGCCTGCTCAACGTCGACGAGGGCGAGAAGGTCATCGCCATCACCCGCATCGCCGAGCCCACCGACGACACCACGCCCTTGCAAGCCCTGGTGCTCTCCACCGACGGCATTCCAGTCGACGATGACGCGCCTGAGAAGGGCCCCGGCGGCGATGCGTAGGGTCGTCTCTCTCGTCGTTGCCGTCATCGTTGCCTTGGCGTTGGGCTGTGAGGAAGCCGGCCCCGAGGGGACCACGGGCGCCCAGGGCAAGGTCGTCTTTCAGGCCGAGACCCCGCTGGTGTTCTCGTCGCGCGTCGCTGTCGGCAGCACGTTTCAGATCGCCATCGTGCCAAAGAACGCCGACGTCGCCCTGTCGAACGAGGCCGTGCTTGGCTCGGGCGACGACAACGTGCTCGCCGTAACCGCCGTCGAGGCGCTGCTCTTCGACGTCGTCATCACGGGCCCGGGACGAGTGGAGCTGACGGTGAGCGACGGCGGCGCCAGCATCGACAGCATTTTCATCGAGGCCGCGCGCCCCGTCGACACGGCGCTGGTCGATGCCGAGCTCTTGAGCGCCAGCGACGCCGTCGACCCGCGCCTCCCGGCCCGTTTCGCCCTCATCGACGACGGGCCCACGCGCTTCTTGGTCTCGACCCTCGACAAATGCGGTGGGCCCCTGCTCGATCTCGGCGCCAGCAGCGTCGTCGTCACCGGGGGCGAGGGAGTGGATCCGACGTCGCTCGCCACCGTCACCGCCGATGGCGCTGCGGCCTTTCTCGTCGAGCCGGTGCTCGGTGCCGGGGGATCGTTCAGCGTCGAGCTGCTCACGCCAGAGGTTGAAGGCTTGTCCTACGACGTCGACGTCGTCGAGCGCGGGGACATCGACGAGGTGCACGCTGAGGTGGCCGCTGTCGACACTGCCGCTGCCACGGTGCGCTTGTGGGGCCGGGCCTTCGTCAACGACGTCGACGTCATCGGGTTGAGCTACGACTGGTCCACGGATCTCCGGGTGGCGCTCGACGCCGGCCAAGGCCCCGCAGTCACCGCCACCGTCGCCTTTGAAGCCGACGAAAACGGGGTCGACCTGCGCCCGGCCACCGTCAGCGCCGAGGTCTTTGGCACCGACGACACGCGCGATCTCCTCGTGGTGCAGACCAGCGATCTGGTGACGGCCCGCGACGCGGGACCGGTGCGCAGCAGCCCGGCCGTCCTCGATGACGACGCAGCCACCGGTGGCGCCACCTGCGCCAGCTGCGAGGGTGGCAACGCGTGCAACGCCCTCGCCGTCGGCGCCGCGTGGGCCTTGAAACGACGACGCCAAGGGCTTCGTCAGCGCCAACCCCAGCCGTGAGCAACGTCGTCACTGCTCGCGGTCTCGGTCACGGATTTGGGGGGGAGGTGGCCCTCGTCGACGTCGACCTGTGCTTGAGGCGGGCTTGCATCACTGGTTTCCTGGGAAAAAATGGCGCGGGCAAGAGCACCACCATGCGCATCTTGGCTGGCGTCTTAATCCCCGCCTGCGGCAGCGTCATCGTCGACGTCGATGGCAGGTCCTGTCGGGCCCACAGCGCGGCGGCTCGAAAGAGCATCGCCTGGGCGCCCGAGGAGCCCGCGGTGCACCCAGGTCTGAGCGTGCGGGAGCAGCTGCGCTTTGCCCAAGCGTTGCGCGGCGAAGGCGACGTCGACGACGTCATCGCGGCTCTGCACTTGGAGCCTGTGGTTGCGCGGCTGTGTGGCGCCTTGAGCAAAGGCACGCGCCAGCGCGTCGGCATCGCCCAGGCCTTGCTGACGCGCGCGCAGGTGCTGCTCCTCGACGAGCCGACGGCAGGCCTCGATCCCACTGAGGTCGAAGCGCTGCGCAAGCTTCTGCTGCGACGCCGCGACGAAGGCGCAGCCATCCTGTGGTCCTCGCACGTCGCTGCGGAGATCGAGGCCGTCGCCGACGACGTCTGCGTCTTGCACCGCGGTCGCATGGTGCACCACGGCGAGCGCGCGACCTTGGCGCAGGCATTGACGGCCCTGCACGCCGGCCCGGCGGCAAAGAAGGCGGAGGCGACGTCGTGAGAGCGATCCTGGTCCGGGAGCTGCGTCTCCTGCTGTGGTCCCCGTCGGGCGCGCTGCTCTTGTCGGTGTGGACCTTTCTGACCGGCGCCCTCTTTCTCCTCGAGCTCACGGCCTTCGAGCAAGCCGAGCAGCGCGCACTGCAATTGGGGGATCCGAGCGTCCTTGCCCTGCTCGATTTCAACGATCTGCTGCTCGCCGCCGTTTCTCAGCACCTCATCGTCGTGCTCCTCTTTTTGGGCCCTTTGATCGGCGCGCGCTTGTTCGGCGATGGCGCCTCGCGCGAATGGCTCTTGCACGCCGCCCCCTCGCTGCGAGCGATCGTGATGGGGAAATTGGGGGCCGGCGTCGTCGTCGTCGCTGTGCTCGTTGGCTGCACCTTGGCCCTGCCCCTCTTTCTCAGCGTGGCCGGGCAGGGGACCCAAGGCGAAGGCGTCGTCGTCGACCCCGCTCAGACTCTCTTGGCGGCGTTGACGGTGACCCTGGCCGGCAGCGCCTTCGTCGTTGTCGCCGCCGTCGTCGCCGCGCGCTCCCAAGCTCCCCTCGCCGCTGCGCTCGGATCTTTCTTGTTGTTGTTGGTGCTCTGGCTGCTGCCGGGGGCTGCGGGACTGTTGCCCCCGGAGTTGGCCGACGTCGTCGTCTTCGTCTCCCCTGCCAGCCACGTCGAAAACGGGCTGCGGGGCCTTCTCTCTTTTGGCGACTTGCTCTGGTTCGGCTCGCTGATCGGCGCCGCCGGTGCGGGCTGCGGCGTAGCCCTCGATGGAGCCCGTCGATGAGCCCTCGAGAACAAAGAGGCGCAGCCCTCGCCGCCGTTGGCGCCGTCCTCGTCGCCGCCAGCCTCGTCGTCGCCCTGCCCCTCTTTGGTCCGCGTCCCTTCGCCCTGGTGCCGCTGCTGGGGGGGGCGTTGGCCCTCAGCCTGGGCGCTGCGCTGCAGAAACGGCCGCAGCCGGTGCTGCGCTCGTTTTCGCAAATGGCGAAATGGGCCGTCCCCGCCATCGTCGTTTTCGCTGGCTGGGTGTCCTCTCATTTCGTCATTTCGACGATTGATATCACTCAGGCGCAGGTGAACACGCTGGCTGCCGAGAGCCTGGCGGTGGCCCAGGGGCTCGATGCCGAGGTGTGCATCGTGTCCTTTGTCGCCGAAGGGGATCGGGCCGCGCTCGAGCTGCAGACCTTGGTGGCGCTGTACACGGCGGCAAACCCGCGGGTGCATGCCGAGCCTCGCTCCTTGAAGCGCGCCGCCGACCTCGACGTCGCCCGTGAGCTGGGCATCGCCGCCCTGCTGCCGCTGGGCGGTCCCAACGTCGTCGTCGTCGCGCCCCACGCTCGGGTGCCGCTGCGCTTTGATGCAGGTCTGCCCAACCACGAGGAACAGATCACCAACGCCCTGCGCCAGGCGACGACGACGAAGACCACCATCCGCGCCTACGTCGTCGCCGGCCACGGTGAGCCGGCCCTGCACGATGCGTCGCCGCTGGGGCTCTCGCACTTTCGCGAGGCCTTGCAGGCGCGCGGGATCGAGCTGGTGCCTTTGCCGCTGCTGCTCGTCGGAGGACGCATCCCCGCGGATGCCCGCCTGCTGATCCTGCCGCCGACGACGACGGCCTACGCCGATGCCGAGATCGCAGCCATCGGGGCCTACGTCGACGGCGGCGGCCACCTGCTGCTCCTGCTCGAGCCCGATGCCCCCCAAGCCGTGCAGCAGATGCTCGCTGGACGTTTCGGCGTCACCATCCTCGACGACGTCGTCATCGACGAATCCCCCTTCTCCCAGCTCTTGGGCGGTGCCGACACAGCGACCGGCAGCAGTCAGCTGGGCCATCCCATCAACCAGCCCCTGCAAGGCGCGCTGACGCATTTTCCGCGGGCCACGGCTCTTGCAACGACGCCCATCGCCGGCATCGACGTCGTTGCCGTGATCTCCAGCGGCTCCGACGCCCGCGCGCCCAAGACCAACGCCCGCGGACCCCTGCCCCTGCTGGTCGCCGCCGACGGCAAACGCCAGCCCAGCGGCCGCGCCGTCGTCGTCGCTGACACCTCCTTTCTGCAAAACGCCGGCATCGGGCTGGGCGCCAACCGCGATCTCGCGATCAACAGCGTGCTCTGGCTGGTGCAAGACGAGTCCTTCATCGCGGTGCGCGCGCGTCAGAAGAGCGGAGCCCTGATCTTCCTCTCGCCGTCGTCGCGAGAGGCATTGGCCTTCGTCTTGTTGTTTTTGATCCCAGTGTCGCTGGCAGCAGCTGCCGCCGTGCTCAGCGCGTCGCGACGCTGAGAGCGCCGTCGACGTCGGCGGCGTTGACGCGGGTCCACCAGGGCTCCTTCTTGAACCAGGTGCGTTGGCGTTTGGCGTACTGGCGCGTGCGGGTCGCCGTGGCGTCGATGGCGTTTTCGACGCTGCTGAGGCCCAAGGCGACCTCGAGGGCTTCGTGCACACCGATGGTTCTCAAGAGCGCGTGCCCCAAAGGCAAGATCTCCGACAGGGCAACGGCTTCGTCGACGATGCCGCCCGCGTACATGGCGCGGGTGCGGGCATCGATGCGCTCCAACAAGCGAGCGTCGTCGACGAGGAGGAAACGGGCGTTCGCGCACGCTGGCCGCGGCGGTCGCAAGAGCAAGGCCTCGATGCAACGTCCGCCGGCATTGCCACCGAGCAAGGCGATCTCCAGCGCGCGCACCACCCGCACCGGATTGTTGCGATCGATGCCATCGGCAGCGTCGACGTCGACGGCGCGCAGGCGGGCCACCAGGGTCGAGAGTCCCTCGCGAGCGAGATCCTGCTCGAGGGTGCGCTTCAGCTCGGGGTCGGTGGGCAGCGCCTCATCGAGCCCCAGGCGCAGCGCGCGCAAGTAGAGCCCGGAGCCGCCGACGACGACGGCCACCTTCCCCCGCGCCTGGATGTCGTTGATGACGTCGTCAGCGAGCTGCAAAAAAGAGGCGGCCGACAGTGCGGCGACCTCGGCCAGTGGCGAAACGCTGCCGTAAAGGTGATGGGGAGCGCGAGCACGATCCGACGTCGTGGGACCCGCCGAAGCGATGGGAAGACCGCAATAAAGCTGACGGCTGTCGGCCCCCACGATCTCTCCGTCGAGGCGCTCGGCCAGGGCCAGGGCCAGGGCACTCTTGCCCGCCGCCGTCGGTCCACCGATCACGACAATCATGGGGCTTCGTCGTCGTCGACGGTGACCCGGGCCTCGCCGCCATCGACGCGCACTCGCAGCCGGGCGCCTGGGCTGAGATCGGCGGCGCGGGCAATGCGGGTGGCGTCGTCGCCGACGGTGACCAGGGCCCAACCGCGCCTCAACACCGCCGTCGGCGACAAAGCATCGAGCTGTTCGATCGATCGGCGGAGGCGCATCTGGGCGTCTTCCACGCGGCGCGCGATGGCCTTGTTCACACGCACCGCGAGGGCCTCGACACGGCCGTCAGCGACGACGACGCGGCCCTGGGGGTCCACCCTCTCGAGACGGCGCGCGAGCTCGGTGACCCGGCGCCCGCGCTGCGAGAGCTGGGCCTGCGGCGACGCCAAACCCAGGCGGACGTCGAGGGCGAGCATGCGCCGGGCTTGTTGCTGGTGCAGCGCCGCAGGTGCGGGAAGGCGTCGCCACAAGTCGTGCAAACGGTGTCGATGGTGGTCGACGACGGCGGCGGCCCTTCCGTGCAGGCGGTTCTCGAGGGTGTGCAGGCGGCGGCGCAGGTCGTCTTCGCGGGGCACAGCGAGCTCGGCAGCCTGACTGGGGGTCGCGGCCCGCACATCGGCGGCCAGATCGGCCAACGTGATGTCGACCTCGTGGCCCACGCCAGCGACGACGGGGACGCTGCAAGAGCAAAGAGCCCGCACCACCGGCTCGGTGTTGAAAGCATGCAGGTCCTCGCGCGCCCCACCCCCGCGCACGACGAGGATCACATCGCAGCGCCCGAGCCCATCGAGGCGACGCAAGGCATCGGCGACGTCGGCGGCGGCCCCATCCCCCTGCACCTTGGTGGCCGCGACGATGACGGAGGTGCGTGGTGCACGGCTCTTGATCACCGTCAGCACATCGCGGAGCGCTGCTCCGTTGAGCGAGGTGACGATGCCGACGGTGAGGGGCAAGGCCGGCAGCGGGCGCTTTTTGTCGACGTCGAAGCAGCCCTCGGCTTGCAGTTTTGCCTTCAAGGCTTCGAGCTTCTTGGCCAGCGCGCCTTCGCCAACGGGCAGGACCAAGCGCCCCAGCAGCTGCGCTTTGCCGAAGCCCAAGTGGTAGCTCGCGCTGCCGGTGACGACGACGAAGTCCCCCTCCTGCGGGATGGCCGGACTGCGACGGGTGTCCTTGAAAAACACGACGACCGCGACCTTGGCGTTTTTGTCCTTGAGATCGAAGTACCAGTGCCCGCCGGCTGCGACCTTCAAACCCGAGATCTCGCCAGCGACGACGACGTCACCCAGCTCCTCCAGCTTTCCTTTCATGCGCAAGGTGAGCTGGGTGACCGTCCAGGAGCCTTCCGGGGCGCCGCCAGCCTCAGCGGAGCGAGCGAGAGGCGCGCCCACGGTCTTTTTCGCCGCGGGAGGTGCGGCAAAGAGGCCGATCAGACGGGGCGGGCGCTCGGTCACAGGGGGCCTCTTGTCCTCGACGGTGTCTCGACGCCGGCCCTCAAACAAGCGCAACTTTCCATCGCCCCCAGACCCGCAGTATGAGTCGGGCGCATCGCCCAAGGAGGATCGCTCGTGAACATTCCGCCGCCGCCGCCAGCGCCCGCTGGAGGAACTGGATACCCGCCCCACCTTCCCGGAGGCTCCGGAGGAGGAGGTGGAGGCGCACCCGCCGCCGCCCCGCCGCCCCAGGCCCCGCCGCAACAGCAGTACGCGCCGCCGCCGCCGCAGCAGCAGTACGCGCCACCGCCGCCCCAGCAGCAGTACGCGCCGCCACAGCAGCAGTACCAGCAGCCTCCGCAGCAGCAGTACCAGCAGCCTCCGCAGCAGCAGTACCAGCAGCCCCCGCAGTACGCGCCTTCGCCGGGTGTTCAGGCTTCGGCTCCTCCGCAGCCCGCTGCAGCCGCTGGCGCCCCGGTGCGCACCATCCGCAAGTACGACGCCGTCATTGTCGACGTCGTCCGCCGCACCCACGACGCTTCGTCGGTATACTTTTTCATCGGCGATGCTCCGGCGTACAAGGCTGGGCAGTTCTTGAGCATCGATCCGCACCAGTTTCCCGAGCTGAAGCGCTGGATTGAGTATCTCGAAATGCTCAAGGGCAAGAAGGAGCCCATTCGCTCCTATTCCTTGCAATCAGCGCCCGGCGAAAAGTGCATGGCAATCTGCACCAAGGCCGAGGATTACGACCCCAAGGTGCACAAGTACCCCCCGGTCCTGTCCCCCCTGATGGCGTCGGGATCGCTCAAGGGCCGCGAGGTCGTCATCGGCGGCTTCACCGGCGCCTACTTCATCCCCGACGACATCTCCAACGTCACCGACCAGGTCCTGCACTTCGTCGCCGGCTCTGGTGTGGTGCCGAACTACGGGATGCTGAAGGACGAGCTGCGCAACAACAAAAACCCGCGCGTGAAGCACGTAATGATCGACGTCAACAAGACCGTCGGCGACATCATCCTTCACGAGCAGCTCCGGGCATTGGCAAAGGCCTATCCGGATCGCTTCGAGTTCATCAACTTCATCACGCGCGAAGATCCATCGTATCTCGGGCCGGGCTACTACAAGGGCCGGCCGTCGACGGAGTTCGTGCGTCGTTACGTGCGCGATCCCGGCAGCGTCCGGGCCTACGCCTGCGGTGCGGCGATCACGAAGTACCACCGCGAAGCGGCCAAGCAGACGGGCACCGAGCCCCAGCCCCGCTTCATGGAGTCCGTGGAACAGATTGTTCACGAGCTCGGCATGCCCAAGCCTCACTTCAAGAAAGAGGAGTTCGGTTGACGACGCCGCTCGCCGCCTGCACGGCGGGCTGACGACGTTGATGCAAAGGAAAAGCGGCCCCTGGGGCCGCTTTTCCTTTGTGCGCGAGAGATCATTTCCGACTCGGAAATCATCTCTACACGCTGAATCTTAACTCTCATCGAAACTATTCATTGACACTTTTTTGAGATGGAGTTAGCAGGGCCCCTCCCTAAAGGGCGGGGGGTGGGTGGTGGGCCCAATTTTGATAATGATTCTCATTCTCGAGCGCTCGTTCGCTCTCGCAGCCACCTTGGGCCGCCCGAGACCACCGCACCGAGCCCTTGACCTCGTCGACGCGCCTCCAGCCGCAAGGAGCGTCAGCACTCGATTGAACCCCGGATGGTGCAGCGCGGCGCGCCCACCAGAACTACTTCTGCGCTTCCACATAGGTCATCACCAGATATAGAATCGCATCGCTATCACCTGTGTTCCTGTATGAATGGGCGACGTCGGCGTCGAAGACCAGCGCATCGCCGGGGCCCATCGCATGCGGGATGTCGTCGACGACGATTTCAACTTTGCCCTTGCTGACCACCAGGTTCTCGCGGGTGCCAGGAGCATGGGCGTCGGCGTTTTCGATGCCGCCTTTTTTCAGCTCCAATTCATAGAACTCGACGCGGCGGGGCTCATCAAAAGGAAAGAGGGCCCGCGACGAAAAAGTTCCATCGTGAGAGGTCAGGCGCTTCGTCTTCGCCGCCTGCAACACGCGGGTGCCGCTGGTGGCCTTCTGCGCCGTGATCAAAGCGGAGAAAGGCAGGTCGAGGGCGCGCGCGATCTTCCACAGCACGTTGATGGTCGGCGCCGACTGACCGAGCTCGATCTGGCCCAGCATCGCGCGACTGACGCCAGAGAGCTTCGCCAATCCCTCGAGGGAGAGACCGCGTTCGCCCCGCAGACGGCGGAGGTTGGCTCCCACGATGGGGGCGAGGTCCGGCGAGGCGGGCTCCTCTTTGGCTTTGTCTTCGTCGTCGGCCATCGATCCCTGTCAGTCCGCGCGAGCGCTCAGAGGAAAGTGTCGCCTTCGCGCAAGGTCAGCACTTCGACGCCTTTGTCGGTGACGGCGATGGTGTGCTCGAACTGCGCGGACAATTTTCCGTCGGCGGTGATGGCCGTCCAGTGGTCGGACAGGGTCTTGGTCTCGAAACGACCGGCGTTGATCATGGGTTCGATGGTGAAGACCATGCCACGCTCGATGCGGGGCCCGCGCTTGGCGCCCGTGAAGTAGTGCGGCACCTGGGGGGCGGTGTGAAAGACCCGGCCGACGCCGTGGCCGACGAAGTCTTCGACGACGGAGAAGCCCTGCTCGTGCGCATAGGTCTCTATGGCTTTGCCGATGTCGTTGATGCGCCCGCCCTCTTTCACGGCGCGAATTCCGCGGCGCAGGCACTCCTCGGTGGCCTCGACCAACTTCTGGGCGTGGGGAGGGGGCGTGCCAACGAAGAAGGTGCGAGAGGTGTCGCCGAACCAGCCGTCGACGATGGGGCTGACGTCGATGTTGATGATGTCGCCCTCCTTGAGCTTCTCTTTCTTCGAGGGGATGCCGTGGCAGACGACGTGGTTCACCGAGGTGCAGATGCTGCGCGGGAAAGAGCCGGGGCTGCCGACGCCGTTGGGATAGCCGAGGGGGCCGTTGGTGTGGCCGCGCTCGGTGGTCCAGGCGACGGCGGCGTCGTCGAGGTCTTGGGTGGTGACCCCAGGCTTGAGAAAGCTGGCGACGTGCCACAGCATCTCGGCCGCCGCTCGACCTGCCTTGCGCATGCAGTCGATCTCGGCGGGAGACAGGAGGGTGATGCGGTCTCGGCTCTTCGCGTCCATGCGTGTAGGTCTACGCCCGACGACGTCGTCGAGCAACGCCACTTCGCGGGCCGGCGGCCTCGGCGCTCCGGCGGCTGGGACAAGCAGCGATCGCGCGCGCCTCCTGCCGGACGGGTAGAGTCGAAGCAGTGTCAGCGTCGAAGCCGCCGGATCGGGGTGGCTCTCCCCTCGTTACGGGAGAGGTGACGGCGTCGGCGCGCCGCGGCCATCCGCGATCGGTCTCCTCGCTCCTCAACGAGCTGCCGTCGAAGCACAAAAGCCGGACCGGACAGCCCGTCGACGTCGACCTCGACAGCGTCAACGACGGCGACATCATCGATGGGTCGTCCGAAGATCCAGGGATGTTGATCGCCGGCTCTGGCCTGACGGGCTCTGCCGAACTGCACCCGCTGGTGAAACCCATGGTGTCGGGAGAGCTCCCCGGCGACGACGACGAAGCCGACTCCACTGCCAAGCGCCACGTCCCCGACGACGGCGCCCTGCCCGACAGCGAGCGCAGCTTCGGCCCCTACACGCTGCTGCGCCGCCTCGCTTTTGGCGGCATGGGTGAGGTGTTCCTGGCGCGCCGCGACGCCAACATTTCGGGCCCGCTGGGGGCGGCTTCTGGCGTGCGCTCGGGCTTGGCGCGGCTCGTCGTCATCAAGCGCATCCTCAACCACATGCGGCGCGACGAGAAGCACCGCCAGATGTTCGTCGACGAAGCCCGGGTCCAAACGCTGCTGCGCTCCTCGCACATCGTGCAGATCCACGACGTCGGCGAGATCGATGGCCAGGTCTTCCTCGCCATGGAGCACGTGCACGGTCCGTCGTGGCGCGGGCTCATCGATCGCTGCCGCAAGCTCAAGCAGCACATCCCGGTCGCCTACGTCGTCGATATGATGGTCCATGCAGCCGAGGGGCTCAGCTATGCCCACAACCTGCACGACGCGGGCACGGGCTCGGCGCTGCGCATCGTGCACCGAGACATCAACCCCCACAACGTGCTCGTCACCTACGACGGCGTCGTGAAGCTCATCGACTTCGGCATCGCCAAGAGCGAGTTGCGCGAACAGCAGACCGAGACCGGCACCATCAAGGGCAAGTTTGCCTACATGTCGCCGGAGCAGTCCGCCGCCGAGCCCCTCGACGCGCGCAGTGATTTGTTCGCCCTCGGCATCTGCCTCTACGAGCTGCTCACGCTCACCAACCCCTTCAAGAAGGGGAACATCGTCTTGTCCCTCGAGGCCATCCAAAAGAGCGACCCCCGCCCTGTGGGCTCGCTGCGACCGGGTGCCGCCTTCTTGTCTCCCGTCGTCGAGCGCATGCTGCGAAAGAACCCCGACGACCGCTTCGCCGACTGCGCCGAGGTCGCCGCCGCCCTGCGCCAGCTGCGCCAGGACGGATTGGTGCCCGAGCCCAAGCAGCCTTTGCCGACGTGGCTGCGGGAGGTCTTCGCAGAAGAGATCCAAGCCCACCTGCGGGTCCTCGATCAGACCGGATCCGACGTCGACGTCGCCGTCTCGTCCACCCACCTGCGCCACACGGGCTCTTTTCCCCTCGCCGCGCGGCCGCTGCCTCCCGACCCGACTGCCGAAGACCTCCCGCTCCCCGCAAGCCTGCTGCCCGAGGGACACGGCACCGGACCCACCGGCGCCCTGCAACTCGCGCCGCCGCCCCGCCGTGCTCCGCTGATGGCCGCCAGCCTCGCCGCCGCCCTCGTCGCTCTCGTCGCGCTGGCGGGCTGGTATTTTTCACGCGACCCATCGCCTCAGCCCGTCGTCGCCGTCGACGTCACGCCCCAGGTCCTGACCCACGTCGATCCCGTTGCCGTGGTGGTCGTCGACGCCGGCCAGCCCGCGGCCCAAGAAGCCCAACCCGCCGTCGTCGACGCCGGCGCCATCGTCGGCGACAACGAGCCCGACGTGGTGCAAAACCGCAGGCACAAGCCCGAGCGCCGACATCCAGACAAGAACGCCAAAGCCGCCAAAGCGGAGAAGACCGAGAAGACCGAAGTCGTCGACGCCGGTGAGAAGGTCGAGAAGGTCGAGAAGGTCGAGAAGGTCGAGAAGGTCGAGAAGGTCGAGAAGGTCGAGAAGGTCGAGAAGGTCGAGAAGGTCGAGAAGGTCGAGAAGGTCGAGAAGGTCGAGAAGGTCGTCGACGTCGTCGGCAAAGTCACCGTTTCTGCCGAGGGCTTCGTGGTCCGCGGCGCACGCAACGTCGGAGAAAAATCACCCGCAGTGCTCGTCGTCGACGACGCAGACGCTCCCTTCAAGCTCAAGCTGCGCGTCTCCGTCGATGGCAGCGGCGCGCCCCGCGTGTCCGTCGAGAGCGATCCCTGGGCCATCGTTCGTGTCGATCAGGTAGGACGAGGCAAGACCCCCGTCACCAACGTCGCTCTGATCGCCGGACGCAAGATGTCGCTCTCCCTGTCAAACCCCAGCGGGGCGCAGATGGACGTCTCGTTGACCTTCACCGGCAAGCCCTGAGCAGACTCAGGCTGCGGGCTTGAGCTCCAAGCCGACGACGGAGACCGAATATTCCTTCTGGTCTTCGGTGAACGCCTTGCGGGTCTCGCCGGCCTTCAGCTCGCGCTCGTCCTCGAAGTGCTGGGCGGTGGCCTGGGGGACAATCTTGAGCTTGAATTCGCCTTCGACGGTGGCCTGACGACCGGCGGAGGATTTGGGCACGAAGATGTCATGGGCCTTGCTGGTGATGCGCACGCGCTCGTTGGGCTTGTCACCGGCGAGGATCATCCAGCAGCCCATGGGCTGACAGACGCTCTCGACCTGGCCGGTCAACTTCACGAGCTTGCCGTCGACATCGGGCTTGCTGATCACCTCGGCTACGGTGAGGGCCGTGAGGTCGGAGAGCTTGGCCCCGCGGCGCACGACGCCGTCGCCGTCGACCTGCTCCCGATCGATCTTCTGCCCGGTTTTTTCGCCGTGGTGCTGGTCGTTTTCGTTTTTCTCGTCGTGAGAGGCGGGCTGCGACGTCGGTCCGATGCTCTCGACCGGCGCCGCGTTGCCCCCCTCTTTCGGGCAGGCGGCAAGCAGGGCGACGACGACGAAGAGCGGGGCTGCTGCGCGCATGACGAAACCTCAGGGTTGGTCGTTGCTAGCCGGCGGCGACGTCTCGGACAACACGCTGCGCAGTCCGGCGACGACGCGGGCCTGATCGGCCGCGTCGAGGCGGGCAGCGACGACCGGATATACATAGCGGCGCTCGCGCTCGGTGTGGTGCTCCAAGGTGGCGATGAGTCGGTAGACGTGGGGGAGCCCCTCGAGCAGGGGCCGCAGCACAGCGGGACCCGCAAGCAGCCCGCGCACACTCTCGATGCCCCGCTGCAAGATGACATGGTCGCCGTCGACAATGTCGGGCTTGCCGGGTCCCTGCGCGGGGCCGTGCAGGCGATAGCAAGGCATCACGACGTCGTCTTCGAGGCGCAGCCCCACCTCGAGCTCGGTGACGAAGCGCTCGAAAACAGCGCGCGCGCCGTCGACGTCGACGACCACCAGATGCTCGAGGGTCTGGAACAAGAGCTCGCGCAGCTGGGCGTGGTGTTCGTCGTGGAGCGCGCCGAGATCCACTGCCGCCCACCCTGAGGTCACAGAACTCATCCGGCGTCCGCTTGAAGTTCGACCGCGCTCCGAGATGGGAAAGACCCGGGATGAAGCGCGTGAAGCGCGCCCGCGGAACGCGGGGTTGGTGGGGGGGCCCGCGTCCGGCTCCGCCGGCGCGGGGGGAGGTCGGCATCAGACCTCCCAGAAGAGCATCCCCGACGGAGCTGAACGAGACCGTTCCGCGGTCGAAGCTCAGCGAGATCGGGGATCATGCGGCCTCGCAGCGGTTCAAGATCGAACCAGAAGGCCTGCCGACACCAGGAGGTGTCGACAGGCCCGCTCGGTCTGGCGGAGAGAGAGGGATTCGAACCCTCGAACGAGTTTCCCCGTTACACACTTTCCAGGCGTGCGCCTTCAGCCACTCGGCCATCTCTCCGTATCCGGTTTTCTTCGGCTGGGTCGACGTCGACCCAGCAGCCGAGAGGCCTGACAAAAACCCACGCTCGAGGCCGCCCTTGAGCATGCAACTCTTCACGACGCTTCTGCGTCGTGAAGCCACTGGCGGACAGCTAGGGATTCGAACCCCAGATACCCTCGCGGGTACTCCTGATTTCGAGTCAGGTGCCTTCAGCCACTCGGCCAGCTGTCCACACGCCAAAGACCTACCACGGCCGATGATGACGTCAACGTCAGTCGGCGTCGGCGAGCTGAGCGCGCAGCAGGGCTGCTGTCCCCGGATCCGGGGCGGCAGCCACGGCCTTCTCCCAGGTCGCACGCGCCCGACGGGCAAAGCCCAGCTGACCAAAGAGCGTGGCCAATGAAACATGGGCCAGAAAGAGTGAACCATCATACACTGAAGCAAATTCATAGGCACGGAGGGCCGCGACGTAGTCACCGTTGGCGAGGGCGAGGTTGCCGCGCTCGAGCCAGGCCCGCGCCGAGAAGGGATCCCCCGCCAGCCAAGAATCGATGACGGCCGCTGCCGCTGTCACATCACCGAGGGTGAGGTGGTGATCGACCAGTGCCCTCGCTCGATCGCTGGAGAGCACCTGACCCGGCGTCGTCGTCGGCTTCGGCTTCTCCTTTTTGAGCAGGTCGGCGGCGACGTTGCGCAGGTGGTGGATCTCGAAAGGCTTCTCTAAGAATGCGTCGGCGCCGTGCACTTCCAGAATGTTCTTGGTGTTGTCGAAACCGCGAAAGACGGCCGACACCATGAGCACCGGCACGGTGGACCACTGGGGGCTGGCCTTGATGGCAGCACAAATCTCGAAGCCGTGCACATGCGGCAACATCGCATCCAACACCACGAGGTCGGGACGGCGCCGGCGCAGAGCCTCGACGGCGAGCTTCCCGTCGGGGGCCTCTTCCACATCGCAGCGATCGTGGCGCAGCACCCGGCTGATCAGCCCGCGGATGGCGTCGTCGTCTTCGACCACCAAACACCAGGGTCGTTCCGTCGACGTCGACGCCGCAGTCGGAGCGACGGGGACCGGCCCGCTGGGTGCGCGCACCTGTTTGAGGCGCACTGCGCCGATGGGTTGGACGCCCTCTGAGGCCTCACTCGGACGCGAGAAGCCGCCGGGGGTCAGCCGAGCGACGACGGCAGGCCCCCCCGGTTTGAGCTGGGCTGGCAAGGACGGGTCGAGGAGATCGCCGAGGGCCTTGGCCACGCGGTCGGCGTGCGAGCGATCGGGGGGACGGGCCAAGGTCAAGGTCGGCTCGGCCTCGGTGCTCTTGGGGCCCGGCAACACGGTGCGCCCCGCGGCGACGGCGGCCAACGCGCGCTCGAGAGTGGCCGTGAGCACGGGCTCCAGGGCGACGACGACGACGACGCGACGGCCGGTGGCGACCTCGAGGGGCCGCACCAGCGCGGGCTCGGCGGTGGTCGCGGCGAGGGTCAGGCTCGAGCCGTCCTGCAGCACCGGCAGCACCGTGTGGTGCCGCAAGAGCGCGGCCGGAACCAGGGCCACCGCGGCCAGATCCAAGGTCGACGTCGACAAGACCGCCGTCGGTGCGTGCAAGCGTCCGGAGAGCACGGCGGCGACGGCGGCTTCGTGCTCGACGACGAGCTTCACGATCTCGGCGCGCACCCGATCCGCGCCGCGAAAGGGCTCCTCGCCGAGGACGGCAGCCATGCGGGGCTGCGACATGCAACCTGCTTCGACGAGAAGACCGCCGAGGGTCGAGCTGTCCATGGGCGCAGGCTTGATGGCTGAACACGCGGCGGTCAATGGACCTCGACGACGGCGTCTCCGATGATCACGATGCTGAGCCGACCAAGGGGCGTATCCACGATCAGTCGGCGGCGTCGACGATGCCGATGATGGCGGCGTCGACCGGCACAAAGCTGGGCGCAAAGGCCAGGGCTGCTTCTCGCGAGCCCACACAGGTGACGAAGTCGCCGACACCGGCCTGGGTGGCGTCGGCGGCGACGTGCGGCTCGCCATTGGGGCGCCGAGCTTTGTCGCACGGCTGCACCACGAGGAGCTTCATGCCCTTCATGTTCTCCGCCTTGGTCGTGCAGACCACCGTACCAATGACGCGCGCGAGATACATGTTTCGCTCTCTGATCAGGCGGGCTGGTCTGTGACGGGAGGCTGGGCAGTCGCCGACTGCGGTCGCAGGGGTTTCATCGTGCGAAACACCACCAACAGGGCGCCGACGACGATGCAGGAATCGGCAATGTTGAAGGTGGGCCAGTGGTTGGTGTTCGCGTTGCGCACCAGCCAGGCCACCGCTGACGCGGGCGCGGACAGGTAGACATCGAGGAAGTCGATGACGAAAGCCAGCCGCAGCCGGTCGATCAGGTTGCCGATGGCGCCGGCGATGATCAGAGGGAAGGCGGTAAAAATTGCCCAGTCTTTCTCTTTCAATCGCAGATACCAAAAGGCGATACCGATGCTGGCTATCATCGAAACCAGCAGCAAGAATGGCCGGCGGAACCAGACAGGCAACGATCCAGTCATCGAAAACGCTGCCGCCGGATTCTCTGCGTACTTGAAACCGAAGACGCCGTCGACGACGGGCACATCTTTCAGGACCACGCGGTAGCCGTGCTCGGTGACGCGCGGGCTGCCCCGGCACTCGGGCTGGTGCTTGCGGGCCCCCGGGAGATCGCAGGCCAGCTCGGCGGTGGTCGCGGGGCGGGTGAGGACCTGAAACGCCCACGCTTTCGATGCCTGGTCCAGGCCGACGCCGACGACGACGACGACGATGAGCCAGGCGATCCTGTTCTTCCAGATGAAGGCCGTCATGCCGCCGCTGGTCATCCCGCCGTCCTTCTCGAGCGCCGTCGCTGCCGCCGTCTGACCGACGCGCGCGGCCGCTGCAACACCCGCGACCTGAACGGTCATCCTGGGGCACGCGCTTGATCGCGAGCAGCCAAGGCGGATCCCCGGCTGCGAGCAAGGGCAACACATCCCGTTTCCGGATGATGCCGCCGACGTAGTCGGCAAAATCAGCCCGAAAACGGGATAACAGCCGATCATGGCGGTCGCACTCGGCATCGATCTCGGCACCACCAACACCGTCGTCGCCTCCATCGATCTCGAGGGCTCCGATGGCGTCGTCGTCGACGTCGATCTGCCCCAGCTCATCGCGCCCGGTGAGGTCGCCGCCCTGCCCCAGCTCGCCTCGACGCTCTATCTGCCTCTGCCCGGCGAGCTCGGCGATCTCGACCGCCGACTGCCTTGGTCGGCGGCTGGTGAAGCTCCCCCTTTCCCAGCAGGCGCCTATGCCAAGGCCCAAGGGGCCAAGGTGCCCGGACGCGTCATCGTCTCCGCCAAGTCCTGGCTCTCGACCTCCGGGGCCGATCGGCGTGGCAAGATCCTGCCCTGGGCCGTCGTCGACGACGCCTTGCCGCGGCTCTCCCCCGTCGAAGTCCAAACCCGCCTGCTCGAGCACGTGCGCCACGCCGTCTCTCCGGAAGACGCCGACGTCACCATCACCATCCCCGCCTCCTTCGACGAGGTCGCTCGCGCCTTGACCCTCGAGGCCGCCGCCGCCGCCGGCTTCGTCGACGCCAGGCTGATCGAAGAACCGCAGGCCGCCTTCTACGCCCTGCTGCACAAGCAGAGCCGACGTCTGCGCGAGCTGCTCGAAGGGGTGCGTTTGGTCCTCGTCGTCGATGTCGGCGGCGGCACCAGCGACTTCACCCTGCTCACCGTCGACGCCGGCGACGCCAAAGGTCCGCCCCGCATCGAGCGCATCGCCGTGGGTGATCACCTGATGCTCGGCGGCGACAACATGGATGTGACGCTGGCCCGACACGTCGAGCAGAAGCTAACCGGCGCGGTCGGCGCACTCGACGCCGTCTCTTTCGCCCAGCTGGTGCTCTCGGCCCGCCTCGCCAAAGAGACCCTGCTCAAAGACGGCGCCCCCGACGAATTCGGTGTGACGCTGCTCGCGCGCGGCAGCAAGCTTCTCGGCGGTGCCCGTACCTCAGTCGAGAAGCGCTCGACGGTGCGCGAGCTCTTGCTCGATGGCTTTTTTCCCAAGACCAGCAGCGATGACGTCGTCGAAGCACGCCGGGGCGGACTGTCCGAGCTGGGCCTGCCCTACGCGCGCGAGCCGGCACTTCCCCGCCACATCGCGACCTTCTTGCAACGCCACCGCGCCGCCGCCGCCGACGCTGGGGCGCGCATTCACGGTTCTTTGCCCATCCCCGACGTCGTCTTGCTCAACGGTGGCGTGTTCCGCGCCCCCGCCATCCGCCAACGCTTCGCGGAGGTGCTGCGCTCGTGGGCCGGCCATGAGGTGCGCCTCTTCGACGTCGACGGCAGCGACCTCGATCGGGCCGTCGCTCGGGGAGCGGCCTATGCCGGGCTGGTGCGGCGCGGCCGCGGCGTGCGCATCGGCGGCGGATCGGCGCGCGCCTACTTCGTCGGTGTCGACGACAGCTCGAGCTCACCCCAAGCGCTGTGCGTGGCGCCGCGCGGACTGCACGAAGGAGAGCGCCGCGAGGTGGCCCGCACCTTCAAAGTCGTCGTCGGCCAGCCCGTCACCTTTCCCCTCTTCTCGTCGACCTTCGAAAACGCCCAGGCCGGCGACGTCGTCGACGCTCGCGATCTCGAAGCCCTGCCCTCGATTTCGACGGTGTTGCAGCCCGCGCGCGAAGTGCCGGTGCGCCTCGAGGCCACCCTCACCGAAGTCGGCACCCTCGAGCTGGCGTTGCGCATGACCGACGAAGCCCTGCAGCGCTTTCAGCTGAGCTTCAGCACCCGCCTCGACGGCGTCGTCGACGGACGGGGGAAGGCCGGCGAAGTGCCCTCCGCCGGACCGGTGCACAAGAGCGCAGACGTTGGCAAAGACCTGATCCTCGGCTACTTCGGACCTCCCAAAGCCGGCGGCAAGGACATCGATCCCAAGAAGGTCAAAGACCTGCGCCGCGATCTCGAGAAGATCTTTGGGCTGCGCGAACAATGGTCGCTGGGACTCAACCGCGAGCTGGCCGGCGTGTTGCTCAGCGGTGCCTCCCGTCGCCGACGAAGCGCAGAGCACGAGCGCGCCTTCGTGCAATTGCTCGGCTTTTGCTTGCGCCCCGGCACCGGCGCCTCCTTCGACGACTGGCGCATCGAACAGGTGTGGCCCCTGTGGAAAGAGGGCCTGCAGTACGTCGCCGAAAAACCGACCTGGGCCTCGTGGTTCGTGTTGTGGCGCCGCATCGCCGCCGGCCTCGACGTCGCCCGCCAAGACGAGCTGTGGGCCTGGCTCAAGCCTTGGCTCTTGCACCAAGGCACGGGCAAAAAGGGCTGCGGTCCCCAACCGCACGGGCAAGACGAAATGATTCGCTTGGCCTGCTCCCTCGAGCGTTTGCCCAGCGTCGAGAAAAGCGAGCTCGGCGAGTACGTGCAAAAGAAGCTCGGCCGCGGCGGGATCACCAGCTTCTGGCCCCTGGGACGTCTGGCAGCCCGCGTGCCCCTGGCCGGCTCCACCCACGACGTCGTCGACAAAGAGATCGCCGCACGCTTCTGCGAGCGCATCCTCGAGCACGAGCTGAAGACCGCCGACGGCGCCGCTTTCGCATTGGCCCAGATCGCTCGACGCACCGGCGACCGCACCCGCGACGTCGACGCCGCGCTGCGCGACAAGATCGTGGCCCGCCTGGAAAAAGCGGGCGTGAACCCAAGGTGGATCCAGATGGTGCGCGACGTCGTCGTCTTGTCCGCCGACGACGAAGCCGCCGCCTTCGGCGAAGCCCTGCCCGTGGGCCTGCGGCTGTGAGCGTGCTCGTCGAGAAACACGGTCCGGTCACGCTGGTGACCCTGCACCGCCCCGCGGTGAAAAACGCCGTCGACGCCCCTACCGCGCTGGCCCTGGCCGACGCCTTCCGTGCCTTCGACGACGACGAGAGCGCGGCCGTCGCGGTGTTGGCAGGGGCGGGCGGGAGCTTCTGCGCGGGGGCCGATCTCAAAGCCGCCCACGCAGAGCCCGAGCGCATGAACCGCATCGACGACGACGGCGACGGCCCCATGGGTCCATCGCGCATGTTGCTGAGCAAGCCCGTCATCGCCGCCATCGCCGGACACGCCGTCGCCGGCGGCCTCGAGCTCGCGCTGTGGTGCGATCTGCGCGTCGTCGAAGCCGATGCCGTGCTCGGGGTCTTTTGTCGGCGTTGGGGCGTTCCCCTGATCGACGGCGGTTCGATTCGCTTGCCCCGCTTGATCGGCCTGTCGCGCGCGTTGGATCTGATCCTCACGGGCCGCGCGGTGGGCGCCGACGAAGCCTTGCAGATGGGCCTCGTCAACCGGATCGTGCCCAGCGGAGCAGCGGTGACGACGTCGTTGGCCTTGGCGGCCGAGCTTGCCGCCCTGCCCCAGCTGTGTTTGCGCGGCGACCGCCGCTCGGCCTACGAGCAGCACGATCTCTCCCTCGACGACGCCCTGCACAACGAGCTCCGACATGGACGCGCGAGCCTGGCCGCCGCCGCCGACGGCATCGCGCGCTTCCAGTTGCGTCAGCGGCGCTGAGCACCGCGCCCGATGTGAGCTGCGGGCCGACGCCAGATTGGGTGCCCTGAGGCGCCTCCAATTGGCTCCGTCATCCCACACGTATCAGCCCGTCCTCGACGTGATCTGGGGACAAAAACTTGCGAACGAGCTCGAATGGGTCGACCTTGACAGCGGCACCTTCAGCGCTTCGCTGGAGTTGTCTGATCGAGCCCGGAGAGAGCATGCGCCTCCTTCCCAATGCCCCCCGTCTCTTGCTGTGGACCGCCCTCGCGGTCGGTGCAGCCCTGCCCGCCCTCGCAGACGGGCGGGTCGACGCCATCGAGCTGGGCGATCCCTCCGGGCGAGGCGAGACTGCCGACATCAGCATCCGATCGGCAGCCTTCGCCGGCGCTCGACCCGAATTCTCGCTCTTTCGGCTGCAAAACCCCGCCCGCGTCGTCGTCGACATCCCCGGCGTCGACGTCTCGGGCCTCGCAACGCCGCGCCCCAGCGGGCTGGTGCAAGCGGTGAGCACCACCCAGTTCCGCGGTCGCAACGGTCCGGTGGGGCGCGTGGTGATCGTCCTGACCAAAGACGCCGACGTCGACGCCGACGTCAAAGGCGGCGCCATCGTCATCAGCGCCCGTCAGGGACCAAGCCCCCCCGCGCGCGCTGCCGTCGCCGACAAGAGCGACACACCAGTGATCAGCCTCGAGGGCGAGCCCGACGCACCCGTCGTCGGACGTCACCTGCAAGACGTCACCGCCAAAGAGCAGGACAGCGGCGCCGTCGTCGTGCTCAAGACCGATGGACAAGTCAGCCGCTACGAGGTCGATGAGGTCGTCGATCCGCCCCGGCTCATCGTGGATCTCTTCGGCGTGAGCACTGATGGCAACAGCGAAAAGACCTTCTCCGGCACTGCTCTGAAGGGCGCCCGCATCGGCAAGCATGCAGACAAGACGCGCATCGTCCTCGACGCGCGCGGCGGATCGCTGCCGCGCTACGACGTCGCCAGCACTGGTGAGGGCATCGCGATCTTGTTCTCCGGCAAAGCCGCGAGCGCCAGCGACGCCGTCGACGTCAAGGGCGTCACCTTCGACAAGAAGAACGGTTTCTGGCGCTTGCGCCTCGACACCGCCGCCGCCGTCACGGTGCGCACGGTCAAGAACACTCCCGATGAAAAGGTCCTCGCCCTCGACGGCGCCCGGGCGTCGGCTGCGCTGCTGGGCAGCCGCGGACTCAGCGGCGGACCCGTGCGCGACATCCTCATCGAGAAAGATCCCCACCGCGACTCTTCACTGCGCATCACGCTGAAGCTCAACGCCGACGTCGAGCACAGCGCCTGGCAGCGCGACGGCGCCGTCTATTGGGACCTTCGCCCCATCGGCGCATCGGCTCCCGTCGTCGCGTCAGCCGATCGCGTGCAGCCCAGCGCCGCCCCCTTCTCCTCCGGCCCAGTGACGCTGACTCAGCAATCAGCGACGGCGGCCTCGTTCAAGGGCAAGAAGGTCGTCATCGACATCCAAGACGCCGACATTGTCAACGTCATCCGCCTCATCGGTGACGTCAGCGGCAAAAACGTCGTCGTCGGCGAAGACGTCAAGGGCAAGGTCACCGTCAAGCTCAAGAATGTCCCCTGGGACCAGGCCCTCGAGGTGGTGCTGAAGACCAAGGATCTCGGGCAAGAGACCAAAGGCGGCATCATCCGCGTCGTCGCCCAAGCCAAGCTGGATGCCGAGCGCGAAACCCGCCTCAAGCTGCAAGACGACCGTGAAAAGAAGCTGCCGACGACCGTGCGCCTCATTCCGGTGAACTATGCGGTCGCCAGCGAGCTCACCCCGCAGGTCAAAGAGCTGCTGTCGGCGCGTGGCAAGGTCACCCAAGACGCCCGCACCAACGTCATCATCGTCGAGGACATCCGCGACAACCTCGACCAGGCCGAGCGCCTGGTGCGCACGCTCGACACCCAGACGCCCCAAGTGTTGATCGAGGCGCGCATGGTCGAAGGCACCACCAGCTTCACCCGCGCCCTCGGCATCCAATGGGGCGGCGGCTTGTTCTTCAGCCAACGCGGCGGCAACCCCACCGGCCTGGTGTTCCCCAACAACGTCGGCATCGTCGGTGGCGCTGATACGGGCCAGACCGAACAAGGCGTGTTCTTCCCGCCGAACTTCGCGGTCAACCTGCCCGCGTCGAACTCGAACTCCGCCGTCGGCGTGAACTTGGGTTCCATCGGCAACTTCGGCTTCGTCAACGCCAAGCTCTCGGCGGCCGAGACCTCGGGCCAGGCCAAAGTCATTTCGTCGCCGCGCATCACGACCTTGAACAACAAGCGCGCCCGCATCACCCAGGGCACCGACATCTCGGTCCCCGTCGTCACCGCGAACCAGCTCTCGGTGTCGACGGTGACCGCAGCCCTCGAGCTCGACGTCACGCCCCACGTGACCGCCGACGGCTCGATCCTGATGGCCATCAAGCTCACCAACAACGTGCCCCTGGCGCTGGCGGCGGGCCAGACCGTGCCGCCGGTGTCCACCAAGGAAGCCGAGACCGAGATGCTCGTCAAAGACGGCGACACTGCTGTCATTGGCGGCATCTACACGCGCAACACCAGCGAGGCCTACAGCCAGACACCTTTCCTCGGCTCGATCCCGATCCTCGGCTGGCTGTTCAAGAACGTGAACGAGTCCGACAACCGCACGGAAATGTTGGTGTTCATCACGCCCCGCATCGTGAACCGGCGCAGCGCGACGCCGGCGGCGGGTGGCCTGTGAGCCCGACGCAGAACCGTTGGCGCTCCGGCCTTCGGCCCCAAAGCTGCATCCTCTGGCCTGCGCGCCGAATCCATGCCGTCGTGACGCCGTCGTCTGCGCCCGTTATGCTTGCTCCGTTTCGTGCAGAGCGTTCTGCGGAATCGCTCAGGAGGCCCTCCATGCGCCTGGCCCTTGTTGCATCGCTGTCTCTCTCGCTGGCCGCCTCCTGCGTGGTGGAGGACGACGGCACGGTGTTCGTGCAGGGGGCCCTGCCCCTCGACCCCGCCGACGACTGCGTTGCCCAGGCAGACTCCGAGATCTTCCTGTCCAGCGGCCTGCTCGACATCCTCGAGCCTCGCGGTTACACGGCGGCCTTGCAGGTGGTCACGAACCTGCCGTCCACCTTCAGCGGCGGCGAGGTCAACAAAGACGTGAACTACCCAGACTACGGGGCCACCGACAACAACATCATCATCTTCAGCTCAGCCGAGATCGACTTCGAGTTCCAAGTCGGCGCCGGCGACGTCGCCGCGGTCGAGGGCGTGCAAATCGACGGCGCCGCGGTCTTCGCCTGCGATGGCACCACCTGCACCGCGACGGGCCAAAAACCCGCCGTGTCGGGCACGGTGTTCAACGAGCAAACCTCACTGAGCTCGACGGCGGCCGTGTTCCTGGAGGCGATGTCGGCGACGGATGCGGTGTTCTTTGCCGAGGCGCTGGCCGGAGTGCTCCAATTCCCCAGCGACCGCGCCCGCATCATCGCCAAGATGAGGCTGAAGGGCACGACGACGGGGAACGGCGAGCTGACCACCTTCACCTTCCCCTTCCCCATCGACCTCTGCCGGGGCTGCCTCGTGCCCAACGCCGACTTCTGCGAGGGCAAGGGCGCCGTCTTGGTGCCCAATGCGGCCCAAGACGTTTGTTTCCTCGGCCAAGACCACGACGCGGTTGCGGAGTGCCGCTGCGGGGCGGCGGCCCTGGGCAATGAGGATTGCCCCTGATGTTCAACGACATCCTCGACCGCTTGCTGCGAGAGACCCCGGGCGCCCGCTCGGCGACGGTCATGGGTTTCGACGGCATTGCGATCACCTCCAAGGACGGCGCCGAGGCCAACGGCAGCGAGCAATCCGCCGCCGTCGAAGTCGCCGCCGTCACCAGCCAACTCAAGCGCGCCGCTGAAGGCCTGGGCGCCGGCGACGTGCGCGAGGTGGCTCTCGAGCTCGACGGGCAAACGACCCTGCTGCGGCCGTTGACCTCGGAGTATTTGCTGGCCCTCACCCTCGGACCGGACGGCTACGCCGGCAAGGGGCGTTATTTGATGCGCATCCTGGCCCCCCAGATCGTGGCTGAGCTCGTTTAACCCCGTGGCCGAAATGGTTGATCGAGCAGGGCGGGCGCGCCGCAGGGACAGCCTCTCTGACTTCACCGACGACGCAACGACGCCCCCACCGAAAAGACCAAGCCAGGCGACGTATCAACCCTTTTGGTCACGGGGTTAGGCAGTGCGTCGGGTCATGGTGCTGCACGGGCCGAACCTCTCGCGCTTGGGTCGTCGCGAGCCCGGCATCTACGGATCAAAGAGCCTGGCCGACGTCGACGCCGCTTTGGTTGCCTTAGGCCTCTCCCTCGGCGTCGAGGTGACGACGTCGCAGAGCAACCATGAAGGCGTCCTGCTCGATGCCCTGCTGCGCGCCGACGACGACGGCTGCTGCGGGGTCTTGCTGAACGCCGGCGCCCTCGCCCACACGAGCCTCGCCCTCGCCGACGGAGTGCGCGCGATGGCTCCCCTGCCCGTCATCGAGGTGCATTTGACCAACACAGCAGCCCGCGACGCCGCTCGACAGGTTGCCCTGGTCGGGGCCGCGTGCCGGGCCCGGGTCGAGGGTTTCGGCGTCGAGTCCTACCTGCTCGGGCTGCGCGGCTTGTTGGCAGTGCTCGATGCGCAGCGCTGAGCAAGGCGCTTGACCGTCGTGGGCGGGCTCTCTACGACGACGACGTTGGCAAGAACCTTGGAGCAACCATGTACACGACGTCGGACTTCCGCCGCGGCTTGCGCATCGAGATCGATGGCACCCCCTACAGCATCATCGAGTTCGAGCACCACAAGCCCGGCAAGGGAGCAGCCATCACCCGCTGTCGCCTGCGGAACCTCGTGACCGGCCAGATCACCTCGCCGACGATGCGCTCTGGTGAAAAGGTCGGCACGCCCGACATCGAAGACAAAGACGGCCAATTCCTCTTTGCGTCGGGGGACACCTACACCTTCATGGATCCTGTCTCTTACGAGCAATACGAGATCACCAAAGAGATGCTGGGTGAGTCGGCGCTGTTCCTCGTCGACGGCATGAACGTCAGCATCCTGTTTTTCCAGGGGAAAGCCGTCAGCGTCGACCTGCCGAATTCTGTGGTCCTGAAGATCACCGAGACCGAGCCCGCCGTGAAGGGCGACACCGCCACCAACGCCACCAAGAAAGCCAAGCTTTCTACAGGGCACGTCGTGCACGTGCCCCTCTTCATGAAAGAGGGCGAGATGGTGAAGGTCGACACGCGGACCGGCGATTACGTCGAGCGCGCCTGAGGGCTTTGGCAAGAAGCCGCTGCCATTGAGTGGTCAAGGTGCCGGCGGGTGCGCGACGTCGACACTCAAAGGTCGATGATGATGACGCTGGACCTGGAGGCTTCTTCGCGGGGCGGCTCGTCGGCCATCTCAGGCATCGGCAATGGCAGCTCGAGGCGTGGCGCCTCCAGGCGGGGCGTCTCCGCCGGCAGTCCATCGATGATCCAAGCGGGCAGCTCGCCAGAGACGGGCATTCTCTCGTCGGTCTGTTCGGTCGGGATGCGCAGAAACCGCATGGGAGACCTCCTTCCGCTGCTCTCGTTCGTGTCTCGCCGCTCTCACTGCTCAAACGAGCCCGGCGCCCGTTCGCTTCATTTTTTGTGCTTCTTCTTCACTCTTCCCATGTATCGGCACATCCGCCAGTTCTGGCCAGGATCAGCAACGTGATCTCCTCCACAGTCGTCGCCGATCGCCTGGCCCGCGTGGCCGACGCCGCTGTTGCCCTGGCGTCCCGACGCCACAAGAGCCCCCTGGCGGCCGACGTCACACGCCTGTCGACGCTGTTCACCAGTGAGCGCGGAAGTCGGGAGCGCACCTACATGCGCGACCCCGCGTTGCGCCGGGCCTATCTGGGCTTCTTTGTCCCGCACAATGTCGCCCGCATCGCTCTGCTCCTGCAGCGCGCGCGCGGCGAAGGCCTCCTGCCGGAGCGAGAGGCCCCCCGCGTCGTCGACGTGGGGGCTGGCCCTCTGGCGGGCATGTTGGCGTGCTGGGTCGTTTATGGGCGACTGGGGGCCTGTTGGGCCGTCGATCTTTCCCGGGCCGCGCTCGAAGACGGACGAGAGCTCTTGGCCGCCGTCGGCGCCGACGTCGATTTGCTCACCTTGTGGGACAAGAGCCTGAACGCGGAGCCCGGCACCTGGCTGCCAGTCGGCGACGTCGACGTCATCGTGGCTGCGAACGTCTTGAACGAGCTCTCGGATCCGCGCTCGCCCGATCTGCGGCTGCGCGTCGTCGACGCTTGCGTGAAGGCGCTGCTGCCGGGGGGCCGCTTGTTGGTGGTCGAGCCCTCGATGCGGGTCGAAGCCCGATCGCTGATGAGCGTGCGCGACGACGTCGTCGACGCCGGCGTGGCGGCTGTGCTCTCGCCCTGTCGCGGGGCTGCGCGTTGTCCCCTGCTGTTGACGCGGGGGGATTGGTGCCATGGCGAGCTTCCCTGGGGCGCGCATCCGCCGGCCTACCGGGCCCTCGAGAAAGCGGTGAAGTTGCGCAAGGACCTGCTCTCGTCGGCGCACCTGCTGTTGGCGCGTCCCGACGAAGCCGCGCCCTCGACGGGGTTGCGCTTGGTGGGGGGCTTGATGCGCCCCGGCGACAGCGATCTGCGTTACGCCTGTGGGCGCGAGCTGATCACGTTGCGCGGGAATCCACGCTTGGCCCCCGCCGCCGCTCAGCCCTTCCGAGGAGCTCTGGTCGACGACGCGCTGGCAACGGGGGCCGCGGTGACGACGACGACGGCGACGCCTCTGCGGCCGCCGTTGCCGCTCACGGGGGCTCGGCCCGCTCGGCCTTCACGAAGCGCCGGTGGAGCAGCCGGGCCACCGCTCCCACGCTCCCCGCGCCCTCCGGGTCGGCGCGGACGAGGAAAGTGACGCGAAAGCTCGACGTCGAAATACCGTCGACGTCGATTTTCTCGGCGGCCAACAGGCGCAAGCTGTCGGCGAGCAATCGGGGATCATCGAGGATCCCCTGCCCCACCAGCGAGACCGCTCCGACGTCGGCGCCGTCCCAAAAGCGCGCTCCTTCGGGGATGTTCTCCGCGCAAATGCGGCGAAAGCCATGGGCGTCTTCGGGGGGCACGAGGATCTCGACGCGCGCGTCGTGGGCCTGGTAGCGCCGTTCGATGGGGCCCATGCCGGCTGCGTAGGCGATGACGGGTCCGGTGGGCAGCTGGTGGCGCGCCAAGAAATCGAGCATGGCCGGCAGACGCGTGAGGTCGTTGGCCACCAGTCGGTGCAGCAGGTTTTTGTGAGCGACGCCGCGAACGCCGCCGACGGGGGCCGGGGCGTCTTTGCGGACGACGGTGCCGTTGCCCGCCGCAAGTCCGGTCTGCAGCGCGAAGATCGCGATGCCCTTGGCCTTGGCGAATTGGACGGCCTGGGCGTTCAACACTTTGGCACCGGCGGCCGCGAGCTCCTGCATCTCTTCATGGGTCAGCGCTTCGATGCGCGTGGCCTCGGGGACGACGCGGGGATCGCTGGTCCACACCCCATCGACGTCGGAGTAGATCTCGCAGTCGGCGTCGAGAGCTGCGGCCAGGGCGACGGCGGTGGTGTCGCTGCCCCCGCGGCCCAGGGTCGTGATCTCTTTGGCGTAAGAGACGCCCTGAAAGCCCGCGAGCACGACGACGCGGCCGCCGTCGAGCTCGTCTTGCACGCGGTAGGGACGCACCTCGAGGACGCGGGCGCCAGCGTGGGTCGCATTGGTGATGATGCCGGCCTGGCTGCCCGTGAAGCTGATGGCATCGACGCCGACGTCGTGCAGCGCCATGGCCAGGAGGGCTGCGCTTGCTCGTTCGCCGGTGGTCAACAGCATGTCGAGCTCGCGGCGGGGCGGGGCCTTGGCCACCTGGGCGGCCAGCTGCAAGAGCTCATCGGTGGTCTTGCCCATGGCGCTGACGACGACGCAGAGGCGGTGTCCCTGATCCCGGCGGGCCTTCACTTGCGCGGCCACCGCCCGGATCTTGCGGATGTCGGCGACGGAAGATCCGCCGTATTTCTGCACGATGGTTTTCGACGTCGTCATGGGCTTCCCCTGGTCTGGCCGGCGCCGAGCACCACGAACTTGCGCGTGCAGAGCTCCTCGAGCCCCATGGGACCATAGGCGTGCAGCTTCGACGTCGAAATGCCGAGCTCGGCGCCCAGCCCGAGCTCGCCGCCGTCGTTGAAGCGCGTGCTCGCGTTGATCATCACGCACGAGGCATCGACGGCGCGCAGAAAACGCATGGCGACGTCGTGGTCCCTGGTGATGATGCTCTCGGTGTGGCGGCTGCCGTGATCGGCGATGAAGCCCAGGGCGGCTTCGAGGTCGTCGACGACCTTGATGGCCACGGTCAGGGCGAGGAACTCGGTGTCGAAGTCGGCGGCGTTGGCGGCCTTGACTCCGCCGACTTCGGTGCGGGTGCGCTCGCAGCCCCGTACCTCGACACCGTGGCCTTGCAGCGCAGCAACGATGGGCGGCAGGGCGACATCAGCGATGGCGGCGTCGACGACGATGCACTCCAGCGCGTTGCAGACACCGGGCCGCGAGACCTTGGCGTTGACGATGACGGCGACGGCGACGGCGACGTCGGCGGCGGCGTGGACGTAGACGTGGCAGATGCCCTGGTAGTGCTGGATCACCGGAATGCGCGCGTGCTCGTTGACGGCGTCGATCAACGAGGTGCCACCGCGGGGGATGGCGAGATCGATGGCCTGGGTCTGCTGCAAGAGGGCGTAGAGCAGCTCTCGATCTGAATCATCGCAGAAGACGACGGCGTCTTCGGGCAGCCCCGCGGCGTTCACCGCTCCCTGCACGACGGAGGCGAGGGCGCGGTTGGTGTGCAGGGCTTCTTTGCCACCGCGGAGGATCACCGCGTTGCCGGACTTCAAGCACAGGGCGGCGGCGTCGACGGTGACGTTGGGGCGGGCCTCGTAGATCATCAGGACCACGCCGAGAGGAACGCGCATGCGCCCGACGTAGATGCCCGAGGGTCTCTGGCTCAACTCGGCGATGGCGCCGACGGGGTCCGGCAGGGCTTCGACCTCGCGCAGGGCCCGGGCCACCCCCGCCAGAGCGCGGGCATCCAGGCGCAGGCGGTCGATCAACGACGTCGCCAGCCCAACAGCTGCGGCTGCGGCGAGATCCTGCTGGTTGGCCTCGAGGAGGGTCGTCGTCGTCGAGGTCAACGCGAGCGCGTCGGCGATGCGGCCCAGGGCTTCGTTTTTCTGGCGGGTCGGGGCCGTCGACAGAGCGCGGGCGGCGGTCTTTGCCCGCTTCGACAGGGCGCGGGCCAGCTCCATCGTCGTCATGCGGGCTTGTTAGCAGCAGCGCCAGAAAGAGAAACGGCCCTCGGGGGGCCGTCTCGTCGTCGCAGCTGCCAGCCGTCCCACGGCCGCGTTTCTGTGTACTGCGCGCTGCGAAGCGAGCACCGGGATCGGAGCCTCACGGCGGGCTTTCGAGCTTCAGCTCCTTGAGCTGGGGAATGCGCTTGCCGGTGAAGTCGCGAAACTCCTCTTGGACCACGATCTCGCCTCGACGGATGTGCTTCACCTGCCCCAGCCGCTTGCCGACCAAGGTGCCGATCTTGAGCGTGTGGCCCTTGCCATCAGGAGCCTCGACCATGGCCATCGGCGTGCTGGTGCCGACGACGACGGCAACCAGCCTGAGCTTGTCGAGCTCGATGGTTTGCAACTCGGTCAGCCTCGAGGTGTCTTTGACCTCGTCGCTGTTGAGCTCGTCGAAATAGGTCTTGAAGGGATCGCGCCGCGGCTGTCCGTTGACGAGCACGTCGTAGGAATAGCTGGCGTCGGCGGAGGCCTTCTTCTCCGGTTCGGCCAGCGCGGCCGGGTTGGCGTCGCTGGCAGCAGCCGTCGTCGTCGGCGCGGCTGCGGTTTCGTCTTCGCCGCAGGCTGTAAGGGCGGCGAGAGAGCTTGCGGCAATGAGGAGCGCGATGTTCTTCATGATGATCCTCAAGGCGTCACCGTGACGTCTGTTGCAGCGACAGCTTCCCGCTCGAGGAAGCGATACGTCGTCGCCGTGTACGAGCTCGCCACGACGATCTTTTTGTTTTCGATGTTGGGCGCCGTCATGTTGACGTCGGTGACGTTCACGATGCGCGGCATCTTCGACAGACGATCGAGGAACACCGCGATCTCATGATAGTTGCCGCGAACCGTCATCTTCAAAGGCACGGCCGCGAAGTCGCCCTGGACCTGCTCGCCCTGCGGCTCGAAACGATCGACCCGCAACCCGGCCTGCTTGGCCTCGTAGTCGATGTCGCGCAGCACCTTGGGAATTTCGGCCTGCTTCGGCAGCTGCTCTTCGGCCTCGCGCAGTCGCTGCTTGAGACGCTCGACCTCGCGCATGAACTGCGTGCGGTGTTGGGCCTGCTGCTGCAACTTCAGCAGCTCGGCGTCTTGCTTCTCCAGTGAGGCGTCGTGGGCTTCGATCTGCGCCACGGCTGCCGACACGGAGAGGAAGTAGGTGCCGAGCCCGATGATGGCGACGAGGGCGCCGACGGCTCCCAGCTTTTGCTGCAGCGGGATCTTGGCAAAACTCTCGAGGAACTTTTCCATGACGGCTCCTGATCACTCCAAAGGACGAAACACAGTGACTGGCCGTCAGGCCGAGTAGTTGACCTTACAGCCAACTTCGAAGTTGAACACCGTAACACCATCGCGCAAATCAGCTTGCGTGAACTTCAAAGAAATCTCAGAGAAGTATGGCGTCTTCTGCATCGCCCTCATGAACTCCGAGATGTCCGAGTTGTCCATCGCCGAACCTGTGATCGAGAGGGTGCCGCCGGCTTCGCGGAAGCTCGTGATCCACACGCGCTTGGGTATCGATGCTGACAACTCATCGAGCACGCGCACTGGCCCACGCTTGCCTTTTTCGAGCTTGTCGATGACCGCGAGCTGGTTCAACAAGCGCTGCTTCTGTTTGTCGAGCTCGTTGACCTCACCGATAATTTTCTGAAGGCGCTTGATTTCTGCTTGATTTTCCGCAATCTTCTTTTCGCGCTCTTCGACCTTACTGCGATAAATAGTGTGCACCGTGAAAGCGCCGACCAAGGCCACCATCAAAACGGCAGTCATCGCCACAATTTGATAGATGCTTGTGTTCCGCTTCTTCTTGGCGCGGACCGGCAGCAGGTTGATGCGAATCATCGGTGCTCTCCTCGTCTCAGGCAGTGATGTCGCGCCGGACAGCCGGCAGAATCGTGCAAGCCACGACTAGCGCTCGTCACCCGAGCGGAGCGCGAGCCCCACGGCGACGGTGGCCAAGGGGGCCAGGTTCTTCAGGAAGGAGGGGTCGAGGCCCCGGCTGCCAATGTCGATCTGCCGGAAGGGGTCGATGGCTTCGACGGGGACGCCGGTCTTTGCTTCGACGGCCTTGGTCAGCGCGGGAACCTTGGCGCAGCCCCCCGACAGGTAGATGCGGTTGATCGACGCGTCCGCCGACGTCGCTGCGTAGAAGTCGAGGGAGCGCTGCACGTCGTTGGCGATGGTCTCAGAGACCTGCTGCATCACCCGCTCGACCTCCTGAGGGACGACGGAGTCCTGGTCGCCGCCGCCGCCGCCGACCTTGAGGGCTTCGGCTTCGTCGTAGCTGACGTTCAGCTGCTTCTGGATTTCATCCGTATACTGATTCCCGCCCTGCGCGATGTCTCGAGTAAAGGCTGAAACGCCTGAGTGGATGACGTTGATGTTGACGACGGCGGCGCCGACGTTGATGAGCGCGACGGTCTCGCCCACGGGCAGGTTGTAGTTGACCTCAAAGGCGTTTTGGACCGCGAAGGAGTCGACGTCGACGACGTTGGCCATGAGTCCGGCTTCTCTGACGACGTTGATGTAGTCGTTGATCATGTCCTTCTTGGCGGCCACCAGCAGGACGTCCATCTGGCCCTGATCGTTGTGGTCGTTGAGGATGGCCACGTCGATATTGACGTCGTTGATATCGAAGGGAATGTACTGCTCGGCTTCCCACTGGATGCTCTCTTCGAGCTCTTCACGCGTCATCACCGGCAAATTGATTTTGCGGAGAATCACCGAGTGACCAGACACGGAGACGGCGACGTCCTTTTGGCGGATCTTCTGGCTGGCCATCAGCTCTCGGATGGCGTCGACGACCGCGGTGGCGTTCATGATGCTGCCGTCGACGATGGCCTCGGGGGGCAGCGGGATCGTGCCGAAGCACTGCAGCTGGTAGGCGCGGCGGGTCTCCTTCAGCTGGCACACCTTGATGCTGGACGAGCCGATGTCGAGGCCGATGAGGTTGTTCGCCATGAGTCACCCGTTCCCGTTTTCGATGTTGTCGTAGCTGGCGCTGGCCAAGGGCTCGTCGTCGCCGGCCGCCGTCCGGACGAAGACCTGATCCTTCTCGGCCACCGTCATGCCGAGGGCGAGAATGATCTTGCGCTTGGTGTCCATGCGGCAGGGCAGCCCGGACTCGACGCGATCGATGGTGAGCGTCGAAATGCCGGCCTTGCGCGCCAGCTCGGCTTTGGTGAGCAGGCGGTCTTCGCGCAGCCGCCGCACGTTGTTCTTGAGGCGGCTCTTCACCGCATCGGCGTCACTCGGGGTGTTGTGGTGGTTCGTCATGGGGCTCGACCACGGTAGGCCTTGCCCATCACAGACCGCAAGCTTGGGTTCACCAACCCATCACTATCTCGATCAACTACTTGATATTGCGCAGATCTGTCCAAAGGCACATCGAGACAACCAAACTCAGGAAAAGAGGCCGCCGGGGCCAAACCCGAGCAGAGGCAGCACTCGTTCGTGAAACGCATCGCCGAAGAATGCGGCCAGCAACCCCCCCAACGCCAGAAAAGGACCAAAGGGAACGGCGTCGTCGGGCGGGATCCAGGGATCGTCCTCGGAAATCGGACCCCGGTTCTTCAACTTGCCGCTGAACTTGAGCGCGAGCCCCACCACCGAGCCAGCAACCGACGCGAGGAACAAGGTCAGCGGCATCAATTGCCAGCCGAGGTTGGCACCGATGCCAGCGATGATCATCGGATCGCCCCAACCCATCGCGGTGTCATCGGGACCGACCCGAGGCTGGCCGTCTTTGCCTTTGACCCGCCGCAGCACCGCCGTGGCCGTGACGACGACGGCCGACAGCATCAAGCCCGATCCGACGCCGCCGATCAGGCGGTCGACGACGACGCTGCCGGCGACGCCGCCGTTGGCCTCGGGTCCCATGAGGAAGCGCACGACGCCAAAGCCCAACCCCGTGACGCCCAGCGCCACCACCAACGAGATGGGCACGGTGAAGGTGTCGAGGTCGATGAAGGAGATGGCGATCAACACCAGGATGAAAACGGTGAGCTCGAGAGCAGCAACGGTGAGGCCGAAGCGCGCAACGGCGGCGGCGCAAGAAAGGCCCCCCAGAAATTCGACGAAGGGGTAACGCGCCGAGATGGCGACGCCGCAGTTGCGACAGCGGGCCCGCAAGATCACCCAGGAGAGGATCGGGACGTTGTCGTAGGCCGCGATCTGCTTTTCACATTTGGGGCAGCGGGAACGAGGCGTGACGACGCTGATGCGGCGCGGAACCCGCGCGATGACGACGTTGAGAAAGCTGCCCCACAAGGCCCCGAAACAAAAGGCAATGGCCAGCACGCACGCCGCCACCACGGTCGGCAGCTCGCGCGGCGGGGTGGCCAACCAGGACAGGGTGTCTGCGTCCATCGTTCGAACCTAACGCCCCGCCCTGCCCGGTGCTTCCGGTCGGGACATCTGGGCGCGCTGCAGGTCGAGGGCGACGTCGACGATGAGGTCTTCTTGCCCCCCGACGAGCTTGCGCCGGCCCACCTCAACCAAGATGTCTCTGGCGTCGACGCCGAAGCGCAGCGCTGCTCGCTCGGTGTGCAGCAAGAAGCTCGAGTAGACGCCGGCGAAGCCCATCATCAGCGCGTTGCCGTCGATCTGCACGGGATGCTCCGCCTGCATTGGGCGCACGAGCTGATCAGCGCACTCGATCAGAGGATACAGCAATGCCCCCGTCTCTATGCCCATTCGCTGCAGCACCGCGACCAGCACCTCGAGGCGACAGTTGCCGGCCCCCGCGCCCATGCCGGCGACGCTGCCGTCGACGCGGTCGGCCCCGGCCTCGATGGCGACCACGGTGCAGGCCACGCCGAGCCCGAGGTTGTCGTGGTTGTGAAACCCGACTTCACACGACAGTGATTCCTTGAGTGCAGTGATCTTTTCTTTGGCTTCGTGCATCAGCAGTGCGCCGGCGGAGTCGACGACGTAGACGCAGTGGGCTCCGGCCTTCTCCATGATTTTGGCTTGGCCCACGAGCTCCGACGTCGACGTCATGTGGGCCATCATGAGAAAGGTGGCGACGTCGAAGTCCAGGTGGCGGGCGGTCTCGATGTGCTCGTTGGCGATGTCGGCCTCGGTGCAGTGAGTCGCGATGCGGATGGTGTCGACGCCGCAAGCCTTGGCCAGGTGCAGCTCTTTGGTGGTGCCGATGCCGGGCAGCAAGAGGGCGGCGAGCTTGCTGTGCTTGAGCACGGCTTTGACCGCCCGCAGGTATTCTTCTTCTGTATGGCGAGAGAAGCCGTAGGTAAAGGAATTGCCGTTGAGTCCGTCACCGTGGCTGACCTCGATAATGTCGATTCGTGCCTCATCGAGCTTGGCAGCGATCGCGACCATTTGTTGGATGGAATATTGATGAGCCAGCGCGTGCATGCCGTCGCGCAGGGTGGCGTCATTCAAGACGAGCTTCGAGGTGCGAGCCATGGCCCGATGTAGCTCGCGCGACGCTCTGGTGGAACCCGGCGAGACTATGGGGCCGGCCGACGCTGTCGGCGGAGCACGCGCATGCGCGCTTCGATGGTGGAGCGGGCCGGCAGCTGGCTCTCCTTCACGGCGCGGCTCAGGCGCAAGAGCGGCTGGTCGTCGACGAGAAACGACGACAAGAGCTCGGGCACGTCGGGCGGCCCAACGCCGCAAGAGACGAATTCGTTGTCGGCCTCGCTGAGAGTCAGGCGGTCGGCGTCGACGTCGAGGTCGCTGTTGCGGCGCCGCACCACGATGTTGGGGCCGAGATCGCACAAGCCATAGCAGCCACCTCGGTGCAGACGCGCGCGCTCCTGACCGTCGAGCTCGTGGGCACAAGCATGGGTGACGACGTCGGCGCCGTTGGCTCGACACATCCGCCCCTCGCAGACCCAGACGTCGAAATGCGGGCGCTCAGCCATCGCTCACGGTCGTTTCTCCCTGGATGAAGGCTCCCGCGCAGGCACCCTACAAAGCGGCCGAGAGAAGATCAGGTTTGCGTCCCATGGACATCGTGGAGCCGCACGCCCGATCCCCGTCACGCGCTGCCGCGGCGTCCGCTCAAAAGCCCCTTCTCGTTCGGCGTCGGGCTTTGTTACTAGAATGGCTCACCGCTGTTGTTGCCGAGGAGGATCCATGTCCGTCATCGCTGGTTTCGCGCCCCCCATCTCTGGTCCCTCTGAGTCTCGCCTCGCCTTCATGCGCAAAGTCGGCGTGTTCACGTTCGTCGGCCTGGCGGTCGCCGCGCTGATCGCGGTGGTGTCGACCTTCACGGTCGCGCCGGCGCTCTACTCGATGGGACGCTGGGGCGGCTTCGTCGGCATCATGGGCTCCTTCGCCATCTCGCACTACGTCGCCCGCAAGATGGTCTACGGCGGCGCCAAGATTCCGGGCTTCGTGCTCGCCGTCGCCTTCGAGGGCGTCTCCTTCGGCTTCTTGCTGCTTTCGACCATCAGCTACGTGCCGATTGGCGGGACCGCGGAAGCTGCCTTCGCAGCGGGGCTGGGCATCATCGCCAAAGCCATGGCCATCACGGCGTCGTCGGGGCTCGGGATGTTGATCTACGTGTGGTTCAACAAGAGCGAGCTCAGCATCGTGAAGGCCGGGCTCTCGATCCTCGGCATGCCGATGATCGTGCTGATGGTGTTGAGCTTCGTCTTCCCCGTCGGCGGCGTCTTTGGGCTCATCATCTGTGGCGTCTTCGTCGTGGCGTCGGGCGCTGCCCTTCTTTATCGCCTGAATTCCGTCGTTCATGAGTACAGCGAAGATCAACATATCGAGGCTGCCTACGAGATCTCGATGGCTTTGCTCGTGCTGCTCTGGAACGTCATCTCGCTGCTCAACCGCCTGCGCCGATAGGCAGCGGCTCGAGGACGCTGATCCGAGCGGGGTCCAGGTACACCTGGGCCCTTTTTTTTTCGGACGCGCTGAAGAAACGCACCACGTGCGTTATTTTGGGATCGCTTTGAGCATGGCTTTTCCATCTTTCAGCACCACTTTGAAATCCACCGCTTCGCAGTTGTGCTTCTGGCGGATGCTGGGCACTTGCTTGGCGATTTGGGCTCTCAAGGCATCGAGGGAGAGGGTCGAGGCCTCGCCGGTGCGCTTCTTGGCGTCCATGTAGACCTTGTAGAGCTTCTGCAGCTGCTGCTCCGAGGGACCGCCGCCGCTGCCGCCGACGTCGACGGGTCGTGGCGCAGGTGGGGGTGGACGGGGCGCGGGGGGCTTGGGGGCCACAGGGGCGGGCTTCGATGGGCCGGTGCCCGAAAGAGAGTCTTCGTCGAAGGAACCCATGTCGACGTCGAAGGAGTCGGTAGCCTCCCCCATGCCAGATACGGGCCGAGGAAGATCGACGCGGTCGGCGACCTGGCTGCCGGCGAGGCGCGCGGCTTCTTGCTCGCGCGCCTTGCGCAGTCCGAGCTTCAGCTTGTCGCGCTTGTAGGTCCCGTCTTCGATCTGCTTCAGCGTGCGCGCCCAGATGCGCTCCATCGACACGAAGCGAGCGTGAATCTGGTTGAAACGAAAGCGGTCCTGGGTGTTCCAGTCGCCCAGCTCTTCCTCTTTGATCTTGCGCATGGTGCCGGCGAACTGGGCCTGCGTCATCGTGGGAGCGCGGCGCTGCAGACCCATGAAGAACTGTTCGAACTCGCGACGGATCCCTTCCGCGCTCTTCTCGAGATCGTCGAGTCGCTTTTTCTGCGCCGAATTCGCCGCCATCGGACCGGACTCTAACGGCTTTCGGCGGAAGGTCGCACATCGACCGCGCCGACGTCGTCAGGGCGGGCAACAGGGGCGTCGCGGCGCTGTTCGTCGGCGAGCTTTTGCAGGCGCCCTCGCTCCGCCGTCAAGAAAGCGCGGTCGAAGCCCTCGTCGTCGCCTTGGACTTGCAGGCGCTCCAGGATGGCCAGGCCTTCGGCGGCGGCGTTGTTCTGGCCGAGGGCCGTTGCGTAGGTGTGGGCGATGGCTGCCTCATGTTTGCCCGACTCGTCGAAGGCTTCTTTGGCGAGGGGCAGCGCGCGTTGGGGATCTTGCACTGCGGGCTCACGCGCGCGCAGCAGCAGCCAGGCGCAGGTGTTCTTGAGCACCGGTGCTGGGCCCTTGAGCTCCTCGAGAGCAGCGCCGCACAAGGTGCGCACGCTAAAGCCGTCGGTGATGTCCATCTGGCCCGGGTCGTCGTCGTCGGGCTCCGAGAGCCCCAGCTCGCGCACCGCGTTGTCAAAGCCGGCTTGGCGGTCACCTCCGCGCTGAAAACCGACGAAGGCGGCGGCGGCGGCGGCGCCGGCTTCGTCGTCTTTGCCATCGTGCTCGAGCACGCGCGCGGCGAGGAGCAAGGTTGCAGGGTCGTCGGGGGCCAAGGCCGTCGCGCGAGCGCTGTGGATCCTGGCGCTCGAGAGGGGGTCGTCGTCGACGTTGTTGGGTTGAGCAGAGCGCGATGGCTGCTGCATCCCGGCGGCATGCAAGGCCCGCAACCCCATCATGGCGTGGAAGCGCGGCGACCAGCGCGGGTCGACGGCGTAGGCGCTGACCAGGGCGAAGCCCACCACGCTCAAAGCCAACGCAAACACACCCAGGCGTCGCTCACGGGCAGACACCGTGACGGCGGCAATGGCTGCAGTGGTGGCAGCGTCGGCGCCGACGAAGGATCGGTCGCCCGCCGACAGTCCCCACGTCAGCAAAAAGCCCATCAAGAGCCCGCCAAAATGCGCCACGTTGTTGACCATCGGCAGCAACACGCCCAGAGCGAAGGTGGCGACGACGAAAGGCACGAACGAGGTCAGCAGGAAGCGCCCCAACGCACGCTGTCTGGTGAGGGTCGCGATGGCCAGCAGCGCCCCGGTGACGCCGAAGACAGCACCCGAGGCTCCGGCGGTCAGTCCGGGCATCAAGGCCACCGACAAAGCGAAGCCGAAGATCCCCGACGCGACGTAGATGAGCACCAGGCGCGGGGTTCCCACCAGCCGTTCGAGAGCGCGCCCCACCTGCCACAGCACCCACACGTTGAGACCGAGATGCCAGCAGCCGACGTGGACGAAGCACGCCACCAACAAACGCCACACCTCACCAGACCACAGCCGCGTGGGCTCGACGGCCCCGAAGGCAATGACGTCGGCGGGAGCGGCATAGAGCACAGATACGCCCGCCCAGGCCATCACCACGCCCACCGCGAGGTTCAACAGCACCAGGCCCACCGTGCCCCAGCGGCGGCTCGTCGGCCCCAGCAGCTCGGGCGGGGTGTCGTCGGCGCCGTCGTCTGGCACCCCGCTGGACTCGGCGTCGGGCTTGCTTTCGTGCGCCTGGGGTGCCGCGGGCCCTTCCTGGGGTGGCGGCTGCTGCTCGGGGTCGGTCATCGTCACCGACCGTAGCGTCTCGCCGACAAGTTCGCGATGCTCCCGAGCGTGAGCGCGTTGTGTGTCCTTTTTCTGGTCGCCGGCGCCGTCGGCCCGCCCGTCCCCGCCGATGTTGGTGAGGGCGATGTCGTCGACGTCGATGGCGTGCTCTACGAGCGCAAGGGCGATCTGCTCTACACCCTCGACGACCCCGCCGTGCAGAGCCGGGTGCAGACCTTGACCGTCACGGGTTCGCGCCTCGACAGCAAGCGCAAGCAGAAGGTGATCCGCGCCGACGTCATCGATGGCGATGCGCTGCGCGAGAGCGGCGCCCGCACGCTGGCCGATGTGCTCGACGAGCAGGGCGGTGTGCAGGTCAACAGCTCCCTCGGGCTCGGTGCCGAGGTCTTCGTCGACGGCCTCGATGGACGCCACGTGCTCATCTTGATCGATGGACGACCCGTCAACGGCAAGGTCAACAACCGCGTCGACGTCTCGCGCTTGCCGATCTCGCCGGGCAGCATCGAGCGGATCGAGATCGTGCGCGGCCCCATGAGCGCGCTCTATGGCAGCGATGCCCTCGGCGGCGTCGTCAACATCATCACCAAGAGCCCCGGTCGCGACGTCGGCGGCGAAGTAGAGCTCGGGGGCCAACTGCTCCCATCGGCATCGCCCTGGTCTTCGCTGGGCTTGCACGGGCACGGCGGCCTCGGTCCCCTGGCCTTGCGCATCGACGTCACGGGATCCCTCTTGCCCGGCTTCGATCGCGGCGGGGCCCTCACGGGCAAGGACATCCCCGATGGCAAAGCCGATCTGCCCGATCGTCGCCAAGGCAGTGTCGGCGTCGACGTCGGCGCCGCTCTGCCCGGTCCCTGGTCCCTGCGCTCGACGCTTCTGGGATCGATGGCCCAGACCTCCGCCGTCGTCTCGACTGCGGCACCCTTTCGCGATGCCGCAGACAACGCCGAGCTCGCGCTGTCGACGTCGCTCAACGGGGTCCTCGAGCTCGGGCTCGTGCAAGCCGTCGACGTCGTCGCCGACCTGCGCATCGATCGCTTCACCCACATCTTCAAGAAGCTCCCGACCGGTGGGCTGGCCGAGGCGCCGGCCTTCTGCGGAGGCGTGTTCGACCTTGTTTGTCCGCGCGAGCCCAACATCCGCACCAACGCCGAAAAAGACGAAGCCCGGCTCGAGCTGCGCGCCGACGCCGTCTTCGTCGACGACCCCGAGCTGGCGAGCCCCTGGGGACGCGAGCTCTCGTTGAGCCTCGGCACGGTCTTGCTGCAAGAGCAGGCCACCCGCAAAAACGACGTCGACGAAGACACCCTGGTGGGGGGCGGACAGCGGGTCACGGCCTCACTTTACGGTGAGCTCTTGTGGCGGCCGTGGCGCTGGCTCTCGCTGCTGCCCGGCGCGCGCTTCGACGCCTTCCTCGTCGACGGCCAGAACGATCTCGATGGAGCAGCCTTTGGCCCCAAGCTGGCCGCGCGCCTGGAGGGTCCGTGGGGAACGGGGCTGCGGGCCTCGATCGGTCAGGGCTTTCGCCTGCCGAGCTTCGAAGAACGCTTCTTGCGCTTCGACCACAGCGAGCTGGGCTACATCGTCGACGGCAACCCCGATCTTCTGCCCGAGCATTCCACCGGGATCCGCGCCGAGGCCGTGTGGCAGACGCGCGAGCTCGTGGTGCCCATCGATGCCGGCGTCGAGCTGGGCGCAAATCTGTTGCAGGATCTCATCACCGAAGACGCAGCCAGCACCGACGACGACGGCACCCCGATTTTTACCTACAAGAATGCCGCGCGTGCGTGGACTGCGGCGGTCACCACCCGGGCAAAGATAGGCCCCCAGCCCGTCGGCGTCGGCGACGTCCGCCTCGATCTCACCTGGCAGTATCTGCTCAACGCCGTCGACGTCAGCGCGTGTCCGGCCGAAAACCCCTGGCTGTGCGGCGCCGAAGAAGGCGCGACGTCGCTGCCCCTGCGCCCCACCCACAGCGTCGACGTCACCGGCCGCTTCACGCTGCACGCCACCGACACGGTGCTCTTTGCGCGAGCCGATGCCCTGAGCGAGCGTCCCCTCGTCACCGACACTGCGCCGGCCTCGCTGGTCTTGTCCGCTGGAGTACGCCAGCCCCTCTTTGACCACGCCGAAGTCGTCGTCGGGCTCGAGAATCTGCTCGATCAGACCGATGCCGTTTTTGGCCCCAAGCCCGGCCGGCACATCTCGATCAACCTGCGCATCTGGGACTGAGTCCCCTGGCGCTTGACGATGACGACGCCGACGGGGGATGAGGACCGATGCCAACGTCGACGCAACAGCGCGTGCTCGTCTCTGTCAGTGGCCCCGATACCAAGGGCATCACGGCCACCTTGACCGGCATCGTCGCCGACGGCGGCGGCATCCTCGTCGACATCGAACAGGTCGTGCTCTCGGCGCAGCTGACCTTGTGTCTCGTCATCAGCGTGCCCCGAGCGAAGAGCGGACCGGGCACGGGAGTGTTGAAGGAGCTGCTCTTTGCCACCAAGGAGCTCGGCCTCGAATGCGACTTCAAGGTGCTCGATGAGCCGACGTCGCCGGCGACCCTCTCACCGCGGCGGAGCTTCGCCGTCACGGTGATCGGCGACATCGTCGACGCCTCGTGTGTGCACGCGCTGACGTCCTGCCTGGCCACTCACAATGCCAACATCGACGAAATCCGCCGCCTGAGCGAGGGCGAGCTCTCGAGCTTGGAGATCGTCATCTCCACCGACTCCGGCGACGACGGTGAGCGCCTCTTGCAAGGGGCGCTGGTCCAAATCGCTCGAGAGCGCGACGTCGACCTCGCGTTCCAGGTCGAAGACCTTGCGCGCTACACCAAGCGCCTCGTCGTCTTCGACATGGATAGCACCTTGATCCGGATCGAGGTCATCGACGAGCTCGCGCGCGCTCACGGCGTCTACGACGAGGTCGCAGCCGTCACGAGCACCGCCATGGCGGGGGGCATGCCCTACGAGGAGTCACTGAAGCTGCGGGTGCACAAGTTGGCCGGCCTTCCCGTCGCCGTCGTGCAAAAGCTGGTGGTCGATCTCCCCCTCACCGACGGCGCTGAAGACCTCCTGCGCGTGCTCAAAGCCCTCGGCTTCAAGACCGCCGTCATCTCGGGCGGGTTTTCGCTGGCGGCGGATTCACTGCGCGCGCGGCTCGGCCTCGACTACGCCTACTCCAACGTTCTCGAGGTCAAAGACGGCAAGCTCACTGGTCGGGTCATCGAGCCCATCGTTGGCCCGCAGCGCAAGGCCGATCTCCTCGACGCTCTGGCCCAACGCGAGGGGATCCCGCTCGAGCAGACCATCGCCATCGGCGACGGCGCCAACGACCTCTTGATGCTGGAAAAAGCCGGCCTGGGCATTGCTTTTCACGCCAAGGCCAAGCTGCGCGACGCCGCCGACACCAGCGTCTCGCGGGGTGGCATCGACCGCGTGCTCTATCTGCTCGGCCTGCACGCCGGCGACGTCCGGGCCTTTCTGGGCCGCTAGGCTTGGGCTACGAGACTGCCCTTGCCTTGAGAAAGGCGTTGCCGACGTGGCGGAATGGTAGACGCAGGGGACTTAAAATCCCTGGACGCGCAAGCGTCGTGCGGGTTCGAGTCCCGCCTTCGGCAGCTTTGCAACGCCACGACGTCGTCAGCGGCCCCTCCACGGCGCGACTGCATGCCAGCAGTTTTGCCAGCAGTTGGGTCCGGCAGGCTGCTTCTGGTCGGGCTCCCGGACTCTGATCGGCTCGCAACCTGCCCGGACAAACAAACGCCAACTCTACGGATAGGGGTGCGGCCATCGTCACCTCGTCACCGAGCGTCGCAAACGCCTTCGTACTGCGCTCAAACCGGTGACGATGTCCCTGTCGAGGTCGTCACCGATCGTCACGCCCCGTCACTCGAGCGTCGTCCGTTCGGCATCGAGTCCGCCGAGCTGGCCCGCCTGGTCCGCCGAATGGTCGAGCGCGTTGCCGGCCGCGTCCGCCACGACCTCGACGACGCCACACAAGAGACCCTGGTGCGCATGCTCGCCGTCGACGCCGACCGCTTCGACCCGGGCTTCGGCATTGAGGGGTTCGCGGCCCGCCGTGTGATGTGGACGGTGCGGGACATGCGCCGACGAGAAGCGGCGCGCGGCAGGACCGAAGCGCGCTCGGCCAACGGCGCCAACGACGACGCCCCGTCCCCTGAAGTCCTGCACCTGGCGCGCCTCGAAGCTGCCGCCGCCGCCGCCGCCGCCCGCAAACTCAAGATCGCGCTGGGAGAGCTGCCCGCTGACGTCCGCGGCGTCATCCAGCGGCACGACCTGCAGGGTCGCCCGTTGCGCGAGCTGGCACGCCAGTCGGGAGAGAACGTGTCGTCGTTGTCGCGGCGTCGGGAGCGAGGGCTGCGGTCGCTGTCGGAGCGGATGAGCTGAACAGCAAGAGGCTGAGGCGGCGCAGGAGAGAGGGGGTGTGGCCGGATGTGGACCGGATGTGGGCTGGTCCTGGACCGGTCCTGGACCGGAGGTGGACTACTCCTGGGACTACTCCCAGGACTACTCCCAGGACTACTCCTGGGACTAGTCCTGGGACTAGTCAGGGTACCCCGTGGACACCCCTGACCACCCCCACCCCTGGGTACACCACTGGGTCTACCCGGCACGCACCAAACATACTGTAGACATCCGCTTCTCTAGTCAGCTATCCACACCAAGGCCGCAAGCCGGGTCCGCACACGGGTACGGTCCGCGCGGACCCAAACCCAGCAAGTCCAACGAAACCCAATTGCGGTCCCAGAATTGCACGCACCGGAGAGGTTTGATTTTGTGACGACGTCAATTTCTCGGTCCATCGTGTCCATCGCGTCCATCGTGTCCTCTAAGTACCGCAAAAGTTCCTCCTGCCCTCTCTGCCACTTTGCCTGGGGCGGGTTCGTCTGCGCGATTGCGGTCTTTGCTCGCCTGCTCGTCTTTGCATGCATCAAATCGCTGTGATTCTCGTCTTCACCATTGACGGGCGCCATGGCCTGGTGCCACCGTGTGCAAGAACGAAGAAGCCCCACGACTCCCTTACGCCGGCAAAGCATGAGGAGTCGTGAGGCGGACCGTTCAGGGCCTTTGAGGGACCACCTTGCGGTGTCTTCATCCTTCCATGCGCTCTTGTGTGCTGTCCACCTTGAAGACGCCGCATGCGAGTCCGGAATGACGACGACAACGACGCCTCCTGAACCAGAAGCCCTCGCCCCCGAGCGCAAGCACAAGCGCAGTGCCCCGATCCGCGCCGACGGCCCCCGCTTGGGCTACCGGCCGGCCGAAGTCGCCAGGTTGATCGGGATCGGCACGACGCGCACGCGCGAGCTGATCCGCACGGGCAAGATCAAGAGCGTGCGGATCGGCCGCAGCATCGTGGTCACTGAAGAATCGATCCGCGCCTTCCTCGCCAGTCAGGAAGCGTGACCGATGAAGCCAACCAACCAGAGGAGCCCACGGCGCACCCGTGGTGCCTCTTGGAATTCATGCACTGACGGGCAGTGGACGACGTCGACCGTGGGGGCAGCATGATGCCCTCCATCGTCGACGATGACCCTGCCGAGGACATCTTCGGTCCGCGCGCGGTGCTGCTGCCTTCGATCGCCCCAGGGATCTCGCCCGCAGTCGACGTCAACACTGGCCTGCCCGTCACGCTGTCAGGGCGCGCCCTCACCATTGCGACCTTCAGGCGTGCCAACGACGTCGTGCCCATCGCCTCGACGCCGACACCGGAGGTCTTCGCGGATCGGTGCCGGGCGATGGCACGGGAGCCGCTGGTGGCCTGCCCTGACCACGCGGTGCTCGATGCCGATGCTGCCAGGGCCGAGAAGGGGAAAGGCCCTGGCTTCTCCCCCGCCCGCTACCGACCTGGCACGACGCGACTCGACGTCAACGTGGAGGCCGTCTCGTGCTACGTGATCGACCTCGACGGCGCCACCGTCGACGCAGTGAACGCTGCCTGGGCAAGGCTTGAGGCGCTCGGCATTCAGGCGTCAGGGTTCACCACATGGAGCCACGCCAGCGACCACAAAGGCGGCCAGTGTTGGCGCATCGTGATCCCGTTCGCCTTCGACGTCGACGTCGCGGACTGGCGCGCTCTCTGGGTGCTCTTGAACGACCACTTGGCCCAAGGCCGGAACGACCCGACGACGAAGAACCCCAGCCGCCTCCACTTCTTGCCTCGCGCGCCGATGCGGGTCCTGCAGAACGGCGTCATCGTTGACAACGTCGCGCCACTCTTCCGGCATCTCACCGGCACGTTGTTCGATCCCAGACCGTTGGTGGAGAAGGCCCGGGCTGCCGCCGCAGCTGCAGCAAAGCAGGCGGAGTGCAGGGTTGACGACGCGGGCGAGAAGGCGACGAAGGAGCCCCGCAACTCCGGAGAGCGGCGGTCGTCGAGCGCATCTGCGAACCGTCCCGACCGCGTCACCCGCGCGAAGGCCTGGCTTGCCAGGGCGGATGTCTCGTTGTCCGGCAACGGCGGTCACCACGCCGCCATGCGCGTCGTCGGCGACGTGGTCCGCGGCTTCGACCTGAAGGACGACGAAGCGATCACCGCTTTGGCCTCCTGGAACAAACGGTGCGCCCCTCCGTGGTCCCCGTCGGAGCTGCGGCACAAGGTGAGCGAGGCGCGCAAGACTCCCGATCCCAAAAACCGCGAACGCGGTTGGCTGCTGAACGCAGACCGCTTCGCCCCTGCAGACATTCGCGACGATGATGACGGCGGCGAGGATGACGGCGGCGCAGAAACGTCCCGCACCCGAGGGAAAAAAACGCATGCTGATCTGGCCGTCGAGCTGTGCGCCAGCGTGCGACTGGTGCGCTCTCCTGAGGGCGACCCCTTCGCTGTTATCGATCCTCCCTGGGCCATCTCCTTGCGGGCCAAGGCGTTCGCCGACTGGCTGACGTGCAGCTTCCATGAGCGGCACAGTCGTGTGCCGTCGTCGTCGTCAATCAAGGCTGCGGTCAGTGTCCTCGAGGGACGCGCGTTGAAGGCGACGGAGACGCCCGTGTTCGTCCGCGTGGGGGAGCTCGACGGCGCCCGGTTCCTTGACCGCGGCAAAGACGTCGTCCGCATCGACGCCGCCGGATGGTGCGACGACCCGAACCCGCCGGTGATCTTTTGCCGTCCTGCGTCTTCTGCGCCGCTGCCGACGCCTGTGCACGGGGGGCACGTCAACGAGTTGCGGCAGCTGGTGCGCGTCGACGATGACGGCTGGGCGCTGTTGCTCATGTGGCTGTTGGCGGCGCTGTCGCCGATGACGTCGGGGACTTACCCGATTCTGTTGCTGCACGGCACACAGGGAACAGCGAAGTCGACGACGGCGCGCATCGTGCGCCAGCTGGTCGACCCGTCGTCGTCCCCGACCCGCCGCCCGCCGAAGGAGACTCGGGGCCTTCTGGCTGCGGCCAAGAACAGCCACGTCATCAACCTCGACAACATGTCGTCGTTGCCCGGCGACCTCAGCGACGACCTCTGCACTCTCGTGGCTGGTGGAGGGTTCGAGCAACGCAGCCTCCACACCACGGACGATTTGGCCATCTACAGGGTGAAGCGGCCTGTCATCGTCAATGGCATTGGCGACTTCGCCGCTCGCTCCGACTTCCTGTCTCGGGCTCTACTCGTGGAGCTGCAGCCGTTCACGGACGGCGAGCGGCGATCCGAAGCCGACATCGACGCAGCCTTCAACGCTGCCTGGCCGCGCGTCCTCGGTGCGTTGCTCGACGCCGTCGTTGCCACGCTTGGCGCACCGACGCCGACAACACCTGCGGTTGGTCGCTGTGTCGACGCGGAGCGGATGGCGACGGCCGCGGAGTCGGTGCTGGGCTTGCCGGCAGGTGCGGTTCGGCGGGCGCTTGCCAAGCTCGACGGCGAACGCGTCGCGGTCGCCCTTGACGGCTGGTCTGTCTATCCACCCCTGTGCACGATGCTGAAGCGAAACCAAGGGTGCTGGCACGGGCCCGTCTCTGCCCTTCTCGTCGAGCTCAATAAAACGACGCCGTCGGCCGCGCACACCGCTGCGGGCTGGCCGAAGGTTGCCAATGTGCTGACCGGCCAGCTGGAGCGCCACAAGGGCGACCTGGCTGCGCGCGGGATCGTGTTCGACCGCGGTCGTACCAACAGCGAGCGCGTGATCACTCTCCACATGAGCAACACCGACGACCCCAGCGCGGACGTCCTGTGAGGTGGCCTGCCGCCACTCGAAAGGACTGCCCATGATCAGGCTCGCCACGTTTGAAGCCCCCATCGCCGACCGCTCCGACGCCGCCATCATCGACGCCGTCGCCGTTGTCGTCGAAGTCGGCAAGATCACCGACACCGTACGGGCGGTGTCGGTGTGAGGCGGGCCAACAAGCGCAACGCCAATGGGCTCGGCTCAGTCTTTCAGCGCAAGAATGGGCGATGGGTTGCCGTGCTGCCGGCCGACCCGCGAACCGGGAAGCGCCGCGAGTTCACGGCGAAGACCCAAGGCGAGGCGATCTCGAAGCGCGACGAAGCGCGACGGCACATCGAGCGGTTCGGCGCCCTGGCCGCCAGCGATCCCACGATCGAGGCGTACCTCCGGCAGTGGCTCAACAGCACCTGTGCCCCGCGCGTGACGACGCGGACGCTGGACAGCTACCGAAGCAAGGTCGAGATGTTGATCATCCCGGCCATCGGCAAGCTGCGGCTGTCAAAGGTCAAGCCCGACGACGTTCGCAGAATGATGGTCGACATTGTCGCCGGAAAATGGGGCGCGGTGAAAGGCAAGCGCAGCCCGCGGACCGCCAACTACGCGCGCATCGTCCTGCGCAAGGCCCTCGACGACGCCCGCCGCGACGAGGTCATCACCGGGAACAACGCCGCTGCCCTCGCCGACAAGCTGCCGGAAAAGCGCAAGGTCATGGACACCCTCTCGCGGCTTGAGCTCGACCAGCTCTGCGCCTCCCTCGAGGCAACCGGCAACGATCTGCGGGTGTTGATCGTCTTCGCCGCATTGACCGCTGTTCGTCTGGGAGAAGCGTTGGGCGTGCGCTGGTCAGACCTCGTGCTCGACGGCGACACGCCGTCGGTGACGATCCGACTGCAGTTGCAAGACATCAAGGGCCCCATCGACCCGGCGACGGGCACGGCCACGAGCACGCGCGGGCTCGTCCCCTTGAAGACGGACCAGTCGCGGCGGACCTTGCACCTGACGGCGAACCTCGTGTCTCTCCTGCGGGCGCACAAAGCGCGGCAGGCGACGCGACAGCTCGAGCTCGGGGCCCTGTGGCAAAACCGGCTCGGGCTGGTCTTCGTCGACGACGCTGGCCGACCGCTGGCGGGACACCGGGTAACGAGAGCGTTTCAAGCTTCATTGGCGACGGCGGGGATCAAGCGCGTGCGCTTCCACGACCTTCGGCATGGGGCGCTGTCGCTCATGTTGGAGGCGACCGGCGATCTCAAAGGGACGTCGAGCACCGCAGGCCACAGCACGATCGCCATGATGGACACCTACGCCCACGTTCGCCACAAGACCATCGCCCGCGTGATGGGCTCCCTTGCCGACATCGGCGGCCCCGTCGTCGTCAATACACGTTAAGTGAACAGCGTTGGGTCCAGACCCAGCCGACCGCTCCCAAGGTCGTGCCCGCCGCTCGTTCACCGCGCCGCAACGTCGAGGGCAGCAAGGGAACCCACCACACAAGTGGCTTTCGGCGATCACCCAACGCGATGAAGGAAGGAGAGCGGAGGGGCCGAGACGAACCGAACATGGAAGCCGTCGTCGGCATACGACGCCTTCTCATGCGGGCGGCCGGCCATGATTCCCAACCAAAAATCCAGTTCGCGCTGCGACAATTTCACCTGCGAGTAGATTGCCTCAGTCGAGTTGAATGCTTGGGCGTGATTCAGGGAGGCGACGTCACCAGGTTCCACCCGTCCGCGCGCCACAAACTTGGTCTTGTCAAGCAGAAGGACCCAGTTCCTCGGGGTCAGCGGAGCCCCCAAGAAGCACGCCCCGTCTTCGGTCTTGAACCACAGCGCCGGATTATCGGAAGTAATGAAGGCAGTACCGTCCGGAGATTCCAAGGCTGCAATAAACCAGCGGGTCAGTAGGGCTTGTGTAACGGCAGCGGGGTCGTAGGTCGGCAGGTCGAGGCCTCCGATGACGCCCACTAGTTCCGCGCGCAGCAGGTCAGGGACGGCACCAAGCCGTTCACCTCCTCGGTCGTTGCGCACGGCGAGATTGCGGGCGTGCAGCACGACCAAGGCAAACACGAGATCCCGCTGCTGCTCTTCTGAAAGCGGTGTGCCGATGATCAGCAAGCGCGTGAGCTCGGGGAGCGTGGAGTCCACCCTCTCGAAGCTCGTCCTTTCGAAGGCGAACCTCGTTGCCGTGTTGGCAAAGTCCTCGGCGCACTGGCTCTCGCAGGTGACCTCGGCATGCCGCCCGTTTGCCCGCGTCATCCAAATTGGCGCCTGCCGCTGTCGTTCTGGTGACAAAGAAAAGGACCGCAGATAGCCAACCGGAACGAAGTGCTGCCAAACATTGTTGCGGGTCGCCATGACTGCCAGCCTACAGATGGACGCCGCAGGGGGGTTGAATGCGACCCGGAGGCGAGGCCGCGAGCGCCGATGCTGTTGGTGGAGTCGGTAACGGCGCCCAGGGTCGAAGGTTACGCGTCACCATAGGCGGCTCGGCATCTGGCAGATGTTCGCCGAGGCGGCGGCGCGCGGCGTGCTGGACGTGCTTGGCCGAGGCAGTGTCGACCGCGTCGACGCTCTCTTCAAAACCAGATCCGAGGTTGGCAACCACCAACCCATGACCACGGCGATGACGATGGCGCTACTGGACGCAGTCGCCGGCGTTGACGATGAGAGCGCCGACACAGCTCGTCAGGGCGGGGTCGTCCTGAATGCTGACATTGGCGGCGCTCTCAAGCACCGGCAGCGACAATGACGCCAATGCTTGGTTCCGTTCGATGCCGAGGTTGTCACCCACGGTCTCCAGCACCGGTAGCGACACGGCCGCCAGGGATTCGTTGCTGGCGATAAAGAGGGCGCTACCAATGCTCACCAGCGCAGGCAGGTCCACGGGCGTCAGGGCGACGTTGTTGTCGATTTGGAGGCTGCCGGTCACGCTCTGGAGCAACGGCAGGAACATCGTCGTCAAGGTTTCGTGTCGCTGAATGATCAGCCGCCCACCTACGTTCCCCAGCACGGGGAAAGACACCGACGTCAGGGCCGGGTTGGTATCGATGGCGACACCGCCACCAACGCTCACCAGGGCCGGCAGGGACAGCGAGGTCAACGCTGTGCTGTTGTTGAGGGTGAGGGCACCCGCACTCTCCAACGCGGGCAGAGACACCGACTCCAAGTTGGCGACTATGAAGACCTCCCCACCAACGCTCGCCAACGCCGACAGCGACAGCGTCGTCAGCGCAGGGTCGTTGCTGATGAAGAGCCCGCCATCACCAATACTCACCAACTCTGGGAGCGATATGGCCGTCAGGGTGTTGTTGCCCGTAACGAGGAGCGCACCAGCGCTCGCGAGTCGCTGAAGCGAGATCGATGCCAGGGCGGTGCTGATATCGACGTCGCCACCTGCGCTCTCCAACGCTGGCATCGAGACGGACGTCAGGGTGCCGTTGCCGAGATCGAGGTCGCCACCAACGCGCACCAACACCGGCAGCGATAGTGAGGCCAACCCCTCTGCGGCAACCAGGTTGCCTGTCACGACGCAGACGTTCGCCATTGCTGCGACGTCAATTGAGTTCTCGATGGTGATGGACCCCTCGAGAGTGCCGCAAGGCTCGCCTTCGCCTTCTCCTTCGCCTTCTCGTTCGCCTTCTCCTTCGCCTTCTCCTTCGCCTTCTCCTTCGCCTTCTCCTTCGCCTTCTCCTTCTCCTTCTCCTTCGCCTTCGCCTTCACCTTCGCCTTCGCCCTCGCCTTCACCTTCGCCTTCGCCTTCGCCTTCGCCCTCTCCCTCACCTTCGCCTTCGCCTTCACCCTCTCCTTCGTCCTCTCCGTCACCTTCGCCCTCTCCCTCACCCTCTCCCTCTCCCTCACCTTCGCCCTCTCCCTCGCCTTCGCCTGCTTCTCCGGACGCGGGCGCGGTCTCGCAACGATCGGCAACGCACACCTGCCCCAGCAGGCAGAATTCGTCGCCAGCGCACTTCGCTTGTGGTCGAAGGCAGCCGCCGAGGGCACCGAGCAGTAGTGGCAGCAGGAATCCACTTGCCCGCATTACGGACCTCCGACGAAGCTGATGCCGGCGACGATGGCGCCGGTGACGATGGCCACGGTGCTCCCAATGACGGTGTAGCTGCCGAGATCCCAACTCCCGACGGCTGCACCTTTGGCGTCGCGCGCAGAGGTGGGGTTTTCGAGAACACCCTGCGCGCCGTTCATCATCAGCCCGCCTACAATGACGCCCGCGACCCCAACAATCCCAATGACCGCACCAGTGGTCAGCACCGGAACTGACGGGCCGTCTGCCTCGTTGATGACGAGGTACGGCGTGAGCGGCTTCTTTTCCCACGCCTCCAGCATCCGCACTGTGGCGACGTCGATCTTTTGGGCGAGGTTCTCAAGCCGCTTGGCTTCCACCTTTTCCCTGGCAAGGGCGACGTTCTGCCTCGGGTCGAAAAGGCTGACGTTGACGACGGTGAGCGCACCCAGGCGGCCGACAGACCCATGCACGATCAGGTCAGCACCGAGAGCGGTGGCGAGTTCAGCGATGCAGGATTCCTGTCCCGCGCAACTGCCCGTGAGCTGGCGCGCCGCCTCCAGGTCGCTGGCTGCCATGAGGTCCGCGAAGCTGACGACGTCAAACTTGGTTGTACGCGACAGCCCTGCGGACAGGCTGTCCGAGATGACCGTGACGATTTCCGCTCCGACGCCTTGCGCCGCGAGATTGAGGATGACCAGCCGGGGCTTCGTTTCTCCGCGCGTCGAGACCACCGGCGGAGACGGCAAACCAGCGGCCGAGGCCAGAAACAGCGCGAATGGCAGCAGCACCAACACCTCGACGGCCCATCATGGGGCCGATCCGACTGCGCCGATACCTTCGGACCCGACAGGGACGGATCGACGACGCAGCTGCAAGCGTGACGGATGCGGTGCGGAGAGGCGGGTCAGCGCCTCGGCGATGAAGGGCTCTAAGCCCTGGACGACCCGAGGCTGGATGGCCCACGCCCGTCGCGGCGACCGGAGGTCATCGAGGCGCCGAACGACGTTTTGGTGGCCATCTGATTCAGGGGACGGCGAACAAGGCAGAGACGTCCGGGGCAGGTTCACTGGCCTCGATGCGGTCAGCGATGGCGCGCAGGGCCAGGGCTTCGACGTGGCGCACGGCATCGTCGCGCGTGGCACCGTAGGCGAGGCAGCCGGGCAACTCGCCCACCTCGGCCAGCCAACGACCGTCCTGTTCTTGTTCAGTTTCGACGGCCGAACGCATGACTGCATCGTTACAGCCGACGATGGCAGCGGCAATTGGCACGTGATGGCCGGACTCTTGCCGTGCTCGACGACCTCGCCGGCTGAGCTGGGGCCGGATTGCGTGGGCGCCCCGGCAACCATCGCAGGGAACAGCACCGCCGTGGCTTGGCGTCTCGGCCCGCCGGTAAGCACGACGCAAACACCAGGCGGGACAGGGACAGGAGGGATCGTCGACGAGACAAATCGAGCCGCAATTGCTTTTCCCTCGACTTGAACCGGCGCACTGGTTGAGCGTCGCTCGACGTCCGTGAGCTGTCGCTCTGCTCTTTTTGAATTGGGGTGCTGATGTTTCGTACCGCAGCCGTTTTCTTAGGTGCCGCTGTCTTTCTCGCCCCGGTCGAGGCGAATGCCGAGGAGAAAGTTCAGTTGCCAGCTGGTTTGGCGACGACCCTTTGCATTACCAAAAACCTTCGAACCGCTTTCGCTCTCTACAACACAGACCTCAACGGTATGGATATCCAGGTTGATTACGTATCAAAGGACGGTCGAGTTGTGGCCTATGTCGTCGGCGTCCGCGACCGTGCTGACGATGCAAAAGGGGCGCTTGAATTCACGCTCGGGTATCTGAGGCTCTCGGTCCCCGGTTGCGAGGGCCTCGCAGGAAAAAAGACGCCCGAGGAATTGCTCAACTCGATGGACATTATTTACGTCACCAAAAATCGGACACCAAATAAACGAGGGAAAGACCTTTTGAAATGGACAAATGGGAAATTCGAGTTGCTGTAGGTTCAGCCACCACGCGCGCCGATCATGCCAAGAGTGAACTCTTGGGTCCTTGAAAAGGCACGCCAAGCGGAGCGGCCTGCTCCTCTGAGAGCGGTTGATCGCCGATGGCACGGCGTCGAAGCGTCGTAGGCCTGGGCACCTGAGAGCCGGCGCCGCCGACCTGAAAGCACGAGGGCTGACGCTGAGCTGCGCCGCTGCTTGTCGTCGACCGCCGTATGTGCTACGTATATACAAGCCGTGCCAGACGACGACGACCTCGAGGCCCTGCTCGCCGCCTACCTCTCCCCGGGGCCGCGCGACCAAAACCCCGAGTACGCCGACGTCGAAGTCATCATCCCACCCGCCATCTTGGAGAAACTCGAGAGCAAGCACCGAATCACCGCCGCCGACGTCGAAGACGCCATCAAGGGGCAGCCGCCTGCCGTCGTCGAGGCCACGCACGACGACCCCGAGCGCCGCCAGTTCTTCGGACACACGCGTTACGGCCACGGCCTGTTTGTTGTCGGCGTGTGGGAGCCAGGTGCCGCGAACCCGCGCCGTCTCCGCGTCATCACGGCTTTCCTTCCTGACGACGACGATGGCTACTGGAAGCGACAGAGGTGAACCCATGACCAAGCGAACGAAGAAGACCTCCGAGCTGAGCGACGCCGAACTGACAGCCATCGCCGACGACGTCGAAGCGCATGCCCGCGACCGCAGCCGCTGGCAGGAGACGCCAGCGTCGAAGGCCCAGGCCGCCGAGCGTGAGCGCTGGGTCGACGCGAAGACGACCAGCATTAGCATCCGCGTTCCCAACGAGATGCTGGAGGTGCTGCGCGCGCTCGCCGCTGCCCAGGGCATGGGCTACCAAACACTGATCAAGCGCTGGCTGCACGACCGCATCCTCGTTGAGGCGCGCGAGCGGCAAACGACGAAGCAGCACCTGGCCAACAAGGCTCGCCAAGAGCAGGCCCAGCACGCCCAAAACGTCGAAGCGCTGGCGAGCCTGGTGACAGCGCGGCGGTAGACACGCCTCGCGACTTCGAGCCGCAACGCCAAGTTCCCGCCGCGTTCCAACGACGGATGGGAGGCCGTTCGCGCAGCCAAGCCGGTGATGGCGTGGTCCCAGGTGGTGACGGTCTCGTGGGTTTTTCGGGTGACGGGCTCAGTGACGGTGTGACGGTCGGTGACGGTCTCGCTTTCGGAGACCGGCACCGATAATAAGGCATCCGGATGCGCGTTTCATGACTTTGTGACGGAGGTGACGGTCTTTTTCTCTTAATAGAAAAAGAAGAGAAGAGATGGAGGGACCGGGCTCGCATCGCCAGCAGTTTTGCCAGCAGTTGCGCCAGCAAACGCCATGACGCCGGGCGTGCCTCGATGGCGTTTGGTGTGTCCAACCGCTTGAAATAGCGGCACTCCATGGTACTCTGTGACGCATGGCGAAGCGTCCAAAGTCGAACTTAAAATCCCTGGACGCGCAAGCGTCGTGCGGGTTCGAGTCCCGCCTTCGGCACACTGGCGATACCCCAAACGCAACCTTCCAGGCCCGCGTCGGCAGGTGCCGGCAGCCGAAGGGCGGAGGGTGGTCGTCTCAGGTCTCGACGGATTCGAACATGATGCCGGCCAGCTTGCCGTCCTTGCTCTTGCCGACGACGAGGTATTGGTAGGCGCCCTGGTCTGTCGCCAACTCGTTCGGCTTCTTGTCATCACGGGGGCCGACGCGGATGACGGTGACGTCGGTGAGGTTTTCGTCGATCACCTTTTGCAGACGAGCGAAGCCCTTGGCGTTCTTATGATAATAAGAGTCGAGCGTCGGATCGCTATATTCTTTTGCGGTATCGGCAATGAAGGTCTTACTTTCGACTTCAAAGGTGAAGGCCGACAGGTTTCCATCGTGCACATCAAAGCTGGCGGCGAGGGCGTCCTTGAACGTGGCGTAGACGCTGGCGCCGTCGATCTGGGCCGGTAGCTTGCCTTCGACGAAGGTCGGCTGGGAGTCGCCCTCTGAGACGAAATAGGTGTTTCTTGCGGCGGCGGCGACGGCCTGGGCCAATGCACCGCTCTTGGGTGCCGGCAGGGGCGCATCAACTCCCTTGGTTTCGGCGGCGAGCTTGACCGCGAGCTGTCCCGTCACCGACATCTTTGCGACCTCGGACGCGGAGAGACCGTTGCGGTTGAGGTCGTAGGCCGTGATCAGTTTTTCTTTGGCGAAGTCGACGGCGCGGGTGACGTCGGCGGCGGTGATGCGCGCTCCGGGCTTTTGGTCTCGGTGATCGATGAAGCGGAAGAAGCGATCGGTGAGCACCTTCTCGGTGCCCGTCAAGCTCTTGAGCTTGCTCTCGAGGTCCTTGCGGGACGTCACCCCATCGGGTGCGGCGGCGTCGGTGATGTTCTTCGCAACACGATCGAGAACGGCATGAACGTCGGCCTTGGCGATGCGGGTCATGGTCGGCTCCGGTGAAGTGCCGATGTTGGAGCAGTTGGCACGGCTCAACACTGGCGGGTGAATGAACAACGATCTGGGTGCGCTGGATATCAGAGAGCAGCGGCGCCGAAGCGAACCGACACCCCGCTGGCTTTGGCCGGCCGCAGGAAGAGGCCGAGGCGGTCGAGCACGCCGGCGTCGCCTTCGACCCTCACGGCCTGCTTGCCCTTCACTTCTTCGCCGCACAGGAAGCGCTCGAAGGCATCGCCAAAGAACCACAATTTGACCTCGGCGCCGCGATCGAAGCCGGCGACGACGGGGGCGTCGAGGTCGCCGAGCGCCACCGTGAACTTCTCTCCGGCGCAGGAGAACGCCAGGCGGCCGTGCAAGAGAGCGAAGCGCTCGGGCTCGGCGACGATGGCGGCCGGCAGGGACCGCCGAAAAAAGTCACTCGTCTGGCTCATGCCTACATTATCGCCCATGTAGGTGGAGGGTTGCGGGCGCGCTCGGGATCGGGCCGGGGAATCTGCCCGGCCCCGCGGGAGGGCGTGCTACAGCGCCGCGGATGCTGTCTGTGCTCGTGTTGGGGCTCACCATTGCCGCCGCTGCTGAAGCGCCCCTGCCCCCGCCGCCCCCCCTGCTGGGAACCGCCCCGCCGGTTGTCGCCCCGCCGGCTGTGCCTGCTCCCGCACCGCCGGCAGCGCCCGCTCCCCACGCTGCCGGTCCCGAGAAGAAGTTTGACGGCCTGGCGTCACCGGCCGTCGTCGGCCTTGGCACCCTCGCGGGCTGCGTGGCACAGGGCGCTTGCGTCGGCATCGGCCAGTTGGTGACGGTGGTGACCTTCGGCCTTTGCCCCCTGAGCCTGTTCGCTGGGTGCGTGGCGCCCTTGTTGAGCGGCTACGCCGCCGCCTACGTGGGCGATGCATTCGGCACCACCAGAGGCAGCGTGCTCGGGCCCGTGATCGTCGGCTACGTCGGGCAAGTCGTCGCCGTCGGCGCGGCGGTCGGCACTTTCTTCGTCTTTGGTGGCACCAGCCTCCTGGTGGGGCAGGAGAGCAACCTTGGCTCGACCGCCTTGCTGGGGACCTTCATCGCACCCGCCATCGTCTATGCGACGCTCTCGCTCGCGACCCTCGTCGCCCAGCCGCTGACCTACGAGCTGCTGTCGGAGGAAAAGCGGCCCGGCGACGACGGCTCAGGTCTTCCCGGCCTGGTCGAACCCAACCACCTGGCGCCGAAGGTGCCGAAGGCGCCGGCGAAGCAGGCGGCGCCGTCGACGGGCCAGGCGTTCTGAGCTCAGCCCAGATTGTGGAAGACCTGTTGCACGTCTTCGTCTTGCTCGAGCTTGTCGACCAGCGTGAGGACTTCGAGGCCCTGTTCCTCGCTCAGCGTGGTGATCGGGGTCTGGGCCACGAACTCCGACTCTGCTGACAGGGGCGTGAGACCACGGGCCTCGATGGCGCTCTGCATCTTGCCGAAGCTGTTCATCGCGCAGCGGATGACCCACTGCTTGTCGCCCTTTTCTCCCGTGCTCTCCCCCATCTCTTCCAGGCCGTGATCGATGAGCTCCAACTCCAGTGCCTCTTGCTCCTTGACGTCGTCGAAGCGGAGCCGAAACACACCCATGCGCGTGAAGCCGAAGCCGACGGAGCCGGAGGTGCCGAGGTTGCCGCCGTTTTTTCCGAAGGCAGTTCGCACATTGGTGAAGGTGCGGGTGGGGTTGTCGGTGGCGGTGACGACGAGGACGGCGACGCCGTGGGGTGCATAGCCCTCGTAGATGAGCTCTTCGTAGCTGGCGGTGTCTTTGCCCTGGGCGCGCTTGATGGCGTCGTCGATCTTGTTCTTGGGCATGTTCAGGGCGCGAGCATTCTGGATTTGACGACGCAAGGCCGGGTTCGAGCCTGGGTCCGGCCCGCCGGACTTCACCGCCATCACGATGTCCTTGCTGATGCGCGTGAACGCCTTCGACATCTTGTTCCAGCGGGCGAACATCGTGTGCTTCCGGGTCTCGAAGATGCGTCCCATGGCCTGCCTTAGAAAGGGGTTCTGGTCTTTAATCCCAGAGATCAGTTGAGTCTGCATCTTCGGGAGCGGAGCGACCACGGATGGGGAGGGCCCCGTCGGCGACTTGCTCGACGACGGGAGGGGGCGCAGCCCCCTTGAAACAGAATCCCTGGGCTCAGTTGAGTGCAAACTCAACTGAACCCAGGGATTAGTACCGCCAACGAGGGCTGCGCGGGAGCACCGCCTGTGGGCAGGCGAGAGAGAGGCACTCGGGCCTCCATCACCTGCTCGCTGCTGGCCCGAATCGATGGGGATCGAAGAGGCCGAGATCGAAAGGGCTGCCGCCGTCGACGACGAGATCGGCGGCGATCTCGCCGAGCACGCTGGCCATCTTGTAGCCATGGCCCGAACAGCCACCGACGACGATCACGCGCGACGACGACGGCGACGGCCCCACCAGGAAATTCTCGTCGGGCGTGTTGGTGTAGAGGCAGACCTTGCTTCGCAACGGCTCTCCATCCGCCACCGGCAGATGAGCACGCAAGAAGGTGCGAACGTCGTCGACGTCGGCGGCTGAGACCCTGCGATCGACATTGGCTGGCGTGGTCAGCGTGCCCCCGTGGTGCCGGCAGGCCTTGAGGGCGCCGTCGTCCTCACGACCGGGGATGGCATAGAAGGTCCCGCGCGCACCAAAGTGGATGAAGCAGGGGAGCGCGGGCACGGCGCAAGACGCGCGGACGGCGGGCTCAAACCACAGTTGCACCTGCCGCTCGACGACGAGTGGCGTGGCCCCGGCGAAGGCCCGCAACACGGGATCGGCAGCCAACCACGGACCCGCGGCGAGCACCACGGAGCGGGCGCGCAGCGTGGTGCCCTCGTCGACGTCGACGTCTACGTGCTCTGGGCCTGGCCGCAGGGCGGTGACGCGCGCTGGGCACAAAATGACAGCACCGCGGCGGCGGGCGCCGTCGACGTGGGCCGTGGTGCAGCGCTCGACGTGCAGAAAGCCAGCTTCGGCCTCGAAGACGCCGACGTCGCCGGGGTTTGGCTTCAGCGCAGGGAACCGCTTGGCGATGGCGTGCTCATCGAGCACCTCGTGCGCCAGCGCGTGCTCACGGGCGGCAGCTTGGACGCCCACCACGGCGGTGTGACCCGGGGGCCCAAAGGTCAGGCAGCCCGCGCGCTGAAAGAGCGGCCCACAAAGCGAGGCGTCGACGACGTCGGCCAACTCAGCCCAGAGTGCGTAGGCGCGTTGCAACAGTGGCACGTAGCGAGCATCTTCGAAGTAGGCCTTGCGGATGACACGGGTCTCGCCGGTCGAGCTGCCCTGGTCATGAGGGATGCCGTGGGCTTCGACGCCGACGATGCTGAGCCCGCGCGCTGCCAGATGGAAGAGAGCCGCCGCACCAAAACCACCAAGGCCGACGACGACGACGTCGCAATCTCGGATCATCAGTTCTGCGCGACGGCCGGCTGTGCGAACGCGGCGAGGTTGACGATGTCGGCGACGGAGGGCGGTTTTTTCAGCTCCTTGAGATCGGCGCGGTCGGCGACGAGCGCCGCAGCTCCCACCAGGTTCGAAAACACCGGGATGATGCTCACGGCCAGCAGCGTTCCGTATTTGGCAGCCATGCCCCCGAGCGACTTCGCGAGCGCCGCATCGCCCACGCCGGCAGCGATGAGGGCGGCGAGGCCCGACGCCAGCGCAGTGCCGGCCAGGACGAAGGAGCCGACGATCGGCGTCAGCGAGAGGGCCGTCGCACCGATGGCCACCGCCTGCAGGGCCTTCGACAAAGCGCGGGAGACGATGACGACGGGGATCTCGATCTTGCGTCCATCTTTGAGCTCGATCTCGACGCGGCCTTCGCGCGACACCCGTTCGGGATCTTTGTTGATGATGGCGACCAGTCGCTTGCCCAGCGTCGTCGTTTCGAGCTTGGCCTCAACAGACTGAACACGGGTCTCGAGGCGGTCGAGGACGCGCGTGACGATGCCCGGCGGAGTCTTGGGGGCCGTCTCGCTCGCCACAGCCAAAGCCTCCAAGGCCGCGTCGACGTCGACGGATGTCCCATCGAGGCTCACCTTGGCGATGTCTGCGTGGGGAACGCCTTTTTGCTCGGCGCCCTTGATGGCGGCTCCGACGGCGACGAGGGCGTCAGTGCGGATCTTCATGCTCAAACCTTCGCGGGAGGGGTGGAAAAGCTGATCGACTGCAAGAGAGCCAGCAGCGCGGGCTCACGGCGGGCAAAGACGCCTTCGACGCAAGAGACGGTGGCGCGCACGACCACAGGGCCGACGACGACGGCAGCGGTGAGTTGGCGGAGCGCGATATCGGCCAGGCTCAGGCGCACCACGGCGAGCGCCCCGGCCCCGAGCCCACAAGAGAAGGGCCGGACCTCGACCAGCACCAACCCAGGGTCTGCGGCCCGCAGCTTGTCGACCTCGTCGCGAACGACGGCGTCGGCGTCGGCGTCTTTGGCCAGCGCGAAGGTCAGGGCCAGGCTCTCCGTCGAGCGCGCCGGACGGTGGGCCGTCGGCAGCGGCGCATCATCGACGGGGGCGGTGAACAACAAGGTGGATTGATCGGACCAACCCTCGGGGAGATCGAGAGCAAGACCGCCGTGAACAAGACGCATGGCCGGGAGTATGCCCCGAACCCGAGCAGGAGCCTCAGCCTTTGGGTGAGCGACCGGTCTGGTGCAACCAGGCCAACACCCGGCCGGAGGCACGCTCCTGCACGCTCCGTCTCACCGAGCTGAGGCGCGCCTCTCGCGCAACGCAGCGGCGACGAAGCGCAACCACGCCGCCGCCACCACCCGCTCGCCGGTCGCGTTCAGGTGGCCGCCGTCGTTGGTGTAGCTGGCATCGAGGCAGGGGTAGGAGTGAGCGTTCCAGACGAAGCTGCTGACGCCGTCGGGTCCCGTCGACTCGATGTGCGCGAGATCGAAGATCGGAGCGTCGGCGAATTCGGCTTTGAGGCGCTCGTTGAAGGCGCTGCGCTTCACGTTGGCGGCGTCCTGCCAGACCGGCAGGCCCAAGAACCGGCGCAGCGCGGACTTCAGGCCCCTCCCCGACGTCGTCAGCGGCACCGTGACGTGGGCGAAGCGGATCTCGGGGTAGCGCACGGCGAGTCCCCGCAGGGTGTGGCGGTAGTGGGCAAAGAGCGCATCGACGTCGGTGGCGGGGTCGACGTCGACGTAGCAGAGCTTCAGAAAGGCAAGCTCGGGGGCCAGACCCGGTGCCTCGGCGATGGCTCGGGCAAAGAAGTCGATCTTCGACGTCGGCGCCGCATTGTCGCCGCCGGACCCATGCACCACCGCCGGCCCCGCAACCGTCGACGCCGCCGGCAACGTCACCATCCTGAGCTTGGGCCCGGCGACTTCGACGTCGAGGCGCTCAACACCCTCCAGGACGTTTGCCCCAACCGACTGGTGTAGGAAGAAGATTCGGGCGCCGCGCACCAAGGACACGTCGGCTGCGAGCTGGGGGCTCATGGCGTCTCCAGTGGGCGCGAGAGAGGGCACGATGCAGGCTCCCGTGAGGGCGATGAGCACGGGCACGAGCGGGTCCACCAGAGCTCCCCCCGTGGGCCACCCAGCGATCCTGAACGACCAACCCCGCAAACGTCCCATGCGCCACCTCAACGGCGACCGCTCAAGCAAGGCGCGCACCGGTCTTCGCTGGTCGCTCGGGTTCACAGAGAAGCGACGGGACCGTGGCCCAGACGGTGGGGTGGGGAGCGCTGCCACAGCTGGGGCGCGGCGGAGCGCTCGGGCTGCAGGCCTCGGCGAGGTGTGGCCGCGCTGTCCGTCGACGGCTGGTGGGAGCACTGCAAGTGCCCCGCGACGGGCATCGATCAGCCGACGGGCACGGCGTAGGTCATCACCAGGTTCATCCAACAGTCGGTGCCGTCGGGGTTGGCGTAGCTGTGCGCAACATCGGCGGTGAAGAGGATGGCGTCGCCGGTGTCGAGGAGGATCTTCTCGTCGCCGAGCGTCAGCTCGAGGCGTCCTGCGGTGACGATGATGTTTTCGCGCGTGCCGGGTTGGTGGGCGTCGGCGTCTTCGCGGCCGTGAGGGGCGAGCCAAAGCTCGTAGAATTCTGTGGTGCGTTGACCGCCGAAAGGAAAGAGCGCCCGCGACGAAAAACGCCCATCGGCACTCAGCAAACGTCGCGCGCGCCCTTTGCGCAGCACCTCGGTACCCACCCGCTCCTGCGTCGACAGCAGCACCGAAAAGGGGACGCCAAGAGACTGCGCGATCTTCCACACCACGCCGATGCTGGGGACGCTGCGGCCGAGCTCGATCTGACCAAGCAGCGCGCGGCTCACACCAGCTTGGCGCGCCAGGGCATCGAGGGAAAAGCCCAAACGCATGCGTTGCTCGCGCAAGTTGACGCCGACGATGGCGTCGAGCCCGGGTTCGGCAACTTCAGGAGTGGGAGCGACGTCGACGTTGCGCTGCGCGCGTTTCTTCGGAGTCTCGGCCACGGGGACAGGCACCGGCACGACGACGGGCAAGCCTGCTTTGATCCAGGCCTGCGTCCCGCCTTCGAGACTGAAGACGTCAGTGAAGCCGAGGCCGTCGGCGATCTTCGCTGCAGTCGCACTTCGGCTCCCTTTGGCGCAGACGAAGACGACGTTGTTGCGGCGCACCGCGTCCTTCGGATCGGCCCGCAGTCGGTCGAGGGGAAAAAGGCGAGCGCGCGGCACATGGCCCGTGTTCCATTCGCTCAGCTCGCGCACGTCGACGATGTCGAAGCGGCCATTTTCGTCGTCGGCCGTCAGCTCGTGCAACTGCGCGGGACTCAGGCTGCGGCTCATCGCGACCAGGCTCCGCCACCCTGCAGCTTCAGCAAGGCGGTGGTAAGGGCGTCGACGTCTTCGCAGAGGTTGTAGGGCGCAAAGGAGGCGCGCACGGTGCTCTCGAGCCCGAAGCGACGCAGGATGGGCTGCGCGCAATGGTGCCCGCCGCGCACCGCGATGCCCTCGCGATCGAGGTAAGCAGCGACGTCGGCGGTGCTGTGACCCGCGAGCACGAAGGAGACGACGCCAGCCTTCTCCGCCGCGGTGCCGATGATCTGCAGACCCGGCACCGTCGAGAGCTGCTGCGTCGCATAGACCAGCAACTCGTGCTCATGGCGCTCGACGTTCTCGAGCCCCACGCGCGTGAGCCAATCCAATGCAGCCCCAAGCCCCGCAGCGTCGGCGATGTTGCCAGTGCCCGCCTCAAAGCGCGCCGGCGGCGGCTGATAGACCGTGCGCTCGAAGGTCACGTCTTGGATCATGTTCCCGCCCCCCTGCCACGGCGGCATGGCGTCGAGCACGGCACTCTTGCCAAAGACGGCGCCGATGCCGGTGGGCGCAAACACCTTGTGGCCGGAGAAGACGAAGAAGTCGCAGTCCAGCTGCTGCACATCGACCCGCATGTGCGAGACGCTTTGGGCGCCGTCGAGGAGCACGCGGGCTCCGTGGCGGTGCGCCATCTCGATCATCTCTTTGGCGGGCGTGACGGTGCCCAGCGCGTTCGACACTTGAGGCAAGGCCACCAAGCGCGTCTTGGGACCGAGCAATTTCTCGTATTCCTCGAGGATGATCTGGCCGCGGTCGTCGACGGGCGCGGCCCGCAAGCGCGCACCTTTTTCGGCGCACAGCATCTGCCAAGGCACGATGTTGGCGTGGTGCTCGAGCCAAGTGACGACGACCTCGTCGCCGGCGTTGACGTTGCGGCGTCCCCAGCTCTGGGCGATCAGGTTGATGCCCTCGGTGGCACCGCGGACAAAGATGATCTCCTTCGCCGAAGGCGCATTGAGGAAACGTCGCGTGGTCTCGCGGGCGGACTCGTAGGCCTCGGTCGCGCGCGCAGCCAAGGTGTGGGCCGCGCGGTGGATGTTCGAGTTCTCGCGCTCGTAGAAGGTCGAGATGCGATCGATGACCGCGCGCGGCTTCTGCGTGGTCGCCGCGTTGTCGAGCCACACCAAGCGCTTGCCGTGCACCCGCTCCTGCAAAATCGGAAACTCACGGCGGATGGCCTGCGCATCGAAGCTGCCGCGACCGGGCTCGAGGAAGGGCTCGCGCTGGTGGGCGTCGACGTCGACCTTGGGCGCTGCGGTGGGCGCACTCTGCATGAAATAGGGCGTGGCGGCGACGTCGCGGTCGGGAGCGTCGACCTCGACCACATCGACGAAGGGAAAACGCAGCAGCTCGGCATCGACGCCGAAGCCCTGCACGGCATCGCTGCCAAAGAGTGAATCCAGGCGCAGGGGAGCAGCAAAGGGATTCGTCGTCGGCGGCGGCGCTGTGGTCGTCATCGGCGACGCCGGCGACGTCGACGGGCCCGTCGGAGGTGTCGCTACCGGTGCGCTGGAGGGTGTCGGGGGCGAAGCGCTCAAGGGTGGTGTCGACGTCGGTGCGGCTGGTGAAGCGGCGGATCCTTGCGGGGCCGTGGGCGCGCCGAAAAACTCGGTGGCGACCTGAAAAACCGCGCGCGTCAGGGCCGAGGGATCCCATTCGGGCAAGGTCGGACCGCCAGGCACACGTCCCGCCGCCAGCGCGAGGCCGGGTGACGGGGCGCGTGCGCTCGCAAGCCCAGGCTGCTCGCCCAAGCCTGCCGGCGACGTCGACGTCGACTGCATCAGCTGCAGCTCGGCGGGCAGCGGTGGATCACGCGTACTCATGGAAGTGATCGACCGTGACGTCCTCGAGCACGCCCAGCGCGTCGTGGGTCAACACGGCTGCCGAGCAATAGAGCGCAAGCAGGTAGGTCGCCGCACCCTGCGGGTTGATGCCCATCATGCGGATCGAGAGGCTGGGGCTCACTTCGCCAGGCAAGCCGGGCTGAAAGAGGCCGATGACGCCGCGCTTCCGCTCGCCCGTGCGCACGAGGAGGATGTTGGTCTTGTTGCCCGTTACCTTGAGCTTGTCGCACGGCACCAGGGGCACGCCGCGCCAGGTGAGGAAGGGAGCACCAAAGAGCGTCGTCGTCGGCGGCGGCACGCCACGTCGAGTGCACTCGCGTCCGAAGGCGGCGATCGCCCGCGGGTGGGCGATGAAGAAGGCGGGCTCCTTCCACACGGTGGCGAGCAACTCGTCGAGATCGTCCGGCGTCGGCGGACCTTTGCGCGGCTTGATGCGCATGTCGGGGTCGACGCTGTTCAGCAGGCCGTAGGCGGCGTTGTTGATCAGCTCTTCTTCTTGCTTCTCTTTCAGCTTCTCGACCGTCAGCGCGAGCTGCTCTTTCACCTGGTCCATGGGACTGCGGAAGAGATCGGAGATGCGGGTGTGCACAGCGATCGTCGTCGTCACCGAGGTGAGCACGTACTCGCGCGGTTGGGCCTCGTAGTCGCTGACGGCCAGGGGCAGATCGTCGTTGGGATTGGGCGTGCAGCGCACGGCGAAGTCGTCGTCGAGAGCCTGGTTGACGCGGTACACACCGGCTTCGACGGGCACCCAAGGCAGCATCTGCACCAGCCAGCGTGGCGTCGTGCCCCGCCACTGCGGCGGCGTCTTGGTGGTGTTGGAAAGCTGGCGCGCGGCGCGCTCACCGATGAAACGCTGTTGGTCGGACATGTTCTCCTCGTCGCAGATGCGCTCACTGTGCCGATGGTTTGAGCCGTTGGCACGGCTTCAAGTGCTTCCTGCTTTGAGCCGTTGGCACGGCTCAAAACTCGCGGGACCCTATTTCGGGGGCCGCGGGGGACGCAACGCCTCATCTCGACCTCCCGCCGTCGACGTCGACCGGGGCTGCGCCGTCCTCTGCGCCTTGGTCTTGCCGCTTTTGCGGGTGGGGGTCGGCCCCAGTACCCTTGCTCATGGCTTCGGCGCGTTGGGCCTTGCTCGTCGTCGTGTTGGCAGCGCTCGGCTGTGAAAGCCCCGTGGACACCGATCCCCTGTCCCATCTTCCGCGCGGTGCAGCGCAGCTCGAGGCCCTTTGTGCCCGAGCAGGCGACAACGCCATCACCAGCGCCTTGTGCGCCGGCGAGACCCCAAGCGTGACGTCGCTCGTCGAGCTGCAGAGCCTGCTTGGTCTGGCCTTTGACGAAAACGGCCGGCCCGATTTTGCCCTGACCGCCAATTCGTCGTCGCTGGTGGCGCGCCAGGTCTCGGCGATCAATCCGCGCGCGGTGTTGATGAACGTCCCCGAAGACCGCGAGGATCAGAGCTTCATCGCCCTCGCCTACACCCGCGGCGATCAACTCGTCGAAATCGCCGTGACCCCGCCGACGGGCGAAACCGCGTTCTATCTGTTGCGCTACGAGCGCGGCTGCGACGACGACGGCACCCCGTGCTCGTTGCAGCAGCGCTTGTTGCCCGAGACCGAGAGCGGGTGGACGGATTGGTCCATCTACGACGACAGCGACCTGGGCAACTCCGTCTTCGACTGCTTGCAGTGCCACCAGCCAGGCGGACCGGGCACCCCACGCATCTACCGCATGCAAGAGCTGCAGAACCCCTGGACCCATTGGATGGGTTCGTTGTCACGCGGCGGGCGCACCCTGCTCCTCGACTACCGCGCGGCCCACGGCGTCGACGAGACCTATGCCGGCATTCCCGGGGGGCTCATGCAAAACGCCAATCCCATCGTGCTCGAGAATTTCGTCAAGCGCACCAACGGTGACAGTGAGAGCGAAGAGCCCAACGCCTTTCCCTCCCAGGCCATCGAAGACGAAGTGCGCGCCAACAACCCGGCCCAGCCCGAGGACAACGCCACACCCGGTCGCAGCGCCACCTGGAACGACCTCTACCAGCGTGCCGTCGTCGGCGAGGCACTGCCGCCGCCCTACCACGACATCAAGATCACCGACCCGCAGAAGCTCGAGACCATGACCCGCGCCTACGTCGACGCCGTCGCCGGCACCTTGAGCGGAAATTTCCCCGACATCCGCAAGGTCTTTCGCGACGACGCCCTCGCCGACCTCTCGCTGCGCCCCCGCGCGGGTCTCGATGGTCGCGGGATCCTCGTGCACATGTGCGCCCAGTGTCACAACCCGCGCCTCGATCAGAGTCTGACCCGCGCCCGTTTCGACGCCACCGACCTCGACCGCCAGAGCCGCGAGGAGAAAGACGCAGCCATCGCGCGGCTGCGGCTGACCGACGACGATCGCTTCCGTATGCCCCCGCATTTCTTCCGCGACCTCAGCGACGACGAGATCGAGGCCAGCGTGCAGGAGCTGCAGCGCTAGCAGGGTGCGGAAAAACTCCGTTTTTCGCACCCTGCTGTACTTCCGGAGGGTCTGTCCCAGACCCTCCCTCGTCGAGGCGAAGCCTCGACGAGCCTCCCTCCCAAGCACGCGTCTGCCTCAAGACTTCGTTTTTCGGCAGCCTGCTAGCGCTCGTTGAGAACTCGGCCCCCCAGCCCCGCAAAATTGGAGTTGGGGGGCCAAGTCTCTCGATCTGAACGACGAACACGCCACAGTTCGTGGACGCCAAAGACGGTGCGTGCGAGCGCTTCGACGACGAGAGCGACCAGGGCGACGGCGCCAGCGATGCCGGCGAAATGGTGAGAGACCACTTCGGACGCGCGCGGGAGCTCGACGGCGAGCAGGAGAAAGAAAGATCCAGCAGCGACGAGGCCGAGCTGCAGCAGCACCAGCAGCAGGCGTCGGCCCGGCCCCTTCACACGCACCGCCAGGATGCCGACCAAGGTGGCGACGAAGAGGGCGATGGGTGCGAGGGCAAAGAGCGGGTCGTCGTTGACGCTGTCGGCGAAGAGCTCGAAGCCCGTGAAGGTGACGGGCGGTTTGTCTCCTTCGCAGCCCGTCGCTGTGAGCCAGGGCAACGCAAGCAGCACCATCAGCGTTGCCAGCATCGACACCCGCTGCCAGGGATGACGAACGGACAAAGGAGGGGCGTCGACAACGAGCACGTCGGCCATGATGCCGCAACGATCTGCCGCCGTCTCGCATTTCCGACGACGACGCCGTCTTCGCCTGCTTCTTCGATTGCGCAGCGGCCAAGCCTTTGCCATGCCCGCGCACGGAGGCCCGATGCTTGGTTCCACCATCTTGCAGCTCGGATCCGTGATCGGAGCAGCCAACGACGTCGACAGCGGCAGCACCGCTTGGATGCTCACCAGCTCTGCGCTGGTCTTGCTCATGGTGCCTGGCTTGGCCCTCTTTTATGGCGGCATGGTGCGCTCGCGCAGCGTGCTCACGACCATGATGCACAGCTTCGTGGCCATGGCGATCATCGGCGTGCAGTGGGTTTTGGTCGGTTACTGCTTGGCCTTTGGTAAGACAGTGGGCGGCTTCTTCGGCTTCGATCCAGCCTACATTGGATTGGCCGGCATTGCGCACACGCAGATGTATGCCGACAAAGGAGTCCCCGAGCTGGTGTTCGTGATGTTCCAGGGCAAGTTCGCCATCATCACGCCCGCGCTCATCTCGGGAGCCATCGCCGAGCGCATGCGCTTTCGCAGCTATGTGCTCTTCATCGTGCTGTGGGCCACTTTCATCTACTGCCCCCTCGCCCATTGGGTGTGGGCTTCCGATGGCTGGCTCTTCAAATGGGGCGTGCTCGACTTCGCCGGCGGCACCGTGGTGCACATTTCGGCCGGCGTCTCGGCGCTGGTGCTCGCCATCTTGGTGGGCGCGCGCCGCGATTGGACCCGCGGCACTGCGATGCTTCCCAACAATTTGACGATGACCCTGACCGGCGTCGGCCTGCTGTGGTTCGGCTGGTTTGGTTTCAATGCCGGTTCCGCCGTCGCCGCCGAGAGTCCCGTCGCAGGACCGGTTGCCGGCTTGGCCTTCGCGACCACGCAGACGGCGGCGGCGTCGGCGGCCCTGGTGTGGATCGTCATCGAGCGTTTGCGTCACGGCAAAGCAACGACGCTGGGCATGGCGTCGGGCATCGTCGCCGGCCTCGTGGCCATCACCCCCGCCGCGGGCCACGTGCTGCCCATCAACGCTCTGTTCATTGGAGCTGCCGCCAGCGTCGCCTGCTTCTTCGCGGTACAGATGAAGAACAAGCTCGGCTACGACGACAGCCTTGATGCCTTCGGGGTGCACGGCGTCGGCGGCATCGTGGGCGCGCTGCTCACGGGCGTCTTTGCTTTCACGCCGGTGGTTGGTGCGCTGGGAGGAAACTTCGGACAGCTCGGCAAACAAGCCGTCGCCGTCGTCGTCGCCATCGTCTTCGCCGGCGTCGGCACGCTGGTGATCGCTCTTTTCGTCAAGAAGCTGTTCGGCTTGCGCGTGCCCGACCAACACGAGCGCGACGGCCTCGATCTCGCCATCCACGGTGAGCGCGGCTACCACCACGACCTCGGCTGAGATCAGGAAAACCAGATGAAGCTCATCATCGCCATCATCCGTCCTGAACGCCTCGACGCTGTTCAAGAAGAGCTGCGCGCGGTTCTCGACGAGCAAGACAACTACCGCATCACCGTCGACCCGGTGCAGGGACACGGGCGCCAGCACGGCGACGTCGAATACGTGCGCGGGCAGCCGGTCCAACCGCGCCTGGTGCAGAAGGTGCGCGTGATGGTTGCCGTCAACGACCCCTACGTCGACCGCTCCATCGAGGCCATCATCGAGGGCGCGCGCACCGCTGGCGACGGCGCTGTGGGCGACGGCAAGATCATGGTCATGCCCCTCGAAGAAGTGATTCGGATTCGCACGGGCGAGCGCGGATCCAAAGCAATCTGACGACGACGACGACGACGTCTACTCTGCATCCTGCAGTTGCAGTGACGGTGACACGGGGGTGCGAGCGCGCTTGCCGGGCACAGCGACGTCGACGACGCCTTGGTCGATGCGGTTGCGGGCGAGGGCTTCTGGGTGCGGCCGGCGCACGCCCCACACCAGACCGAGCTTTTCCATGGCTTTGATCACGTAGTAGGAGAGATCGATCTCCCACCAATAAAATCCTTGGTTCGCCGTCGAACAATAGTGGTGGTGATTGTTGTGCCAACCTTCACCCAGGGTCAGCAGCGCGATCAGCAGGTTGTTGCGGCTGGTGTCGGTGGTGGCGAAGCGGCGGCTGCCCCACACATGCGCGAGGGAGTTCACCAAGAAGGTCGCGTGCCACACCAGCACCGTCGACAAGAAGAAGCCGACGAAGAGCATCGACGAACCGCCGATCCCCAGCGTGGCCGCAGCCAGGGCCGTCGGCGGCAACCACCAATGGCGGTTCAAGAAGCGCAGCTCGGGGTAGCGCGCGAAATCGCGAATGCGCTCCGACGGCGTCGCGTCGTTTTTCTCGTCGAGGATCCAAGCGATGTGGCTCCACCAGAAACCGCGCTTGGGCGAGTGCACGTCGTCGGCGTCGTCGGAGTGCACGTGGTGGTGGCGGTGGTGACCGGCCCACCACAGCACGCCCTTTTGCGCCGCCGACGTCCCCAAGAACGCGAGCAGGAACTGCATCACACGGCTGGTGCGAAAGGCACGGTGGGCGAAGTAGCGATGGTAGCCGGAGGTGATGCCGAACATGCGCACGAGGTAGAGGACGGCGCACACGGCCCAGTCCTGCCACCGCACGTCGACGAAGAAGGCCGCCAGCGGTGCGAGGTGCACAAGAGCGAAAGGCAGGGAGCGCGCCAGATGAAAGCGCGAGCCGACTGCTGGGGTCTCGGGCAGGGACTGCGAGAGCGGCGAAGAAAGAGCGACGAGGGCGTTGGCTGGCATGCTCGAGAGGTAATCAGCCCCGGTCACCTCAGCGTCATCGACGACGTCACTGTTCGGTCACGGTTGCTTTTTCTCGCGGGCAAAGCGCAGGCGCAGGGCAGAAACGACCCGGGCATCGGCGCGCAGCGAGAAGAGCTCGACAGGAGTGCGTCGGGTGCGCAGGGCCATGCTCAAACAACCGACGATGGTGCCAAGGCCAACGAGGGAGTTCTGCCAGGACGCGAGATCCCACTGCCAAGCGGGCAGCCATTCCCCGTCCCACCAGGGCCAGCCGTACAAGATCGGCCAGCCAGGACCCGAGCCGCACAGGTCCATCGCGATGTGACTGTGAAAGGCGAGACAAGCCAGCAGCGCCCCAAGCCCGCGCGGCCGCAGCAACAGCCCGCAGGCCACCGTGACGACGACGGCGGCGCCAAAGCCATGGGCCAGCCGGTGGTGCCAAGCCAAATAGAGATCCTCAGACACCAGCAGCCCCAGGCCGTCGACGTCGGGGAGCACCGCCACCGCAGTCACCACCATGCGATCGCGCCGACGCTGCAGAGGTTGGGCGATGAGCCAGCCCACCGCCCCATGGATCAGCGGCGACATCAGGCCCCGGTCTCGTCCATCAAGCGCGCGACCGTGGCGTCGTCCAGGACGGGGGCGACGTCGTCGACCCTCGCTGCGGGAGCGGCGGCGTCGACGAGGCGCGGGGCCGCGGTCAACCAGCTCGCGCGCAAGATGCGTCCACGCGTGTCTTTGACGACGGACCAGGAGACGCGTTCGACGGGTCCTTCACGATCGCGGTGCAGATCGGCGGCCCAGGTCTCTTGGTCGCCGTCTTTGGCCAGGGGCTCGAGCGTGGCCTTCCAAAAGCAGCTGTAGTCCCAGCGCACAGGATCGCTCACACCCACCGCCTTGCCCTCGGGCAAGCCCAACCAGCGGGCCAAGGTGCGGTGGAAAAAGCCAGCGTCAACGTCGTCGGCAACGGGTTCGGCGCCGATCGCACGCAGGGCCGCTGCGAGGTCCAGGGGATCCTGCTCCGACACCGAGTTACTTCAGGGACTCGCACACGGCGGTCCCGAGCAGGCGCACCTGGATCGAGTGCCGGGAACGGTCGGCAATGGAGCGCCACTGGGGCTCCGCGTAGTCGCAGCTGTGCTCTTTGCCGCTCTTGGCGTCGCGCAGCTGCAGCGAATACTTCTCGGCGCGCGTGCCTTCGCGTTCGGCACCGCGTCCAGTTCCAAAGCCCGCGAGGCGCACGGCGGGCCATTGGGGCGCATCCGTCAAACCACCCTTGGCCAACTCGTCGCGCTGGTGGTGCCACCGGTCGACGTCGAAATGGCATTTGTCGTCGTAGACGGGCTCGGTTTTGTATTTGGTCTTGCACTCGTTGACGACCTTGAAAGTGCCGTCGCCCTGGTCCTTCTGGCGGTCGTGACATTCCTGTCCGTCGGCGACCTGTTTGGTCGAGCGCTCCTCGCGGGTGTGGCTGACGTTGTAGGCGCCACCGGGCAAGGCATCGCACCACGCGCTCTCGTGCACGGCGTCGAAGCGCTCGATGGCGATGCTGCGCGTCCACGTGTGGGCCATGATGTCGACGGTGACGTCCTTCTTGATCAGCAACAGGAACGCGAGCACCACGCCGACGACGCCGACCGCGGCTGCGATCAGGATGGGCAGCTTCGAGCGCGCTTTCTTCGGCGCGGCTGCATCCTTCGGCTTGTTGTCGACGAGGGAGCCGTCTTTGACGATGCGATCGGTCTGCAACTTCGCCGATTTGTTGCCCTCTTTGGGGTTCCCGCAGTTTTGACAGAAGGCCGCCGCAGCACCATTGGGCGTCGTGCAGGCACCACAGGTCCAATCGGCGCCTTCGAAGCGGTGGCCCTCGACTGCCACCTCTTCGCCGGGCTTGGGGAAGTAGCGCTTGCTCTCGTCTTGGGGGGACCCGCAGTTGGGACAGCGACGTTGGCTTTTGCCCAACAGGCCGTTGGTTCCACACGCGGTGCAATTCCAGAGCATCTCGTAAACGCGATCGGCCATGGCCCGAACCTAGCGCAAGTCGTGCGCGCGCCGCTGCGCGCGCGTGCCGGTGCCCGCGCTTAGCAGGCTGCTGAAAAACGAAGTTTTGAGGCAGACGCGTGCTTGGGAGGGAGGCTCGTCGAGGCTTCGCCTCGACGAGGGAGGGTCTGGGACAGACCCTCCGGAAGTACAGCAGGGTGCGAAAAACGGAGTTTTTCCGCACCCTGCTAGAAGCTCCAGTCGGAGAAGAGGCGCTTCTTGAACGCCTGGAACTCCTCGATCTGCTCGTGAGGATTGTGGTCGACCGTGCGTGAGGCCATGTCGCCGATGCGGATGTTGATGGCCTTGAGCCGGCCCGCGAGCACCCGGGCCAGGGCGTACATGAGCTTGTAGGCGACGGTGGGCTCACGCTTGAGCAGCTCCTCGAAGTCCTTCCAGGTCACCCTCAGCACCGTGGCCGCGGGCGAAAGCACCACGGCGGAGGCCGAGCGTCGCTCGCGGGTCAGCAGGCTCATCTCGCCGACGACGGCGCCGGTGCCGTGAACGGCGAGCGAGTGGTTGGCGCCGTCGGGCAGACGCTTGAGAATCTCGATCTCGCCCTCGGCCAGCAGGAAGAGAGCATTGGGTTCGCCGCCTTCGTCGAAGAGCTTGTCGCCGCGGGTGAAGCGCTCCCGAGCCGAGATCATGAAGAGCTCGCGCGCTTCGGCGTCGGTGAGGTCGGCGCCGACGTTCGACTTCAACCAGGTCTGATGAGAAATTTCCACGGAGGTCCTCTAGTCTCAAACAATCTGGCTACGGCGTTACATCTATCAAAAGACCGTCTTGATTATGGCGTCGCTCAGGAGATGCCGCGCAACACGCGGGCCTTACCGACTCGACCGATGGCGACGATAAACGCCGCAGTACGCAGCGACACCTTCTTTTCGAGCGAAACCTTCCAAATGGTTTCAAACCCGCGAATCATCTTGCGTTCAAGCTTGTCATTCACTTCTTCCTCAGTCCAAGTAAACTGCTGAAGATTCTGCACCCACTCGAAGTAGGACACGGTGACGCCGCCAGCGTTGGCGTAGATGTCGGGCACCTGCACGATCGAGCGGCCGTCGAGGATGGCGTCGGCTTCGGGCGTGGTGGGACCATTGGCGCCTTCGACGATCAACTTCGCCCGGATGTCGCGCGCGTTGTCGCGGGTGATGACGCCGCCTAGGGCTGCCGGCACCAGGACGTCGACGGGCTCGAACAAGATTGCATTGGCATCTTTCAGCGCCTCAGCACCGGGAAAGCCTCGGACCCCTCCCGTGCTGCGGGCGAAGGCGATGGCGGCGTCGACGTCGATGCCCTCGTTGTTGCGCACGGCTCCGCTGACGTCGGCGATGGCTGTGATCTTCGCCCCCATCTGCTGAAGGATGCGTGCTGAGAAGGTCCCGACATTGCCGAAGCCCTGCACAGCGACGGTGGCGCCGACGACGGACTTACCCTGGGCCTTGAGGACCTCACGGGTGGCGATGGCGACGCCACGGCCGGTGGCAGCTTCGCGTCCGAGCGATCCATAGAGCTCGACGGGCTTGCCGGTGACGACGCCGGGAGAGTGGCCGTGCAGCTTGCTGTACTGGTCGTAGATCCAGGCCATGTGCTGGGAGCCGGTGTTGACGTCGGGGGCTGGGATGTCTTGTTGCGGTCCGATGATGTCGTGGATCTTGTCGACGAAGCGCCGGGTCAGCCGCTCGAGCTCGGCCATCGACAGGGTGCGGGGATCGACGGTGATGCCGCCCTTGGCGCCGCCGTAGGGAACGTCGATGACGGCGGTCTTCCAGGTCATCAACGACGCCAGCGCCTTGACTTCGTCGGGGTCGACGTGGGGGTGGAAGCGCAGGCCGCCTTTGTAGGGTCCCCGAGAGTTGTCGTGCTGCACGCGATAGCCCTGGAAGGTGTGCACCTCGCCGTTGTCCATCTCGATGCTGAGCCCGACCTTCACCTCGCGCTGGGGTGTTTCGAAGAGGGTCACGATGTGCGGCGAAAGCTGCATGATCGCCGCGGCCCGTCGGAAATAGAGGTTCGTGGCTTCGAACGCGTTCATGGGGCCTCGAGGAGAGACGTCCTCTAACACCGCGTCGTCGTCGTCGTCGACAACGCAGCGCGCCAGACGCGTCGCGTCGTCTGCCACCAAACGACGCATGAAACCGGGCACGCGGGGTCGCTGGCGCGAGCCGACGACCAGGTGGTGCTAGGAATCAGCATGCTCTCGTCGACGCCCCTTGCAGTCACTTGGCTCTTGCTCGGGCAGATCGTCGTCACCGCCGTCGACGACGACGGCAACAGCGGTGACTGCAGTCTGCGCGATGCCATCGCCGCTGCCACGAGCGATGTCGCTGTCGACCAGTGCGCCGCCGGCCTCGGGGGCCAAGACGTGGTGCGGCTGACCGCCGGCGCGCGCTACGAGTTGGGCAGTCCGCTACCGGTGAACGGCCCCCCGGGCAACGTCGTCATCGTCGAAGGCCAGGGATCCACCATTGTAGCCCGCGCCGACGCCTCCCTGGCCAGCCACTTCGAGGTGACCAGCGGCTTTCTTCAATTGCAGGATTTGCTGATCGACGGCGAAGGGAGGGGGGGCGGGATCTCCGTCACCGGCGCGAGTCTCCAGCTCGAGCGCATGACCCTGTCTGGCATCGTCGAAGGCGACGGCAACGACGGCGACGGCGCTCTCGTTCTCGAGTCTGCCGTGCTGGTGATGAACCGCGTGCTCATCACCCAGAACATCTTGTCCGTCGTGGCCGGCGACCCGCCGGTGACCGCCCACAACACACCCTTTTTCATCACCGACAGCGCCGTCATCGACAACGAACCCGGTGGCATCGGCATCGACAACTCCCTCGGCATCACGACCAATGTGATTCGCACCTTGTTCCAGGGCAGCTCGGGGCTGCCTGCCTTGATCTTGCGCGGCGGCGGATCGGCGCTGATCGTGGACAGCACCTTCAGCGCCAACGCCACCGGCGCCGTCGATTGCCCGTCGACGCCCTGCAGCCTCTTCGGCGTCACCGCCACAGCAAACACCGAGGCTGCCGTGCGCCTCGGCGGCCAGGCCGTCGTGCGCGACAGCCTCCTCGCCGGCAACGGCAACGGCGGCGGAGGCGCCTGCCCGAATTTCGAGGCACCCGAGGTGGAAGTGACATCGACGATCATCGGCGGCCCCTTCAACAACCCGGCCTGCGTCGGTGCCTTCTCGGGCGCCACTTTCAGCGATGAGCCCCAGGTGGCGTCGTTGGCGGACAACGGGGGACCGGTGGTCGGTGCCATCCTCACGACGCCGACGCTGACGCACGCGCCGCTGCGGAGCTCCCTCGCGTCGGGGGCCGGCAGCTGCTTCGCCCTGCAGCACTCCCCCGATCACCGGGGCATCGCGCGGCCGGGGGCCTGCGACATCGGCGCCTACCAGAGCATCTGCGGAGACCGCGACATCGGCGCCGCTGAGGACGGCGACGACGGCAATGCCAGCGACGGCGATGGGCTCTCGAGCCTTTGCCAGATCGAGGCTGGGTGGACCTGCGACGGGCTTGAGCCCACCACCTGCACCAGCGTGTGCGCCGATGGCTTGGTGCGCCAGAGCGAGAGCTGCGACGACGGCAACTCCAGCTTCGGCGATGGCTGCACGCCAGGGTGTCGAGTGGAGGCCGGCTTCGCGTGCACGGGCGAGCCTTCGCAGTGCGCGCCCATCGCATCCTGCGGCAATGGCGTGATCAATGGCGCCGAGCGCTGCGACGACGGCGGCCGCGTCGACGGCGACGGCTGCACGGCGATTTGCACCGTGGAGCCGGGCTTCGCCTGTGCCAACGGCGGCGGCGCGTCGATCTGTCACCCCACCGACTGCGGCAACGGCCTTATCAACGCCGCCGAGCGCTGCGATGACGGCAACTTCAACAGCGGCGATGGCTGCAACCGCACCTGCGGTGTCGAGCCCGGCTTCGCCTGCACGGGCTTGCCCTCGGTGTGCGCGATCGCGACCTGCGATGGCCGCAGCGACCTGAGCCTGGCGCTCGGCAACGTGACCCTGGCCGACGACGACGAAGTCACGGCCTTCGACGCAGGCGGCTCCGGCTGCATCACCGGTGATCTCGTGATCGGCCCAGCGGTGGGCGCAGCGACCCTCAACCAGCTGGTGGTCGTGCTCGGCGTCGTGCGGGTCGAGGGCGGCGTCACCACCGCTTTGTCGCTCCCCCTGCTGGAACGCGCGGGGGCCCTGGTGCTGCGCGACGACGCCGAGCTCGCCGGGGTGCTCGCGCCGCTGCTGGCCTCGATCGCGGGCGATCTGGTCTTGGTGGGCACCGACGCGCTCGAAACCCTCTCGCTCCCCAGCTTGGCAACGCTGGGAGGCGATGCCGTGGTCCAGGGCAACACGGGCCTTCTCACGCTGGCGCTGCCCGCCCTCGGCGACGTTGGCGACGACGTCGTCATCGTCGAAAACGGCGCTCTCACGACCGTCGATCTGGCCGCGCTCACAGACGTCGGCGGCGATGTCGTCGTGGCCAACAACGCCGCGCTGGCTGGCTTGACGCTGGCCCTGGTCGATGTCGGCGGCGACCTGGTCATCGAAGACAACGATGCCTTTGAGCTCCTGCTGGCGCCCGAGCTCCGAGACGTCGGCGGCGACCTCACGGTGCGCGACAACGACGCGGTCCCCAACCTGGATCTGTCGGGGCTGGCCTCTGTCGGCGGTGAGATCGACCTCGAAGCGAGCGACGTCGCCATCGAGGGCCTCGGCAACGTCGGCGGCGATCTCGTGGTGGTGGTGCAGGGAGATCTCGACCTGGGGGAGCTCGCGAGCGTGGGTGGGGATCTGCGCATCGACGCCGGCGGCGACGTCGACCTGGGCGCGCTCAGCGAAGTCGGCGACATCGACGTCGCAGCTGGAGGCGAGCTCTTGCTCCCCGTCACCGTCGACGACGTCGATGCTGATGGCGTGCCCAACGAAGTCGACGTCTGCCCGACCACCTTCGATCCGCCCCAGCAAGACAGCGACGACGACGGCGTCGGCGACGCCTGCGAGAATTCCGGCGAAGGAGAAGGAGAAGGAGAAGGAGAAGGAGAAGGAGAAGGAGAAGGAGAGGGGGAGGGAGAAGGAGAGGGCGAGGGAGGCGAAGGCGAAGGCGGCGCGCCGAACCCGGTCGGCTGCAGCTGTGCCGGGACATCCATCGTCGACCTAATGCCCGTCCTGCTCTTGGGCCTGCTGCCGCGTGTGCGCCGCCGGGGCGCTGGTGGCCTCTGGCGTTGACGTCGTCGTTGACGGCAGCTCAGCGCGCGGACTTGGCCAGGCGGACGATCTCTTTGGCCCTCAGCGAGGAAGGCTCGAGGACCAGCCAACGTTCGGCGGCGCGGGCGGCGAGGGCCCACTTCTTCTCGGCGGCGGCGATGTCGGCGACCAGGGTCCAGGCCGCCGCGAGCTTGTCGTCGAGGGTGGTGGCAAGGGTGGCGAACTTGAAGGCCTGTTGGGGGCGCTTCAGCGCGTGCATCACCTTGGCGACGTCGAGGAAGAGCGCGGCCTGCTGAATTTGTTCAGCGAGGGCGGCAGCCTGATCGGCGGCGCGGTGCAGCTCGGCCTCGAGCTCTTTGTCGCCGTATTGCAGGGCAGCTTGGATCTTTTTCAGCAGCCCCTGGGCGCGGGAGACGTCAGCCTCCACCAGCAAGGGCTCGATGCGAATCTTGAGCGTCTCGTCGTAGCTGCAGGCCAGGCGTGCGTGGTTGGCGGCCTCCTCGAGCCGGCCAGCCTTGCGCGATTCTTCGGCGAGCAAGAAAAGCTCGCGGGCTTTGGCGAGGCGTTGGGCCATGGGGTTGCGGCTCAGGCGCTGCTTCTTGCGCGCGTCCTCGATCCGCAGCAGCCGGGACTTGCGCTCGATCTCGCGCTTCTTCTCGTCGGCGATCTGCTCGAGCTCGTGCAATTCCTCGGGAGAGAGCTCGCCCATGAGGGTGTCGTCGTAGGCGGCGCGCGTCTCGGACCTCGAGATGACGTCGTAGGCGGCCTTCATCGCCCGAAAAATGCGGTCGATGCGCTCAGCGTACTTGCCGAGGTCTTTGCGGAAGTAGGCGTCGGGGTGGAACTCTTTGCTCGACTTGAAATAGCCGCTCTTGATGTCGGTGCTGGGTGCGGAGCGCTTGATACCGAGCAAGCGATAGTGGTTCCAGTCGTCGAGGTTGCGCTCGAACAACAAGATGCGCTTCTTCTGATCGATCGAGAGGTCTTTGCCATCGGCGAGATCGCCCGGCGAGAAGATGATGCCGGCATAGGGATCGGAGTCCGTCGTCGACGCTGGCTTTTGGCTGATGATGGCTGCCAGGGCGCCCTTTTTCAGCAGGCTCTCGACGTAGCCCTTGACCAGGGCGCCGTTGAGTCCGGTCTCGCGCGTGAGGTCAGAGACGCTGAGCCGACGGCCCGCGAGCCGCGACACGACGAAGCCCTCTTCGGTGGTGAGGGGCAAGCGCGTGATGTCGACGCCGGCGACCAGCTCGAAGCTGGCTTCTTTGTCGGCGGAGGTCGGGGGGGCTGCCACGGGCGGGATTTGATATCGGCTGGGGCGACAACTCAAGGGCCAGTCGAGCTGCGGGGACAATGATGAACGACACCGACAACCCTCCCCTGCCCCCGTTGAGCCCTGCCAACGGCTCCATCGAGGTCGGCACTGTGCGACGGGACGCCGCAGACGATGTGCTGGCCCTCGCCGACACCATGACCCGACTGCGCCACGAGTGCCCGTGGGACGGCGCCCAGACCGTGAAGACGCTGCGCAGCTACCTGCTCGAAGAGGCCCACGAAGTGCTCGAGGTTCTCGACGGGCTCGACGACGACGGCGGCGGCAACGGCGTCTCCGAGCACCGCGATGAGCTCGGTGACCTCCTGCTGCAGATCGTGTTTCAAAGCGAGATCCAGCGTGAGGCCGGTCGCTTCGACGTCGGCGACGTCGCCCGGGCGATCACGCAGAAGCTCATCCGGCGTCATCCCCACATCTTCGGCGGCGCCGGCGTCGAGGGCACGAAGCCAGGCAGTCAAGAATTCTGGGAGGCGATGAAGAGGCAGGAACGCGCGGAAAAAGGGAACGCGACGACGACGCGGAAGTCGGCCCTCGACGGCGTTCCCACGCACCTGCCCGCGCTGCTGCGTGCCTACCGCACCGGCGAGAAAGCACGCGGCGCCGGCTTCGACTGGCCCACCCACGAGGGCGTGGTGGAGAAGATCCGCGAAGAGCTCGGCGAAATCGAAGAGGCCATTGCTGGTGGGGACAAAGCCCAGATCAGCGCAGAGATTGGCGACCTGCTCTACGCCGTCACGAACCTGGCCCGCCATTTCGAAATCGACGCCGAAGGAGCGTTGCGCCAGACCATCTCCCGCTTCGAGGCCCGCTTTCGCGTCGTCGAAGACCTGCTCGCCGACGAAGGCAAGATCCCCGAGAAGACCCCGCTCGAGGAGCTCGAAGCCAAGTGGCAGCAAGCCAAGAAGCAGCTGTCGTCGTCGTCAGGATGAGCGTCTGAGCTTGCGAAGCACTTTCTTGGCAATGTCGTCGGCACCGGAGATCGACAAGGCCACCGCGCCGCCGCCGTAGAGCACCACCGCGACGCCGATGGCGCCGCTGAGCACGCTGGCGTTCCACAGCGTGAACCCGCGCGGCCAGTCGCCGCAGCGCGCCACCCCCCAGGCGGCCGCACAAGCGGCGAGGGCGAGGACGACCTTGACGAGGCCCTGTCGCAGCAAGGGCACCACGCCGAGGGGCCCGATCTTGCGCCGCACCAACACCATCAAGAGCACCGCTTGCACGGCGTTGCTGATGCTGAGCGTCGCCGACAACCCGTGCACCCCGATGCCCGCGTGCATCACCCCCAAGCCCACCAGCAGGTTGACGACGACGACGACGGCGCTGACCATGACCGGGGTCCGCCGGTCTTTGAGGGCCAAGAAGACCTGCACCGTGCCGCGCACGCTCGCGGAAAAGACGAGTCCGAACGACGCGCACATCAGGTTGAGGGCGGTTTGTTCGACGTCGGCCCAGTCGAAGCGCCCGTGCAGAAAAAGCACGGAGACGATGGGGGCCGCCAACGCGGCCAGACCCAGGGCTGCGGGGATCGCCACGAGGTTGGTGAGGTCGAAGCTGAAACGCCACAGTCTCTTGAGCCCCTCGAGGTCGTTGGCGCCGGCGCGGGTGTTCATCGCGGTGAAGGCGCCCTGGGCGATGGCGATCGCGAACACACCATTGGTGAGTTCCATGAGCCGATCAGACGTGTAGTAATAACTCACGCTCCCTTCTGACATATAACTTGCAATCTGCCGCAGAACGATGATGTTCACCTGGTAAACGGCCAAGCCAAACAGCCCCGGCACCAGACCGCGCATCACCGCACGAACGCCCGGATCGGAGAAGGCAAGGCGCGGCATCAGCAGCAGTCCTCGACGTCGAAGGGCGGGCAATTGCACCAAGACCTGGAGCGCGCCGCCCACCAAGACGCCGACGACGACGCCGAAGATGGGAGGATCGCACAAGTGCGCACCCAACACGGTTGACACAATCATAGATACGTTCAGCACGATGGGAGAAAGAGCTGGTGATGCATATTCGTCGTGGGCGTTCAACACAGCCATGAACAGGCCAATCAATCCCATGGTGACGACGACGGGAAAGAGCCAGCGCGTGAGCTCGACGGTGAGCTCGAACTTCGCCGGATCGGCAGCGAAACCAGAAGCGAAGGCGTAGACGATTGGCTCGGCGAAGAGGATGCCCAGGAGCGAGAGAGCGACGACGCCGACCAACACGAAGCCGAAGACGCCGCGGTAGAGGGATCGCGCAGCACTCTCTCCCTGGGTGATGCGGGTGTGCTGGTATTCCGGCTGCACGACAGTGGTGAGGCTGCCCTCGGCGACGAGCCGGCGCAGCACGTTGGGGATGGTGAAGGCCATGTAAAAGACGTCGGTGGTGCCGCTGGCTCCGAAAAAGTGCGTGATCGCGAAGTCGCGGGCGAGCCCGGCCACGCGACTCACCATGGTCAGCACGCCGAGGACGGCGGCGTTGCGGGTGACGGCGCGATCCTCCCGCGCGTTGGCGGCCGCAGCGTCGACGGACGTGACAGGCACGGGAACCGGGGCGTCGACGTCGCTCAACGAGCCTCCTTTTGAGCCGCGCCAGCCGCTCAAGGCAAGGAGCACTTTACAAGCCGGGGTGGCACCCCTAGCAACGCGAGTCCCATCGCATTTAGTCCAGAGGAGTACGAGACATGGCGTCGCACAAGTCCGCGTGGAAGCGTTACCTGCAGTCCGAGAAGCGCCGCACGCGCAACCGCACTGCGAGGGGCGCGCTCAAGACCCAGGTCAAGAAGGCCCGCGCCGAGATCGAGACCGGCAAGTCCTCACCCGTCGCTGGAGAAGTGCAAGCCGCTGTGTCGGCGATCCAGCACGCGGCCTCGAAGGGCGTCATGCACAAACGCACGGCCGCGCGGCGCGTCTCGCGCCTGATGAAGGCGGCGGCGAAGAAGCCCGCGACCTGAGGCTTCCGGACAGGCAAAGCAACGGGCGCGTGGTACATCTGCACCATGCGCCCGTTCTTTCTTGCTCTCGTCGTCGTCGTTGTCCTGCCCTTGGGTTGCGGAGCTCCGACCACGGTCTCTGATCGATCCGACTTCGGCTCAGACACAGAGAGCGTGCGGACCTACTGCACGGGCGCCATCGTCGAGATGCGCCTGCATTCGTCCTCGATCTTCATCGATGAGCAGAAGGTCGAGGGCACCTCCTCCGACGAAGAAGTGTTCACCGTCGAGAGCAGCACCGACGGCCTCATCACTTTGCGCACCCTCAAAGCGGGCAGTGCCGAGCTGGTGCTCAAACAGGATGGCGACGTCGTCGACAGCCGCCCCATCGAGGTCAAGGACCCCGCACGCATCAGCCTCTCCCTCGATCTCAAGGCCTTCGAAGACGACGACATCGTGCCGGAGTCCGTCGTGGTCGAGCCGCCGCTGCGGGTGTTGGTCGGCCGCAACGCGCGCGTGGCGGTGCACGTGTTCGCCAACGACGAAAAAGAGCTCTTTGGGCAAAGCGTCGCCGGCGTCGATGCCGTCGACGGCCTGTGGAGCGAAGGGATTCTCGCCGACGGCCCGCAGTCCTTCCTGGAGCTCTCGCCTGCGGCCAACGCCATCGACACCTTGGTGCACGTCAACATCGGTGGGCTCCTCGACGTCGAGATCGAGGCGAAGGTGGCCCCTGAGACCGAGCTCGAGCGCATCGTCCTCACCGAGGTCAATCCCGGCTTCCGCGCGCCAGGGCGACGCTCGGTGGTGATGGCCCGGGGCGAAGACGCCCAGGGTCGCATCCTCCTCGGGGCACCAGGCTGGGCCCTCGAAGGCATCGACGGCGGCGTCGGCGAAGCGGTGGCCTACGAGGTGAAGTGGTTCGAGAGCCATGAGCTGGTCGCCCGCATCGGCGACGTCGAAACCCGCCGGCAGGTCGACGCCGACCCCGAGACCCTCGGCGTCGTTCGCGTCGGCGACAGCTGTGCTGCGGCGGGGTTGGGCCTGCCCCTCGCCCTGCTTGCGCTCCTGCGACGTCGGCGCCGCTGAACCACGCCTCCACCAAAATCGTTTGACCGATGTGCCGCAGCCTCGGCACAGTGCGCCGTCGACAGCGACGTCATCGGAGAACTCATGTCCTCACCTTCGCTTCTTGAGCGCCAACGCACGCACACCTGCAACGATCTCTTGCCCAAAGACGTCGGCAGCGAGGTCGTGCTCATGGGATGGGTGCAGTACATGCGTGATTTCCACGGGCGCATCTTCATCGACCTGCGCGATCGCCATGGGCTCACCCAGCTGGTGTTCAAGCCCGAGACGTCGTCGGCGCTGCGCGATCAGGCCGAGAAGCTGGGCCGTGAGTTCTGCATCGGCATCAAGGGCGTCGTCGAAGACCGCTTGAAGAACGGCGGTGCCGCCAACCCGCGCCTGAAGACCGGGGACATCGAAGTCTCGGTGCTCGAGCTCGAGGTCTTCAACACCTCGGCGACGCCGCCCTTTCTCATCGAAGACGACCTCGACACCAATGAAGAAAAGCGGCTCGAATTTCGTACACTCGACCTGCGTCGTCCGAAGATTCAAAAGAACCTCGCGATCCGTCATCGCATGATGCAGGCCACGCGACGGCACTTCGACGACCACGGCTTTCTCGAGATGGAGACGCCGCTGCTGGTAAAGTACACCCCGGGAGGCGCTCGCAACTTCCTGGTGCCGTCGCGTCTCAATCCCGGTAAATTTTACGCTCTTGCTGAGAGTCCTCAACTCTACAAGCAGATGTTCATGATGTCGGGCCTCGACCGCTACTTCCAGATCGTGAAGTGCTTCCGCGACGAAGACCTGCGGCAGGATCGCCAACCCGAGTTCACCCAGATCGACGTCGAGATGAGCTGGGCGACAGAGACCGTGGTGCAGACCCTGATCGAGGGCCTGGTGTGCCGCATCTTCCAAGACGCCATCGGCCAGCAGCTGCCGCAGCCCTTCCAGCGTATGACCTACGACGAAGCCATGTCCCGCTTCGGCGTCGACAAACCCGATCTGCGCTTTGGCCTCGAGCACACCGACATCACAGCCCTGGTGCGCGAGCACGACGGCGGCGGCGTCAAGCTGCTCCAAGATGTCATCGCCAAGCCCGGCACCCTGGTGAAGGTGATGGTGGTGCCCAAGAAGCACGAGATCTCGAACACTGAGGTCGACAGGCTCAAAGACGTGGCCAAGGGCCTCGGCGGCGAAGTCGGCTGGTCACGGGTCGAAGAAGGCGGCACCTGGGCCAAAGGCTTCGGCAAGGCGATGTCGGCGGGGCTGCGCGAGGCCATCAACCAGGCCACCGGCGCCCAAGCCGGCGACGTCGTCATGTTCCAGTTTGGCAAGCCCTCCATCGTGCACACGGTGTTGGGCGGGCTGCGCGTTCACTTGCGCGACAAGCTCAAGCTCGTCGAGCTCGATGCCAACGGCGTCAGCAAGGAGTGGCGCGTGCTTTGGGTCACCGATTTCCCTCTCTTCGAGCACGACGACGACAAGAAGAGCTGGGCCGCAGCCCACCATCCCTTCACCGCGCCGCAGCAGGGCCACGAAGACAAGCTGCTCAGCGATCCCGGCAGTTGCCGAGCACGCGCTTACGATCTGGTGCTCAACGGCAACGAAGTCGGCGGCGGCTCCATCCGCATCCACGACAGCGCGGTGCAGGCCAAGGTCTTTGAGGCCCTGGGCATCTCTGACGAGGACAAACAGAAGAAATTCGGCTTCCTCCTCGAGGCGCTGAAATATGGCTGCCCACCCCACGGCGGCATCGCCCTCGGCCTCGACCGCTTCTGCATGTTGCTGTGCGGTGGAAGCTCACTGCGCGACGTCATCGCCTACCCCAAGACGCAGAAGGGGACCGACCTGCTGACCGATGCGCCCACGGCAGTGAGCGACAAGCAGCTGCTCGAGCTCTTTATCCAGACGACAGCCAAGGCTGACGACGTCGCTTAGGCAGGCTGCTGAAAAACGAAGTTTTGAGGCAGACGCGTCCTTGGGAGGGAGGCTCGTCGAGGCTTCGCCTCGACGAGGGAGGGTCTGGGACAGACCCTCCGGAAGTACAGCAGGGTGCGAAAAACGGAGTTTTTCCGCACCCTGTTAAGGCCGACCTCAGAATTTGACGGCAGTGACGGCGTCGCCCGACTCGCTGCCGGTGTCGACGATGACCACTTTTCCGCTGACGGCGACGACGGATCCTTCTCCTCTTGCGCCGCCGCGCAGAAGCAGGGTCACGGTCTGTCCCTTGGTCACCTTGGTGCCTTTTGGAACCGTGATGCGCACCCGAGATGAGAAGTCACCACTGGCGAGGCGGCCGAACAGCTCGTTGTGGCGCACCGCGGCGCCCACCAAGACCTTGAAGCCCGTGAGCCTGCCGTTGCTGGGAGCAGACACAGGCATCACGGGCCCGTGAGCGGCTTGGAACGTGAGCAACACCTGCCCCTCGACCACAGTGTCGCCATCGGCGGCGTCCACGCTCTCTACGCGCCCGTCATAGTTGGGGTACCTGAGCGCCTCGAGCTTGGCGCCGTCGACGGTGGCGGGGAAGGTCGCCTCGGAGGCGTCGACGGGGGCTGCGCTTGGGGTGGGCGGCGCCGCCGCCGGTCGCACGCGTTTCGGACGTCGCCCTCCCTTGGCGGCGACGGCGGGCTCGGGCTCATCTGCTGCGGCCTCGGGCTCGGCGACGGCAACCGGCGTCGGAGGGATCACCGGCACCGCGGCGACAGGGATCGGCGGAGGAGCAGCGACGACGCCGGCATCGGAGGGCCCAGCAACGACGCCAGCGTCGGGCAGGACGGTTGTGGGAGAGGCCGCGGCAGCCGCGGGGTCGCCAGCGGGGGTTCCCGCGTCGAGCGAGGGCACAAGAGCGGGTGGTGCGACGACGGGTTCCGGCGAGACCGGAGGGGCGACGGCTGCTTCGGCAACCACGGCGGTCGCAGCAACGGGCGCTGGCGTTGGGGCTGTCGCCACCAGTGCGGCCGAGGCTGCGCCGCCCAGCAGCAAGGAGCCAAGGAGGCCGCCGAAATACCAACCCCCGAGGACTTTGCCGAAGCTGGGCGCCGGCGGCGGCGGCGGCTCGAGGGCTGGCTCCGGCAGCGGGAGCTCCAAGCGTGGCGCGGGGAGGGGCGGCGGGGGGGCGACGACGACGACGGGGGTGCCCGGCAACGAGGGGGCAGCGGGGTCGGGACGCGCGCGGTGGCGGTTGGGGCCCCCCTTCTGCGTGAAGCGCAGGGTGCAGCCGCAGATCTTGATTTCGTCGCCGTCGTAGAGATCTGCGCGCTGCACGGGCACGCCATTGACCAGGGTGCCGTTGCGGCTTTCGCAATCGACGATGAGGTAGCGGTCCCCCTGCCCGACGATCTTGGCGTGGACCTTCGAGACCCCGGGCTCTTGCGAGAGCGCGAGGTCGTTGTCGTCGACGCGGCCGATGGCAAAGGTGCCGGCGGAGAGGTCCCAAGAACGTCCGGCGACGCTGCCGGCGACGCAGGCGAGCTGGCCCGACAGTGCGTTCGGCAGCGCGAACATCATCGTCTTTTCGGACTTCTCGGCCTGACCCATCTCTCTCCGCGTCGCAAACACCGGGCGACGTCGACGACGTTAGCAACGCCTCAGGAAGATGCGCGATCTCTGGCCAAAGGCGTCACAAGAGCAGTTGCCGCAGCGCAGCAGGCGCCAAGGCCTGCGGAGCATCGCTGAGCGCAGCCTCGGGCCGGTCGTGGGTTTCGACGACGACGCCGCAGACTCCGGCCGCCAAGCCGGCGCGCCCCAGGGGTACCACGACGTCGCGGCGGCCTGCGGCGTGGGAGGGATCGACCAGCACCGGCAAAGTGTGCACATGGGCCAACACGGCGACGGCGCCGACGTCGAGGGTGTTGCGGGTGCCGCCGTCTGGCCCCCTCACCCCGCGTTCACAAAAGAGCACCCCGCTGGCCCCGGCCATCAAGAGAGCTTCGCCGGCGAGCAGCCACTCCTCGAGGGTCGCGGCGAAGGCCCGCTTCAAGAGCACCGGTTTGCCGGCGGCGCCCACAGCCCGCAGCAGGGCTCCGCTGTGCATGGTGCGGGCGCCAATCTGCAGAGCGTCGACGACGGCGGCAGCGGCTTCGACGTCGGCTTCGGCCACCACCTCGGTGATGACGGGAAGCCCGTGCTTCTTGCCAGCGCTGGCCAACCAGGCGAGGGCACTTTCGCCGACGCCTTGAAAGCCACGAGGGGAGGTGCGGGGTTTCCACACACCACCCCGGAGCACGTGGGCGCCGGCCTCTTTCACGGCGGCGGCCAAGCGATCGATCTGCTCGGGGCTCTCCACCGAGCAAGGGCCGGCGATGAGCACCGGGGGCAAACCAAACCCAAAGGAGACGCCGCCGACGTCGACGACGCGCTGCATCTGGTCGACGAGGGGATGGGGACTCTCGGCCTCGTGGATGGCAACGACGCCGGGCACACCTTCGATGAGGTGACGAGCGACGTGGGTCGACGAGGGAGAGATGTGGAAGGAAACGCGCTCGCCTTCTCTTGGCGCTCCGGCCTCCGGCCCCAAGGCTGCATCCTCCGGCGCCAAATGCCGCGGGCTCGGGGCGTAGCAGCGCGTCCACAGTCCGAGCCCGCGCAAGGCACGTTCGACGGCCGCAGACCGGGAGCGTTCAGCGACGACGATCACTGTCCCTCGCCTTCGCCTTCGCCTTCGCCTTCGCCTTCGCCTTCGCCTTCGCCGCTGCTGGGGCACTGATCGGCCGCGACGTAATCCAGAAAGCCGGAGCAGTCCCAGACCTTGGCGTTGCATTGGGCCCCACAGGCGATGGGGGCGTCGTCGGGGTCGCAGCTTTTCAAACAAGGAACGCGGTCGACGCCGTTGCACGCCGTGATCCCGGGGCAAGCGGGTTCGCCTTCGCCTTCCCCCTCGCCTTCGCCCTCTCCTTCGCCTTCGGCGCACTGATCGGCAGGTGTGGAGCCGACGTTGCTGCACTCCCACTCGTCGGACGTGAGGTTGCAGATCGAGAGGCCGTCGTCGCTGAGGGGATCGCAGCCCACGAGGCAGGTCGGGGGAAACGCAGGCTCACAGTTGCAATCGCTGGCCGGAATGCCGCCGTCGTCGCAGACGAAGACGAGATTCTCGTCACAGCGGGCGGTGCCGGCGACGTCGTTGGGGTCGCAGCCGTTCAAGCAGAGCGGTTCGTTGCCCCCACAGGCGGGACACTCGCTGCCCTCGAAGATGAAGTCGTTGGGATCGGAGCAGCGGGCGACGCCGCCGGCGGCCGGGGACGCCTCGACGCACTCCGTGCTCCGGGGCGCCGGGTCCGCACAGCTCGACACACAGCTGAGCTCGTCGCAGCCGCCAACGCGGCATTGTCCATCGAGGGTTTCGTTGAAGCAGAGAACGACGCCGTCTTCGCAGAACCAACCCGAGGGGATGTCGGCGGGACAGGGGCCGCAAGAGCCGAGGGTCAGGCCGTTCTCACAGACTTCGACATCGTCGGCGCACACCGCCGGACTCACCAGCTGACCGGTTTCGCAGTCGAAGCAGCCCGAGGCAGTGTCGGGGCATCCACCGGGAGTGATGCCGTCGCACACGGTGGGCCGAGGCGGGTCGGAGGGCTGGGCGCAGGTCCCACATTCGCAGGCGAGGCCGACGTCGCACTGCACCGATGAGGCGCAGCTTTGGCCTTCGGTGACGCCGGGCGGCACGGGCGGTCCGCCGCAGAGGCAGGACGCAAAGGAGACCGCGACTGCGGCGACGACGAGGGCGCGCATCGAGGGGGTGTACCACTGTTTTCCCAGATCGCCGTCGACGCTGACGACGGCCGCTGGCAGAGGGGCATTCCCTGCCGTACACCCGGGGCGTGCTTTGCGTCGTCGTCGTCGCCCTCCTTGCTGGCCTGCCCGCCGTCCACCCGCCCTGTGGGACCCTGGCCTTGCGCGATCGCTCGTCGAGCCTGTTCAGCATCGGGTTCGCCGACCGACCCGCTGACGTCGACGTCGCCGACTCCGGGCTTCACCCGCTGAGGGTGCACCGGGGAGCGGCGGCGAGCGGCGAGCAGGCGGCGCTGGTGCTCGCGGCCCTCGACGCAGCCTGGGCGTTGCAAATCGACGGCGCCGGCAACCTCGAGCCCCTGCCCGACACCGCCAACGCCGACGGCTTCGACGACGACGGCGGCGACGCTCGCTTGGACGTCTACCTTTCGCCCCTCCCCCCGGGGGTCGGCGCCCTGACCGTCAGCGGCGGCAGCGGAGTCACGCGTCCGACCTTCATCGTGCTCGATCCCCAAACGCCCGACGACGTGCTCGCCGTGAGCGTGCACCACGAGTTCCAGCACGCCCTGCAGTTCGCCGTCGACGCCAACGAGAGCGCGATGTGGTTCGAATCCACCGCGGTGGCCTGGGAGGTCCGCGCCCATCCCGAGACGACGTCGTGGCTCGATCTGGTGCCAGCCTTTCAAGAGCAGCCGATGGCCCCTGTGTTCACCGACAGCGTGCACTTTGGGGTCGCCGCCGTCGACCCCACGTACGAGTACGGCGCCGCCCTCTTCGCGCTGTACCTCGACGACGTCCACGGCGCCGGCGACGGGAGCTTGTGGCGCCGGCTGTGGCTGGGCTCGGCGCAACCCGCAGCCGGCGACCCCGACGACAACGAACCGGATTGGCTCGATGCGCTGGGCAGCGAGCCCGACGTCGACGTCCCGGCCCTGCTCCTCGACTTTGCGGGGTGGCGGGCCTTGGCTGGATCCTTGAGCGTCGACGGTGACGGCCCGGCGCTGGCTCTCGATGCCCGCGCCGATCTCGCGGGGCGTGCGATCCTGTTGGAAGGTCTGCGCGGGCAGGAGCGGGAGACCACCATCGCTGAAGGTCCCTTCGTGATGGGCTGCAGCGTGCACATCGGCACGGCCCCGCTGGGGCTCGACATCCCGGTGCGCATCGAAGCCAGCAGCGTCGACGACCACGAGCTCGGCATCAGCGTCGTCGTCGTCGACCGCGTCGCCCGGGTGGCCACGCGGACCACTTCGAGCATCGCCAGCGCCGTGGCCATCGACGTCGACGTCCCGCGCGGGCTGACGCTGGTGGCGAGCATCTGTGACCTCTCCGCCGCTGACGCCGACGACGACCCGGTCTTTGCGCCCGTGCTCTTGAGGCTCGCCCGGCGCGACCTGCCGCCCGGCGAGGGTGAGGGCGAAGGAGAGGGAGAAGGGGAGGGAGAAGGCGACGACGTCGTCGTCCCTGATTGTTCGTGTCAGGCGTCGTCGGGAGACCCCATGGTGCAGCGGCGCTCGATCGGCGTGCTGGGGCTGCTGGTCGGCGGCTTCGGCTTTGGCGTGCGCGGGTGGCGGGCCTGGAAAAGACGACGGCTCTACCGAGATCGCAAGCGCTGATCCCTTCTTGGTGACGCGCAAGCGGGCAAGCGACCCTCAGCGACGGGGCTCAAACGGTGGGCACGGACCAGACGCCAGCGACGTCGATGCAGCGCGCGATGGCCGTTTTCAGGCCGGCGACGCCGTGTCCCTTGAGCACGCCTACGACGCCGACAGGACGAACGCCGAGGGCCGCGCCGATGACGTCCATGGAGGGCAAGGGCAGGGTTTCGACGCCGGGCAGGGACTCTTTGACCTCGTGCAGGGAGTTCTCCGAGAGATCGACCGACAGACCGACGAAGGCCAGGTTTAGCTGGCGTCGGGCAGCGTCGTCGCGTCCCAGGATCAGGTCGCCCTGGCGGCGCAGGAGACCCAGGCGCGCGAGGACCTCGGCGTTGAGCAAGGCGCGCACTTGAACTCGCAACGCAGGCCCATCGAAGACGACGGCGGCGTCGAAGGCCCGGGCGAAGCCTCCGTGCTTGGGATCGGTGGATTTCTCGAGACAGGCTTTGGAGGTGCAGACCCAGGCACCGCGACCCGGGAGACGGGCGGCTACGTCGAAGCCGAGACCGCCGTCGACGGAGCGGGCGAAGCGCAAGAGCTCGGTGGGCACCTTGGAGGCGCGGCAGACAATGCACATGCGGAAGGGTTCGTCGTGGTCGAGGGCGGCGCGACGGCGTCCTTTCTTCGTGCCTCTCTTCTTCTTGCCGGGGGCGGCGGGTGGATCTGGCGGTTTTATTGCGCCCATCAGCAGACCTCCCCGCACAATTGGATGACTCATTTCACATGCTGATATACAGCAATCAAAAGAACCGGTTTCACTGAATCGGCTGATGGTGAATGTTTGCAGCCACCGAAGTGGTTTGCCAGCCTGACGCCACCATCACGGCCCGGGAGAAGACGAGAATGAGAACCGTTCTCAATATTCCGCCCACCACCCGCCCCCCGCCCTTTAGGGAGGGGCCCAGCTAACTCTGCCTGAAAAATCTGTCAATGATTATCTTCTGCGGGAGATGTTTCTTATCGCTGAGAGATCATTTCTGCGGCGGAAATGATCTCTCAGCGACGACATCGACGTCCTCCCCTCAGGCCGGAGCGGCCTCGACTGGCGCCGGCGCCGCCGTCTGCGCCGTGTCGTACTGCTGGGCGTCCCGGGCCTCGGGCTCGGACAAGGGCTTGGCCGTCACCGGAGCCTTGCCGTCGGTCAGCGCGTTCACAGACAGCGAGGCGGCGTACTTGAGCTGGCGCGCCTTGCCCGGCGAAAAACCGGCAACGTTCACGAGGCGCTCGTCGTCGTTTTCGAAGTAGAGGTCCTCGGGCGCGTCGTAGAGGGCGGCCTGCAGACGCTCGATCACATAGGGAAGAGCACCGTCGAGGGCCTTCAACCGGTCGAGATCGCTGGTACCCGCTGCACGTGCCGCCTCACCAGCACGCTCGATGGTCAAGAGAATGCGCGCATCGCCCTTGGCCAGCTCGCGCACCTCGAGCTTCTCGCTCTTCTCTGCTTTGACGACATCCTTGGCCGAGGCCTTGATGCGCGGCACCGCATCGGGATTAAAGCCAGGCAAGGAGCCCAGGAATTCGTCGTCGGCTTCGACAACTTCGGCGGCGCGGCGGAAGCCGTGGTTGTACAGGGTCTGCACGACGAAGTCGGAGATGCCTTCGATGCGGCTGAGGCTGGCCCACGCCACCTCGCGTTCTTCAGCCACCTTGGTCTCGCTGGTGATGTCGATCTTCCAACCCGAGAGCTGAGCGGCGAGGCGCACGTTCTGGCCGCGGCGACCGATGGCCAACGAGAGCTGATCATCGGGGACCACGATCTGCATGGTGTGGTTGGCTTCGTCGACGAGGACGCGGGTGACTTCGGCAGGAGACAAGGCGTTGCAGACGAAGCGGGCTTCGTCTTCGTCCCAGGGCACGATGTCGATCTTCTCGCCGCGCAGCTCTTGCACGACGGCCTGCACGCGCGCGCCCTTCATGCCGACGCAGGCGCCGACGGGGTCGACGTCGCTGTCGCTGGAGCGCACCGCGATCTTGGTGCGGACGCCAGCTTCACGGGCGGCGGCTTCGACGGTGACGACGCCGTCGGCGATCTCGGGGACGTTTTGCTCGAAGAGCTTCACCACCAGATTGGGGTGGGCGCGGGAGAGCACGATCTGCGGGCCGCGGGCCATCTCGAGCACGTCGAGGACATAGGCGACGACCTTGTCGCCGGTGCGGATGTTCTCGCGGGGAATCTGTTCCTTGATCGGCATGACCGCTTCTGCACGGCCGAGCTCGACGATCACGTTGCCGCGCTCGAAGCGACGAGCAATGCCAGAAACAATCTCGCCCTTGCGATCTTTATACTCTGTAAAGATCGTGTTTCGCTCAGCTTCACGCACGCGTTGAATGATGACCTGCTTGGCGGTCTGGGCGGCGATGCGCCCGAACTCCTTCGACCAGACCTCGATGCCGAGGTCGATGCCGATGTCTTCGTCGGTGAGGTCGGGATCCTGCTGCCGGGCATCCTGGAGCGAGATCTCCAGCGTGTGGTTGTTGACGTCTTTCACAACCTTCTTGAACTCGTAGATGCGCACGAGCCCAACAGCTTCTTTCTTCTCACCTTCCTTCATCTTGGCGAGCACGGCGTACTGACCGTGGCGCTGCAGGACCTCCTCCATGGTGGCGGCGGTGTCGAAGCGGGCCTCGAGGTCGGCGGTGAGGCCGAGCTTCTTGCGGGCCGCCGTCAACATCGCCTGCTTGAGCGCATCGATGAGGATCTCTTTGTCGAGGGACTTCTCCTTCGACAGGGCCTCGAGGACGATGTTCAGCTTGAATGTCTCGATCGACTCTTCAGACATGGCGCACCTTGGGTTCGTGAGGTCAGGACTCTGAGGGGGTGCCAGACGGGGGCGGGGTCCGGCCGGGCTTCTTCTTCGACGACGACGGCGACAGCGACAGCGAGGATCGGGGCGTCGACTTGCCGGTGCGGTTGCCCTTGCCACCGGGCTTGCCGCGCTCTTGGAACTCGTAGACGACGTGCACGTGGTCGAGCTCGGCGAAAGAGGCGCGCACACCATCGACCACGATGCCGTCGGCGTCGGCGGCGTCGAGGGTACCGAGCAGGCTCCTGCGCTCGAGCTTGAGGCGGGCCTTCACCTTGCTGCCGACGACGTCGACGAAGTGGCTCTTCTTGGTGAGGGGGCGGTCGACGCCGGGGGAACCGACCTCGAGCTCCCACCGATCTTTGAAGAGGGGGGAGCTGTTGTCTTCGACGTCGAGGAGATCACCGAGCAGGTGATTGAGTTTCTGCAGCTCGGCCATGGTCACGCCCTTGCCTGGCGTGACGCCCGCGTGGGGACGATCGACCGACAGCCGCAGCAGATCGTTGGTCTTGCCGCGCACAAGCTGCAGCACGACCAGATCGAGACCGGCACCCGCACACACCGGCTCGATGAGCGCGCGCAGCTGTTCTTCGACGCCCGTCAGGGGGTCGAGAAAGGGCTCAAAAGCAGCGTTCGACGACGTCATCACCACACCCGAGAGACCGAAGCGAAGCAGAAAGCGCGACGCGCGCAGGGCCTGGTTCCAACTCTCCGCGGAGAAAAGGACCCAGAGCCCAGCTCCGGCGGCCACGATGTGGTTGCTGGTGCTGGCGACATCAACCTTCTGCGAGCGGCCCAAGGGACCCGAGGAGCGAAGACGTCGTCACGCTGCGCGTGAATGTCTACGTCCTAGCAAGAACGCCCGCGCCGTCAACGCCCCCGCTTCTGGGCCTCGCCTTGCACGAGTTGGCCACAAGCGCCCTGCACATCGCGCCCGCGGTTGTTTCTCGTCGTCAAAACGCCCCGGAACTCGCGCAGCACGAGCTCGTCGTACAAGCGCTTGGAGAAGCTGGCGATCCAGGCGTCGTCTGGGGCCTTGTGGCTGGTGCGGCCGTGCTCGTTCAGGGGGATCAAGTTCAGATTGGCAGGCAAGCCGGCGGCGAAATCGGCCAGGCGGCGGGCGTCGTCGTCGCCGTCGTTTTCGCCGTGCAAGAGCACGTAAGCCAACAGCACTTTTTCGCCACGGCGGTAGGGATAGTGCTCGAGGGTTTTTTTCAGCACCCCGAGATTCCAGGCCCGGTTCACCGGCATGATCCTCGATCGGGTGGCGTCGTCGGCGGCGTTGATGCTGACGGCCAGCAAAGGGCGCACGGCCAACTGCGCGAAGCGCTCGATCTGCGGCACCAGCCCCGACGTCGACACGGTGATCCGTTTTTCGCTGAGCCCGATCCCGCGTTCGTCGCAGAGGATCTCGACGGCGCGGGCGACGTGCTCAAGGTTGTGCAGCGGCTCGCCCATGCCCATGAACACCAGGTTCAACTCGTGCCCCGTCGACGGCCCCTTCGCGCGCATCAAGGCCAACACCTGCCCGACGATCTCGCCGGCGCTGAGGTTGCGCACGATGCCCATGGTCCCCGTCGCGCAGAAGGTGCAGCCCATCGCGCAGCCCACCTGCGACGAGATGCAGAAGGTCGTCCGCGGCGTCTTCACATGGGTGCGCGGCATGTGCACCCCCTCGATCTTGTGGCCGTCGGCGGTCAGCAGAACCATGCGGGTGGCGCCGTCGTCGGAGGGCACTTCTTCAACGACCCGGGGCAACGAGCGATCGGTGCGATCGAGCAGCAGCCGCGCCCGCTTGCCGACGTCGACGCCGTCGTCGTTCCATGCTGCGATCCTCTGGATCCGGGCAAATAGTTGCACTGCGGAACCGTTGAAGTCTGCCTCCTTTGCCATGGACTCAATCTCGCCGGGATTGAGGGCCCACAATGACGGTAGCCCGGCCGGTTCGGGAGCCGGTTTGAGGCTGCGGACGTCGTCGACGATGGCCAGCGTCACGGCTCAAACCTCGTTGTGTCGCCAGAACGACCCGGGTTTACATACCGATGTTTGGGGCGTCGGCACCCGACAAACGACAACGGACGCCGAAGCGTCCGCTGATCCTTTGGTGGAGCTGACAGGGATCGAACCTGCGACCTCTACAATGCGAATGTAGCGCTCTCCCAACTGAGCTACAACCCCGAAGGAACGCACTATTTAGGCATCGGTCCCGCGCCTGTCAACGGCTGAGAAGCGGAGCTCGCCGGCGTCGCCGCTGACGAGACGCGCTCGCCCCGATCAGGCGTGCTCGTAGTGGAATTCGTCTTTCTTCGCGTTGAAGTTGCCGCGGAAGAGCTCGGTACCGGACTTGGCATCCAACACGGCGACGTGCTCGTGCTCTTTGCCGACGGCGTGAATCACCAGGGCGTTGACGTCGTGATGGCTGTTCTGGCCGGGCACCTTGATCAGGTGCACGTGCACATCTTTCGCGCCGACGAAGCCACCCTTGTAGCCAGCGATCACGTGGTTGACGGCGTCGTTGGTGGGGCCGTTTGCCGCGATGCCGTGCTTGGCCAGCTCGGCTTCGCGGGTAGCGACGTTGGTCGAGAGGCGCACTCCGCCGACCTCGAAGCCGTCTTTGGTCTGGAAGCTGGTCTTCACATGCTCGAGCACGGCCTTGCGATCGGTGCTGAGGTGATTGTCCTTGCCGGCGGAGGTGACGTTGTGGTGCACGCCGTTGCTGGTGGTGTTGGGAACGCGCTTCATCTCCATGACGGGACTCCTTGTGTTCCGGCAAAAGGCCGGCGGGCAGTTTTGACATGCCTTCGCAAAAGAGGGGGCCGCCGGGCCAAGAGTTCACGACGTTGTTTCGAGATGGTCACCGACCGACCGGCCGTCATCGACGGCGCTTCCGTCTGGCCGCCGCTGGTCGCTTTTCGGGGGCGCGGGGAAACGAAGGGGCGCGACGGGTCAGGGTGTGTAGCTCGACGACGGGTCAGGGTGTGTAGCTCGACCCGTTGTTCAAGAAGGCGTTGTCGGCGAGGCCGCCCCACACGATCATTTTTCCGCCGATGACGACGGCGGAGTGCCCGGAGCGGGCCGGTGGTGCTCCCGCCGTGGCGATGGGCGACCACAGGTCATTCGCCACTGCATAGCGCCCGCCGCCCCCGAGGAAGGTCGTGCCGTTGAAGCCCCCCTGAAAGATCGCCCGACCATTGATGGCGACGCCGACGTGCCGGGTGCGTGCCCCCGGGGCCCCCGTCGTCGGCAACGTGCGCCAGGTGTTCGACGCCGCGGAGTACATGAACGCCTCGGCCTCGGGACCCAAAGCGCCCTGACCGCCTTCGACTACGACGCGGGTCCCGATCACCGCCGACGGCGCGCTCGAGAAAACCGCCGGGGCCGCTGCAGCCGCGCTCCACAGGTTGGTGGTGAGGTTGAACAGGAAGGCGTCGGAGAGGAAGGCCGTCCCGTTGAACCCGCCGGCGACGAAGACACTGCCTTTGGCGCCGCCGACGGTGGGCAAGAAGCTCACCGCGGCATTGAAACGTGCGCTCGGAGCACCCCCCGCGGGGAGCGCCACCCACGTGTTGGCCACAGCAGGGTCGGGGTCGTCCGGAATGTAGAGCGCGCCGTCTCCGAGCGCGGTGCCATCGCTGGTGGCGCCGCCGAAGACGAAGACACGATCCGTCGTCGCCGTCACCGCCGCGAAGGCCCGGGCCGATGGCGCCCCCGTGGCCGTCGTCGCCGTCCAGGTGCCAGTGTCGGTGTTGAGCACCGCGCCGTCGCCCAGCGCCGTCTGTGCGCTGTTCAAGCCGCCCCAGACCACCATGCGGGGGCCCACCGCCGCCACATGATGGCTGCTGCGCGCGCTGGGGGGAGCGCCAGCCACGGGGAGCGTTGCCCAGGTGTTGGTGCCGGCATTGAAGACGCCGCCGTCGGCGCGCGCGCCGTTGGCGTCGGCACCGCCGAAGATGAACATCTTGGAACCGACGGCCACCGCGCTGTGATCGGTGCGGCTCGCGGGTGCGCCAAAGGCGGGGAGAGTCGTCCAGAAGTTCGTCTCACCGACGATGGTGAGCAAACCGCCGTTGACGGCGACGCCACCAGAGACGACGGGCACCAGCGTCCGGGCGTCGACGGCGTCGAGGGCAGCCGCGTTGGCCGTGCGCCCCTGGAAGGTCTGACCCGGCAGGGCTGCGCCCGACAAGTCGTAGACGACAAGGTAGCTGACCTCGCTGGGACCGGTGATGCGCTCCCCGAGCCCGGTGAATTGCGCAGGTCCGTGCAAGGCACTGAAGGTCAGGGTGCCGCCCAGGGCCACATCGCCACCTGAGATTTCTCCATCGCCATCGACGTCCCGAATGAGATTGATCCCGGCAACCCCGGTGACGTCGTTGCCCGTGCCTGCGCCGGTGACCGAGAACGAGTTGACGACGACGTCTTCGCCGCCGGCGACGGACACCGTGACCTGGGCGACGACGACGCTGCCATCGGTGGGGTGCACGCTTTGGGGTGCTGGATTCTGGGTGCCGACCTTCACCACCAGGGGATTCAGCCGCACCGTCAGGCTCGCGCTGGTGGCTGTACCAGACGTCGTCACCGGGCTGTTGCTGCTCACCCCGTGAGCACCCACCGCGAGACCGCCGAGGACGGCGTTCAGCGTCTCGTTGCCGGCCGCCGTGCCCGTGAGGTCGTACTCGACGATGTAGTTGACCGTGGCTGTGGCCGCGATGACGTCGTTGATCCCGCCGAAGGTCACCGTGCCGTTGTCGCTGCCGTAGACCTCGTCGCTGCCGAGCTGCACGTCTGGCGCCGAAACTGTGCCGTCGCCGTCGACGTCCTCGAAGATCCGCACTGCGTCAACGTCGCCAGCGTCGTCGGCTGTGCCGCCGGCCCGCAGGACGATGCCATCGAAGACCACGTCTTCGACGGCGCTGGCGGTCAACTGGAACTGCAACACCGACGCGCCGAGGGTGCTGGCGCTGACGATGGCCGCGCCGGGCGTGTGCACGCCCGCCGCCAGCGTCAAGCTGCCCCGATTCTGAATGGTCTTGGCGGCGCCCGTGGCGCTGCCGCCCGCGACGATGGGGGCATTGCTCGACACCCCGCGGCCCGTGAAGGACAGCGCCGCCAAAGCCGCGTTCAAGGTCTGGCCGGGTGCCCCGTCCCCCGACAACTGGTAGCGCACCAGGAAGCTCGTCTGGCTCGCCGCCGGGAGCACGCCAAGATTGCGAAAGACCGCCACGCCGTTGTCTTCGGCGAAACCGGCCACGCTGCCCACCAGCACGTCGCCGACGCCCACATGCCCGTTGCGGTCTGCATCGGTGAACAGCTCGACCGTGGTCACCGCGCTCGCATCGTCGACGCTGCCCCCGGCGCGAACGTCGACTTCGTCGCCCGCGATGGACTCGATGCCGTTGGTGGTGACCGTGAACTGGAAGAGCTCGAGGTTGGCGGCGTTGGCCGCGATCACGCTCGAGCCCGGGGTGTTGGCGCCGAGCACCACGGTCATCGCCCCGGCCCCTTGAATCTGCTTCACGCTGCCGTTGGCGGCGCCGCTGACGGCGACGATGCCGCCGCTGGCCACCCCGGCGGCGGTGACACCAGCGCCGACGACGGCGCTTTGGAAGGTTTGTCCCGGCTGGCCACCGCCAGCCAGATCCCAGGTCACCAGCAGCGAGCGCGTCTCACCACGCCCGATGCGCACCGCGAACCCGGTCAGCGTCGCGGTGCCGTTGTCGCTGTTGAAGCCGGTGGCCAGCGCGAGCGGGTCGGCATCGGGGTCGAGGTTGCCGTCGGCGTCGGCGTCGTCGAAGAGCGCGACTCCGTCGACGAGGGCGGCGTCGTCGGCGGTGCCAGCAGCCCGGATGACGAGCGCGGAGACGTCGATGTCTTCGACGGTGGATGCCGTGAGGTTGAGCTGCAGCATCGAGATCCCCGTCGCCGATGACGCCTCGGCCGTGGCCCCTGGCGTGTTGGCACCGACGGAAATCGCGAGGGTCCCGAGGCCCTGGACCGTCTTGACGCTCCCCGTCGCGCTGCCCGTCGCGGTGATGTCTGCGGCGCTGAGCAGGCCCCGGCCGCTGACGGCGCCGGCGTTGGCGATGAGCGCCTGGAAGGTCTGGCCGGGCAAGGCGCTGCCCGCGAGCTCGTAGACGACGACATAGGTCACTCGCGTCCCGGCACTGATCGTCTCGCTGTCGAAAGTGAAGGCGGCGGTGCCGTTGTCGGCGTCGAAGCGGGCCGTGCCCAGGTCGACGTCGCCGCCGGCGGCGCGGCCGTTGTCGTCGACATCGCGAAACAATCGGACCAAGGCCACATCGACCAGATCGTCGGCGGTGCCGTTGGTGCGGACCACGAGCCCCTCGAGGGCGACATCCTCCACAGACCCCGCGGTGAGCGAGAGCTGTAACATCTCGACGCGACCAGCAGCGCTCTCATTGCCGCCCCCCGGCGAGCTCGCCCCTGCGGCGACGGCCAGGGAGCCGCTGAACTGCACGGTTTTCAAAGCGCCAGCAACGACGCCGCTGGGGGAGAGAGGGACCCCGCTGCCGCCGCCGTGGGCCACGATGGCGTCGGGGCTGGTGATGCTCGCCGAGAACGACTGGCCGGGCAGTCCGGCGGCGGAAAGGTCGTAGCTGACCAGCACCGAGCGGCGCTGGCCCGCCGGCACCCGCAAGTCGAGGCCGCCAAAGGTCACGGTGCCGTTGTCGACGTCGAAGGCCTGGTCGCCACCGATGACATCGTCGCCCGCGTCGATGGTGCCGTCTTCGTCGAGGTCGACGAAGAGCTGGGCGCGGGTCACCCCGGCGGCATCGTTGAGCGATCCCGCCGCCCGGACGGTGACGGCGTCGACGAGAACGTCTTCGTTGTCGCCGGCGCGAAACGAGACCTGCGTCATCAGCACCCGCGCCGCGGCGGCGGACTCGTTGGCGGCCCCCGGCGACTGCGCGCCCAGACTGGCGCTGAGCGAGCCAAAGCCCACCGACGTGAACGCCCCACCCTCCGCCGACCCGATCGACAGCAGCGCACCACCCGATCGCACCCCGTCGCCGTGCACCCCGGCCACCGCGATGGAGGTCGTGAAGGTGCTGCCCGTGCCCAGGGGGCCAAAGTCGTAGACCACGATGACGTCGACAGCGCCGCCAGCGTCGATGGGCATCTCAGGGTCTGCGCCCGTACGCAGGGTGAACACCGCTTCGCCACCGAGGAAAATCGCGCTCTGGGCGAGTTGAACGTCACCTTGAGACAGCGTCCCATCGTGGTCGCCGTCGAGGAACAGCCGCACCCGAACGACGTCGTTGCCCTCGCCGGTTCCCGCATGGTTCACCCGAAGCTCGGAGACGACGATGGGCTCGAGCGCGCTGGCGGCCAGTTGAACCTGCAACAGCGTCACACCCAGGGCTCCCGACGGAAACGACGTCGGCGGCGGCGAGGCGTCGCCAAGAGCCACGGCCAGCCCTCCCGAGCCGTCGTCGATGGTGATGGTGCCGCCGTTGACTGGCGCGCCGCTGACGGTGGCCGCGTTGCCGGTCACAGCGTCAACCGCAGTGATCTGGCCAGTGGTGTCGATGGCGGCCTGCACCGACGTCCCGCTCTGTCCGCCGGGCGCCAGCTCCAACACGAGCGCAAAATGGGCCGTCGTCGTCGGCTGCACCACGATGTTGAGCCCCGTGAAGGTGAGGGTGTCGTCGCCGAAGCCTGGGGCGCTAACGACCGCAAGGACGTCGTCGATGCCGACGTCGATGTCGCCGTCTTGGTTTTCGTCCAGAAAGAGCGTGGCGCCGCCGATGGCCTGGTCGAAGGCGGCGTCGCCGGCCAGCGTGAAGGCCAGCTCGCTGATGCGCACGGCCACGTCGGCGCCCGCGGCAGCGTCGACGGTGAGGGCGAGGGCGTCGTCGCCGACGAGCACCGTGTGCGCCAAGGGGTTCGTGGCGGCGGCGGTGAGCGCGAGGGCCGCCGCCGAACGCACTTCGAGGGGAGAGCCAGCTGCTGCCCCAATCACCCCCATCTTGACGGCGCCCTTGGCCGACCCTTCGGCACCAGCGAAAGAGGCGACGAAGGCGGCGGCCTGGGCGGCGTCGTCAGCGATGTCGGCCACCACCTTGAAGCTGTGCGACTGACTCGGGTCGAACGCGAGCCCCAAGTCGTCGAAATGCGCCACGCCCTCCTCGTCGAGAAGCGCTGGCCCAAAGGCGAGGTCGTTGTCGTCGACGAGCTTGAGGCTCGCCACGACGCCGCGGGCCCCCGTGATGCCGACGTCGATGGAGCTCACCGAGGTCTTGGTGCTGTCGTCGAGGGTCGCATCGACGATCAGCAGCAGGACGTCTTCGCTGCCGGCGAAAACGAAGCCCGCACCCGGGGATGCATCGCCGCGCCGGACCTCCAAGACGGGGGGCACGCTCGCCAGCGTCGAGGCGCCTTCGCACGAAGCAAGAGCCACGACGACGATGACGACGATGGAAGTGCTGACGAGCCTGCTGATCACGAATGCTCCGGGATCGGGGTGCCGCAGCGTCTCATGGTGGGTGATGCAGATCACCAGTTGGCCCGTTCAAGACGCGCCCGCGTCTTGAACCAGCAGAACTTCAAGGCGCGGCGACCGGTCGTTCGTCCGCGCCCAGATCCGGAGCTGCCCCCTGCGGAATGGGCTCGCCGTCGATGTCGCTGAGCACGCCGAGGCCGACGAGGCCGACGTCGACGAAGGGGTGCAGGGGATCCTCGCTCAGATGCCCGTCGCTGGTCAGCGCGCCAGGGGATGCGAAGAAACAATTCAGCGGCGAGCAGCCGACGATGGACTCGCCCTCGAGGCCCTCGACGACGAAGCCGACCCGCCCGAAGGACGAGGGGAGCACGCCGACCTCTGCGGCCTGCACGACGCTGTTGTCGAGGGCAACCTCGGGTCCCAGGGCGAAAGCCGGCGCCCCAAAAAGGATGGTCAAGTGGCGAAGAGCCCCGGCGTCGACGTCGACGGCGAGGCCTCGGCTCTTGATGATGCTGGCCTCGATCTGAGCGGTGCCCGCGCGCACGCCGATCCCAGTCGAGGTGACGATGGTTCGCACCAGGCTCAGGTCGAGGGTGCCGTCGACGGCCACAGCCTCCTCGTCACCCTCGCCACCGAGCAGCGCGCCAGCGACGTCGATGCGAGCGTCGACCAACTCCAGGGACCCGGTGCCGACGACGCCGCTGCGGCTGGACGAGATCTGGCCAGAGCCCCGCAGCACGCCTCCCTCGAGCAAAACCGCGACGTCGACACCGGCGATGACGGCGCCTTCGAGGGTCGCCGTGGCGTCGGTGACTGTGAGCACGGGCTCGGTGGGATCGCTGTCGGTTTGCAAGGTCGCCGCCAGCACGGCGTTCACGCCGCCAGCGACGATGGTGGGCCCGAGCAAGCTGTCGGCGTCGACGACGAAGAGGCCGCCTCCTGCGGCCTGCGCTCGAGCAATCACGCAGCGCTCCAATTCCGTGGTCGATCCCTGGCTGCTGAGCGCACCGATCACCGAGTCGGCAAGCACGGAGGCGCCGGCGTCGACGTCGAGCTGGGCAATGGACGAGCCCGAGACCGAGACGCGGCCGCCGTCGACCTGAACGCCGCCGATGTCGGCGTCCAGGATGCGCACGTCTTGAGCGACGACGACATTGCCCGCCACCGTGAGATCCTCCAGGTCACCTCCGGCCACGAACAGATCCCCCGACAGCGGCAGCGAAGCCTGTTCAAAGCCATCCGACCGTTGGTAGTCGACGCCGTCGAACACGAAGCCCCCCTGCAGTCCAAGGCCGTCGGGCAAGCGGCCGGCAAAGGGGAGGTGCTCTCCGACAGCGAGTTGAAGAGACTGGAAGCGATGGCGCGCCGCCGTTTCGAGAGCGGCAGCGATGGACGCAAAGGGCGTCGCGGCAGAGCCGGTGCCCGAGATGTCGGAGCCACGGACAGCGTCGACGAAGGGACCGGCATCTTCGACGACGACCTCGAGCTCCACGGTCACACCGAGACTGCCTTCGTCGTAGGCCGAGACTCGAAAGTGGTAGCGCTCGCCAGCGGACCCGGCGGCGATCGAAACGATGGGGACGTCGACGGGCCCGGCCAAGACCTGCACGGTGTCGTTTTCGTCCTGCACGATCTCCCAGGCTGCGATCAGACCCGAGTCGTCGCGGGCACCCGAGGCGTCGATGGTGAAGATGCGCCCTGGCGTGGCAAACAGGGTCGCCGGCAGCACCAGCTCGGGTGCGAGGTTTTCCGCCGCCGGATCGACGACGACGCGAACAGGATCGGGCGACGAAGCAGCCAGCCCGTCGAAGGCGATCACGTGAAACAAGAGGGTGCCCGCCGTTGAGGGCGCGGTCAGCACGTCGGCAAATCCCGTCACCCGCTCCGCCGGCGGGCCCAGGACCTGGCGTACCTCCACCGAGACAGCGTCGTCGTCGGCGTCGCTGGCGGTGGCCGCCACGCGAAAGCGCGCCCCCGGCCGCACCTGCAGATCGCCGCCGCCCTCGATCACCGGCGCCGCGTTGGCTGGGGAGACGACATCGACAGCGACGACGACGACGCCGCCGGAGACATTGTCTTGGCGCCTCTCAGTGGTGAGGAGCAAGCGCCCTGGCTGACGAGGTGCCGTGAATTCCTCATCGCCCCGGTCGAGGGGCGTGCCATCCGCCGCCGCGACGATGAGGCTGGGATCGACGGCGACGACGCCCAGGGGGGCCACCACGGCGGGGACCACGAGCGCGCTCGGCGGCACCGTCGTTGTTTCCGGGGGCCACACGATGGCGGCGGCGCGCGCGATGCGTCGCCCCGCGTCAAGCGTGGTGCCGTCGTCGACGACAATGGAGCAAGGCAGGCGCAGGGGCTCGACGCTGACGCGCAGCTCCTCACCCACCACATCCACCACGACCTCGCCCCGCACCGGGCAACGGGGGGTCACCACCGGAGCAAGTGCGGCAGCAGGCCAATGGAACTCGAACGAGATCGGGCCTTCGCCGACGGCGTCCGGCGGGCTCCCCGACACGGCGGGAACGAAGGCGCGCGGAGGCAGCTCGGCAGCCACCTCGACGGCAACCTCGTCGACGTCGGCCTTGTCGTCGATCTGGGCTTGCAGCTCAAAGACCAGCCGGGCTGGGCCCAGGGGAGCGTTGAACACTGGCGTCGACGACGACGGGTTCGAGAGCACCACGGCTGGCCCCTCGCGCTGGCTCCAAGACAGCGTGGCCTCGCCCGTCAGCGCCCGCGAGGACGCGCCGTTGAGCTGCACCCGAGCCCCTTCGACGACGACGAGGTCGGCGCCGGCGAGGGCCACAACCTCGGTGGGGGCTGTGGGTTGTCCCGGGTTTGCCGGGGTCGAGGGCGCACGCGCGACGAATTCGCAGCTGGACAGGCAGGCCACGGCAAACAGGACAAAGGCCATCAACGAGCGCACAGCCCCACCGTACCCTGAGCGCGGCCCACAGGCTCGCCGCTCCCGTTCGTCGCTTCGGGTGCTCTTTCTGCCCTTCCGCAACTGGTGCTAGGACGGCCGCATGACGACCCCTCTCGACGCCGCCCGCGCCTTTCTCGCCGAAGACTTCGACAGCCAGACCCGCGCCGAGCTCACGGCCTTGCTGCAACGCGCCGAAGCCAACGACGCCGTGGCCCTCAAGGATCTCGCCGATCGTTTCACCACCAACCTCGTGTTCGGCACCGCTGGCTTGCGGGGACGCGTCGAAGCCGGCACCGCGCGCATGAACCGCGTTGTCGTCGCCAAAGCCACCTGGGGCCTCGGCGCTTTCCTGCTCGAGCAGGGCCCCCACCACGGCGTCGACGCCAAAAAGCAGGGCGTCGTCGTCGCCTTCGACGGCCGCCTGTCGTCGCGCACCTTCGCGGAAGATGCCTGCGCCATTTTGTGCGCGCTGGGGATCCCGGTGCACCTGTTCTTTGACCCCGAGCCGACGCCGGTGTGTGCCTTCGCCGTCGCCGACCTCAAGGCCGCCGCCGGCATCATGGTGACGGCGTCGCACAATCCGCCCGCCGACAACGGCTACAAGGTCTATTGGCAAAATGCCGCCCAGATCGTGCCCCCCATCGATGACGGCGTCATGCAGATGATCACCCGGGCCCCCAAGGCCAACGCCATCGCCCGCATGCACCCGCCCGAAGCCGCCGCCGCGGGCTTGCGTCGGATCATCGGCGACGACCTCGAGCTGCGCTACCTCGACGCCGTCGGCCGCATGTCGAGCCACGCTGCCCCAGCGCCTGGTGCAGAGCCCTTGCGCCTTGTCTACACGGCCATGCACGGCGTCGGACACCGCTTGACCATCCGCGCCCTGCTGCGGGCCGGCTTCGACGGCGTCGTCGCTGTGCCCACCCAGACCGACCCCGACGGCACCTTCCGCACGGTGGCCTTCCCAAACCCCGAAGAAAAAGGAGCCCTCGATCTGGCCTTGGAAAAAGCGCGCGAAACCGACGCCGACCTCATCTTGGCCAACGACCCTGACGCCGACCGCCTCGCCGTGGCCCTCAAGACCGGCAAAGGTGAATATCGCGCGCTGAGCGGCAACGAAATCGGTGTCTTGTTGTGCCATGATGCCTTGACCACCAAGAGCACCGGAACGCTGAAGAAGCTCGTCATCACGACCATTGTGTCGTCGACGATGCTCTCGCGCATCGCTCGGGATCTCGGGGCTTCCTATGAGGAAGTACTCACGGGATTCAAATGGATTGCCAATAAGGCCATGGAGCGAGAAAAAGAAGGACACTGGTTCTGCGGCGGCTACGAAGAAGCCATCGGCTTCTCCGTGGGCCCCATCGTGCGCGACAAAGACGGCGTCGGCGCCGCCGTGCGCCTGGCCGAGCTGGCCCGCGCCCTCAAGGCCGAGAACAAGACGCTGTTGAACCGCCTCGACGACCTCGCGGTGGCCCATGGGCTCAGCCATGGCACCCAATGGTCGGTGACCCTGCCCGGCCTCGACGGCTTGGCGCGCATCGCCAGCGTCATGCAGTCCGTGCGCGTCAAACCCCTGGCCGCCCTCGACGGTCACAAGGTGGTGCGCGTCGTCGATCTGCAGACCGCCACCATCCCCGCCGACGTCGTCGTCCTGCACACCGTCGACGGCGCGCGGCTCACGGTGCGCCCCTCGGGCACCGAGCCGAAGATCAAGCTCTATCTCGAGCTCGTGGCGTCGGTGACCTCGACGGACGAGCTGGCGGCGGCCCGCAACACCCTGGCGGCGAAGGCAGCCCGGGTGCAGGCCGAGGTCAAGGCGGCCCTGGGCGTCTGAGCCCCTTCAGGTACAGGCCGCACGATCGCCCCGGCATTGGTGGCCGCGTCGTTGCGGCCGGCGGGCTCCAGCAGCACGTCGCCTCGACCGAGGACCCCGTCGGGCCGAGTGGTCCGGCCGTTGCTTCGGCCAACGGCGTGGGCGTCGCCTCTGCGCCCCAGGAGGATGCCGTGGCCAACATCAACTCCCCTGCGACGGCGCCCGACCGCGACGACAAGCCCCGCGGCACGCCGATCTTCGAGCTGCTGCGCCAGGATCACCTCGACATCAGCCGACTCTTTGACGCCGTCGAAGGCAGCGTCGACGCCGACGAACGCCGCCTGCTCTGCCAGGAGCTCGTGCAAGAGCTGCAGCGCCACACCGCAGCCGAAGCCGAGATCTTCTACGAGCGACTCGAAAACGAGCCCGCCTCGCGCTCTCGTCTCGCCGAGAGCCGGCAGGACCACGCCGACATCGATCAACAGCTCATCGAGCTTCGTGCCCTCACCCGCGCCTACCAGGCCTCAGCGGCCCCAGACGATGACGAAGGCGACGTCGACGTCGACGAAGCCGTGCTGGCTCGGGTCATCGATCTGCGCATCGCCTTCGATCGTCATGTGCGCAGCGAGGAAGACGAGGTCTTCGCCGCCGCCCAGGCCCTGCTCGACAAAGATGAGGCCCGCACCCTCGGCAAGGCCTTCGCAGCCCGCAAGCGCGCACTGGCCCTCGGAGACGGCGACGACGTCGACCTCGACGACGGCCCCGACGCCGACCTGCCCGTGCTGGGCGAGCGTGCCGGCGGTCGGGGACCCGCGCTGGCTCTCAGCGATCTGGCTCTCGACCCCGGGCTCGAAGATCGCGGCGTCGGCAGCGACGGCTCCTGGCCCCAGGCTCCGCTTCGACGCCTGGCCCCCTTGGGGGGCGGCGAGCTCGACCAGGGCCTCGAGGATCGCGGGGTCGGTGCCGGCAAAAAGGGGGATTGAGGCCAGACCTTGAGTATTTCCCCGGTCTTCGTCGATGCTGCGCCTCTTTGGAGGTGAGCCGTGATTCTGGCAGGCGACGTCGGCGGCACAAAGACGGTGCTGGCGGTCTACGAGATCGGCGTCGGCACGATCGAGAAGGTCGTCGAGGAAACGGTTCCCTCACGGGGCAAGGCATCGCTCGACGAGCTGGCCAAGGCCTTCGTGGCCCGACACGAGATCCAGGGGCTCACCCGCGTCTGCTTCGGCGTGCCCGGCGCTGTCGTCGACGGCCTCTGCCGGACCACGAACCTCCCCTGGGTGATCTCCGAAGGTCGTTTGAGCAGCGCCCTGCGGGTGCCCAAGGTCAAGCTCCTCAACGATTTGCAGGCCGCCGCCTACGGGATGCTCTTCCTCGACGACAGCGAGCTCGTCGTCTTGAACGCCGGCCGCAGCCTCGATCGCCGCAAGAACCTCGGTGTCATCGCCTCTGGCACCGGACTCGGTGAGGCCCTCTTGGTGTGGGACGGCGAGAAGCACCTGCCCGTCGCCAGCGAAGGCGGCCACAGCACCTTTGGGCCCAGAAACGAGCTCGAGATCGAGCTGTGGCGCTTCTTGAGCGCCCGCCACGGCGTCCATGTGTCGTGGGAGCGCGCCGTCTCTGGACCCGGGCTGGCATCGATCTACGAGTTCATGCGCACCCGCGCTGCCGCCGGCAAAGCGCCCGCCGAGAGCTCGCAAGTGCGGGATCGCATGCAGCGCGGCGAAGACCCCGGCGCCGTCGTCGGCATCGAAGCCGTCAAAGGCGTCGACGCCCTGTGCGTGGCCTCGGCCAAGCTCTTTTGCACCCTCTACGGCGCCGAGGCCGGCAACCTCGCGCTCAAGGGCCTGTGCACCGGCGGCCTCTTCGTCGGCGGCGGCATCGCTCCGAAGATCTTGCCCCTGCTGCGGGAGGGCGAGTTCATGGCCGCCTTCGTCGACAAAGGCCGCTTCCGCGAGCTGCTCAGCGGCGTCCCCGTCGTCGTCGCGCAAAATGACAAAGCCCCCCTGATCGGAGCCGCCCACTACGCCTCCCGTTTGCTATGAGCGTGCATTGCCCGGCTGCTGCCAGGCACCTGTCTGCCGGCCCGCTCCACGGCCGCCGCCCTGCGCCCCCCGCGAGCACGGCGCTTGGCCCCCCTGGGCCCGGCCGCCATCGCCGCCTCTTCCCGATGAAAAGACCAACAAAGGTGACCCGCTGATGAGCCAGAAGAAACCGGTTAGCCGTGAGCGCGCTCGTGTCGATGAAATCAAGGATGATTTGTCGTCGTGGCGCCGCTGGGGTCCCTATCTTTCGGATCGCGCCTGGGGCTCGGTGCGCGAGGATTATTCTCACGACGGAAATGCCTGGCAATATGTTACGTATGATAACGCTCGATCAAAGGCCTATCGTTGGGGCGAAGACGGCATTGCTGGTATCTGTGATCGCTATCATATTTTGTGCTTCGCGCCCGCGTTTTGGAATGAGCACGACAGCCACCTGAAAGAGCGCTTCTTCGGCGTCAACCCAAACGAGGGCAATCACGGCGAGGACGTAAAGGAATACTACTTCCACGTCGATAATACGCCAACCCACTCATACATGAAGTTGCTGTACAAGTACCCGCAGTCACGCTTCCCCTATGAGGAGATCATCCGCGAGAACCAAAGCAGGCAGGGCCAGGGCCCCGAGTACGAGCTGCTGGATACGGGTGCCTTCGCGAACGACCGCTATTTCGACATCGAAATCGAATACGCCAAGGAAACCGCCGAAGACCTCGCCATCCGCATCACCATCCACAACCGCGGCGACAAAGATGCGCCGCTGCACGTGCTGCCCCACCTGTGGTTCCGCAACACCTGGTCGTGGGGACCCGTGCCCACGGCCCCGCCGCGCATCGAGCCCGGTCGCGACGATTGGGGCGGCACCTGCATCGTGGCCAGCGACGTCGACGTCGACGCCGACGCCTTCATCCCGGTGCAGTACCGCGTGGGCCTGCGCTACCTCTATGGCCCCCCCAAGGCCGAGCGCTCCCTCTTCACCGACAACGAGACCAACGCCGAAGCCGTCTGGGGGCCGGGCAATACGTCCAAGAGTGCCTACACCAAAGACGCCTTTCACCGTTATGTTGTCAACGGCGACAAGTCCGCGATTCGTGAGGAGAACTTCGGCAGCAAGGCCGCCATTCACTACCGGGTGGAAGTGCCGGCCAAGGGCTCGACCGTGCTGCGCTTCCGGCTCACCGATCAAGGGCACCGCGCCCCCCTCGACGACATCGACGAGATCGTCGACCGCCGCAAAGCCGAAGCCGACGACTTCTACGAAGAGATCGCGCCGCCCAACGCCAGCGCCGACGAGAAACACGTGCAGCGCCGCGCCCTGGCGGGTCTGTTGTGGAGCAAGATGTCCTACATCTTCGACGTCGCCAAATGGCTCGACGGCGACAACCCCGACCACCCACCGCCCCAGAGCCGACGACGCATTCGCAACGCCCATTGGCGCCATCTGAATTCGATGCGCGTGATGACAATGCCGGACAAATGGGAATACCCCTGGTTCGCGGCCTGGGATCTTGCATTTCAGTGTGTTCCCTTCGCTTTGATCGACAGCAAATTTGCGAAGGAACAGCTCTGGATGCTGCTCTTCGAGCAGTTTCAGCATCCCTCGGGACAGCTGCCAGCCTACGAATGGGAGTTCAACGATCTGAACCCGCCGGTGCACGCCTGGGCGGTGTGGCGCGTCTACAACATGGACCGCTCCAGAAACGGCAAGCCCGATCGCGACTGGCTCGAGCGCTGCTTCCACAAGCTGCTGATCAACTTTGCCTCGTGGGTGAACAAGGTCGATCGCGAAGGCAATAACATCTTCGAAGGCGGCTTCCTCGGCCTCGACAACATCACGCTCGTCGACCGCAGCGAGAAGGCCAAAGATGGCTCGGTGCTCGAGCAATCCGACGCGACGGGTTGGATGGGCATGTTCTGCCTCAACCTCATGCGTATTGCTTTGGAGCTGGCGAGAGAGAACCACGTCTACGAGGGATTGGCCTCGAAGTTCCTGCAGCACTACACCTACGTCGCCTACGCCATGAAGCACATGGGAAACCGCGACTACTCGCTCTTCGACGAGAAGGACGGCTTCTTCTACGACGTCCTGCGCTACCCCGACGGCGCCTACAAGAAGTTCCGCGTGCGCTCGCTGGTCGGCTTGATTCCGCTCTTTGCCATCGAGCGTCTTGAAGTGGAATGGCTCGCGCCTTTCAAGGAATTCAACTCGAATCTGCATTGGTTCATGAAGAACCGTCGGGAGATGGTTGAGGAGGTCATCCACACGATCGAAATCGACGGCAAAACGACCCATCTGCTCACCATTGTGAACCAGCATCAGCTGAAGCGCATGCTCGAGCGATTACACAATGAGACCGAGTTTCTGTCACACTATGGTATCAGGAGTCTGTCGAAGCACCATGAGTCCCATCCCTTCCACCTCGACGGACTCTCGGTGAACTATGAGCCCGCCGAAGCCTCGTGTAAGCTCAAGGGCGGCAACTCCAACTGGCGTGGACCGCTCTGGTTCCCGACCTCCTTCCTGCTCATCGAGAGCCTGCGCAAGCTGGGAACGGCCTTTGGTCCCAAGTACATGCTCAAGACCCCCGCCGGCGGCGACCACCTGGTCAGCTTCCGCGACATCGCCCGCGACTGCGCGCGCCGCATGGTCGACATCTTCCTGCTCGATGCCAATGGCAAGCGCGCCGTGTGGGGTGGAGATCCTCGCTTCCAGGGTGACCCGCTCTGGCGAGACGAGATCCTCTTTTACGAGTACTTCCACGGCGACAACGGCGCCGGCATTGGGGCTTCGCACCAGACCGGGTGGACTGCGTTGGTGGCCAACCTCATCGATGAGTGGCCTGCCGTGGACGCCGGCCCCCACCGCCGCTGACGGCGCCTGGGGCCTTGACCGCCCCGGAACAGCGGCGGCTGGCGAAGTCGACCTCGAGGCCGTTCCGGGTCAGACCGTAAGACGCCGGCGTGAGGGCTTCGAACTCGCGAACGAGCCGTTGAAGTTCTGATGGTTCAAGACGCTGGCGCGTCTTGAAGTTTCGACGTTCAAGACGCTGGCGCGTCTTGAAGAACTCATCCCGCGTCCGCTTGATGTTCGACCGGAAAGACGCGGGATGATGCGCGTGAAGCGCGCCCGCGGAACGCGGAGTTGGTGGGGGGCCCCGCGTCCGGCTCCGCCGGCGCCTGGGGAGGTCTGCACCAGACCTCCCAGAGGAGCATCCCCGAAGGAGATGAACGAGACCGCTCCGCGGTCGAAGTTCAGCGAGATCGGGGATCAAAGCCCAGAGCAGGCTTGGTGTCGACGCAAGTGGCGGCGAGGCAGGTCTCCGACGGACCGTCGCGGAGCCTTCGCTGCTCTGCGACCCACCGGCGTCGCGCAGTCCTACTGCCCCAGAGCTTGGCCGAAGTGCTCACCCGCAACGCTGCCCGTGATGCTCGCGGCTTCCAGAATCGACCCGCAGTCGAGGCCCAATTCCAACACCGCAACCCGGCCGACGCCGGCATTGGTTCCCGGCGCGCCCGCCGCGACGCGGGCCCTTGCTGCGTTGTTGGGTGCCGGACCGAGTCCGCGCAGCGAGGCCCCCAGTTGCTCGCCCGCGGGGGCAAAGGACGTGCACGACGTGGCGATGTCGCCGACGGGGGTGGCAGCAACGACGGATGCCTGCAGCCACACCACAGCGCCGGCGCAGTCGCCGACATAGCCGGCGGGGGCACCAGCGGCGAAGCCGCAGATCGCATTGGTGCCGCCGGCGCTGCGAAAGGGTGCACCGATGGCGATGCCGGACCCGGCGCTCGACGAGAAGCGGGCCAGCGCTGCGCCAAAGGCCGCGTTCTCGAAGCCGGTTCCCGCCGGCACCGTCACCCGATGCAAGCTCTGGTAGTTCGAGGAGAGGGCCAGAAACACTGCTTGGTCGGCGCCGATGGCGACGTCGTCGAGGCAGTCGCCGTCGAGGTCGCCGGCATTGATGATGGAGCGCCCGAACCCCGTCACGCCCACAGGAGGCGGCCAGGTGAGCACCGGCACGGCGCTGTTTTGCAGGATCTGGTCGGGGGAGAAGGCGAAGACGCCCACACCCACGCCATCGTCGGTGAGCCCGAAAGCGGAGTAGGCCACTTCGACGATCCCATCGGCGTCGAGGTCTACGATGCGCGCGGCACCGACCTCGCCAAAGCCTGGACTGCCTCCGTTGATGCCGAGCGCGGACGGCACGATGGAGCCACTGGCGCTGAAGAGCGAAGGCTGGCTGCCGTAGTCGACGGCGATGCCAAAGAGGATGCCGTCGACGGCGGCGTCGCGGGTGGGGGAGCCAAAGGTGATCAGCGAAATCGGTGGGTCGTCGCCGGTGCGAGCGGCCGCCAACGTGGTCCCGGTGCGTCCGAAGCCGATGAAGGAAGCGATGCAACGGTCGAGGGTGTCCAGACACTCCCCTTCCGCACGGGGGGACAACCACCACAACAGTCCCTGACCGATGTTCTGGATGGTGCCCGCGTTGCGCCGCTGGGTGGGAGCCGGCTCGCCGATGAAGATCGATCGCGGCCCCGTCGCCTCGAAGGTGCCGACGGCGTTTGGATAGGGAGCCGGGTCGATGGCGATGGCGAAACCAAATTGGCCGCGCACTTCGTCGATGCTGGCCCCGTTGCCGCTGAAGATGACCTGTGCCGACTGGGCGAAGATCCCAGTGCCTGCGCCGGGGGCGATGACCACACGGGGCAGCGGAACCGTGTGAGGATCGACGGTCGCTGCCTCCGCCGACGAAGGCGCACCGATGACGACGTCGGGCACACAGTCACCATTGACGTCGGCACCCAGGGGATCCCTGCCCTGGCAGCCGTTGTCGTCGACGACGGGGCATGGCACTTCCCCTTCCCCTTCCCCTTCTCCCTCTCCTTCGCCCTCCCCTTCTCCCTCTCCTTCTCCTTCGCCCTCTCCTTCCCCTTCTCCCTCGCCCTCCCCCTCTCCTTCCCCTTCGCCTTCCCCCGCCGCGGGCAGGTCCTCGGGGCGAAGGCAGCCAAGCAGATCTCCGTCGGCGGCGCAGATGCGACCCGGACAGTCCGCAGCGTCGACACAGGGGACCACGCAACGGCCCAACACACAGATGTTTCCCTCGACGACGCAGGCGTGCTCGGCGTTGCACTTGCCGTCGGTGAGGTCGATGGCGGGGACATCGCAGCCGTTGCAGCCACCAACGACGACGACGACGACGACGACCGCCGTGAGCCAGAATCGCGCGCCGCTTGTCATGGTGCCTCACCGATCAGGGCTCCGACCAGGAGCGCGATGCCGGTGGCGCTGAGGACGCCGCCAGCGACGTAGGAGAGGTTGGCGCCCCGGATATAGCCGGCGGCTTCGTTCGCCTTCTGCTGTCGCTCATCTTGGAATTCAGCGGCTTCGGCGGCGGCACTGGTGTCTTGAGCCATCACGCCCAGAGTCACCCCCAGCACCACACCCAGCCCACCGGCTCCGACGGCGATGGCACCGCCGATGAGCAGGGCGGGTCCAGCGCTGGGTGCTGCTGCGGGCGCGGGCACGGGCGCGACATCGGGACAACCGTCGTCGTCCTCGAAGCCGTTGGCAGTCTCGGCCTCCGCTGGGCAGGCATCCGTTTGGTCTTTCACTCCGTCGCCATCGCTGTCGGTGGCCGGGCGGGCATCGGGACAACCGTCGTCGTCGTTGAAGCCATTCCTCGTCTCGGGGGCCGCCGGGCAACGGTCGACGTCGTCGGCGAGACCATCGCCATCGCTGTCCAAGGCGGGCCGCACGTCGGGGCAGCCGTCGTCGTCCTCGAAGCCGTTCCTGGTTTCAGGCCGGTCGATGCAGCGATCGACGGCGTCGGCGATGCCATCTTTGTCGGTGTCTGCCTTGAGCTCCCCTCGCGCACGCTGGCGGGCCTTGTCGAAGGTCTGGGCGACTTTCGGTGACGACGGCGGCAGCGCGACCAGAGGATCGAGCTTGATGGCCGTGACGAAGGCTTCGACGGCCTGCTCTTCGTCTCCGAGGTTGGCATAGGTGAGGCCGAGCCAGGCATTGACGATGGCGCGTTCCTCGGGCGGTCGCTGCGACTTGGCGACCTTCTGGAAGCGGAACACGGCGCGTTCATAGTCGAGATCGTCGTCGACGAGGCGGCGCCCCTCTTTGAAGTCGATGTCCTCTTCGAGAGGAACGCCCCCGGCGAGCAGGGCAATGAGCAGCAGGGCATCCATGGGAGGGACGGTAGCGGAAGGACGGGGACCGCTGCACCTTGCTGGCGCATCGGCACCGGATCGCAGCTGACGCCCCAGCGTCCCCACAAGCGCTCAATCGCGAGCCACCTGCTCCGTGCGTCGACGGCCGCGCAGCAGCAGCAGCAGGCCGAGGCCCAGCACCGACGACGACGTCGACGTTTGCGCGCAGGTCTCGGGAGTGGTGGTGTCGGGCGGATCATCGACGGCGATGTCTTCGAGGGTCGCGCACTGGCTCGGGGCGCCGCCGCACAGGAATCCAAGGTCGATCAGGCACCCCGAGCAGCCGTCGCCGTCGTCGCCGTTGCCGTCGTCGCATTGCTCCCCGTTGATGACGGTGCCGTCGCCGCACACAGCCGCGCAACCTTCGGCGCCGCAAGCGAAGCCCGTGGGCAGCGCATCTTCGAGCGTCGAGTCGATGACGCCCCCGACCTTGTCGAGGTCATCGAGATCGACTTCGGCTTCCTCTGGCAAGTCCGTCACGGTCAGGTCGCCGCCCACCGAGGTCAGCGCACCCAGATCGACGTCGTCGAGCGCGGCGTTTTCTTCGATGTTCAGGTCGCCGCCGACGTTCTCCAGCGATGCGAGGTCGACGGACTCGAGGCTGCCGTTGCCGACGATAACAAGGTTCCCGCCGACGGCTGCGACGACGGAGAGCAGCAGCTCGACCAAGGCGTCGTTGTCGCGAATGATGAGGTTCTCGCCGACGCGAATGACCTGCTCGAACAGCACCGATTCGAGCGCGTCGTTGTCGGAGATTTCCAAATCCCGGCCGACCTCAACCAGGTTGGGGGCGGTGAGCACGATCAGCACGTTGTTGTTGGTGATGCGCAAGCTGCCACCAACGGTGATCAGCTGTGCGAGGTCGACACTCGTCAGCGCCGGGTTGTCGGTCAGCACCAGATCGCCGTCCACGGCCGTGAGCGCTGGGAAGGACACCGCCGTGAGCGTGGCGTTGTCCTGCACGATGATTTGACCGGCATGCACCAGCCCGGGAAGTTGCAGCGACGTGACGTCGGTGTCGACGAGGATGATGCGACCCGTCACCACCCTGAGGTCGGGCAGGGTCACGGGCCCGACGGGGCCCAGGATGCGCAGGTCGCCGACGACGCAAACCGCACCCGCAAGGGCCGCGATGTTTTCAGCGGTAAGGATGGTGGAGCCGCCGCGTTGCACATTCTTGCCGCGGCAATCGTCGGGGAGCAGTTGAAGATCCAGCGCGTCGACGACGCCGTCGTGATCGATGTCTTCGACGTTGGACTCGTTGGCGTTGTTGATGCCGTCGCGATCGGAGTCGAGTCGCGCCTCACCACCATCCGCCAGTCCGTCGCCGTCGCTGTCGGCGTTTTCGGGGTCGGTGCCAAAGCGCAGCTCATCGTTGTTGATGAGCCCGTCCTCATCGCGGTCGCAGCGACCCGCCTGCGGGTCGGGCAAGCAGGCATCGCCGTCGTCGACGTCGGCTGCTGCCACCAGACCGTCTCGGTCGCGATCGGCCGTGCTCGACTCCAAAGCGTCGAGGGTGCCGTTGCCGTTGGCATCGGTGGCCTCGTCGCCGTCGCTGACGCCATCTGCGTCGCTGTCGGCTAAGAGCTCGTTGGTGAGCAGCACGCGCTCTTGGGCATTGGTGAGTCCGTCACGGTCGCGATCGCAGCTGGGCGCGGTGAGGTCGGCGCACTCGTTGGCGAGGGCGACGGCGCACGCAGCCGCGGTGTTGTCCGGGGCGCAGGGATCGAGCGCATCGAGCACGCCGTCGTCGTTGCCGTCGAGCAGCCCTTCGGCGCCGTCGCTGCGGCGATCACCGTCGGTGTCGGCTTGCAGGGGGTTGGTCAGCCGCGTGAGCTCATCGCCGTTGACGACGCCGTCGCCATCGGCGTCACAGAAGGCACCGGACGTGCTCGGCAGGCAGGGATCGGTGAGGAAAACCGGCGACATTTCCGAGCTGCGGTCACCGTCGGTCGCCATCACCATCAGGCGCGACTCCTCGATGGCCACCACGCCGGTCGGCCCGAAGACGAAGCGGAAGCTGAAGCGAGCGACGTCGGCGTCGGCGCCCCAGGCGGGATCATCGTAGGTGCCGGTGCCCTCGTCTTCGTCGAAGAAGGGGAAGCCCTCGATGGCCGAGCCGACCAGGTGCAGGGGCTGCCCGTCGCCGCTGTCGCGATCGGCGAGGAAAAAATTAACGATGGCACCAGCGGCCACCATGCCGTGGACGACGATGAAACTGCCCTCCCGCTCCACCGACTCGATGTAGGGGTAGTTCAGCACGCCGTCGGCGTCGTTGGGGTCGTTGAAGGTACGTCCGTCGCCGTGAATGTCGACGGCCGGGCCAGAGTTGCCGAGCATCTGCACATCGCCGAGGCGGATGCGACCGCTATCGAGCACGACGATGGCGCCGCCTTGTTGGAAGGCGAAGAAGCTGGGCAGCTGCCCCCCGCTGTCGCGGCCGTTGTTGGCGTCGACGAAGGCCTGTTCACCGACCGAAGCCGAGCCCCGGTCTTCGACCAGCAGGCCGATGCCGGGGTTGTCGAAGGCGCCGTCCAAACCGATGGGCGAATCCGAGAGCGCCAGGAGCTGACAGTCGCCGGCGACGTCGATGCCGATGGGGCCGCCCGCCGGTCGAGTCTCAGAGGCGTCGATCACGGCGAATTGGCCGCAGCGGAAGCCGGCCTCGAAGTTGCCCAGGATTTCGCCGTCCTCCTCGCCGAGGTCGAGGTTGCTCACGATGGTCGCGTTGGTCAGTCCAGAAACGAAGGGCGGGGTGATCTCGATGTTGACGCCGTTGCGAGCGTTGCCGCGCGCCGAGACGCTGTTCAGCTGGGCGTTGCCCGCGCCATGAACGACGACGCCGTCGCCGCCGTGGTTGTTGCTCGCTTGGAATTGGGAAATGGCGATGGTTGCATCGTTGATGGCCTCGACATTGAGGCCATCGGTCCCGTTGTCGTTCGCCACCCCCTGGATCGACACGCTGCCGCTGAGGGAGAGGGCGATGCCGGCCCCCCCGTTCCCGCTCGCCGAAAAACCCAAGGGGGTCTGGGGTCCCAGGAACCCGAGGTCGGTCCTGGGGTCTCCCGGCGTCTGCGGGAACCCCACGATTTGCCCAAAGCCGTCCGCGACGCTGCCGGTGAGGAAGATGCCGTCGGCGCCGTTGTCGTTGGCGGTCAGGTTCGACAAGCTGAACCCGACCTGGACATCGACGTCGAAGCCGACGACGCCGCCGTTGTCGTTGTCGTTGGCCGTCAGCCCGCCGATCACCGCCAGCCGCGTCCCGTCAAAACGCACGCCTTCAGCGTTGTCGTCGAAGGTGGTGCTGAGGATCGACGCGGTCCCCGCGGTGGCCGAGAGCCCTTTGCCGACGTTGTCGTCGACGCTGCTGTTTTCGAAATCGACGTCGCTGCCCGCGGCATTCACGCCATCGCCGAAGTTCCCGTCCACATGAGAGTTGTCGAGTTGAAGCTCCAGCCCGCCCGACACCCGCACCCCGGCAGCGCCGTCGACACCGTTGCTGCCGACGCGGGTGCGCAGGAGGCTCACGATGGCGTTGGTGCTGGGCTGCGCACCCGGCAGAGCGGGCGCGGCCAAGACGAGCAGACCCTCATGCTTGTTGCCATCAACGAAGCTGCCGTCGATGGCGACGCCGAAGCCGCTGTCGGTGATCTCGAGGCCCGAATCGCTGGCGAGGCCGACGTCGTTGTGGAGGAAAGTGGAGCCTGTGATGGTGGCGACCCTTCCGGTGAGCACCAGACCCCGTGCGGCGTTCCCCGAAAAGTTGGAGTCGGTGATGACGACGTCAGCGGGCGCCCCGCTGCCCACCAACAGCTCGGCACCATCGGAGCCGTTGTTGGAGAAGATGCATCGCGTCAGGGTCAGAGGTGCGTCGGTGGCGACGTGAAATCCCGCGCCCCCGCTTCCGGAGACGATGGTGTCCTCGACGACAACGACGCTGAACGCGGCGCCGAGGACGTCGATGCCGGCCAGCCCAGCGCCCGAGACTCTCACGCGCTGCAAGGTCACGCCGACGACGCTCAGCGCCATACCCGTGCGGACGAAAGGGAAGGCCGTTCTGGGCTGCCCGTCGAGCCCGACGCCGAGGCGGGTGTCGACGACGGTGGCGGACTTGGTGCTGCTCACTTGCAAGGGCGCGCCGGTGAGCACCAGACCGCGCAGGGTCACCGTGCCCTGCGTCGAGAGGCTGAGCGCGAAGCCGCTGTTCGAATCGGCGGCGCGCAACTCGACCACCGGCACCGGAGACGACACGTCGAAGCCGGCGGCCCCCGTCGCGTCGATCTCGAGATTGCGGTTGCCCGTCGAGTTGAGCACGAAGGTGGGCGCCACAATGACGAGGGGCCCAAGCTCGCCGGGCTGAATGCGCACCAGGACATCGTCAAAGGTCAGCGTCGACCCCGCGAGGTCGAGCGCCTCGACGAGGGTGCAGATGCCAGACGCGCAGGAGCCATCGTCGGCCGCCGTGCTCGTGGTGTTGACGGTGAAAACGGTGGTGCCAGCGACGAAGGTCAGGAGGAGGAGGGCGCTCATCCAGCAACTATGGCGCGCCGACCGCGGTGCTCACGCGATGGGAGGCTTTCGTCTCGATCCGATCTCGGTCAACGCAGGCGCTTGCCAACGGAGCCCGGAGCCGTTTGACGCTTGAGCCTGCGTTCGATGCGTCCGATCACGACGATCCATCGAACCTTTCGCCAGGCACGCCAATTCGGCGGTCACTGTCGTAGATTGCCGGGCCGCGGGCTTTCCGCGCAGAGGAGTCACATGGGCAACACGATCCAAAACGGCATCACCCGCCCCTACGTCGGACAGAACAGCCAGAGCATCACCGATGTCAAACAGACCGGCGACAAGAAGAGCGGCGACGTCACCTCCCCTCAAAAGCCACAGGTGCTGCGGGCGTGGGCCTTCGAGCTGGCCGCCGACGGCACCACGGTCGCGCCCCCACCGGCGAATGCCCCCCGCCGCGATCCCGTGGTCATCGAGCTCGGTCAGATCGAAGTTGGGACCCGCATCGAGGTGATTTCCCTCTCCGACAACCCTCAGGCCGAATTCAGCGAGCTGTGCAAAGGCGAGGTCTTCGAGCTCCCACTGACCGGCTACGACGTCGGCAACCGCCGCGGCTCGGTGGCCCTCAACGCCGAGCAGATGAAGGAGAAGGGCATCGTCGCCGGCGAGCGCCTGATGCTTCGTCAGGTCGACAAAGACGGCAACGCCTCCGAGGCGGTGCACGTCTTCCTCGACCCCAATGGCTGGGCGAACCAGACCCTCAACGAACCCGTGCAGGGGGGCGGCACCCAGCAAGTGCGCGGTCGGCAGATCGACGTCGCCGTCGGCGTCATCAACCTCCAGGGCAACCCCAACCCCGGCAAGACCGACCGCGTGTTGGGCAAGGCCACCGTCGACCAATCGGCCCCGAAACTCGTCGAAGGCAACGTCTCCGTCGTTTCAGACCAGCTCTCCAAAGCGGAGCACGATCTGCTGAAGGGCTACGTCGGCGCGATGCCCGTCCTCGTGGGGGCGGGAAATTACACCCTCGACCAGATCAAGCAGACACTCGACGCCAATGCGGGCCCCTGGTCCGCCCACCCGACCTACAAGGCGCCCTACGACGTGCTCCGGGCCGTGCTCGCCGACTCTGCGCGCCTGGTCCAGTTCACCTCTGCCCTCGGCGCAGGCAGCGGGGCTGCTCCGACGGCCGCCAATGTCATTGACTGGGCGCAGGCGAGCGCCCTGGCCGCACTCGCCACCGAGCCGACCGCCACTTTCATCAAGCTCGACAAGGCCCTGGAGCCCGGCGTGACGGTGTCGGTGCAAAACAGCCGCACCGGCGAGGCGGTGAGCATCGGCCAAGGCGCAGAGGCCCGTTCGTCGGCTCTGGTGCTGCGCGACGTCAGAAACGGCGATCCCTTGATCCTGACCTACCGGGACCAGGCGGGAAACCCCGGCGCGCCCTATGGCTTTCGCTACGACCCGGCGTCCAAAGACGGCAAAGCAAAGTCCAACCCCCTCGACATCCGCCTGGGGGCTTTCAACCTGAAGCCCCAGCCGACCCCCACCCAGGGGACCTGAGCGCAGCGCCCCCACTGCCCGCCTGAGGGCGAAGGACCAAATGGGCGCGCCTGCGAAACGCGGAGTTGGTGGTGGCTCCGGCGGCGCGGGGGAGGTCTGCCTCAGATCAGACCTCCCAGAAGAGCATCCCCGACGGAGCTGAACGAGGCCGGTCCGCGGTCGAAGTTCAGCGAGATCGGGGATCAGCCGATCTGAGCCAGCACCTGCTGGCGGATCTGGATGAACCAGTCGACGTCGGCGGCGCGGTCGGGGTCGGTGTCGAGCTGCCCCGCACGCGCGCGGGCAATGGCGTTCTCCAGCGCTTCTTTGAGCCCCGGTGGCCAGGTGCGCGAGACCTCGCGATCGGTCACCGCGCGCTTGGCCTCATCGGACCAGTCGACGACGACGAAGCCCTCTTCTTCCAGCTGGCGTTGAAACTGTTGCACGTGCATGAAGCCCGCCGTGATCACCGCTCTCTTCGACGCTGGCAGATCGCGCTTCACCTGCTCGAACATGCGGCCCTGCCGGCCCTGCCAACCCCCGTCCCAGCCGGAGTCGACGCCGAAGACGCGCAGCCCGGCCTCCTTGGCGCAGTAGGCAACGAAGGGCATCTCGACCGGGCCTTCGCCCCAGCGGCCCGCGTCGACGGCGTCGCGCATCATCTCGATGAACACGGTGTCGGCGCCGAGCCCGGTCACGGCGGCTTTCACATGCCAGATCGAATAGGCCGGATCTTCATAGTGGTATTGATGGGTTGTCCCCACCAGGAACACAACCTGTTGGGTCGTCGGATGTCTCAGCTGCACCAGTTGCTGGGTGCGCACCTTGTCGGGGCGCAGCCGGAACTGAATGAACGTGAGCAGTCCCCGCACCGGCAGGCGACCAGACGCAGCGCCAGCGACGACGGCGCCGACGAAGAGCAGGGCAGCACCCAGAGCGATGCGGCGTCCGAGCTTCACGAGCTCAGTGCGCCGCCGGTGCTGGGGCCGTCGGCGGGGTCTCCGGCGGGGCGGGGGCGGTCGGGGGGGCGGCGGCGGCAGCCGGAGCGGGAGCGGGAGCGGGAGCGGGCGGATTCTTCGCTTTTTCGGCGGCGTCTTTGTCGGCCTGTTCCTTTTCGGCGGCCTTCATCTGCTCCATCGCGCGGCCGGCGGCTTCCTTGGACTTGATCTCGACGTCGATGGCGGAGCACTCGGCCTTCATGACATCTTTGTCATCCAGCTTGGAGCCCTTTGCATCCTTGTATTTATCGCACCAGGCCTTGGCTTCCGTGGTGTTGTTGAGTTGGAGCTTGTTGACCATGGCGATCTCGCCAATGGCCTCCGTCGCCGTCGGATCGATCTCCAGGGCCCGCTGCAGCTGGGTGATGACCTCGGGCGCCTTCTTGGCCTGGTCGTCGGGATTCATCGCGCCGGAGACGCCGGAAAGAGCCAGGCCGTAGCCGAGGTTTGCTTCGGGGTGCTTGGGCTCGAGCTTCATGGCGTCGGCGAAGTGCTTGGCGGCGTTTTTATAATCCCGGTAGCGCAGCGCGATGGAGGCGATGTTGAGGTGGGCCGCGAGGTTGTTCGGGTCGACGTCGACGGCCTTGTAGAAGAAGGACATGGCTTCGGGGTAGCGCTTCTTTTTCACCCGAATCATGCCCTGGTTGTTGAACAGGGCGGCGTCTTTGGGGTTCAGCTTCAGGGAGTTGACGGCGATGGTCTCGGCGATGTCGTACCGGCCCTGGTCGAAGTAGACGAGGCTGAGGTTCTTGAGGGCGTCGGCGTTCTTTGGATCGCGCGAGAGCAGCGTCGTGCAGGCCTTGATGGCGTCGTCGTAGTTCTTCGAGAGGCGATACATCGTGATGAGGTTGTTGAGCAGCTCGGGATCGGGAGCCTTGTTGGCGTCCTTCTGCTTGGCGATCTCCTTTTCATACAGAGCAATGCCGGCGTCGTAGTTGCCCTGCTCCTTGTGCAGCAGCCCCAACAACAACACCACCTCGCGGGAGTCCGGCTGGGACTTCTGCAGCTCCGTGAGGATGGCCTTGGCGCCGTCGAATTCACCGAGCTTGAGCTGGGCCTGGGCCATGCCGACCTTGGCGTCGATGCTGCCGGGCTCCTTGGACAAAGCCGCCGCAAACTTGCCTTTGGCATCGGTGGCCCGGCCCTCTTTCAGGAGCTTGGTACCGTCGGCCACGAGGGCGCCGGCGGTGTCGGTCTTTGCCACCGGCTTGACGACCTCTTTGGGCTTCTCGACGACGGCGGTCTTGGGGGCCTCTTGCACCTTGGCAGGGGCCGTGGCGCAGCCGCCGACGAGGCCGACGAGCAGCGAGACAAACCACGACAGCAAGCGAATCTTTGTCATTTTAATACTCACAGTTGGTGCGATTGCTGTCGATCAGCGCGACGCGGTCTTGCCGGCATTGCCGTCGGAGGAAGATCCATAGAACGAGAGCTCATAAACGCGACCAAATTTGGCCGGCTTGAACTTCTTCAGCTTGTCCTCGATCTCGATGGTGTAGGGGCTGTAGATGCCAAGGTCGAAGGCCTTGCCCAGCGCCGACTCCAACGCGAGGATGCCCTGTTCTTCGACGGGGAAGGCGATGTTCTCGAGCTCGGTGCGGAAGAGGTCGAGGGCCTCGGGGTTGTCGCGCAGCGCCGGCGGATCGGGCGCGTTGCGCAGCGTCGTCACGTAGTCGAGCAGGGCGTCGGCGGCGCGGCTGAGACCAGCGATGCCCCACTCGCCGTTGCCGTAGGCGAGGACGTCGAAGTACTTCTTGGCGATGATGTCGCGCTGCTTGAGCTTGTCGTCGAGGGCGGCCTTGACGAGCTGCATGGCCTTCTTGCCCGACGCACCGGCCTTGGCCTCAATCTGGATGGACTTGTAGGCGTTGAATTCGCGCTCGAGGGTCTGGAAAGCGCAGTAGCCGCCGGCCAGCTGTCCCGTCTCGGAGGCGCGCAGCTTGTCGTCGAGCTTTTTGTAGTTCGCCAGGATGCCCTCGCAGGCCTCGAGCATGTCCTTGTCACGCCCCGCCCGCTGCAGCGCGAGGGCCGTCTTGTAGCGAGCTCCCAACACCTGCACGGGCGTCGCGTTTTTGCCGTGGAGCTTCTCGAACTCGCCGTACATGGCAGAGGCGCGCTTCCAATCTTCCTGGTCTTCGTAGACCGCTGCCATGCGCAGATAGACGTCAGGAATATCCTTCTGCTTCGGGAAATCCTTGATATAACGCGCAAACATGCCAGTGGCGTTTTTTGTGTCACCGAGGCCAAGATAGAAGATGCCCGCGTTGTAGATGGAATCCGGCGCTTTCGGGTGGTCTTTGTACTTATCGGCGAAGCGCACGTTGCTCTCGGCGGCCTTAGGATAGTTCGCGACCTTCTCGTAGTAGGCGGCCAGGTTGAAGATCGAGGTCTCCTCGAGCTTGTTCTTGAGGTTGTCGCCGGCGGCGATCTCCTTGCTGTACTGCTTGAGGAGCTGATCGGCGGTGGCGATGGCGAGGTCGACCTGGTCCTCGGCCGCGTAGATCTGCTGGGCGTTGTACAGCGCAATCGGGGCGAACTCCGACGACGCAAACTCCTTGATGAAGCCCTCGAAGCGGGTGGCAGCCTCGAGCCCGAGGCGGGTCTTCTCCGCCTTGTCCGTGGTGGCGACGGCGGCCACGCGGACGGCGTCGACGTTCTTGAAGGTGGCGCCTTCCATGAACCGGGCGACGGCCTTGGCGAAGTCCTTGTCGCCCATCAGCTCCTTCTTCTTGGTGAAGTCGCGCGACCACTTCTCGAGAGCCGGGAAATTCTCGCGCGCCGCATAGGAGTCGAGAATCTGGTCGGCGCCTTTGCGCGCGGCCTCGCTGTCGGGCCAGCGCTCGATCAGCTCACCAAAGCGCTTCGCGGCTTCGTCGAAATGAAAATAGCCCTGGTAAATATAGGCCGACTTGAACTTGACGTTGATGAGCTCTTCCTTGAGCTTGGCGTCATTGTTGATTGCAGCTTGGGGCACGACGGCGACGTAGGCGTCGCAGGCGTTGGAGAGCGAGATTTCGTCGTCGGGGATCTTCTTGGGCTCGTACGACTCCATCTTGCACTGCCCCTTCTTGGCCTCGTCGGGGGAGCAGTAGTTGACCAGGGTCTGCTTCTTCTTTTCGATCTCGCCCTGCTTTTTGGGCGTGCACTTCTTGCCCTTCTTGACGTCGTCGTCGGTGCAGCTGTCGCTCTGCATCAGGCCCTTGTCGAACTTGGTCTCGGGCACTTTGTTGACGATCTTCTCCCAGGCGAGGACGGCGTTGTAGGCACAGGTGCGGGTGTAGTCGCCCTTGGCGTCGCGCTTCACGACGGCGTCGTATTGAGCGGCGGCGTCGCGCCACTTGCCCAAGTCCCACAACAGCTCGGCGTAGAAGAAGTTCAAACGATAGGCATTCTCCGAATCCGGAAAGGCCTGAAGATACTGAGAATAGATGTCGGCGGCGGTTTCGTAGTCGTCGACCTTTTTGAACTTCTGGGCGAAGCGGTGGTAGTCGGTGACCAGCTCGCGCATGCGGTTTTCAGCGACGGTGCGGGCCCGGTCGACGAGGGCCGGGTTCGCTTCGTTTTTGCGCCACCACGAAGCACCTGGTCGGTAGAGCTCGACGAGACGCGTGACCTCTTTGCGCACCGCCGCCCGGTCGCCGAGGTTCGAGTAGGCCAACACGATCGACGACTGGAAGTCGGGGGCCTGGGTGTTGTCGGGATCGAGGTTGATCAACATCCGCAGCGTGTCGACCTCGAGAGCGTGCTTGCCCTGGTCTTTGTAGACCGCGGCCAGCTTGCCCGAGAGGCGGTAGGCTTCGACGGCGTTGGACTCCTTCTTTAGGTAATCGTAGGCCTCTTTGGTCGCGTCGAGGTGCGAATAGGTCAGCACCATGTCGTTGAGGGCTTCGCGCTTGAGATTGACGCCTTTGACGCCTTCTCCCTTGGGATTCGCCTTGTTTTCTTCGGCCACGACAGCCTTGAATTTTGTCAGAGCTTTGTCGAATTCCTGAGCGTTGTAGTCACACCAAGCCAACTTATAGCGGGCGTAGTTGTAGACGGACATGCGCTTGTCTTCGATGCCTTTGTCGTAAGCCTTTTGGTAGGCCTTCGTGGCCTTGGTCAGGTCGTTGGCCTTGAAGTAGTGCTCGCCGAGCGCGAGGTAGGCGTCGGAGACGTACTCGCTCTTGGGGTACTGCCGGATCAGCTGCGAGTAGTTGTCGATGGCCTCTTTGCTCTTGCCTGCTTCGTATTGGTTGAAGGCCATGATGAAGAGCACTTCGTCAAGGCGTGGATAGTTGGGGAATTTTTCCAAGATGATGGCATAATTTTGCAATGCCTGTTTTTTATAGGCATCTGATTCAGCAATAAAGCCGGTCAGCTGCGGCTCTTTCCCGCCGCGGCCGTTGTCGACCCACTTCTGGTAACTCTCGTCGAATTCTTTGAACTCTTTTTGATAGATGTACTTGGACTTGGCCCAGTAGATCTCAGCGAGCCGGAAGACGAGCTCCCCGCGGCGTTCGTCGTCGGGTTTGAGCTTGCCCAGCAGGGCCTTGATCTCATTGATGGTCTCGTCGCGCTTCTTCTCGGCCTTGGCGGAGTTCTCGAAGGCCTTCTCGCTGAAGGCCTCACGCTTGATGTTGGCGGGGCCCGTGGTGCGCAGCTCCTCCTTGGCAGGGGCGTCGCCGGCCTTTTTGTCCTCGGCCTTCTTTTCGTCGGCCTTGGGCGCTGCCTTCTTCTTCTTGGCCGCCCGTGCCGCCGCGATCGTCAACCCCTGGGGGCCGACGTCGACGGACGCGAGAGAGAAAGTCAGACCGGCGACGACGGCGAAGCGGAGAGCGGTCTTCGTCATGGGAGAGCAGGCTCCATCGGGGCGGGGTCTTTCACGGAGGAAAAGACCGGCAAGAGAGAGGGGGATCGGCCCCGGAACAGATGAGCCACTTCGAGGCGCCAGGGTCTCGCAGTGTTGGAGTCGGGACGTCCTTCGCGTCGCCGCGACGAACCCGCGCCACCGTGGACGCGTGCCTTCGCCCTACGGAGATTTTCGAAGCCGAGCAACCCGGATCAACGGCGCGACGACGTCATCACGGCCCCTCCGCCCTCGGGAGGATGTAGGTCAATGACCCACTCCCGAGCGAGATGGATTCGGCGCGCCGGCCAGGGGGCAGCTTGGGAGCGGAGGCGAGAGCGCCTGGTCGCAGCCTGCCCGCAAGCGCGGGTTCTCGTTTTGGTGGTTGCCCGCACTGTACGGTGGGCTGTGCGCTGGCTGCTCCTCCTGTTGTCACTCCTGGGTGCCTGCGTGGCACCCCCCGCAGAGCGCGGCATCCCGCTCATCCCCGACGCCGTCGTCGACGTTGCTTTTGCCGAGCTCGGGCCCTTCGCCGAGCTGGTGTCGCGCTTGGCCGGCGCTGGGGTGTTGCCAGCAGAGACCGCCCTGCTCCAGCACGGGGGGCTGAAGGCCGGCGGCGTGGCGGCTCCCATCGTGGTGACCCTGCGGGAAAGCGGCGAAGTCGTCGTCGCCTCCCGCCTCGTCGACGCTGCCCGCTTTCAGGCTGCGCTGGCCTCCTGCCTGCCCGCCGGCGTGCGGCTCGAGCGTCGTTTTGGTCACGTCGATGCCGCCGTCGACGCCACTGGCTCGGTGCTGGCGCTGATCCGCGCCGACGACGGCCTCGTCTTCATCGTCGCGTCGCCGGTTGATGGCTGGGGGGCAGCGACGCTCATCGAGGCCTTGGGCACCGGCGCGCTGGCCACCCCGCGCCGCGCGCCCACGGGCACCCAGATCACCGGTGGCCCTGCCCTGGGGCACGAGATCGGCGGGGTCGAGGGGCTCTCAGGCACCGTCGACGTCGACGGCGGCGACCTGCACATCTCACTGGCCGCACACCTGAGCGGGGCCCTCGCCGACCTCGCCAGCGGCCTATCGTCGTCGTCGCCGGCTTTTTCTTGCGTGGTCGAAGATGGAGCGGCCATCGCGCTGCGACTGCCGCCGCTGGGCGCTCAGGCGCTGGCCGGGCTGGTGGACGCCGACGCCGGACACCTGGACGGGTTCGAAGGCCGCGTGGTGCTGGCGCTGCACGAGCCGCCGCCAGGAACCCCCGTCATCGCCACCGACCGGGCGACGTGGGCTTCCATTGTCGTCGCTGGGCGGCCGCGCGACGGGGGAGCGGCCGGCCTGCGCGAAACCCTGGCGAGCGCTGGCCCCGCTGCGGTGGCGCGCACCGTGGGAGCGCGGGCGGTGCAGGACATTCACGTCGCCGACAAGCCCTGGCGGCAGGTGAGCGCCGTCGTCGACGACGACGTCTTCGCCTTGGCCGTGGGCGCCCCGGTGATCGTGGATCGCGTCGCTGTGGGCAGCACCTGCGCGCAGGCGCCGCGCCGGCTCTTGTTCGTCGACGGGCCTCGGCTCTTGCGCATCGTGGGCCGGGCCGCTCCTGAGCTTCCCCTGCTGCGCTCTTTGGGAGTCGATGCTGCGGTGCTGCCGGCGACCGTCCGGGCGCTGACGGCCATCGAACGGCTCGAGGTCGCTGCCGGGCCGCCCGATGCGCCCGTCGGCGCCCAAACAGACGTCGTCAACGTCGACATCGTGCTGAAGCTCAGGCCTGAGCCTGGCCAGGCCCGCTGATGTGGGCTTGGTTGCAACGCCGACGCGCTCGACAGGCCCGCGCCCTTGCTGCTGCGGCTCATCCAATCGACGCCGCCCCGTTACAGAGTTCAGATTGGCAGGACTACAGTGGGGAAATGGCGCGCCTGGGTCCCTACGAGCTCATCGACCGTTTCGCCGTGGGCGGAGTGGCCGAGATCTATCGGGCGAAGGACACGCGCACCGGCGAAGTCGTCGTCATCAAGCGCATGCGGCCCGATCGTCCCTTCGAGCCTGAGATGCACGCGGGCTTCTTGCGCGAGATGCAGGTCGCGCTGCAGGCCAAGCACAAGAACCTGATTCGAGGCTACGAGCTCGGCACCCACAACGGCGTCGACTACGGCGTCATGGAGTACGTCGACGGACAGGATCTCGAGAGCGTGCTCGAGCGCGCCCGACGACAGCGGATCCAGGTGCCCTACGGCTTCGGCACTTTCATCATCGGCGAGATCCTCGACGGGATGGAGTTCGCCCACAACATCGTCGACCACCGCAAGGAGATCCTCGCGCTGGTTCACCGCGACCTCGCACCCAAGAACATCTTCGTTCGCTACGACGGCAGCATTCGCGTCGGCGACTTTGGCCTCTCGCTGGCGGCGCGCCAAGAGATCGTCGAGGAGGTCGTCGGCACGCCAGGCTACCTCTCGCCGGAACAAGCGCGGGGTGAACAACTCGATGCCCGCTCCGACGTCTTCGCCGTCGGAGCCATGCTCTACGAGATCGTGGTCGGGCAGCGGGCCTTCGACGTCGCCGGCAAGCGCGACAGCGACATGCTGCGGACCCACGGCCAGGGCAAGCACCGGCCCATCACGCGCGACGTTCCCGAGCAGCTGGGCCTCGTCATCGAGACGGCCTTGGCCCTCAGCCGCGACGATCGCTACTCAAGCGCCCTCGACATGAGGCGCGCCCTCAAACGCACCGAGCACCCACCCGACGACATGCACAAGTTGGGCATCGCGACCCTGGTGCGCCGCCTCTTCGACGTCGAATTCAAGCGCAGCCGCTTGCCGGGCAACCCCCTGCCCTTCATGTCCGGCTCGTCGTGAACCTCGAGGCCCTCCCCGCAGCACTCATCCCCGTCGTCGCCGCGCTGGTGGCCGCGGTGGTGGGCGGGCTGTTGTGGCGCTTGTTCAAGTTGGCCCTGAAGGTGGTCGTCTTGGTCGTCGTCGCCGTCGTCGTCGTCGTCGCCGGCGTCGTCGTCTCGCAGCGGCCCGAGCTCGTGGGCCTCGGCCACGCCAGCCTCGAGCCCCCCCTTTCCCCTGCCCCCGGAGCTCCGCGTGGCCCTTGAACCCTTTTTCCTCGACGTCGTCGCCTGTCCTGAGACCCGGGCCCCCTTGCGCTTGGCCGACGCAGCACTCCTCGCTCGCCTCAACGCCGCCATCGACAAGAAAAAGCTCAAGGACAAGTCCCAGCAGCTCGTCGAGCCCCGGCTCCAGACCGCCCTCGTGCGCGACGACGGCGTGGTCGCCTATCCGGTGTGGGACGACGTGCCTCGGCTGCTCTTGGAGTCCGCCATCCCCCTCGACCAGCTTCCGCGCTGAGAGCGGGTCAAGTTCAGGCAGGCCTATTTCTTCGGCACTTCGACTTGCTTGTCATCTTTTTCGATGGCAAAGCGCACCAAAGTCTTGACTGCTTCGTTGCGGCGAACGTTGCCCAACAAGAGCTTGAGATCTTCGTACACTGTAGGATCATTCAACAGCATGCCAACGGTGCCCTTGCCCGTCTTCACCTCGGCCACCATCTGCTTCACGTCGCCGGTGATGATCTTGACATCCGCCGCAGCCGCGGACACTGAGGCGACGATCTCGCCGTTGTCTGGCTTGTAGATCAGGTTGTGCACCAGACCCTCCTTGGTGCGGACGTCGGTGACCACCTGGGTGGCCTCGCCGATCAGCTTGCGGGCGTCGGCGACGGTGGCCTCGCCGTTTTCGCCATAAATCAGCTCGTGAACCAGGGATTTATTCTCGCGAACATCAGCAAGAATTCCGTCGACCTTGCTAAGTCCTTCATTGATTGTCTTCGTGGATTCATTGATGTTACCAACGATGTCCTGGTATGCCTGACCCGACCCCTTGTCGAAGATGAGCTGGTGAATGAGGCCTTTGCCGTGCTGGATCTCGTCGGCGATGTCCTGGATCGACTGCATGGCGGCGACGACGGTGGCCTCGCCGCCCGCCTTGCGAAAGCCTTCGAGCAGCGCGCGGATGCTTTCCGTCGACGCGTTGACGTTGTCGATGATCTCGCCCGTCGACGAGAGCGCCGCGGCGATGTCGACGCCTTCGTCAGACGAGAGCATGTCGCCGTCTTTCATCTGGGGCTTGGACAAAGAGCCGATGCCGATGTCGATGAACTTGTCGCCCAGCAGGCCTTCGGTCTGCACGGCGGCCACCGAATCGGTGCGGATGCGCTCGATCACGTCGGCGGAGATGCGCATGTCGACGGTCATCTTGCGTGCGGTGCCGTCGCCGACCTGCAGGGTGCTCCCCGGTCCGTGGTCCTTGAGGACCTTGATCGTGATGCCGTCGATCTTGCTGAAGTAGATCTTCCCCGTCGCCACACCGTCCCGGCCGCGCACGCGAACCAGGATGCGCTCACGGGCCGCCTGCCCATGGAGATCGGTGCCGACGACCTCGATGGTCGCCTCGAGCTTCTCGTCGGGATCGCTGGCGAGCAGCGAGAGGTTCTTCGGCTCGGCGAACTTGCTCTGCAGCACCGTCAAGGGCTCGGTCACCGTGGCCACGCCGGACGGAATGACGATGGCGTCGAGGTTGACGGGCTTGACGATGGCGGCGTCGGCGTTGGGATCCAGCAGGGGCAGCTCGATCTTGCTGACGATGCCCACCGAGATGCCCGCGAGCCGCACCTGCCCTCCCACCTTGAGGCCGGCGACGTTGGAGAAGCGCGCCTTCAGGTGCACCGACTTCTCCCACAGCTTGCGCTCCTGCCCGATGATGAAGAGGGACAGAAAGGTCGCCAGAATACCGAGGGCTACGAAGATGCCGACCTTGACGTCGGTGCCTCGTTGGGTTTTGGCCATGGGCCACGCTAACCCATCGTTTTCCGGCGCGCACGCCCCCCCTTGACCGGCGGCGGCACCTCAACGCGTGATGTCGATCTTCAGGCCGTCGGCCCAGCTCTTGTGTTCATCGGTGTAATATAAATACGCCGACGACGCCGGACCTTCATAGGTGCCTGGAATCTGGGCGACAAGGTCGATGGGGATCTGCTTCTCGTCGGACGGGCCCAAGTCACGGAAGTAGAGAATCACCTCCCGTGCGCGCGTTTCATAGAAGGCAATTTTCTTGTCCTCGCGCAGCTTCTTCAACTGCCAGTCTTGATACACCAGCCCACCGGGGATACCGACGCGGGCCAAGGTCATGGGTTGACCCGTCGACGTCTTGTTCTTGATCACGGCGGTGGCGCGCACCGCTTCGCCCATCTTGGCGACCCTTTTTTCGAGGCTGACTTTCAGGTCGACGACGGCGTCGGGCGAGGTCGCCGGCCGGTTGCTGTGGAAGCGCACGCCGAGGGTGTAGGGCAGAGCGTCCTTGCCGTCGACGAGGAGACGCACTTCGTTTTTGCCCTTGGTCATGAGCGTGCCCAGGCCGTCGATGACGATGGGGTCTTTGTGACCTGCCTCGTAGGAGACGGACTTGAGGACCTTGCCGTTCACCTGCACAATGACGCTGCCGGGTCCTTGGGTCTTTTTCGTTGCATCCATATAGGCAAGGAAGGCCTTCAGTGAGAGCACCGTCGCCTGGGTGGCACCCCACTGTCCGTAGGACCCGCGGTGTTTCATCATCCACTCGACCGCGCGGCGCGTGTTCTCTGGGTATCCACCATTTGCTTTCAGAAGGGCGAGAATCGACAACGCCGTCGTCTCGATCTGCAGGTTCTCCCCGCCCGAGCGGGTGATGGACTGGCTGGCTTTGAGCCAGGCCCCCGAGGCGTCTTGCAACCCGGCCAGCTTCTTCGCCGCCGCTTCGCCCTCGCTGGTCTTGCCCACGTTGAACAGCGTGTTGGTGGCAAGAGCAAGCTCGTAGGCATCCGACGTCGACGACGCTCGCTGGCTTGCGGCTTCGATCTCTTTGTCGATGCCCGGCGTCTGGGCCTCGCTGAGCGCATAGGTGATGTAGGCATCGGTGACCGCCGGCGACGCCCCGCCGAAGGAGTCGAGGGCGCGATCATTGCGGAGGTAGCCGCCCTTGCCGTCGCGACGCTTCTTCAACCACTCGCTGGTGCGCGTGACCATGGTGGCGTCGACGTCGCCGTAGACGGCCTTCATGTCTTGGAACTCGAGCAAGCCGTAGGCTGAGAGGGCCTCGTGGCCCGGGGCGCCGCCGAACCACTCGTAACCCTTCTCGGGCGTCTCGAAGCCGGTCAGTCTTTTGTATCCTGAATCAAGCAATCGGTGAGCGCGTTCGCTGATCTCGGGCGCGGCGACGTTGTTCTTCTCCAGGTAAGTGAGAATCATGATGTTCGGATAGTTCGTCGACGACGTCTGCTCGAAGCAGCCGCTGGGCTCTTGCAGCATGCCGTCGAGCCCCGAGATCAACGTCGCCGTCGGCGAAGGATAGAAGCGCACGACGCCTTCGATGGTGCCGTCGATGGCCTCGCCAGTGTCGACGCTATGGGAGACCTTGTCTTTGAGGGTGCCGGCAAATTCCTGCTCGATGGGGAAACCGCGGGGCACGACGACCAGCTCGCGCTCGAACTCGTCTTTCAGGCCCGAGCCCTGGGCGGAGAACGACACCTTGGAAACGCCGGATACGCCGGTGACCTCAAGAGCGTAAAAGGTCGAGTCTCTGGCATTTTTCTGTAGCGTTTTTGTGCCGCCGACGTCGCCTTTCACCGTCACCAGGGAACCAAAGCTCGCTTTGACGTCGACGTCGACGCTGGCATCGACCTCATTGGTCAGGGTGAGGGGGACCAGGATCTTGTCGCCGGCGGAAACCTCGAGTGGGAGCTTCACGCTCATCGAGAAGGGAAGCTTGGACTCGATCACGCTCTCCTCACGGCCCGCGCGACCGCCACCGCTGCCCTCGGAGAACACGCGGAACGAGGTCACGGCGTCGGACAAGTAAAAGACCACCGTGGCGGTGCCGTCGGTCCCGGTGCGCACCTGGGGCACCCAGTGGATGGTCTCGCGAAAGTCGCTGCGCACCGCCGGCACGCTGGTGCCGCCGTAGACCGGTGCCGGAAAGACGCGCACGGGAGCCAGCACCAATGCAGGACGCGCGAACGCATCGTCAATGGCCTTGCCGCCCCTCATGGCCCCCCTCTCTCTCTTGCCCACGAAGTCCTTCTGCATGTCCTCGTCGGCAGCGAAGCCGTGGCCGATGGCCAGGTCTCCCCTCGCCGCCAGAGCAGCCGGACCCTGTGCTTCCTCGGGCGGGAGCGGCGGCGGCGGCGCGAGCACCTCCTCAGCTGCAGGTGGCTCCTTGGGCGGGGCCATGGGCACAGCCATCGGCGGGACCGCAGCCCGCGGCAGCGCGAAGAGCTGGGCGGCGTCTTCGTCTTCGCCTTCTTTGGCCATCGCATGCACTCGCCGCCCTCCGCCGCCTCCGGCGGCTATCGACGTCATCATCGGAGCCGGGGCAAACACCGGGCGCCACTCGAAGGTGCGCCAGCCCCGCGTGCCCATCAACAGCTCCATGGCCAAGGCGCTCTTTTCCTCGGTGAGGTCGAAGAAGAGGTTGGGCTCTTCGACGGGGCCGGGCAGCTCCGGCTCGAGATAGAGACGCGAAAGCAGATGCCCGGTCTTGTCGTCAGCGAAGGAGATCACCGTGTCGTCGACGACGGAGAGGGCCAGGTCGGCGGGAATGGGCTTGCCCTTGCCGTCGGTGGTGGTGATCGAGAGGGTGACCTGATCGCGCGGGCTGTAGTGCTCCTTGTGCGCTTTCACTTTGACGTCGAGACGCGCGCGCCGGTTCCGAAAGACGATGCGCTCGGCGAGGGGCTCTTTGCGCTCGTCGAACACGGTGACCCGAGCCACGCCCATGGCATCCCTCAGCTCCGACGACGCCGGAGCCTCGAGCCCCACGACCGATGCCTTCCCGGCTTTGACGTCGAGGGCGGCCTTGTCGATGACGTTGTCGCGCAAGGTGGCTGCGACGAACACCTTCTGGTTGGTGGTGCAGCTGACTGCAGCCACCAAGGCACTGCGTTCGCCGTCGACGTCGTCGTAGGTGCGCAGCACGCAGCCGTCGTCGACGGCGACGGGCAGCTGCACTTGCTCGATGATGCCGGCGGGCTTGGTGATTTCGGCCTGGTAGCGACGGCCGGTGGCGGGGATGAAAGAGAAGCGCCCCAAGCCCTCTTTGTAGCTCTTGAATTGGGCCACCAGCTGCCCTTGGTCGTCGATGACATTGCCTTCGACGTCGGCGGGCTTGCCCAGCGCGGTCTTTGCTTCGAAGTAGACGCGGCTCTCGAGCCCGGTGACGAGCTTGCCGCCCTCGGGAAAAAACGAGAGCTGCATGCGCTTCAAGATGATGGGCACGGCCTTGCTGATCGACTCGGTGATGCCGCCATCGTCGACGAGGACCGTCAGCAGGCCGTCACCGAGCGCGATGGTCGGCGGCAAGGGCACCTTGATCATGGCACCGCCCTCGTTGTTGGTCCTGGCGCTCACGCGCGGCAGCTCTTGGCCATCGAGGCGGAGCACCGCGCTCACGACCTGGTCCTTCAGGGGCTCGCCCGTGGGCCTCTTGAGCTCGAAGGTCGCGCTGACGACGTCGCCGGCGCCGTAGGCCTTGCGGACGAACTCGAGTTTCTTCTTCATGCGCGGGGGCTCGTAGCGACTGACGATGATGGGACGCTCGGCCGTCGCCTGTCCGTCGGGGGAGCGCACGCGGATCTTGTATTCGCCGCCCAGCACCTCGGGCGGCAGCTCGAGATCGTTGGTGGCGTAGCCGTTTTGGGTCAGCACGCCCTTCTTGATCACCGACGAGCCCTTGGGCGAAATGAGCTCCAGAGTCGACGTCCCCGACGCTTTCGCCGACAGGTCCTTGGCCTGCAGATCCCAGATGCGCAGCCAGATGGTTTCGCCGGGTTTATAGAGGGGCTTGTCCACCTGCACATAGATGCGCTGGTTCTGCTGACCGGCGAACCAACTCGCGATGCGCGTGTCCATCTCGTCGAGGACGGGCGAGCTCGAGCGCGGCGACGACGACGGCGCTGGCTCTGCTGGTTGGGCCTTCTGCACCACTTTCTTTCCCGGCGCGGCTGCATCGACGTCAACGGCGGCGACCGGATCGTGGGTCGGTGGTGGCTGGGGCGTGGCCTGCTCCGGGCAGCCAGCGTTGCCCCCCAAGAGTCCGGCGGTGACGACGATGGTAGCGAGCAGGTGCAAACGGCGCATCGGACCCCCAAAGGATCGTGGTCGCCCTGCCAACGGACGGGGACCCACGGCGGTCTGCACCCTACCCCTGCGTCGCCAGCAATCGGCGATCACTCGTAGCGAAGGGCCTCGATGGGATCGAGGCGCGCCGCGCGGGCCGCCGGATAGAGGCCGAAGACGACGCCGACGGTCACTGAGAACCCAAAGGCCAAGGCCACCGACCACAGGGGCACAAAAGGCGCGGGAAAGTCGGGCACCAGGGCGCTGACCAGGTGGGCGACGCCGACGCCGGCGGCGATGCCGATGACGCCGCCGATACCACCCAGGGTGCCTGCTTCGACGAGGAACTGTCGTTGGATGTCGGTTTTTCGAGCCCCCATGGCCAGTCGCACGCCGATCTCGCGGGTGCGCTCGGTGACGCTCACCAACATGATGTTCATGATGCCGATGCCGCCGACGAGCAAGCTGACGCCGACGATGCAGATGACCACCCAGGTGGCGACGCCGGAAACCTCTTCGAAGGTCTTGAGGATCTCGGCCTGGGTCGTGATCGTGAAGTCGTCGGGCTCGCCCGAACCCAAGCGGTGGTGACGGCGCAAGCTGCGGCGCACCTGCTCGGAGGCGAGGTCGACGTCGTCGATCTCCTTGAGCTTGATCAACAGGATGCCGCCGCGGTTGGGATTGGTCAGCGACAGCGCCGTCGTATGCGGCACAATGGCAGCTTCATCGTAGTTTTGACCGATGGGATTGATGCCATCTTTCTCCTCCATGACACCGATGATCGTAAATGGTGCACCATAGAGTCGAACCGTTTCGCCGACGGCACGGGTGAGCCCGAGCTTGCGAGCCAGATCCGGACCGACGACGACGACGCGGGCGCGCTCTCTCACCTCCCGAGCGGTGAAGAAGCGGCCTTCTTCGATGTGGTGATTTTGGATGAGCGGATAGGTCTCCAACGTCGGCATGATGGTCGCTTCAGCGCTTTGACCCCTCAGTGTAATGGTGCGGCGATCGAAGAAATAAGGTGTAGCGGCCAGCACCTCGTCGACGTTGCGTTCCACCTCGTCCGCGTCGGCGGCAGTGAGGCGGCTGTTGCGGCGGATGCTCCCCTCTTGGGCCTGGTTGTTGCCGGGAAAGACCAAGAGAAAGCCAGCACCCAACCCCTCAAGCTGCGTCGAGTAGAGGCGAAAAAAGCCCTGCACGATGGCGGTGACGGCGATGACGGCCATGACCCCAAAGACGACGCCCAGCGTCGTGAGCATCGCGCGCAAGCGGTGCTCGATGATGGACGCAAAGGCGGTGCGGAGGGTCTCCACGACGTCGTGGGTAGCAGGACGCGCTCAGCGCGTCACGGCACGAGGCAAGAGCCCTCCTGGCGCGCCAGCGCCGGAAACAAGCAACACTTCATCGGGGATCGCCCGCAGGTTGTAGCTCGACGCCATCGATCGCCCGTAGGCGCCCGTGGTGCCCACGAGCAGGACGTCGCCCTCCAACGGACGCGCCATGCGCCGCGCGTGCCCCAGCACGTCGCTGGACTCGCAGATGGGACCCACGATGGTGGCCGTCGTCGTCGCCTTGTCGTCGAGACGCGAGAGGTTCACGATCTCGTGATACGCGCCGTAGAGCGCGGGGCGAATGAGCACGTTCATGCCGCCGTCGACGCCGACGAAGGTGGTGGGGCCCTTGGTCTTGAGCTGGGTGACGCTCAGCAAGAGCACGCCGGCGCGGGCGACGACGAAACGACCGGGCTCGATCCACAGCTCGATGCCGCCCTCGATGGAGGCCGTCGCGCTCTTCAACTGCAGCAGGCCCGCGTCGACGGAGCGCAGGTCGAGGGGGCCCTGTCCCGGCTTTTCGGGCACACCCAGACCACCGCCCACGTCGATGATCCTGACGTCGGGAAAGAGCTCACGGGCCTGCAGAAGTGAGGTGCCGACGCCGGTCCAGTTGTCGGGATCGAGGATTCCCGAGCCGACATGAGCGTGCAGACCCACCACTTTGATCTTGTGCTTGTCGACGAGGACGCGGGCCTTCTCCAAATCGCCGCGCGGAATGCCGAACTTCGACGACGCCCCACCGGTGTGTACGTATTTGTGGTGGCCAGCGCCGTGCCCGGGATCGACCCGCAACAAGATGTTCTTGCCGGCGAAGACGTCGCCGTGCTTTTCGAGCGGATGCAGGTTGTCGACGGTGACGTGCACGCCCCGGGCGAGGGCGGCGGCGTACTCGCCCGCGTTGACGAAGTTCGGCGTGAACAAGACGCGCTGTGGATCGAGGGCGGCGTCGACGGCGAAGGCCTGCGCGAGCTCTCCGGGAGAAACGCACTCGAGGCCGAAGCCTTTGCTGATCACCGCGCGCAGCACGGCCGGGTTTGGGTTGGCTTTGAGGGCGTAAAAGACGCGGTCGACGGCGCGCAAGGCCTTCAGAGCATCGAGAGACTCGTGCAGCGTTTCTTCATCGAGGACGTAGCGAGGGGTGCCCTTCTTGGCTTCCTCGAGCAGAGGCAGCCGCCGCACCTTCCACCACGAGGGCACATGGGCCGTCGTCGACGTCGGCTGCTGCTCTTCGAAGAGGGCGCGCCAGGTCGGACCGAAGGTCTGCTCGGAGCGGCGCGTGGCGAAGAGCAGCACGTGCAGCTCGCGCACCAGACGTTCGGCGTGCTCCTCGTCGACGACGAAGGTGAGGTTGAGGTCAGAGGCCGCCTGGCTCACGAGGTGGACTTTGTGCTCCTCGAACACCTGCAGCGCGGGCGCGAGAGCATGCAGGATCGCGCGGATGCGACGACCGACCAGGGACACAGTTGCGCAACCGGGAACGAAGCGAACCTTGCAATAACGCGCGAGATCGGCGGCCAGGAGCTGCAGGGTGGGTTCATCGAGGGTGTTGGCGGCGGCATCGAGGGTGACGGTGACGTTCATCTCGCTGGTCGACACCAGATCGATCGAAAGACCGCGCTGTTTGAAGCAGGCGAAGACGTCGGCCAGGAATCCGACTTGCTGCCACATGCCGCTGGTTTCCATCGACACCAGGGTGACGCCGCGTTTGTGGGTGATGGCCTTCACCTGCCCTTCGCCCGTCTTCTCGCCGCCGAGAATCACCGTGCGCTCGCTGTCGGGGCGGTCGGTCCAACGCACCTCCATGGGGATGCGGTGACGACGACAGGGAGCGATGGCCCGCGGGTGCAAGACCTTGGCGCCCATCGACGCAATCTCCTGGGCTTCGCCGTAGCTGACCTGCTTCACCAGCATGGCCAGGGGCAAGAGGCGGGGGTCGGCGGTGAAGATCCCGGGTACGTCGGTCCAGATTTCGGTGCGCACCGCTTGCAGCTTGGCGGCGAACAACGAGGCCGAGGTGTCGCTGCCGCCGCGGCCCAGGAGCACCGTACCCCCCGAGCGATCGGCGGCGATGAAGCCCTGGGTCACCACGCAAGAGGCGCTGCCAAAGACCTGATCGAAGCGCGAGGCCAAGGCCGGATCTTTGTCATCGTCAACGTCGGCGGAGAGCACCTGTTGGATCTCGGGGCGGCGGTCATCGCTGCGCGAAGTCAGGCAGGTGCGGGCATCAACCCAGCTGGTGGCGAAGCCCTGCTGGTTGAAAAAGGCCGCTCCCAAGCGGGTCGACATCACCTCGCCCATCGCCATCACGCGCGCCAACAAGCGCGGCGATCGTTCGCGCAACAAGCTCGCGCCGGTGGCCAGCCGCTCGATCTCCGAGAGGTCCGCTCCCAAAACGGCGTCGACGTCGACACCAAGCTCGAGGGCCAACTGCTGGTGACGCGCGCGCAGGCTCTGCAGCACTCCTTGCCAGACGTCGGTCCCGCCGACGGCCTCCCCCACCAATTTCTCGAGGGTGTCGGTCATCTTGGTGATGGCCGAGCAGACGATGACCGGTCGGAGTCCTTCGTCGACGCGTGCGCGCGCCTGCGTGAGAATGTTCCTCCACCGCGCCGCCGTGGCCACCGAGGTGCCGCCGAATTTCAGAATCACCGGCCGGGCCGCAGACGTCGTCGTCGGTGTCGTCGTCGTCAGGGGCGCAGCGCAGGTGGTCATGGCCGCTCGTACTCTGAGCGGGCGAACAGGGCAAAAGGCAACGCCGCGCATCAGGGCCGGAGGCAACGATCGCGAGACAGGAGGGCCGTGGCTTGCGCCGGTCGACGTCGACTGGGACCCTCGGCCCGTGGCGGATTCCATCGACTATTGCGCCCTCGCCGCAGGGCTCCGTCGTTCGCGGCAGGTGCAACACAGCCGCCTCGAAAGCGAACGCGCGGCGCGGGAGAGCGATCCCCGGCAGGTCGCTCTCGACGACGCCCTGGATGTGTTGCAGTCCGGCGCCGCCGACGACGTTTTGGCCGAGGTCGAAAAACACCTGCGCGCCGGCGTCGCCGTCGCGGCCCAAAGACCGGAAGACCCCTACTCCATCGGCGTGCATCCAAACCCCATCGGTGATTGCTTCCTCGACGGTGTGCTCGGCTACTACCGCGACGTCGATAACGTCGGCCTCGATCCCAGCAAGCTCCCCCAGGCCGTGGTGACCTCGCTGGCGGCCCACACCGCCGCCCACGGCTTCGTCGACGCCAAAGCCGCCAAAGCCCTGGGGCCCCTGGCCATCCGCCTCTTGGCGCGCGTGAGCGAGGCGCGCGCCGAGGTCCGCGCGCACCAACGCGACGGCTCCGCCAAGAACACCGGCAAATACAGCGGCTTGTCGATGGACGCGACGCGCAAGGTAGCAGTCTCCAAAGGAAGGGATGGCTATCTCGCGCGCATGCCGGTGGTGCGCGACCTGCTCGCGATGGGCAAAGACCGCAGCCTCGGCGGGTTTTCGCTGGCGTCGGTGCAGCACCTCTTTCCCTCGGCGGTGGGCCTTTACGACGCCCTCTTTTCCAGCGGGCTCTCGCCCGAGCGCACCCACGTGGGCGGCAAATTCTATTCGGCGAACCCCAACACCATCGTGGCCATGGAGAGTCGGGGCCTGCGCGTGCACATGAGCGCCAGCGACGACGACGCCTTCGAAGTCGACGCCGAAGACGCGGTGCGGGCCATGGCCAAGGACGAGTTGCGGGCCATGTTCCACGGCGTCGATCCGAAGACGGCCAAGGGACGAAGCTTCTTGCTGCTCGACGACGGCGGCAAGCTCATTCACGCCTTGCACGAGTATTTCCCCCAATACGCGCACCTCTGTGTCGCGGTCGAACAGACGACCCGCGGGCTGCAGGTCATCGACGACATGAAGAAGGCCGGTCGCCCCCTGTTGTGCCCCGTCGTCAACATGGCGGGCTGCCAGCTCAAGCGCGAGGTCGAGTCGCCCCTCATCGCCGCGAGCGTGGTCTGGCACCTGACCGGCTATCTCGAGAAGCTGGGGTTGGGGCACCTGAAGCCCACGCCCGCACAGCCCCGCACCGCCGTTGTCGCGGGCTTTGGGGCCACGGGTACCGCCACGGCCAAGGCCTTGAGCCGCGCGGGCTACCACGTCGTCGTCACCGACACCGACGATGCCCAGATGAGGGCCGCCACTGCCGCCGGCTTCGAAGCCCTGCCGAGCAAGGAAGCGATGGCGCGGGCCGACGTCTTCGTCGGCTCCTCGGGGCGGGGCACGCTGACCCAAGAACAATGGGGACTGCTGAAGCCCGGCGCGGTCTTGGTGAACGCGGCCTCGGGCAACCACGAGCTTGGCGTTGCGCACCTGGGTCCCCGCGCGTTGGAGGCCCTCGATCCGCAGCGCTCCGACGACAAGGGAGCAGTGACGACGTCGTTTGCGGGCCGACGTATCGCCGTGGGCCGCACCACCGACGACTCTCGTCTCGAGCATCGCGTGGTGCACGTGGCTGGGGCCGACGGCACCGATCGCGAGCTGTTGTTCTTGCGCGGAGGCTCGGTGGTGAACATGGAGCACGACCTGCCACCGGAGTACCGGCAGATCATCATCGGCATGTTGTTGGCCGGTTGCTTTCAGGCCGCCAACGCCGAGGTTCCAGAGCTGGTCGAGTTCGATCACGCAGTGCAGGACTTCCTGCGCCTGCGCTTCGCCAAGGCCCTGGAGGCCGCCGGGCTCTCGCTCGACGAACCCGACCTCGACGCCGTCGCTGGGCCCTGGGGCTGAGCGTGGCCACCCGCAACAAAGCACCGGTCAAAGGCACCTCCCGCGCCGTCGTCGTCGAACAGGTGCGGGCGGCTCTGCCCCGGCATCCCTTGCTGGCGGGCTGCACCGCGGCGGTGATCGAGAGCGTGCTCGCCCACGGCCGCATCGAGGTCTTCGAGCCCGGATCGCTGCTCAGCCGCGAAGGCGACGTAGCCGACTATTGGTTGCTCTGCAGGGGCTCGACGCGCGTGTTCTATCGATCCGCGAGCGGCGTCGAGGTCACCGTGAAGCTCTTCTCCGCACCGGCGGCCTGGGCCGAGATGGAAGTGCTTACCGGCAACCACCACATGGAAGACTGCAGCGCCGTCGACCGCGTCGTCGTCGTCCGCATCCCCGCCGCGCGCTTCGTGCACCTGCTCGAGGCCGAGCCACGCTTCATGCGCAACGTGCTGGAAGACACTGCAGCGCGCTTCTACGTCGCGGCCCAAAGTGAAAAGCGCCTGGCCTTCGCCGCCGTCGAAGAACGCGTCGCTCATCTCTTGCTCTCGTATCTGCGCCTCTTCGGCGTCATCGTCGTCGATGGCACGGCCATTTCGGTCAAGCTCTCGCAGGCCGACATCGCCAACGGCATCGGCGCGGTGCAGAAGTCAGTCACGCGCACCCTCTCGACCTGGCAACGGCGCGGCCTCGTCTCGAAGCGCGGGGCCAGCTACGTCGTCCACGACGTCGATGCCCTGGCAGCCCTGTCCCCCATCGACGTCGCCGGCATCGACTTCGTCGCCGGCAGAACGACAGCGCCCAAGCCCACCTGATCCCGCGTCCGCCTGATGTTCGACCGCGTTCCGAGATGGAAAGACGCGGGATGATGCGCGTGAAGCGCGCCCGCGGAACGCGGAGTTGGTGGGGGGCCCCGCGTCCGGCTCCGCCGGCGCGGGGGGAGGTCTGCACCAGACCTCCCAGAAGAGCATCCCCGACGGCGATGAACGAGACCGCTGCGCGGTCGAAGTTCAGCGAGATCGGGGATGAGGCTTGGGCAGCGCGCCGGGGCTCAGGCGTCGACGCAGGTGAAGGGAATGTCCGTGAAGGGATCGACCACCTCGGTGCTGCGCAAGCAATGCGGCGCGTCGCTGCCGCAGTTATCGTCGCTGAAACACTCCACGCCCGAGCAACCGCGCAGCTCGTCACAGCTTTCGGCGGCGTCGCAGGCCAACAAGGCATCTTGCTCGTCGGCGGAGAGCCCGTTGCAAGACGCGCGGATGGCGGCGGCATCGCTGGCCGGCAACCCGCAATCTTGGGCGTGGTCAGCGAAGGAGTCGCAGGTGCCGTCTTCGCTGGGGCCTTCGCCTTCTCCTTCCCCTTCGCTGGGCACGTCGGCGTCAACGCAGACCCCAGCACGGTCGAAGTCGTCTTCGTCTTGGCAATCCTGTCCCTCGGCGCAGTTGACGTCGGAGAGACAGCCGTTTTCGCAGATGCCGCCGCCGAAGCAGTACTGCCCCGGCTGACAGGTCTGGCCGTTGCAGTCGGTGAAGCCCTGCCCGAGCGGATCCTCCTCCGCCGGCGGGCACGCAGCCAGTGCGCCAATGAGGAAACAGGCACAGAAATAAGGCGTCGGCGTCATCGTCATGGGGCTCCCGATCGAGCACAGCGCTCGTGTTGGTCGCCAATGTGAAGAGCCGTCCCTCATCGCGCGTGGACAAATGTCCCTGCGGCTGCGGAACGGGGGTCACAGTCCGTCAAAGCGCTCGCTCTGAACGGGAGGAAGATGGGCCAGGCCAGCCAGAAACCCCCCTACTGACTTGGAGCCAGTGCCACTAGGGTCGGGTTCGTGGGCCAAACGCGCGAGCTTCAAGATCCCCTGGTCGGCTCCTTGGTGGCCGAGCGCTACCGCATCTTGAAGCGCCTGGCGGCCGGCGGCATGGGCGTCGTCTACGAAGCGACCCAGGAGCCGCTCGGGCGGCGCGTGGCCCTCAAGGTGATTCGCGGCGACTCCGTCGACGACCCCGTGGCCCAGCTGCGCTTCGAACGAGAGGCAAAGACCGTCTCTTCCATCCAGGATCCCCACGTCGTCGTCGTCTACGACTTCGGCTCCCTGCAGACGACGGCGGGCTTGGCCGGGTTGTTTCTCGCCATGGAGTTCGTCGAAGGAGAGACGTTGCGCGCCCACCTGGCCCACGGGCGCGTCACCTGGCGAAAGTCGCTGGTCATCATCGAGCACATCGCGCGGGCGTTGTCGGCAGCCCACACCAAGGGACTGGTGCACCGCGATCTCAAGCCCGAAAACGTCATGCTCACGACGACGGCGGGCTCGGCCAGCGGCGACATCGAGTTCTTTTGCAAAGTGCTCGACTTCGGACTCGCCAAAGGCATCCACGAAGGGCTCTTGCACAAAAACGACGACGGCCAACGGCTCACGCGATCGGGCGGCTTCGTCGGTACGCCGGGATACATCAGCCCGGAGCACATCGACGGCGCCAACGAGGACCCGCGCCAGGACGTCTACGCCTTGGGCATCGTGTGGTGGGAGATGTTGACCTCACGCCATCCCTTTCCGGCCGAGACGCCGATGAAGACCCTTTTGCGCCAGATGCACGAAGAGCCCCCGCCCCTCGACGACGTGTTGCGCCTCAGCGACGACATCCCGCCCGCTGGCGCCGATCTGGTGCGCGCGATGATGGCCAAGAACCCCAAAGATCGGCCGCGCGATGGTGCGGCGGTGCTCGATCGATTGCTCGTGCTCTCTCAGGGTATGAGCACCCGCTTCGAACGCGTCGACGTCAACGCCGCCACCATGGCCGGTCGCCGCTTCGACGTCGACACCGCCGGCCACATCGACGACATCCCGCGCATCGTTCGCCACTCCGATGCCGACCAGGCCCCGGTCCCGTCCGCGGCCCGCGAGGTCGCCACCGTCGACCACCGCGCCAAGGTGCACCAGCAGTCCCCGGCGCCGCTGTCCAGACCTCAAAGCGCCGCGAGCGCATCGGCTCCGACGTCGCCGACGCCTCCCGCCCAATCTTCCGCACCCAGTGCCGCGCCGACGATGACGAGTGAGGCGACGTCGACTGCTCCGCTGGTTGTGGCTGCTCCGCGCTCGCACTTGGCCCTGGGCGCCACCGCGGGGCTCATCCTCGTCGGCGGTGCCCTCGTGGCATCGCGCTACCTGTTCCCGGCCGAGCCACCACCGCCACCACCGCCCAGGGTCGTCGTTCCTGTCGTCGTCGACGCCGGTGCGCCGATGACGGAGGTCATCATCGAGGGGATGGCCTCCTTCGCGGCGATGAAGACGCTGCGGGGCATGCTGCCGCCCCACGAGCTGCGGGTGTACCGGCCGGGGCGGACCGAGCTCTCCTTCGACGGCGACGTCGCAGCGGGGGTCGCCGATCGCCTGGATGGCAAGAGCGTCGAGGCCGGCGGTGCGGTCACGACTCTCGAGGTCAAAGAGCTCGATCGCGGTCGCGTCGTCGTGCGGGTCGTGACCGGCGCGCCCGCTGCTGATGCTGGCGTTGTCGAGCAAGACAAGGTGCCTGCTCCCACGCCGGGGCCGCCCAGCGAGTAGCCAGCGTCACGGGGGGTCGCCTTCGCCTTCGCCTTCACCTTCACCTTCACCTTCACCTTCACCTTCACCTTCACCTTCACCTTCACCTTCACCTTCACCTTCACCTGCGGGGTCGGCGGTGTAGTCGATGGTCAGCTCGTAGTTGCCGCTCTCAGCCCCAGCCGCGCGGTCCACCGTGAAGAAGAGCTGCTGCACGCGGGAGGAGACGAAGGTGAACGTCGCTGCGCCGCCCTCGTCGACGGTGGCGTCGGCGCCGGCGATCGTCGTCGCGGTGAGGGCGAGGTTTGCGGGTCGGGTGCCCGCGCGCAGGTGCAGGCCCAGGGGTCCCTCGACGCGCAGCGTGATCTCCTCGTTCGACAAGCCCAGAATCTCGTAGACGTCGACGTCGCCGTTGCAGAGGGAGGCGTCGACGACGTCGTCGGCCTGGCCAGCTTGGGGATCGTCGCGCAGTTGCGTCGAGGTTCCAGGCGTCGAGTTCCCCACTGCCTCGTTGGCGTCGGCCACACAGGCCCCGCTGACATCGATGCTGAGGGCGTAGAGCTGCGCTTCGTGGCCGGCGGTGCCCTCGGGCTTCACGGTCAGCATGTGCTCTTTGGCGGTGCCGACCGTCTCAAACAAGAGCTCGACGACGCCGTCACGGGGTGCTGCGGCATCGGTGTCTCGGCGCGTCACCACCACGCTCGGCGTCGAGCCTGTCACCTTGGCGAGCTGCAGCGAAAGGTCGCCGAGCGCAGGATCGAAGCGCAGCGTGGCCGTGATGTTGCGGCCGGATTCCAAGGTGCCGATGCGCACGACGTCGAAGTCGCCGTTGCCGCAGACCCGACCGCAGCCGTCGGCGGATTCGTCGACGTCGCAGCCAGCGAGACTCGAACCCAAGGGGACGGCGAGGCGGGCGCCATTGCACGCAAACGCGCCCTCGCTGAACCCGTCGAGGCAGCGGGCCGTCAGGAAGGTGCCATCGGTGGAGGGCTCACTGTCCAGACAGACGCCCGCATCGAAGCTCGACAGCGACAAGGTGTAGGTCTGGCCCGTGATGTTGGACGTCACCGCCGAGGCGAGGCGCACGCGCGCGACGTAGGTGCGGTCGACGATGTCTTGCGGGAGGTCGACGGCTTCGGCGCCCGCCGCCGCCGATGACACATTCGACGTCGCCAGCTGGGCGCCCGTGGTGGCGTCGAGCAGGTCCAGCGCGAGATCGCCTTCGGAGTGGGTGAAGGCCAGCCGCAGCGCTCCGCCCAGACGCGCGGGCACGGTGAAGGTCGCGTGGTCGATGTCTTGCGGGTTGCAGCGGATGAGCCCGGTCGAAGCGCTGATCAAGCCATCCGTCGTCGTCGTCACCAGCGGCTTGGCCAGCTCCACTATGCCGTCGTCTTCGCCGAGATCCGCGTCGCATTCCGCTGGTCGGGGTCGGGCCGTTGTCGACACCCGGTAAATCTGGTTCGACAAGGCGCCGCCGGCACTGGCCAAAGACACCTTGATGAAGAACTCCGTGGGGCCTTCGGGAGAGTCGACGACCTCGACGTTGGCGGTGGTCTGGCCACGCTCGAGGGAGACGCCGGGCGCCGGCCCGCGAAAGAGCTCCGCCGTGAGGTTGCCCTCGGCGTTCTGGAAGCCGTCGACGGTGACTTCGACGCCGTTGAGGGGGGGCACGGTGACGCGGAAGAAGTCGGTGTCGGTGGTCCCGCAGCGCGTGAAGGAGGCGGTGGCCCCCAAGGCGAGCTCGGTGGCGGCGGCGGCGCTCTCGTTGGGTTCCTGGCCCACCTGCGATGCCTCCGAGCAGTCGGCCTCGGCGGAGGCTTCGTCTTCGCGCAGCGTGACCGTGTAGCTCCAGGAGTCACGGGCGACGTTGGAGCTCGATGACACCTGCACGGTGAAGCGCCCCGTCTCGGTTTCCCCCGTGACCCCCACCAACACCACCGACGACGGCGACGTCCCGAATTGCTGGTTGGATTCCTGGGTGCTGGTGGTGTCGAACATGGTCGCCGTGAGCCCCGTGAAGGGCGAGTTGGCGACGGTGACGGTGGCCGTGTAGCGCTTCTGTGGCTGCACCGGGAAGGAGATGAAATCGAAGTCACCGCGGCACAGCACGCCGCCGTAGGCCGAAGCGACGTTGTCGAGGGACACCGCTTGGTTTGCCGTGTTGTTGGGCTCATCAGTCTCTGTGCACACCGCGGGCGGCAAGACGCAGTCGAAGTTCTCGCAGCGCTCGCGGGCGTCGCCGCAGTCGCCGTTGACCTCACATTCGGGCTGGGCGCAAGCGTTGTCGATGCAACGCAGCAAGGGGTTGAGGGCCCGGCAGGGATCGTCGGACTCGCAGCGGTTGTTGCTCACGCACAAGCCGGAGAAGGCGTCGCAGTGGGTGCCGGGTCCGCAGTTGTCGTCGTCGATGCACTGGACGCAGCGCCCGAGCTCGTCGCACAGCTCACCGGCGCGGCAGTCGTCGAGCACCGTCTCAGCGGTGCACTCGTCCTCCTCACCGAGGTCGACGCAGATGTTCGCGTCTTGGTCGCAGGCTTGGCCGTTGGCGCAGCAGAGCTCGGGGAAATCGGGGCCGCAAAAACGGCAACCGCCGGCGTCGGGCACACAGAAAAACTCGGTGCGATCGCAGCGCTCGCCTTCGCCGCACTGGAAGTCTTGCGAACAAGAGGTGCGTCCTGCGGTCTCGAAGCAACGCCCCCCCGAGCAGAAGGAAGCAAAGGTCAGCGCGGAATAGCAGTCGGGGCTCTCGGTGCAGGCAATGCAGTCCGGCTCGGTCTCGGGGCAGCCGACGCCCTCAGCGTTGGGATCGCGGGCGCACTTGAAGGTGATGGGGTTGCAGTTCTCAAAGACGCGGCAGCAGGTGGGATCACGGTCTTCGACGGCGTCGACGCCACATTGGGCCTCGATGGCGGGATCGCATTGGGCAATCAAGCACGTCCCGCTGATGCAGAGGTTGCCGGCCCCGCACTCGTCGTTGCTCTCGCAGGTGGAGTCCGGCGGCGGAATGTCGATGGTGCCGTCTTCGGCGGGGCAGCCGCTGGCGACGACGACGAAGCCGCACAGCACGGCACGCGCAAGGTTCTTGTTCATTTCAGGCTCACCAAAAAAAAGAGGCGCCCGCAAACGCGGATCAGAAGCCGGGGCATTGGTCGTCGGGGTCGCCGTCGGTCAAGTCTTCGACGCAGGGCCGCAAGGGATCGTCGGCGGTGAAATGCACGATGCCGACCTCGAAGAAGTCGGAGTCGACGGTCTGCACCCACTCGCCCGCCAAGCGGCCGAACAAGAACAAGCGGACGAACATGGCAACCGGCACCGAGCCGCTGAAGTAGGAGGCCCCGAAGGCGTAGGACCCGGGTCCGGCGATGTCGACGTTGATGTTCTCGGGACCAAAGCCGTCGGTGTCGTCGATGTCGAGGCTCGGGTCGCCGTCGGAGCGGCCGGCCACGCCGTCCCATTCGACGCCCGTGTCGGTGGGATTGCAGTTGTAAAAGCCACAGTCGAGACCGCCGCAGCTCTCGAAGGGCGCGTCGACGTCGCCGCCGCCGCCGCCGAGGCTGGTGACGCAGTATTTGTTGTCGACGTCCCTCTTGGTGACATGAAGGTCCATGTCGTCGAACTCGTCGCCGACCCAGGTGAGCTGGACCAAGAAGGAATCCGAGGGAATGGCTTCGAAGTCGACGCAGCAGGGGGACACGCCCTCGGTCCCAAGGTCGTCGACGACGGTGACGCAGGCCTGGTAGGGCCCGGCGACGTCGACGCCGCGGCGGTTGGCGAAGGCGAAGGCGGTCTCTTGGCTGTTGGGGCTGGTGAGCACCACGCCCGAGCCGGGGCCGCGCTCTTTGATCTCCCACGAGTAGCTGGCGATGCTGCCATCGGGAGTGGCCGGGGCCGCGTCAGCGGTGAGCACCACGTCGTCGAGGGGCTCGATGGTCGGAGCACCGACCACGTCGACGCCACCGACGCTCTTCACCCGCGCAGTGCACGTGGGGCCGTCGACGCCGAGCCCCAAGATGGGAATGTCGATCACCGGCTCGTCGGGATCCGAGGTGACGATGCGCAGCTTGCGCTCGAAACGGCCGAGCACGTCGGGAGCGAAGGTCAAACGCAGCGGCAGACCCGGCACCGAAGCTGACGTCGGCGCCAGCGACTGGTCCGGGTTGGGCGGCGTTCCCGACAAGATGGCGGGGATGGCATCGCTGCCGGCCGGCTCGATGATGTCGGCACCGCCGTCGACGAGAGGAACGAAGGCGACGCTGTCGAAGAAGAGCTCCCGCGTGCCGACGTTGTTCACGACGACGTTGCACACCTGCAGGCCCGCAGTCGCCACCCGACCGAAGTCGACGCTCAAGGGATTGATCGATCCGCAGTTGCTGTCGGGGACGATCTCGATGTCGGGCACGCCGTTGTCGACCCCTGTGAGCGTAATGGGGACGTGGATCTCAGCGAGGTCGTCGTCGTTGGGTGGGACGTTGTTGGCATCGCTCAGGATGACGATGTCGCGCGAAATGGCGGACTCCAGGGCCGGCCGGATGTTGACGCCGATCTGAGCGCTGAGCCCCGGCGCGATGCTCGTCGGCGGCGGGTTGATGAAAGCGAAGCCCTCGTCGCCGTCGCTGGCGAAGGTGACGCCGGGGTTGCCGTCTTTGTCTTTGAGTTGCAGCTCGAGGCTCGACGGGTTCGTGATGGTGAAGAAGCGCTCGACGCGAACGGCGAGATCGGCGTTGCCGAAGGGCAAGGCGCACTCCTCAGTGCCACCGATGATCTTGCCGTTCACCTCGCGCTCGGGCTTGGCGCACACATCGACGGCAATCTGCGGCGCGACCGGGTTGAAGTCGGTGACGTCGCAGTCGCACCCCACCGAGGGCACGAGCACCAGCCCTATGGACGTCGCCGTCCGCAAGAACCAGGACCAGGTGCGCACCGGACGGGAGACAGAAAGGGAAAACGTCGCCGACATCGAGACCTCACTGGTGCTTCGCCCCTCGCGAAGACCGCAAACACTGGTCTGCGGCAACGGAGGAACCCGCCGGCGCCGCGCAGTCCAAACTCAAGACGCGCCAGCATCTTGAAGTTCCGTCGGTTCAAGACGCTGGCGCGTCTTGAAGCTCTGTCGGTTCAAGACGCTGGCGCGTCTTGAAGCTCTGTCGGTTCAAGACGCTGGCGCGTCTTGAACATCCAAGCTCTGCCCCGTTGGCACGGCAGCGGACCCAAGACTTGCCACACCCGCCGTGCGGCAACAACGAATCGGCCCCAGGTCTCTTTCTGAAGTCCGTCTGCTGTCCAGAAGACGCGGCACCGCACGGTCGACTCTGGGCGGTGCTACAGTGCCGCACCTTTGCCGACCTACGGCGGAGTGTTCGCCGCTTCAGGCGCTGGCGCGCCTGAAGTGCGGATGTTCAAGACGCGCCAGCGTCTTGAAGTTCTGCTGGTTCAAGACGCTGGCGCGTCTTGAAGCATGAGAACGTCAAGACGCGCCAGCGTCTCGAAGTTTGCTTTCTGCGATGCCGCCCCAAGGGGCGCGAGGAGGACGCGGTGGCCCGATCGGTCGCGATCATCGAGCCCGACACCAACGTCGCGAGCGTCGTCGAGCAGGCGTTTCACACCATGGGCTTCGAGGCTCACGTGTTGGCCGACGGCGACGTCGTCGAGTTCATCCGCCAGCGCGCGCCGGCGGTGATCCTGTTGAATGTCGAGCTGCCCAAAGGCTCTGGCTATTCGTTCTGCAACCGGCTGAAAAAACAGCAGGACCTCAAGCGCATCCCGATCATCCTGACATCGGGGCAAGAGACACCGGAGGCCTTCGCCCAACACAGCAAGACGCCGACGCCCGCCGACGCCTACATGCACAAGCCCTTCTCGATGGATCAGCTCCTCGATGCCGTGGGACGACTCGTCCCCGACGCTTTTCCCAACGGCGCTCCCTTGGCCGCGCAGATCGAAGCCAAGGCCCCGCCCCCAGCTGAGGCGCCCTCCAACGGCGCCGACGTCGCCGCGCCCGGCTCCGAGCGACCGGCACCGGTTCCGGGAGCGCCTGGCCAACGCGGTCGAGCGCGGCCGGAGGGACGCGGCGCCTCGGGACCCACCTTCGACGAGCTGCTCAACCAGGGACGGGTGGACGAGCCCATGCCAGCGCCGACGGCGAGTGCTGGTCCAGAGGCCAAGCTTGGCTTTCTGCGGGAGAGCCTGCGCCGCCGAGAGGGCGACGTCGCCAAGGCCCGTGAGCTTTGGGCCCAGCGTGAACGCGAGATGGGACAGCTTGCCGAGATGCTCGACCTGCGCGAGCGCGAGCTCGAACGGGCCCGCAAGGCGCGCGAAGACCTGCTGGCCCAGCTCACCGCCGCCGAAGATCGCATCGGGGCTCTGCGTCTCGACGTCGAATTGGGGACCGAGCGCGGCGAGCGCCTCGAACGAGAGAAGAAAGCCCTCGCCGAAGAGCTGGAGAACGCGACCAGCGACGCCGAGCGCGAGGTCGAAGCCCTCAACGTCCGCATCACCGCCCTGCAAGATGGCCTCAGCGCCGAGCAAAACGGACGTGCGGAGGAGAACGATCGCAGCGCGACCGAGATCCGCGATCTCGTCAACGACCTGGAGACCGCCCGCACCGACTTCGCCCGCAAAGACGCCGCGTCCAAAGAGCGCGAAGCGCTGCTGAACCGCGGCATCGCCGACCACCAGGCCCGCATCGCCGAGCTCGACGTTCAGCTCGAAAACACCAGGGGCAAGCTGGTCGACAGCACCAAAGACGGCGAAGCCCTGCGCCGAGAGCTGAGTCACCTCAAGGAGAAGAAGAACGCCGACGACGCCTCCTTCCGCGCCAACATCGACGACCTCGAAAGCCGTCTGCGCGATCTTACCCTCGACAAAGAGGGGCTCGAGGCCGACCTCGACAAGACCTCCTCCGAGCTCATCGACACCAAAGCGCGGCTCGAAGATCGCAGCAGCCGCGTCGTCGACCTCGAAGCCGATCTCGCCGACAACGACGCCCAGCTCACCGATGTCCGGGGCCAACTCGAGACCTCGCAGACCCACGCCGCCGAAGTCTCCGCCGAGCTGCAAGACACCCAACAACACGCGCTCGAGCTCTCGCAAGAGAAGCACCGCCTCGAACAGAAGGTGCTCGAGATCGGCGGCAACCTCGCGGCGACGTCGAAACGTCTGGAAGAGACCACAGCTGAGCTCGATGACACGCGCAAGAAGGCCACGGCCCATGCCCGCGAGCTCGAAGGGCGGATCGGCGAACTCAAGGCCGCCGTCGCCGAGCGCGATGCCCGACTGAACGAATCAGCGGCGTCGTTGGCAGCGACGGCCGCGACCCTCAAGGACACCGATGCCCGGCTCGGCGACAAGACCCGTGAATGGGATCAGGAACGTCTCGGCCGCCAGAAAGACGTTCTCAAGCGCGACCAGCGCATTGCCGACGTCGAGGCCAAGAACAAGGAGCTCGACTCAGCGCTGCACGACACCGAGCGCCAAGCCAAGACCCGCGAGGCCGGGCTCACGCACGAGCTCGACGCCGCCCGCGCCCGTGGCGATGAGCTGGATCGCGATCTCAACCGAGCCCGCGCCAAGACCGTCGAGCTCGACGCCCTGGTCCAAGATGGCAAGGAACGGGTCAACGAGCTCACGCGCGAGCTGCGCAAAGCCGAAGCCCAGATGCACACCGCCCGCGACGAGATCAAGGTCCTCAACGACCGCGTCGACGAGGTCACGCAGCAGTTTCACGAGCAGAAGGAGCAGAACGCCTTCATGTCGGCGGAGCTCTCCGAAGAGCGCGCCAACCACTCTCAAGATGTGCAGGCCCACGGTGCCAACCTCGATCGCATCGAGCGCGGTCTCAAGGAGCGCGTCGAAAAGCTCCAGGAGATCATCGCCCGCATGAAGGCGGACCTCGGCGGCGCCCAAGCCGAGCTCGAAGACACCCGCGCTCGCCTGCAGCGCGCCGACGAAAACAAGACCCGCCTCGAGGCTTTGATCGACCGCGAGTCCCGCGACCGCCAAGCACTGGCCGACCGCATTGGCGTGCTCGACGAAGAGATCGAAGAGGCCCAGGCCAACAACGAGAAGCTCACCGATGAGCTGACCCGGCTGCGAACCCAGGCCAAGAGGGCCATCGACGACGCCGCTGCCATCAAGCGGGAGAAGGCTGGGCTCGAAAGCCAGTTCGCCGAAAAAGAAGACAGCCTCTTCAAAAAGATGGAGGAGCAAAAGAGCACGGTCGCCGAAGAAAAGCAGAAGGGCCGGGCCGAGCTCGACGTCGCGCGCAAGGAGCGCGACGAGGTCAAGATTCGCTACACCGAGCTGCGCCAGAAGGCCGACGCACTGCTCAAGCGCGCCAAGGACAACGAGGCCTCCGCCAAAGAGAGGGCCGAGAGCGCCGAGCTGAAGCTCAACGACATGGTCAACGAGATCCGCGTCGAGAAGGAGGCCCGGGCCCGCGAGCGCGCGCAGGCCGAAGGGGCCCAGGAGAAGCTGCACAAACAGCTCGCCGACGCCACCCTCAAGACGTCGACCGAGACCGACCTCAAGCTGGAGGAGCTGCGGGCCGAGGTGAAGGCCAAAGACGAACGCATCGCGAAGTCGACGTTGGAGTCGTCCCAGTACCGCGAGAAGGCGCGCGAGGCGATCTCCCGGGCCAAGGAGCTCCACGCCCAGCTCCAGGCCAACGTCGGCAGCGTCGACGAGAACACGCGCAAGGTGCTCGAGGAGGTCAAGGGAAAGTACAACGAGGCCGTCGGCAAGCTCAAAGCCCAGGCCGAAATGAACAAGCAGACCAGCGAGCGTTACCGGGAGCTCGCTGAGAAACACCGCAAGGCGCTGACCATCATCGACGAGCTCAAACGGCGCGTCTCGGGCTCCGCGGTGCCGACCCAGGCCAAGATACCGGCGGTCGTCCCTGAAGAGGGGGAAGAGGAAGAAGAAGAATCGATGGGCGAGTCCACGCTCGTGTTGGAAAACCCGCTCGCCAAGAAGTAGGCGAGCGATGGCCTTTGAGCTGTGCCAACAGCTCGATGCACGGCGGAGCCGGAGGGGAAAGAGATGGCGGCCAAGCTCCACCACCAGGCTGACGAGCGCCTGCAAAAGCTCCAGCACGCGCTCGGGCTCGAGGAAGACGAGTCCCGCGCCCGTGCCGAAGCATTGACGTCGGAGGCGACGCCCAAGCAGCTCGAGGAGCGCGGCCTGCTGCTCAAGAAAGCCAAGGTGACCGAGCAGCGCCCCACCCTGCTCGGGCGGGTGCGGGTCACCCTCGTCGACGACGAAAATCGTCCGGGTCATGTGGATCGCTTCGATGCCCGTCCCGGAGCCGCGGTGTCTCTGCTCGAACGCGACGACGAAGGCCGACACATCTCGGCTGGTCATGGCGTGGTCGCCCGCCGACGCCGTGGCACCATCGAAGTCGTCTTCGACGGCACCGACGCAGCCAAAGACGTCGACGTTGACGACGCCATCGATCTCTTGCGAGGCGAAGACGAGGTCACGCTGCGCCGCTTGAAAGAAGGTTTGGCGCGCGCGCGCAGCGCCACGGGTCGAAGCGCGCGCCTGGTCGAAGTCTTGTTGGGTGTCGTGCCCCCGCGTCCGACGCGCATGCCCGAGGATTTCGTCGCCCTCGGCCTCTCGCCCGAGCTCAACCTCGATCAGCAACGCGCCGCCGCCCACGGGTTGCTGGCCGAAGACGTCGCGCTGGTGCACGGACCGCCCGGCACAGGCAAGACCCGCGTCCTCGTCGACGTCGTCACGCGAGCCGTGCTGCGGGGCGAGCGGGTGCTGGCGCTGACGGCGTCGAATGCGGCGGTGGACCACCTCGCGAGCTCCTTGCTGCTGGCCTCACCCCAACTCTCCTTGGCGCGCCTCGGCGATCCTGCGCGCGTCTCGGAAGCGCTCGAGGACCACACCTTGGCGGCGCTCACCGAGGCTCACCCCCACCGAGCGATGGCGAAGGAGCTCGTCGAGCAGGCGCTGGCCCTCTTGCGTGGCGCCCGACGTCGCAGTGATCGGGGACGCGAGGCCTACCAGCGCGAGCGCGAAGCCCGCGTCGAGGGCGGCAAGCTCTTCGCAGAAGCCCGGCGCCTCGAGCGTCTGGCAGCGCGGGCGGTGCTCGATCGCACCCGCGTCCTGTGCGGCACCCTGACCGGCCGACTCGACGACATCCTCGATTCAGCAGAAGACGGCAGCGCCTTCGACGTCGTTGTCGTCGACGAAGCATCCCAGGCCCTGACGCCCGCGATCCTGTTGGGCGCCTTGCACGCCAACCGCGTCGTCCTTGCTGGCGACCACCTGCAGCTTCCGCCCGTCGTGGTGTCGATGGCGGCGGCCAAGGCGGGGCTGTCGACGACGGTGTTTGCCCAGCTGTGCGCGGCCGACGAGGACGGCGCGGTCTCGCACATGCTGACCGTGCAGCACCGCATGCACGATCAGATCATGCAGTTCCCCTCGCGCACCTGGTATGCGGGCGCGCTGGTGGCCCACCCCAGCGTGGCGTCGTCGTCGTTGGCACCCGGTCCCGGGATCTCCCGCCCCGAAGTGGTGTTCGAAGTCACCGACACCGCCGGTGCCGGCTTCGACGAGCAAAGCCCGGCCGAGAGCGAATCCAAATCCAACCCCGGCGAGGCCCACGTCGTCGACCTGCTCGTGCGCGATCTGATCGCCGGGGGCCTGGCTCCTGTCGATGTCGGCGTCATCACGCCCTACGCCGCCCAGGCCGCGCTCTTGGGATCGAGGCTCGCCGACCTCGTCGACCGCGGCCTCGAAGTCGACAGCGTCGATGGCTTCCAGGGGCGCGAGAAGGTAGCCATCGTCTTTTCTGCCGTGCGCAGCAACGCCGACGCCGCCGTGGGCTTCCTCGCCGACGTGAGGCGCCTGAACGTGGCCCTGACCCGCGCCCGCCAAAAGCTCATCGTCGTCGGCGATTCGGCCACGCTCGCCGCCGACGCGACCTGGCGATCCTTCTTCGACGACGCCATCGCGCGGGGCCGGCATCGATCGGTGTTCGAGATCGAGGGCGCCGTCGGGTGATCCCGTGTCGGGCCGCGCCCCCGCTCCAACAAGAGCCCCAGGTCCCAGCCACGCCGCGACGTCCTGGCTGTCGCATTCCGAACAAAGCGGGCTCAGAAGTGTGAGGGCTGTGGAGGCGATGCGACCCTCCCAGAGCGAGGTGCCAATGTGCTTCCCCCATCGCTGCGTTCTGACGCCGCTTGCCATCTTGTGCCTCATCAACGGCGGGTGCCGGCTCGCCTCCTCCGCGCCGGTCGCTGCGGTAGGTGGGGCGCGCGAAGGGGAAGGCGAGGGGGAAGCTGACAACGACGGCGGAGGCGAAGGCGGAGGCGAAGGCGAAGGCGAAGGCGAAGGCGAAGGCGAAGGCGAAGGCGAAGGCGACGCTTCCTGCGCGGTCGCCGGCGACCTCTCGAGCTTCGTCGATGCTGGCTCCGTCTTCGGCACCACGAACGAAGCCCTGAACAACCACCGAGGCACCTGCGGCGGCACCGTCGCAGGCGACGTCGTCTACACGCTCACCCCGATCGCGAGCGCATCGCTGATCATCAGCTCGGCCAACCCAGGGACGAGCGTTGACTACGCCACCGTCCTGTACGTCAGGAGCAGCTGCTCAGACGCCGAAGATGTGGCCTGCAACAACTACGACGTCGATGCCCTCCGTTCTGCAGTCCGCTTCGACGCCGTCGCGAATGAGACCTACTTCGTCTTCGTCGATGGCCGCGGAGTGGACAGCGGCCCCTTCGAGCTCACCGTGACGAGCGAGCGCGAAGGCGAAGGCGAGGGCGAGAGCGGCGAGGGCGAGAGCGGCGAAGGCGAAGGCGAGGGCGGAGAAGGCGAAGGCGAAAGCGGAGAAGGCGAGGGTGAGGGCGATGTTGGCGGCGAAGGCGAAGGCGAAGGCGAAGTGGGCGAGGGCGAGGGCGAGGACCCGGCGATCATCGATGGCCCCCTGTTCTACGAGCCCGTGTGCCCACGGGATGCTGGATCGAGGGCCCTGCGCCGCGAAACCTGGCCAAGCGTCAGCGTGGAGATGCAGAGCGTGCACGAACGCCTGCCCATCGCCGGGACGCCCTACTCCCTCTCGTACTCGAGCGCCCGCGTCCCCGCCTACCAGGACGGGCGAACGCTCATGATCCCCCTGATGGGTGAGAGCATTCCGGCTCTGCGCTCGGTGCGCTCGACCTATGTGTTCCGCGATTCCCTGGAAGCCAACGAAGGAGCGCGAAACCCGCTCGAGCCGGTCGCAAACGGTACGGCGTCGATTGTCAGCGGCGGCGCTGCCGGTGGGGCCTACGTGACACACACCATCAGTCCGAGTGCGTGCCCCTCGTCGCCGACGGTGCGTGGATGGGCGTTCCCGGTCTCGGGCGGGCTGCGTCTGGCCAATGTTGGACCGGCAGTGGTCACCGGCTCCTACTCGATCTCGATGCTGCTGCGCTTCAACCCGATGAACGCAAGCTTTGCGCGGCTCGTCGACTTCTCGAACTCCACGCGGGACGCGGGCATCTACCAGCACTTCGGCGGCGTGACTTTCTTTCCCGGTGGCGCCTTCGCCGGGGGCTCATTCGTCGCGGATCGCGACGTGTTCGTGACCATCACGCGCGACGCGACCTCACGGCTCGTCTCGCTCTTCATCAACGGCGTGGCGGCCGGCACCTTCGTCGACACCGGCGACGTGTACCAACCGGCGGCGTCGGCGATGTACTTCCTGATGGACAACACCACTGGCTCCAGTCCAATCGCCGAGACCGATGCGGGTGTAATTTCCTATCTCCAGGTACAGGACAGGCCGATGACGGCGGCGGAGGCTGCTGCCAGCCTCAGTGACATCTGCAGCGCGGTCTCCTGCGGAGACGGGCACCTCGACGCCGGCGAGGATTGCGACGACGGGGGAGTGGGTGCTGGCGACGGCTGCTCCCCCACGTGCAAGTTCGAAGATGGGTGGGTGTGCACTGGCGACCCGAGCACCTGCTCGCTGCTGTGCGGGGAGGACACCCTCGACCTGGACGGTGCCTGCAGCCGGGAGGGGGACCGCGTCCACCTCGTGATCGAGGTCGCCGGTCGAACGGAGTACCGCGCCTTCGAGCCCGCGCCCAACCTCTTCGATGATTTTCAGTGGGACGGGACCAACGCCCTCGGCGTCGCCGTCGCACCTCCCGTCGTCGCTCGGGTTCTCGTCGGCTGGGACTACGCCGGAACCGACGACACGGACTGGCGACAAACACAGGTGCTGCTCGGCTACGACGACGCACGCTCCGCGGGCTTCGGCGGTTGGCGCCTCGACGCCCACCATGCCCTCGACGTCGACACCCAGGTGCTCGAGCTCGGCACTGGGGAGCGTGGCGAGGGGCAAATGACGGCGTGCGGCGATGTCATCGAGGTCACCTCGGCGGGCGAGCCTCTTCTCTACGTCTTCGACGCCAGCGGGCGTCACCTGAAGACCGTGGACAGCACCGACAATCGGGTCGTCTTCCGCTTCTTCTACGACGACGCCGGCCTCCTCAGCGGCATCGCGGACGCCTTCGGCTATCTCACGAGCATCGAGCGCAACGCGAGCGGGACGCCCCTGGCCGTGGTGGGCCCCTACGGACACCGAACGGAGCTCGTTGTCGACGCCGACGGGTCGCTGGCGCGCGTTGCCTTTGAGGCGGGTGCCGGTGCTGGCGCCGACTTCGCCGTCGACCTCGCGTACCTCGACGGCGGCCTCCTCGCCTCGCTGGTCGACCCCCGTGGCGGCCTGCACACCTACGTCTACGACGACGACGGCCATCTCGTGCGAGCGGAGGACCCCGAGGGTCTCTCCACCGACCTCGACCTGCTCCGCGTTGGCGGCGACGTCGTCGTCACGAGAACAACGACGGGGGGCCTGAGCGACACCTACTCGGTGCAGTACGGGGCCGACGACACGCTGGAGCTGCTCAGCAGCAGGGCCAGCGGTGCCATCACGCAGCGCATCATTCGGCCGAATGGCGCACAGTCGGAGCGCCTCTATGCCGGCAGCGAGCTGGAGATCGTCCCCGATATCGGCACCCGGGAGGTGGGCGCGACGCGAACGCTGACCTTCCCGAGCGGTCGCAGCCAGATCGTCGAGGGGCGGATCGTCGAGGAGGACAACCGCGTGACGGTCAGCTCGGGGGTCAATGGCAAGACCTCTGTGTGGCGCGACGATCGGGCGCTGCGCCAGATCGAGACGACCACGCCCTTGGGCAAGCACCTCGTCAACAGCTACGACGAGCAGGGCGAGTTCGTCGAGATGCGGGAGGTTGCTGGAGCGATCACGTCGGTGGCCTACTCCGCTGACCTCCAGCGCCGGACGTTGACCACCGCCGACGGCGCCGATGTGCGGGAGACGGAGATCGTCGTGGACGGGCTGGGGCTGGGGTCCATCCGCTGGCCCGGACACGCCTACCGCTTCACCAACACCCCCTTCGGACAGGAGGCGAGCGTCAGCGACGAGGCTGGGCGTGCGGTGCGACGCGAATACGATGCCAACGGCAACCTCACACGCACGGTGCTGCCCTCGGGAGCTGCTTACGACCTGTCCTATGACCTCGCGAACCGCCTGGTCACCTCCACCTGGCCGGCCCTCGATGGCGTCGCGCCCACAACTTCTTACCAGTACGGAGCCAACGGCCTGATGTCCTCGGCGCTCTACCCCGACGGCAGCTTGAGCACCTGGGCCTACGACAGCGCCGGCCGCCTGCTTCGCGTCGACGACGGCGACGACAGCTACGACATCGCCTACGCCGAGGCCTCCCCTCTGCCCCTGCGCATCGACTCGAGCAGCGGGCTCAGCCGCGAGCTCGGCTACGACGGCTCTCTCCTCGTCTCTGAGACTCTCCTGGGGGCACATCCCTCGACACTGCAACTGGTCTACAACGACGACCTCGACGTTGCGGAGGTGCGGGTCAACGGCACGCTCTCTACCGCCCTGACCTACGACGACGAGGGCGCCATCGTCGCGGTGAGCGGCCTCGGCCTCGAGCGCGACGCGGCCAGCGGTCTGGTGACAAGCCGCACCCTCGGCAACCTCGAGCTTCGGAGCGAGCACAACGCCTTCGGCGAGGAGACGCGGCAGACCCTGCGCTTCGCCGACGCCGTGCTCTTCGATCTCACCCTGGCCCGCGGTGCGGACGCACGCATCGCCGAGCAGAGCGAGAGCGGTTTTGGTCTCGCGCGCACCCTCAGCTACCGCTACAGCGCCGCCGGCGAGCTGGTCACGGTGCTGGAGGACGGCGTCGCCACGGAGCGCTACGAATACGACCTCGACAGCAACCGCACCCGGGCCACCTACTCGGGCGAAGGCATCGACCGACGTGCCGACCACGACACCAGGGACCGCCTGCTCCGCGACGGCGACGACAGCTACGCCTACAACCTGCAGGGTGAGCGGGTCCGACGCGTCGACGCCTCCGGCGGCGTGACCGAGTACAGCTATCGCTCCGGGGGCTTCCTCCAGCAGGTCCGCCGCGCCGATGGGCGCGTGATTTCCTACCTCCTCGACGACACCGGCCGTCGCGTCCAGCGCCTCGTCGACGGGGTGATCACCCACCGCTGGGTCTGGGGCAGCGACAAACGACTGGCCGCCGAGGTCGACGCCAACGGCACCGTCGTCGCCCGCTATCACTACGGCGATCGGTCGTTCGTACCCGAGTTCATGGAGCGAGACGGCGGGCGCTATCTCTATGTGGTCGACGCCGTCGGCAGCGTGCGCTTCGTCGTGGACGCAGATACTGGTGCCGTCGAGCAGGAGCTGCGCTACGACGCCTACGGCCGCGTCCTCGTCGACACGGCCCCGGGCTTTCAGCCCTTCACCTACGCTGGCGGCCTCTCCGATCCAGACACCGGCCTCATTCGCTTCGGAGCCCGTGAGTACGACCCGGCTGCGGGGCGCTTCTTGACCCCAGACCCGCTCCATCCGCTGCTGTCCTTTGCGACCTCGCCCTACACCTACGTCGGCGGCGACGTCGTCAACCTCGTGGATCCGGGTGGTCTGGAGGCGACCTCGGGTGTCCGGGAGAATCCCTTGCTGGGTCTCCAAGACCTCTCGGCTCAGCTCAGAAGGGATTATGTCTCCTATACGGGTGTCAAAGGGGGGGCGGTGTGGAGAGGATTGTGGAATAAGTTCGGCCAGCTGGCAGATACGGCAACGAATAGTTGGTTCGGCGGGAGCAGGAAAAATCCTGTGTACCCGGAGTTCGAACGAATGCGTGACGAGACGGGCGCTTACCAAGACCAAGCTGCCGACCCCGACAACCCGAACGATAACTCGATCAAAATTAAAACTGGAAAGGACGCCATCGATAGCGTTCATGGTATAGCTGACGCCGTAAGAGGGCTCAGCTTCAAAATGGCGAACTGCGGCGAGATGGCTGCGCTGGTTGCGTCCTCAGTGCTCAGGGATCCCCGCTATGCTGGCTGGAGAGTACAGACTGTGGTGAACCTCAGCGGGTCGCACGCCTTCAACAGGCTGGTTTCCCCAAGAGGAAGAGTATTCCTGGTTGATGCCCTCGAGGGCATCGCACGCGACGACGACCCCCTGTTGAATGGCACCGGTGGCAGGCTCACCCGCGACACCCTCCACCCGGAGCCCCTTCCTCCACCGGTACCACCGCCACCACCTCCTCCTCCCCCGCCGGACCTCGGGCTTTTTTGTCGAACGTGTATGTCGGCATACCGGAGTGCACACGATGGCTGTACTTGTGTATTTGCCAGCAGCGGTGGGAATAGAAACTTCGACTTCTTCGTCTGCAACGACGACAGTCCCATCGGCGCCTTCGACGACGCCTACGCTGCCGCTCACAAGGTGGCTGATCAGTGTGCCAACTGTACCTGCCTCTTGGGTAGTGGATTTTAATACCACGTCTGCACCCAGGCACGTGATCCATCCACGATTGGAACCGCCGGCGGCGTTCTCTTTCTTGGATGGATGGCGATCAGCCTTCAGCCGCCGATGGCCGTGCCCAGGCGTTGGCGCAGCTCGAAGTGCTCCTCGCTGGCGGCAAAGAGCAGCAGCTCCCGGGTCTTTTGCTGGAAGGGCAGCGGGATGGCGCCGGCATCGGGCTGCTTGGCCACCGCCAGGGCGAGGTCGAGGTCACCGGTGAGCAAATAACCCGTGCGCAAGGCCGTGTGCTCCATACCCTCGAGGAAGAGCTTGGTGGACACCTGCTGCCGCGACTTCAAGAGCTCGGCGACCACCGGTTTGACGGCGTTGGCGAGGGGAGCTGCGATCTTCAGCAGGGCTTTTTCGACGTCGGCGACGTCTTTGGGATCGCCCTTCACCGGGTAGCGCGGCTCGACCAGCTTGATGACGACGTCGATCAGCACGTTGAAGCGCTGGGCCCCCAGGGTGCGGGGCAACATGAAGGCGGGGCGCAGCGAGGTCACCTGCCGGCCGATCTGGAACCACAGCCCGCGCGCGTTGGTCTCGCGGAGAATCGGATTGGCCTTGCCGATGGCGAGGGTGGGCGTCTCCAGGGACAGGGGGGCCAACGATTCCGCGCCGTCTTGCTTCTCCCAAAGCTCGAAGGCGCCGACGTTTAAGACGCCGCGCACGTATTTGAGCTGGGTGACGAAATACATCGGCACCGGTGCGTCGAGGTCCTTGCGCTCCCAGATCTTCTTCTTGTCGAAGCCGTAGTCCTTGGGGGTGCGGGCCAGGGCCGACCCCGCCGTGCGCCAGAGGATGGTCGAGAGCTGGGCCAGCGGACCCCGTGCGCTCGGATGCGCCAGGAGCATGTCCCACAGCTTGTCGGTCATGGCCCGCTTGGCCTGGGGTGGGGCCTGCTTCTGATAGGCCGCGAACAGCTGTTGCTCTTGGGGCGCGAGGTCGTTGACGGCCTTCAACACCGATGTGGCCAGGTAGGCCCGATCGGCGAGCTTCTTGCCCAGATAGAGACGCACCAGCTCGTGCAAGGGGCGCGTCGACTTGTCGCCGGGCCCGGGTGTCCCGGAGAAGCCCTGCAGCTGCACCAGCCGCTGCCAAGCCAAGATCGCGTCGTCGACGGCGGCCGGATTCTTCGACAAGAGATCGGCCAGCACATCCAGCACGTCGACGTCGTCGGGGGACATCTTGGCCAGCACTTTGTAGGCCTGTGTTGCCCCTTCGAGGTTTTTCAGTTTGTAGCGATAAAGGTCACCGATATTCTTCCACAGGACACCTTTAATGCCCTTGGTATCGCTCTGTGGCAGGCGCTTCAACATCGCGATGTAGTTCTCTTCGAGGCCGGCCCAGTTCGACGCCGACGACAAGAGCTGCTCGATGGACTCGAAGGCTTTGACGAATGTCGGATCGAGATCGAGGGCCGCGTTGAAGTACTGCACGGCGCGGGAGTCGTTTTTGAGCTCGTCCCGCCACACCTCGCCCAGGGTCTGGTTGAGGCGCACCCGGGCCTTTTCATCTTGTTCGACGCGAACCAGCTCCTCGAGAATTTCAACGGCGCGGGGGCCCTGCCTCGTCTGCCGGTAGAGCTGCAGCAGGGCCTGCAGAATGTCGCGATCCCCAGGGCGTTGGCGGTTGGCGTCTTCGTAGGCGTCGATGCCGCGGTAGGGGTCATCGAGCTCGCTCTTGGCCAGGCGACCGATCTCGACGAGCAGCTGCACGCGTTCTTCGCCGCTGATCTGCGGCACCAGTCGGATCATCGCTTCGTAGGCGTCTTCGAAGCGGCTCTCGCCCTCGTACACGGTCGCCAACAGGCGAAGCGAAGGCGCATGATTCGGGTCGAGCTCGAGCGCTTTCTCCAGATTCTTGACCGCGCGATCGCTCTGCAACAATTTATGATTGAGATCAGCCAATTGCTGGTAGTAGTCCACAATCTCGGCGTCGGTGAGCCCGTCGCGATGGTGGATGAGGATGGCCTGGTAGATCTTGCTGGCGTCGTCCCAGCGACCCGAGCGGGAGAGCGATGCGCCCAAGCCCTCGAGCGCCGGCAGATAGGTCGAATCAATCTCGTAGGCGCGTTGGTAGTTCTTGAGGGCCTTTTGGTCCTTCTGCAGCTTCTCGCACACGTAGCCGAGGCGGTAATGCTGGCGGCAGAGGTCGGCAGCTTCGGTGTTTGGATCGAGACGTTCGACGATGATGTCGAGGAGCTGCTCCGCGCGTTGCCAGTTTTCGTCGCGGAAACAGATGTCCGCCAACGGACGCGCCGCCGGCAGGTGGTCGTAGGTGAGGGTGAGGGCCTTCTCGAATTCGTCGGAGGCGCCCTCGAGGTCGGCAAAGCTCTCCTGCAGAAAGAGGCCGGTGGTGGTGTGCACGGCCGTCTTGGCAACGTCGTCGCGGGTGTACTGCGCTTCGGTCCGCAGCCACTTCAGTTGCTCGGGATGGTCGGCGCGCCCGGCGGCGATGGTCTTGAGGGCCTGGATCGATGGCAGGTGTGATGGTTCGATCTGCAGCGCTGCGCGATATGCATTTGCCGCATTTCCATGATCTAGAAGCATGTCTTCATTGATCTTGCCAATGCGGTAATAGATCTCCACCGCCTCCGACGACGCACCCTTGAGCTGGGCCTCCTGCTGCAGCTTCTCCAGCGCATTGAACCAATTGCCGCTCTTCTCGTAGAGAGAGCCCAACGCGTGGATGGCGTCCTGGCTTCCGGCGTCGAATTCGAGGGCGGCGTTGTAGACGGCTTCCGCTCGATCGGTGCGGCCCAACTCCTTCGAGTGGATCTCACCGACCAAGAGATACAACTGTACAATTTCTTTTGAGTCGCGCGTCAGTGAAATGTGCAGCTCATAGGCTTGCACCAGCAGCTCCCACTCACCCAGCGTCCGCAGCAGGCGCTCGAGGTTTTTCACCGCGGCGATGTTCTGCGCGTCGACCTGCAGCGCGCGCTCCCAGGCGGAGACGGCGGCGCGCAGGTCTTCGAAGCTCTCTTCCCAGGTCGCGGCGATCTTGCCGAGCAAGCGCACGGCTTCTTCGGCAGAGGGCGCGAGCTGCACCATGCGCTCGAAGACCTTGAGCAATTCCTCGGGCCGGTTCAGCGACGTGAAGAGGCGCTCGAGAGCTTTGAGGGCCAGCGTGTGGCCGCCGTCGTCGTCGAGGATGGCCTTGTAGGTGGCGATGGCCTGATCGGGGTTCTCGAGCTGCGTCTCCCACAGGCCGGCGGCGCGGTAGCGCAGGGCCAAGCGATCTTCGAGGGTGGGCGCGAGCTCTTCGCTGCGCTTCAAGGTGGCCACGAGCCCGGGCCAGCGCATCTCACGCTCGAGCAGCTCGGCCAGCTCCTTCAGCGCGAGAGCGTTTTGGCCATCGACCTCGGTGATGCGGCGGTAGGCAGAGATGGCGCCGTCGACGTCGCGGGCTTTGACGTCGAGAACCTTGGCGATCTTGCGCAGCCACTCCACACGACCAGCGACATCCAGCGATTGCTCGACACGCCTTTCGTAGACGGAGACGACGTCCTTCCAGCGCGAAAGGGACTCGAACAGGCCGACCAAACCCTCGAGGGCCCGCTCGTTGCGAGCGTCGTATTCGAGCACGCGCTTGAAGTGCAGCTCGGCATCGGCCGGCGAGCCCAGGTGCTTCCAGGCCAGCTCGGCCATGCGCAGATGGGTGGCCAGGATGCGGCCTTCGTTGGTGACGCTGCCGAGGGCGTCGTCGTAGAGAGTCACCAGTTCGTCGACGGAGTCGGTCTCGAGAGCGAGCTTGTCCATCCAGGCAGCCAGGTCGCCGTCGTCGTAGTCCTCGCGGAAAGCGCGACAGGCGCAGAGAAAGGCCATGCTCTTTTGGCCAAGCTTCTCGTCGTAGATGGCGCCGATCTCGCGCAAGAGGGCGATGCGCTCCGCCGCCGTCGAGGCACGCTTGACCCGCTCTTCTTTCAACGAGACCAGGCGCGACCAGTCGGCGTTGTCGGCGTAGATCTCGCACAGGCGCAGGTAGGCGCGGTTGTGCTTGCCGTCGGCGATGAGGATCTTTTCGTAGGCCGACGAGGCCAAGCGACCGCGCTGCAGGTTCTGCTCGAACACGTCGGCGATCTCGATGAGGAGGGCCACGCGAGTCGTGCCTTCGAGCAGGGCGGCATGCCGCTCCAACGCATCAGCCAGCTCCTCCCAGGCCTCGCAAGCGCGAAACACGCCGCAGAGGCGATCGAGCTCGGCTGCCGAGTGGGGCTCGATGTCGAGGATGCGCCGGCCGGTTTCGACGGCTTCGGCGCGCTTGTTGAGGCGGGCCCCGAGCACCTCGGCCAACTGGAAGCGGAGGTCCTTCAGGCGTCGGGCGTCACCAGTGGTGCGCATGATGCGCCGCAGGAGGGCGACGAGCTCGTCGTAGCGGCCCAGATCGAAGTAAAGCTGGCGCAGGGCATCCAGCGACTGCTGGTTCTGCGGATCCATGTCGAGCACCTTGAGGTGCCGCGTGACCGCTTCTTCTTTGCCGCCAAGATGCACGCTGAGGACGACGCCGATCTTGCCCGTCAACGACGCCAGCAGGGCCGGATCGCGCTCGACCCTCAAGGCTTCTTCGTAGAGCGCCCGCAGCTCGGGATACTTGGCCGCGCGGCCGTAGAGGCGCTCCAGCGTCGTGAAAGACCCATCCGACGACGTCTTGTGCTCGGCGGCTGCGCGCACTTCTTCCCACAGCGGGATCGCAGCTGCGACGTCGTCGAGCTGATTGGCCAAGAGCAGCGCCAGGCGGTAGCGCGCGGTGACGACGCCTTCGCTGTCGCCGTCGGCGCGGCAGGCCTCGATCTCCTCTTCGAGCAACGCGCGCAGCGGCCCATGGCTCCCTTGCCCATCGAAGAGCTCGATGAGCAAGGCGCGGGCAGGACGGTTCTGCCCATCGATCTTGCGAACCTCTTCCAGCAGAGGGATCGCGTCGTCGGGGCGCTGCAGCTTTTCGGCGACGACGGTGGCGAGGCTCACCAGCAGGGGCACGCGCTCCTGCGGATCGTCCTTGAACATCAAACGACGGCGAAGGGCCTTCTCAAGATCAGCGTGGCGGCCGACCTTGGGATAGAGAGCCGACAAGGCCTCGAGAGGAATGAGCCGACCCGGGTTCTTCTCGAGAATCTGCTCGTACGCAGCGACAGAGCGCGCCAAGTCGCCCATGGCATCGGCATAGAGGCCGGCGGCGTCTTCGCGCAGCTCGGCAGCGAGAGAAGCGCGACCCGAGACCTCGGCAGCCAGGGCTTCGTCTTCGAGAACTTCGCAGAGATCGTCGACGACGCCGCTTTCGAGGGCGACCTTCTTCAGGCGCTCACGCAGGCTGTGTTCGCCGGGATCGTGCTTGAGAGCGCGACACAGCGTCACGAAGGTGAGGCCGGGTTGTCCGAGCTTTTGCTCTTGGAGATCGGCGATGCGGGTGAGGTGCAGACGGATCTCACGCTTGTCGCCGCGCTTTTCGAGGTCGGGCACCTGCCCCTGCAAGACGTCGACGGCCTTTTGCCAATCGCCGGTCTTTTCGTAGCTCTGTTGCAGGAAAGAAGCGCCGTCGAAGCGCCCGGTCTCGCGCATGGTCATGCGCGTCTCGAGGTAGGCGCGGGTGTCTTTGTGGTCCGGTTTGACGTCGAGGATGGCCTGGAATTGCACCAGGGCTTCGTCGGCGAGCCCCAGCTGGGTATCGAGCACCAGGCCGAGCTTGAAGCGCGCTTGGAAAGAGCGCGGCAGATCGCTGTTGCCCAGCGCGACGAGCTCGCGCTCGAGAGCTTCGGCGAGATCGGGCCAGCGCTGCTGTCGCTCGCACACTTCACCAAGAGCGCGCAGGGCGGCGATGTCTCCCGGGCTGACCTCGAGCAAACGCTTCAAGGTCACGATGGCGGCGCCGTAGTCCTGCAGGCCCTGAATCTCGATGGTGGCGGCTTCGAACAACTGTTGGCGCGCGAGCGCCGGCTCGAGCAACTCGGCCCGACGCTTCAACGTCGACGCCAGCTTGGGCGGGTCGCCGACGGTGCGGTAGAGGCGCTCCACGCGTTCCAAGAGCTTGAGGCGGTCGGCGGCGGGCAGGTCTTGGGCGACGACGGCGAGCCAGCACAGCTCGTAGAGTTCGGCGGCGCGAGAGGGGTCGCCGATGCCGCCTTCGTAGAGCTCGGCAGCGCGGGTCGCGTAGAGCACGCGCAGCGGGTCCTTGAGCCCGAGGCGAACGATGAGGTCCTCGTACATTCCCAGCAGGCTCTCGAGGTCGTGCAGGCGCACGCTGAGGCGCTCTGCCCGCTCCCGCAACGATCCGTCGGCGGGGTCTTCGGTGAGGGCACGCGAGAGCGACAACATCGCCAGCTCGGGTTTGTTGAGCAGACGCTCCTCGATGTCGATCACGCGCAACCACAAGCGCTTGCGCTCGGGCGGGCGGCTTTCGACGTCGAGGCGCAGACGCAACACCGGCGCCAGCTCTGCCCAACTGCCTTGGGATTCGTAACGGGGCTCCATCAACAACGCGAGCTCAGCACGCCAGGCGCGGACTTCGGGACGGCCATCGCCCGCGAGCAGCAGCAGTGCACGCGCCCCCAAAGCAAGGATGGTCTCCGACGTCGGCAGCGCCTCCGCCAGGGCCTGCAGCGTGCCGAGGGCGCTGGGGAAATCACGGAGCTTCTCGAGCTGGGTGTGCACGAGGCGCGAGAGCACCCCGGCCTTCTCCTCGGGGGTCGGGGCCAGGTTTGCGCCGTCGCGCAAGAGGTCGACGAGGTCCTCCCAGCGCTCGGCGCGGGCCAACAAGCGCTCGAGGGTGGAGCGCACGGAGCGATCCCGCACGTCGATGCTCAAGAGCTCGCGCGACGCACGGACGGCGCCGTCGAGATTGCCGGTGTTTTCGTCGACGTCGGCCAGCTCGGCGTAGGCCTCTTTGGCGGCTTCGGTGTTGACTTCGAGCACGGCCGCTTCAGCGAGGCGCAAGAGCACACCACTGAGCTCCTGGGGCTGGGCGGTGCGAGAAGCGACGCCGTCGCGGGTGAGGCGAACGAGCTCCCGCAGGGTGTCGACGTCGTTGGCGCCGGCCTGCACGGCTGCGATCAGGCGCTCGCGGGCCACGCCGGCGTCGCCGCTTTCGGTTTCTGCGAGGGTCGCGATGCGCTTGTGCAGCAGCACGCGCACCAGGGGATCCTTGACGGCGTCGAGGATGTCTTCGTAGACGAGGGCGAGGGCCTCCATGTTGTCGGTGGCCCGGGCCAAGCGTTCGGCCTCGGCACGCACGATGCCGTCTTCGGGGAGCTCCTTGACGGCGCGACAGATGGCCATGAAGGCCAACGACGGCTGCGTGAGGTGTTCCTGCACCCGGGCGATCTCCCCCAGCAACGCGGCACGGGCGCTGTGATCGGGCTCTCCGAGCAGGCGCAGCTCGAGCACCGGTGGCAGCGCCCCAAAATCGCCCTGGGCGCGGATCACGCTCTCTTGCAAAGCAGCGACGGCGGCAACGGGGGGAGCACCACGGGAGCGCGCGTGCTCGAGCAGCACCTCGACGCCAGCGCGCACATCCTTCGACCCAGGGGTTTCCCGCGCGGCCGTCGTCAGATCATCGAAGGCTCCGGCGGGGTCTCCGCGACGACGCAGGCGCAGCAGGCCCAGGCGCACCCGCAACGCCGATCGAGCGACGACGTCGGTGTCGATGGCCGCGCGGCGCTCGAGCACCGCGACGTGGGCCGCAGAATTGCCGGTGCGCTCGTAGAGCTCATCGAGCATCTTGAGAGCTTCGCTGTCGCTGCCGTTGATGCGCACGACGGCACCCAGGGCGCGCTCGCAGCCGGCGTCGTCGACGAGAGCCAGCAGCCCGGCCATCTCCATCAAGCCATGACGGCGGGCGGCGTCGTCGGTGGCCAAGGCCACGCGACGTTGCAGCACCTCCACCAGGCGTGCCTGATCGCTCTGTTGGCGGTGGATGTGCTCCAGCGCTCCGAGGGCTTCGGCATTTCCTGCATCGTGGCGCAAGATCGCTTCAGCGATCTGAATGGCGGCGGCTCTGTCGTCGAGGCGATGGGCGAGGGCCGCAGCTTCCCGCAAAAACACCAAGGCGATGGCTTTGTGCTTGCTGAAGGCCTCGGCGACGTCTTCGCAGACCTCGAGCAGATCGCTCCAGCCGCCGGTGACCTCGGCCAAGGCCCGGCAACGCAGCAGGCGGGCCTCGGTGGGCACATCGCGCAGCGCACGACACGTCGCCATGAAAGCCAGCTGCGGCACGCGCAAGGCGCGCTCGTTCATGTCGGAGATTTCATCGAAGAGCCGCGCGCGCTCTTCGCCGCCAGCGCGCTTCTGGGCGGCGATCTCGAGAGACTCGACCAGCGGTTGCCAGGCCTGCTGGGCGCGGTGGTGCTCGATGATGGCATCGAGGGCCGCGAGGCCGGCGTCGTCTTCGCGCACCGCGATCTTCTGCAGGAGCTCGGTGACCTTGAGGGTGCTCTGTCCGTCGCGCTCTGCGCGCAGCGACAGGAGCAACGACGCCACCGCCGTCGACGCATCCCCCAGGCGGTGCAGGAGAGCAGCGTGATCGAAGAGCAAGGCCGCCTTCGACGCCGCCTGCGTCTGCAGCGCCGCGCGTTTCCACAACACCGCCGCCAGCTCAGCGCCCTCGACGGCGATGCGCAGCCGACCCTCGAGCCGGGCGAGCACACCATCGTTGTCGACGTCGACAGCGTGGGCTTCGCGCAGGGATTGCAGCCCGCGCTGATCGTCTTCGAGCGAGTCGAAGCAATAGTCCGCGAGCTCGACCAGGCGCGCGACCTTGGCGGCTCCTGAGGCCAAGCGTGTGAGCTGGGTCAGGGCGTCGGCGACGGCGACGGCGTCGTTCTTGCGCTCGGCCAGGGCGGCGATGCGCGTCCAGAGCCCCGAGTTGTCGGGCTCGACGCTGGCGAGAAAGCCCAGCGCTTCGATGGCGCCGTCGAGGTCGCCGCGATCGGCAGAGAGCTCGGCAAGGCGATCGCTGTACAGGGTGACGGTGGCTCGATCGGGGGACACCCGCATCCGACGATAGAGCGCAAAAAGATCATCGAAGCGGGCGAGGGCGGCGGCCACGGCTTCGGCTTGGCGGCGCACGGCGTCGTCATCGGGATCTTCTTCGAGGTGATGAAGCAGGAGATCGAGACCCGCATCGGGCGTGTCGAGGTCGTCGACCAGGGTCGAGGCGAGCTGCACCACCAGCGCGCGGCGCGCCTGAACGTTGGGCTCCATCCCGTAGAGCGTTTGCAGCACGTGAGCGCGCAGCGCCGGGTTCGCCGTCGCGCCCGCGCGCTGCAACAAAGCCCGTCCAGCGGCCTGCCGATCAGCACCCGCTCGGGGGTCGTCGAGCACCGCCCGCACCCCGTCCCAGGCGAGAACGTTGTCGGCATCGTTGGCGACGGCGGCGTCGTAGGCGAGGAGGGCGTCGTGGGGACGCCCCAGGCGCACCCGCAGCACGTCTCCCAACTCGGCGCGGGCGGCGGAGCGCTCTTTGCCGGCCAGCTCACCCGCCAGCGACGCCAGAGTGACGGCAAGAGCTTCTGCATCGGCCGCCCCGGACGTCGAGGCCTCGACGATCTTGCGCAAGAGCGCTGCCAGCTCGCTCAGCACGTCGAAGCGCAATTCGCCGGCGACGGGTCGGGTGCCGGTCAGCGCGCGCTCGAGATGAGCGCGCGCCGCAGGCAGACCCAGGCGCCGGCCGAGGACCAGTCCGAGACGGCCCGAGAGGAAAGCGACGTCGTCTTGGCGGGAGACGGCGAGACGCTGCTCGAGGGCGGCCCGCATCTCGGCCCAGCTCTCGCGCTGCTCGTAGAGGTCGGCGAGAGCGTCGAGGGACTCCAGGTTCGAAGGTTGGGCCTGCAGGATGGACCGGTGGGCAGCGATGGCCGCGACCTGATCCCCCAGCACCCCCTGCAGCAGGGCGGCACGACGACCCAAGATCGCCGACTTCTGCGGCCCCTCGGGCAGCTTGTTGGCCACCTGTCCCATCACCTCGGCGAAGGGAGCATGGGCGCCGGTGTCTTCGGCCAGCCGTGCCAGCTCCGCCAGCGCCTCGTCGGACTGGGGCAGGTCGAGCAGCACCTCGCAGGCGGCGTCGAAGGCCTCGCGGGGGCTCTTGAGCCGGGTCTCCAACACCGAAGCCATGGCCCGGGACAGCAGGGCCCGACGCGCGGGCTGCTCCTCGACGGCGCGGCGGATCACGATCATGTCGACGTGGCGCCGCCAGCTCTCGACGGAGGCGTAGTAGGGCTGCAGAGCTTCGGCGATGGCTGTGACGGCGACGCCCCGGTCTTGCAGGCGCTCGAGGCTCTTCAACACCTCGATGCGCTGGGGATCGCCGGCGGCACCACCACCCTCGTGCAGCTTCAGATAGAGGGTCGCGGCGTCGCCAGCGCGATCGAGCCGGTCCTCGAAGAGACGGGCCAAGCGAACGCGGGCCGCCGCAGCCGCAACGGTGTCGCTGAGGTCGTCTTCGACGCGCGTGCGGCGCTCCAGGCAGACGGCCAGCTCGGCGAAGCGCTCCTGCTGTCGCAGCACGCCTTCGAGCTTGTCCAGAGCGATGCGGTTGCCGGCGTCGAGGTCGAGGGCGGCGTTCAAGCGGGCGACGGCGTCGTCGAAACGGCGCAGGCGCACTTGCACGTCGGCGAGGGCGATGAGGGTCTTGGCACGATCCGACGAATCGGTCTGCACGCGCAAACGCCCCTCGAGGATGGCGGCGTGCTCCTCCGGAGAAGCATCCTTGGCCAAGAGGGCGTCGACAAGAGCGCTGGCCCCGGCGTCGTTTGGATCCTGCTCGAGCAGCTGATCGAGCAGGATCCGAGCGCGCTTGCGATCACCGGCAGCGAGGAAGGTCTCGGTGGCGCGCAGGCGGAGGCGGCGGGCCTCGTGTGGACTGGGCAGGCGGGCGGCCGCGTCGAGCAGCGTTTGCGCGAGGTCGGGACCACGGGCCAAGGCCTCGCCCAAGCGTCGCAGCTCGGCCTCAAGGGGAGCGCGCGGTTGCAGGACGAAGAGGCGACGACCGGCGCCAAAGGCCTTCTCGGGTTGGGCGAGGGGTCCGTTGTAGAGCGCCATCAAGCGCTCGAGCGTGGCGGCGGTGGCAGCGACGTCGACGACCGCGTTCTTTTTGTGGGGTCGCGCCAGCGCTTCGAGGGCGTCGGCCAGGCGCGCGGGATCGTCGAGGCGCTCGTAGAGATCGGCCAAATGCGAGAGCACGTCGTCGTCGGCGGCGTCGCCGAGGGATCGCAGTTGCTCGAGACGGGCGGCGGCCTTGTCGAGGGAGTGCAGCTCGAGCTCGTAGAGGCGTGCGAGCTGGCGCAGGGTCTGCTTCTTGGCCGAGCGATCGCCGGTCTCGCCGACGAAGGCCTCCATGACGATGGCGGCCTTGTCGTAGCGTCCGTGCTCGAGGTGCAGCTCGGTGAGCGCGTGGATGGCGGCGACGTTGCGCGCATCGAGACGGCGCACGCGATCGTAGGCGTCGGCGAGCTCGTCTGGCGAAGCGCCGCGCTCCGCGAGCAACACAGCCACGAACAACCAAAGGTCGACGGCGACGACGGGGTCACGGACGCCTTCGGCGAGCTTCTTCACGCGCTCGATGAGCTCGTTGAGGCGACCGGCATCGCGGTAGAGCTGCTCCAGAAACTTGATGGCCGGCCGGTAGCCCGGCGCCAGCAGCAGGCACTTCTCGATGTTCTGCTCGATCTGCGGATCCTTGGGCGCATAGGCCGCAAAGATCTGAGCGATGGCCAAATAGCGCCGGGCGGCATCGCGCTTGTCGCGGGCGTCGAGGGCAGCATCGCGCAAACGCCGGACGTGGTCCTTCCAGGCCTGGGGAAAGGCGTTGAGCTCTGCACGCAGCGTCTTGCCCCGCGGCAGATCGGCGAGGCACCCAGCCTTGTAGAGCGCGTCGGCGACGACGTCGTGAGATTGGGGCCGCACCAGCAAGGCCTCGGCGGCCTTCAGGTACAGATCGGCGAGCTCCTTTTGGCTGCTCGCGTCGAGAGTGCCCAGCTGGTCGGCGAGCACATCGAGCAGTTGTTTGGCCTGCTCCTCCCGGCCCAGCTCGAAGTAGACAGCGATGGCCTTCCGGGTCGCCGATGTGCGCGCGCGATCGGCGCGAAAGGCACCCTGGAAGTGAATCAGGGCCTGCTGCTGCTGGGAGAGGCTGCGCGCCAGATCACCCATGCGCTCGAGGGTGTGAGCCCGCAGGGGGGCGTCTTCGAGCAGCCGCACCAGGCGCTGCAACGTCGACAACGCCGCCTCGGTGTGGCCCGCGCTCTCGTGCAGCGCGGCGCGAGACACCAGGATGCGCCGATCCAGCTCGGGACCCTGCGCGCGCTCCTCCGCCCGGGTGAGCAAGCCCAACGCCGTCTCTTGTTCCCCGGCCACGGCAACCACCAGCAGACCGACCCGGTCGACCACGGCGGCGACGGCGGCGTCGGTCTTGGCGAGGGCCAGTGCGCTTCCGAGGGCAGCAGCAGCAGCCCGGCCATCCTTGGCGTCGATGGCGGCATCGGCAGTGATCAACAAGGCAGCGACGCCGTCGTCGACGACGGCGTCCGACACGGCTGAGGGCACCGGAGCTGGCGCTGGCGAAACGCTCGTCGACGTCATGCTGGTGGCCTCAGAACGTGTACTTGAGCGTTGGGTAGACGTGGATGCCGAAGGCGGTGGGGCCGATCAGTGCCTGGAAATCAGCTTCGACGCCGACGGAGACGTGCCTGAGCTTCGTGTAGTACTCGAAGCCGAGGGAGCCATCGGTGTGGATGGATCCCACCGCACCCGTCAGCTCCGAGGGAAACCAGAGCGCGTACCCAGCACCGACCCGCGCGAACACGAAGAGGCGCTCGGTGGTCACGAACGCAAAGCGCAGACCCAATCCCGGAGCGATGTGGGCGACGTCGCCGGTGGTCTTGCCTGCCCGAACCTGGTCGAGATCGATGACCCCAGTGCTGAAGCTCCCCAGCACGAAGGCGTCGACGCTCAGGTTGTTCAAGATGTCGTAGCCGACGCGCACCCCGAGCCGGGTCCCCGGCGTCGTCGCCGTCGGATTGAGGTTGAGCATCCCAGCGCCGTCGAGCGGCAAGTAGTAGTTGGGACCGTAGTCGACGGAGACGAAGAGGCCCCGTTCGACCTCGTCGATCTCGACCACGCGGGTGTCGCCTTTGACCTCTTCCCCCTCACGAGGAGCATCAGCGTTGCTGGAAATGCCCTGAGCGCGAGACGAACCCGCCAAGAGCACACCGCACACAAGGAAGACCGCAGACGTCGGCCGAAGCGACATAGGAGGGCGATACCACCCTTCGTCGTCACGCAGCAAAGCGCGCGCCGCGAGGGTCCGGCCAGCCGCCAAAATGGAAAGGGCTGGTTGCCCAGCCCTTTCTCATTCTGCTTTTCGGGAGCGGTCCATCCTGGTGGACATCGCCAACCTCAATCGGACTTTTCGCTGTCTTTGCCCGAGTCGCGGGCGTTGTTCCAACGAACCCACTCCGGCTCGTCCTTGGTGTCTTCTTCCGTGGTGAAGGTCGTCGGCACGGCAGCCGAAGCGCCTTCTTTGCCGATGCGAACCTGCATCATCTGTCCGAGCAGGTGCTCGAACTGTTTGACATCGACCTCGTGCATGGGGGGCGCGATCTCTTTGCGGTTGCACTTGATCGGGTTGGCCTTGCACTCGGCGTCGTCGCCCTTGAGGAAGGCCGGAGCGCCGCCGACGGCGACGGAGCCGTTGTAGACCTTCACCACCGTGGCCTCGTCCTTGTCGACGTTCACGCGGAACACGGTGCCGCGCACGCCTGCGACGGCGTTTTGCGTCTTCACCTTGAACTGCGCGTCCTTGCCGACCAGGGTCGCGACCTTGGCCCAGGCCGAACCGCCCACGAGCTCGGCTTCGACCTTGACCTGCTTGCTCTTGCCGTCGAAGGCGGCGCCGTCGAGCTTGAGCTCCGACGACGGCCCAATGCGGACCACGGAGCCGTCGGGGAAGGTCAGCTCTGCGCGAGCGCCTTCGCCCGTCTTGACGCTGTCGCCAGCGGCCAACTGCTGGCCGCGCTTCACTTTGGCCAAGGCCCCCGCGGGCCCGGCGGTGACGTCACCCTTGACGAACGACGCCTTGGGCGCCGCCGTCGCGGGAGCTGCCTCCGTCGTCGTCGCCGCAAAAGCGACGGCGGCGGCGCCAGCGAGGACGAATCCGGCAATGAGGTTCTGGTTCTTCTGTTTCATGAAGTTCTCCTTCAAGGGTTCTGAACGAACGGGCGCCACGACGGCGTCAGTTCAATTTCAGAATCACCTTGCCCCTGGTCACCTCGACGACCTCGACGGTGAACTTCCCGGCCTTCTTGCCTTCGATGGTAGCCGCGAAGGATTCCGCGCCGCCGTCGACTTCGACGTCGTAAGAGGCGGAGCCTCCCTGAACCTTGCGCTGCTCGGCCTTGCCGTCTTTGAAGGACTTCTCGACGAGCTCCTTGAAGGCCTTGGCGGCGGCGTAGTTGGCGACGTTGCGCACTTGCACGCTGACCTTGGAGGTGTTGACGAGGTCGCTGGTCCAGCGCTGGGACACCTTCTTGAGGAGGTCGTCCATGATGGCGCCGGTGAGGTTCTTCTTCACCTTGGAGTCGTTGGCTTCGAGGGCCTTCTCGGCGGAGATGCCCATGACCTGGAGCTGCTTGAGGGCAACGGCTTCGATGACGTTCGTCGACGTGTTGATCATCTTCAAGCTGGCGGACATCGAATAGCTGTTCATCTTGTCGCCGAGGACGGAGTCACCGACCTTGGCAGCCTTCAAGAACTTGCCCGAGCCGAGCACCACGTACTGGGCGTCGGTGTTCTTGACGATTTCGTCGATGGTCGCTTGGGGCAAGTCGCCCGTCGCCGACACCTCCGTCACCTTCACCCCGGATTCGACGATGGTGAAGCAGGACTCAACGAAGGCGTTGGTGAAGATGGCCTCGACCAGGCCTCGCTCGGTCGACCACTTGGTCTCGTCGCCGAACTTCTCGACGAAGACCAGCGAGACCTTGGGATCGTGGTTGGCCTTGAGGACGGTGCAGATGCCTTCCGAGACCGCTTCAGGCGAGACCTTCGCCGTCAACGTGATCTTCTTGGTGCTGCCGGTGGCGCCGTCGGTGAGGGGGCCCCACACCTCGTCGGTGATGACGCCCTTGGCCGAGGTCGCGATCTCGTCGGCGATCAGGGCGTAGTTGCGCATGATCGAGTTGGACTCGACCAGCACACCCGCGCCCTGCTCGATGGCATTGCGGCGGGCGGCGCGCTTGGCGTCTTTCTCGGCGGTGGCGACGTCGCCGTCTTTGATGGCGGCCTCGCCCGTGACGTTCACAGTCTTGACATCGGCGTATGCCGTGCCCGCGCTCAGCGCCGCGACCACGATCCATGTTGCAGTGTGTTTGGGATTCATTTGATTTGGCTCCTGGTGGGTGATCGTGAGCGGCGGCTCAGTCGACGAGAATGACAACCTTGCCGTCGGCAAGGAAGGAGAGGTTGGTGTTGGGATCCCGGAGTTTGTCGGCGTCGCCGTTGGCGATCACGATGTCCGTCTTCGACTTCTCGGCCAGGCGCAGGGCCTTCATGACCATGGGCTTGGCGCCGGTGCGCTCCTTGGCCTGGTCGTCGGTCTTGGCGTAGCTGGCGATGCCGCCCTGCTGCAGACCCTTCTCGGTGACGATTTCGGCGCCGTAGACCTCTTTGCCGCTCTCGTCGACCACGCGGGGGGACATCGAGGGCGTGAGGCCGAGGCCGCGGGCGTTGACGACGAGACCGGTGAAGGACTCGGGACCCTCGGTGTTCACCTTGCGGGGCGACTTGCCGCTGGCCTTGGGCTTCTCGACGAGGGCGTTGGTGAGGTTCTCATCGATCGGCATCGCAACGATGACGTCGACGGAGCCGTCGGAGTAGTACTTGGTGTCGACGACTTTGAAGCCCTGGGCCATGCCCGTGATGCGGCTCTTCACTTCGCCGTTGGACATGATGTCGCCGGCGTTGCGACCGCCGGTGATCTGAATGCCCTGGATGGTTTCGAGGATGTTGCGCAGGGCATCGAGCTTGGCGGCGCGTTCCGCCATCAAGCGCGACTGCGCGACGTTGTCTTTCATGGTGGCTGCACCGGATCCGGTGGCAGTCACGGTTTTTTTGGACCAGTTGATTTCGCCGTGGGCCAGCTTCTGAACGACGCCGTCGTCGGCCGAGGCCGGGTCCTTTTGGGCATTCGCATTCGCCGCGAGGACCATCAGGCTGGTCACGCCGATCAACTGGGCTGCTTTCATCATCCGCTTGAGCATCGCTCTCTCCTCCACTCGGGTCGTTTTCAAGACGCGCCAGCGTCTTGAGGATCAGTACTTCAAGATGTCAGGGCCACCATCACTCGAAATCAGGGACGCAAACAACAAGGGCGCAAACAACAAGGGCGCAAACAACAAGGAGCACAGTGACAAGGAATCGGTACCAGGGGGGTGAGCCTTCTCACGTGCACCGCTTCGACACATTGATGCTTCGCGGAGGGGTGGCCTGTCGGTTGGCCGCGAAGAGCGCTGCGTGAGCGCCAGCGAACCCCCCACGACGGCGGCGGCCGGTTGGGCATTCATCGGATCCGGATCTACGTCTCCAAGAGATTGAAATCGTGGAGATCTCCTATTCCCACTCGATGGTGGCGGGGGGCTTGGAGGAGATGTCGTACACGACCCTGTTCACCCCTCGGACCTCGTTGATGATCCGGTTGCTGATCCGAGACAGGAGTGAGTGTGGGAGGTCGGCCCAGTCGGCAGTCATCCCGTCGGTCGAGCGCACGCAGCGCACGCACACGGTCTCGTCATAGGTGCGCGCGTCGCCCATGACGCCGACGCTCTTCACGGGCAAGAGCACCGCGAACCACTGCCACAGCCCGCGCAGGCCGGAGGACGCAACTTGGGGGCCGGAGGCCGGAGCGCCACTTGACTCGGCGTCGAAGGCGGCGACGACGGCGGCGTCGATCTCGGTGCGCACGATGGCGTCGGCCTTCTTCAAGAGATCGCAGCGCGCGCGCGTCACCTCGCCCAGCACGCGGATCGCGAGGCCCGGGCCCGGAAAAGGCTGGCGGTCGACGACGACGCTGCTGAGCTGCAGCTCGCGGCCGAGCACCCGGACTTCGTCCTTGAAGAGCTCGCGCAAGGGCTCGAGCAGCTGCAGGCTCATGCGCGCGGGGAGGCCGCCGACGTTGTGGTGACTCTTGATGACTGCTGAGGGGCCGCCGTTGACGGAGACGGATTCGATGACGTCGGGGTAGAGGGTGCCCTGGCCGAGGAAGCCCACCGATCGTTGGTCGCCGGACAAGGTGCGGGCGACGTCGTCGAAGACGTCGATGAAGACGTGGCCGATGCGCTTGCGCTTGGTCTCGGGATCGATGACGCCTTCGAGGGCGGCGAAAAAGCGCTCGCTGGCGTCGACGATGCGCACGTCCATCTTGAGGCCGTCTTTGAAGATCGATTGCACCTGCTCGATCTCGCCTTGGCGGTGCAGGCCGTGGTCGACGTAGACGGCGGTGAGCTTGTCGCCGATGGCGCGGTGGATCAGGGTCGCGGCCACCGAGGAGTCGACGCCGCCCGAGATGGCCATGAGCACGCGTTTGTCGCCGACGGCCTTTTTGATCTCGCCGATTTTCTGCTCGATGAAGCGGTCCATCTTCCAGGTCTTTGCCAGGCCCGCGACGCCGACGACGAAGGCTTCGAGCAGCTGCTTGCCCTGGGGGGTGTGGGCCACCTCGGGGTGAAACTGCACGCCGAAGAGGCGGTGGTCGGCGTCGACGACGGCGGCGGCGGGGCAGGTGCTGCTGCTGGCGATGATCGAAAAGCCGGTGGGCAGGCGCGAGACCTGGTCGCCGTGGCTCATCCACACCTCGAGGGCGGGAGCAAAGCCTTTGAGCAGGGCGGCGTCTTTGGCGACGTCGATGCGGGCCCGGCCGAATTCGCGCTCGGCGGCGGGGAGCACTTGGCCGTCGTGCTCCTCGACCATCACCTGCATGCCGTAGCAGATGCCGAGCACCGGGACGCCGAGCTGCCAGATGCCGGCATCGGGGCGCGGCGAGCCTCCCTCGTGCACCGAGGCTGGACCGCCCGAGAGGATGAGCGCGCCGGGGGCGTAGGCCGTGATCTTCGCCAGCGTCGACGTGTAGGGCCAGATCTCGCAGTAGACGCCGATCTCGCGCACGCGACGGGCGATGAGCTGCGTCGTCTGGCTGCCAAAATCGAGGATCAGCACGCGGTCGTTGGCCATGGCTGTCGCCTAATCTGCCCGGCCCCTGCTGGGAAGCGTTGCGACGTCGTAGGCGGGGGTCTACATGTGGGGAATGCGGACCAATGTCGTCTTCGCTGCCGGCCTCCTCGCCACCATCACCGTCGGGGGGTGCCAGTGCATCAACGACGACAACTTCTCGCAGTTGAAGGACGCGGGCTTCGACGAACCCGACGCCGGCCCGCCGCCGCCGGTGTTCCCGCTGAAGGCTGGTGACGTGCTGACCATCCCCCAATTCGGTGGCCGGGTGGATGTGTGCGAGGGCGGGGGCCAGACCGGCGACTGCGATCGCAATGTCAAAGCCAGCTACCAGCTCACCGACGTCGTCTTGAACGCCGACAACCGCTGGGAGATCACGGCCGACGTCTTGTACGAGGGGCTCGTCGACAAGGTCCCAGCGTCTGCCCTCTCTCGCTTGGCCATCGAAAACGGCGCCGACTTCGCCGCCATCACCAAGGACACCCCCGTCACCGCGCTCGGGGCTGTCTTCACCACCGATCAGGCCCCGCGCCTCGACGCCGAATTCCGACCGAACAATTTCCCCTTCTTCCAGGGCGAAAACGACATCGACGACAGCGACGAAGGCGAAGTCTTCGCCGAGGCCGCTGCGGAATTCACGGCGGCCATTTTGGCCATCGATGACATCGCCGAGGTCGAGACCCAAGTCGCCGTGGGCAAGCTCGAGGCCTTTTTCAAGGACGACCTCAACGGGCCGGCGTCGGTGCACAAGCTCCTGGTCGAGGTTCATCCCATGGGCTTCGTCTGCGGCTGGGACGAGATTCTGGTGCCCTTCGTCGACGACGTCAGCACGCCGCGCAACCAAAGCTCGTTCAATGGCTTCAAGAATCCGCCGCTGACCGCCGCGTTTTTCCAGCCCAACCTGATCCGCGACGGCGTCACCTATCAGTGCTCGTGCTTCAGCTCCACCTGTCGGTCGTCGGCGAACCTGTGCCTCGATCCCACCAATCCCGACGCCCCTCCCGGGGACTGCCTCTGATTCCAATCAAGCCGGTCGTCGCCTTCGACCTCGACGGCACCCTCGTCGACAGCGTCCTCGATCTGGCCCGGGCCCTGAACGCGGCCCTGGTCGAGGTCGGTCTGCCGCCCCATCCCGAAGAGACCGTGCGGCGCTTCGTCGGCAACGGCGCCCAAATGCTGGTCGAGCGGGGGGTGGGCGGCGCCGACGTCGACGTCGCCCAGGTGTTGGCCCTCTTTCGCGCCCACTACGAGCGCGACCTGGTGGGCGCCACCCGGCCCTTCGACGGCGTCGACACCCTGCTGCGGGACCTCGAGCCCCACGCCGTCCTTGCGGTGGCCACCAACAAGCCGGGGATCTTTGCGCGGCCGCTCATCGAGGCCCTGCTGCCGGGACGCTTCGCGGCCATCGTGGGCCCCGACGACGCCGGCGGCCTCAAGCCCGATCCCTGCGTGCTGAAGCAGGTCGAGAGCCTGACCGGGGGCGCGGTCTGCTGCTTCGTCGGCGACTCCGCCGTCGACGTCGAGACCGCGCGGATCTTCGGTGTGCCCTCCATCGGCGTCACCTGGGGCTTGAGACCGCAAGAGGCCCGCGCTGCCGACGTCGTCGTCGATGCCGCCTCCGAGCTGCTGCCTGCCATCCTGCGGTTGCTTTCGGCGGCACCCTCGGCCCATCGTCGCCGCGGCCTTTGAGCCCAGGTGCGGCCTGAGGGCAGAGAATTTCAGAGATGAGGTCGACGATGGCGGCGGAAACCACCAGTCCCAATGATTCCTGGGTGCAGCGGGGCCAAAAGGTCTTGCTGGGAAATTACCGGCCAATGCCCATCACATTGGTCAGTGGTGAAGGCGCGCGCGTCGTCGATGCCGACGGCACCTCTTATGTCGATTTCGTGTCGGGCATTGCTGTCACTTCGCTCGGACACAACCACCCGCAGCTGATCGCTGCCATCCGTGCACAGGCGGGCAAGATCCTGCACACCGCCAACGTCGTGTGGAACGAGCCGGCCATCGGGCTCGCCGAGAAACTGGTGGCGAAGTCCTTCGCCGAGCGCGTGTTCTTCTGCAACTCTGGCGCCGAAGCCGTCGAAGCCATGCTGAAGCTCGCCCGCAAGGTCTTCTTCGATCGCGGTGAGGGACGCTTCGAAATTATTTCCTTTGATAAGAGCTTTCATGGGCGAACCATGGGTGCTTTGACAGCGACTGGTCAGGAGAAATACCGCCTTGGATTCGAGCCGCTGCTGCCCGGGGTGAAGACCGTGCCCTATGGCGACATCCAGGCTCTCGAGCAGGCGATGACCGAGCGCACCGCCGCCGTTCTTCTCGAGCCCATCCAAGGCGAGGCGGGGGTGCGCATGCCGCCGCCGGGCTTTCTCAAGGCTGTGCGCGAGCTGACCCAGCGGCACGGGTGTTTGATGCTGCTCGACGAGGTGCAGACTGGTGTGGGCCGCTGCGGAACCATGTGGGCCTACGAGCAAGAAGGCGTCATTCCCGACGCCATGTCGGTGGCCAAAGGCATCGGCGGTGGGGTGCCGCTGGGCGCCATGTTGACGACGACGGCCCTGGGTGCGGCTCTGCCTTTTGGCAGCCACGGCAGCACCTTTGGCGGCAATCCGCTGGCTTGTGCCGCCGGCTGCGTCGTCGTCGACGTCGTCTCGGATCCTGCTTTCTTGGCCAAGGTCAAAGGCCTGGGCGAGCACCTGCTTTCGCGCTTGCACCAGCTCACGCGCGCCCACCGCAAGATCGTCGTCGAAGCCCGTGGGCGCGGCCTGCTCTGCGGCCTCGAGCTCAACGTCGACCTCGCCAAGCTGCCAAAGCAGGCCCTCGCCAAGGGGCTCTTGTTGAACACCATCGCCGGCAAGATCATCCGCTTCGCGCCGCCTTTGACCATCGACCAAGCCACCCTCGATCAGGGCCTCGACCTCGTCGATCAGCTGCTGATGGATCTGAGCAGCGAAACGCGCGCATGAAAATCATGGTGACCGCCGACGACGACGTCGCCGCTGCCGTCGACGCTGCGGTGTCCTCTTTGCTCGTCGACAAAGACATCTCCGAGGTGGCCGCCGTGGAGGGCGGCCTGATCGAGGTGGTGCGACGGGGACGACGGGAGCGCTTGCAGGCTCTGCTCGAAGGTCCCTTGTTCAGCCTCTTGCGCGAGCGCTGTGAGCACGCTCCTTATGGCGCGCGCTTGCCCGGTGGGGTGCGCCTGGTTGCTGCCAGCCTCGTCGACGGCCGCATCGCTCTCTCGCTGCAAAAGCCCGCGCCCAGCGATGCGCGCCTCGAGCACCTCGTCGAAGAGGCCGTCCTGCCCGCGGGCGTCGACGGTGAGCTGGTGGCGGCGGTGCTCGAGGGCGGTGGTGTGGCTGTGCTCGGACCCGCTCGGGCAGCCCGGGCCCGCGTCGTCGTCGCCGTCGCCCGCGCGTTGTCGCCCTTGCTGCGCATCGTGTCTTTGTCTGATGACCTGCCCGCTGGCTGCATGCCCCGGCCCGTGGGCGACGACGTCGACGCCCGCGCCGCCACCGCGGTGTTGTTGGGTGCCGATGTGCTGGTGGCCCTGGAGCTGACGCCTGCCGAAGCCTGTGCGTTGGCGCGGGCGGCCCTGCCCGTCCCCGTCGTCGCTGCCGTGGCCTGTGCCTCGATGGCTGCGTTGCAGTCCGCATTTGGGGCGCTGTCTGTGCGCAGCCTGTTTGCTTTGTCGGCGGTGTTGGGGCTCGCTCCCGATGGGCGTCCCCGTCTGGTCGAGCTGCACGGTGCGGCTGGCGAGCCCATGCCTCCCTCGGCCATTGCGGCCCCTCCCATCGCTGCCGCCCCCGCCCGAACGCGCGTGGAGCCCTCCAATGCGACGCCGGCCGCGCCCACCGTTGCTCAGACCATCGACGTCATTCCGGTGTTGGCCGATGCGCCCCCCGCCGAATGGGCCAGCTCCGACGTCGACGACGACCCCGGTTGGGAGCTTGGCTCTCTCTCTGGCGCTCCGCCGGCTGCGGGCTCTTTCGACGCCGCGTTGCAGGCGGTGTCGAAGCGACCGGGGTTCACCCCGCGCCCGCCGAGCGCGCATCCCCAGTTCTTGAAAGGCACCGGCGGGCTCACCTTCGAGCCGCCCGGCAATCCTGGCGAGGAATCGGAATGACCTCGATCACGGCCATCACCGAGGCGCCGCCGCCGCCCAAGGGTGGCAATCCGTTGATCGTCTACCGCGGGGTCAAGAAGGCCTTCGGCAAAAACGTCGTCTACGATGGGTTGGATTTGGAGGTTCAGCGCGGCGAGACCTTGTGCATCATTGGTCCCTCAGGTGTGGGCAAGAGTGTGATGCTGAAATTGCTCACCGGTCTGCTCGACGTCGACGAAGGCGAGGTCTGGTTCGACGGCGACAAGGTCTCGGATTTCACCTCGGATGCCGAGTATCTGCCGGTCCGACGACGCATTGCCATGGTGTTTCAGGGCGCCGCGCTCTTCGACTCTCTCACTGTGTTTGAAAATGTCGCCTACCCCCTGCGCGAGCAGTTTAACTACAGCGAAGAAGAGATCGCCACGAAGGTGGCCGAGAAGCTCGAGTGGGTCGGCCTGCCCGGCGTCGAGCAGAAGAAACCCTCGGAGCTCTCGGGCGGCATGCGCAAGCGCGTGGGCCTGGCTCGCAGCATCGCCACCGATCCCGAAGTCATCTTGTACGACGAGCCGACCACCGGTTTGGATCCGGTGAACATCCAGCGGATCAACCAATTGATTTTGTCACTGAGCGAGCGTCTCAGGTGCACCAGTCTCATCGTCACCCATGAGATGGCGACGGTCTTCGCCTGTGCCCAGCGCATCGCTTTCGTATACGATAAAAAGATCGCAGCCGTCGGCCTTCCAGATGCAATGAAAAACTCTTCCAATCCGCTGGTGCGCGGCTTCATCTCGGGCGATCCCGCGCCCTTCGCCGACTGAGCGATGCCGGATCACGACGACGACGACGTCGCTCGGGCCCTGCGTTCCATTACGCCTCTGCGTTTTTTCTGCGGCGCGCGGCGCATTGGCGAGGCTCCCATCCACCCCGGCGAGAAGTCCCTCTACGACGGCGTCGATCCCAAAGTGCGGCGGGCGACGTCGACGGGGCGCATGTTGGCGCGCGAGCTCCTCCGTAACCTGGGCATCACGCCCGCACCGATCTTGCGCGGCGAAGGCGGGGCGCCAATCTGGCCCGCGGGGATCGCAGGGTCCATCGCCCACGATGACGAATTCGCCGTCTGCGTCGTAGGGACCGCTGACTCTGGCGCCGATGAGGAGTGGGCGACCCACGCCAATTTGATCGGCGTCGACGTCGAACCTGCTCACGGCCTCCCTGCTGAGATCCTCGCGACCGTCCTCGTCAACGCGGATGAGCGCGCCACCGCAGGCGACGACCTGGTGAACGCACGCGCCATCTTCTGCGCTAAGGAAGCCGTCTATAAGATGTCCTACCCATTGGAACGTAAGTTCTATGAGTTCCGCGACATTGCTTTGGTGCGTAGACGCAACGCAGGTGGACGCTACTTCCCCCCTTCCGTCATGGTCGCTGGACCGAACCGGCTGCATTTCCATACATCAACCGGCCTGGAGGCTTGGGTCACGCTCGTCAGGACGCCGCGAGTGATTGCCGTTGCCACTTGGGCCCGCGAACTCGGCCGCCCGCCCCGAGGGCGGAGAAATTCGCCGACACGCGAAGCGCTCTGACAGCGGTGAATTGGCTGCCCGGCCTGAGGGCAGAGGATTCACCGACAGCGCTTCGCGTGTCGGTGAATTGTCCACAGGTTCATCGCCTAGCGGCGATGAATCCACCGACAGCGCTGCGCGTGTCGGTGAATTGTCTATAGGTTCATCGCCTAGCGGCGATGAATTGGCCGCCCGCCCTGAGGGCTCAGAACTTGGCCTACGCGGGCCCTTTGTACTCAATCAGCCGTGACTTCACGCCGCGCACTTCATTCCACCAAAATTTGGCTTGACCCAGAGCCTGGGGCACCTTGCCCACCGTGGTGAAAAACGCGTAGATGCGGGCGCTGCGCGCGTTGAGGCCGCGACGGCGACCATCGCGATAGATGCGCCAGAACAGATAGGTGTAGGCCGGCGGCAACAGGGGCGACGCCGCCAGCGGCAGGGCTGCTCCCCAAATCCAATTCGATCTTGTCTCTTTTTTCCAGAAGTGCAGCGGCGCTTCACCATGCATGCGAGAGACCTGGGCGTAGGCGTGGCCCGAGCGCACGCTGCGCTTCCACCACTGGCTGAGCTTGGTCATGTCAACGTCGTGCAAGCAGATGGGTTCGTCGATGCGCACGATGCGCTTGCCGGTGACCTTCTTCACCCGCACGCTGAGCTCTGGATCTTCACCAGCGATCAAATCTGGATTGTAGAGCCCCGATTGATGCAATGCAGCCACCCGCACCATCACGTTGCCGGCGAAGGTGTCCATGTCGCCGACGACGCCGGTCCACTCCACGTCGCAGAGCAGGTTGTAGATGGTCGCGTCGGGACGGCGCTCGTGCTGCACGCCGGTGACGGCGACGATGCTGTCGTCGGTGCGCAACACGTGGCTGGCGGCGTCGAGCCAGGAGGGGAAGTACTCGCAGTCGCCATCGACGAACTGCATCGCCAGCAGTGCGGGGTGTTTGCCCGTGAGGTGCACAAAGCCCGCGTTTCTCCCCTTGGCAGCGGTGAAGGGCTTGTCGATGGTGATGGCGTCGACGCCGCGGGCCCGCACCCTTTCGACGGAGCCGTCGGTGGAGCCCGAGTCGACATAGACTAGGTGCGTGAGGGGCGCTCCGGCGCGCTGCAGGGAGTCGAGGCAGAGCATGAGCCTCTCGCCCTCATTGCGCCCGATGACGACGACGCCGACGTCTTGGTGCTCGACGGCGCCGGGGGACTCATCAGAAGGGATCGGCTGCGCGCTTTTCTTTGCCATCGGCCGCGAACTTAGCGACAAATCTGGTCATGCGCGTGCTGTGTTGCCTCCTGAATTACAAAACCGCCGACATGACGCTGCAATCCCTCGATACCCTTCTGCCCGAGGTGCGGGCGGTGTCTGCGGCCGGCAAGGGCGAGGCGCGCGTCACCATCGTCGACAACGACAGCAAAGACGGCAGCCTCGAGAAGCTGCAGCAGGGCGTGGAGAAGCGCGGCTGCGGCGACGTCGTCAACGTGGTCGCCTCGGGACACAACGGCGGCTACGGCTACGGCAACAACGTCGCTTTGCGCCAGGGTCTGGGAGCCCAGAAGGCGCAGTATTTCTACCTGTTGAATTCCGATGCCTTCGTCGAAGGCACTGCCCTGCAAACCATGATCGAATACCTCGATCAAAACGCCGACGTCGGCATCGCGGGTGGCTACATCCACGGCGTCGACGGCGAGCCCCATCCCGGGGTGTTTCGCTATCCCACGATCTGGTCGGAGATCGAGGGCTCGGTGCGCTTTGCGCCGCTCTCGCGCTTGCTCAAGGACCGGGTGGTGCCCCGGCCGGTGCCAGTGACGACGACGACGGAGCAGGTGGATTGGGTGCCCGGGGCTTCGATGGTCATGCGCGGCAGCATGCTCGAGAAAATTGGGCTCTTCGACGAGACCTTCTTTCTCTATTTCGAGGAGACCGATCTCTGCCACCGCGCCAAGAAAGCGGGCTGGAAGATCGCCTTCGTGCGGGACGCTTCTGTGGCCCACATCGTCGGCGTCAGCACCGGCGTGAAAAACCTCAAGCGACGCACGCCCGGCTACATGCTGGATTCACGGCGTTACTACTTCCTGAAGCACCATGGACGCGCCTATTTGTGGGCTTCCAACTTGGCGCACGCGGCCGGACTCGCGTCCTTTCGTGTCAGGCGAAGACTACAGAACAAAGCCGAACAAGACTATGAAAAAGCCCTAAGCGATTTCGTCGTCCACTGCATCAAGAATCCTTAGACTCGACGGCCTTGCGCCTTCTCTTGGCCTGAGCGGGGACGCCGACGGCGAGATCCCCCGCTTCGACGTCGGCCAGCACCACCGAGTTGGCTCCGATGCTCGCGCCATCGCCCACGGTGATGGCTCCCAGAACGACCGCTCCCGCTCCTACGTCGACGCCTTCGCCGAGCGTGGGAGCGTCGAAAGGCTTGCCCACGTTCTTCATGCCCAGGGTGACACCCTGCCGAATCACGCAGCGATCCCCGATGGTGGTGTCGCCATGCACCACGATGCCGCCCTGGTGCTCGATGACCACCTGTCGGCCCACCTTGGCCGAATAGGGCAGCTCGATGCCGTAGTAATTCCGCACAAAGCGGAAGGCTGCACGATACAAAACAGACAGCGGCGCACGGGCCATCTTGCTGTCGACGTCCATGCGCCAGTTGCCAAAGCGGTGCACGGCCAGCGCCCGAAAGCCGGGGCGCGTCCAGTCGCGGCCGTTGGCCTCCCAATCCTCTCTGACGACGTCGACCAGCTCTTTGAGCGGCTTCATCCTCAGTACCACCGTGGGGTGGTTTCGATGAAGGTCATCAAGGCGTCGTACTTCGGCGCCGCCGCCCGGGGCTGCTCCATGGATTCGGTGGAGCCCCAGCGCCCGTACTTCGAGGGCCGCATCGTCGATGTGAAGTGCACGAACAAGCCGCCGCCGTTTTGCTTCCAGCCCTGCAAGTAGCGCAGGTAAAGGCCCTTGATGGCGGGCGCGCTGTTGGCGGCGTCGAACAAGCTGTTCACGTGGGCGTCGTCGGAGACGGGCCCGATGCCCACCAGGTGCTGGCCGCCTTCGTAGGCGATGAGTTGCACCTGGTGCTTGTCGGCGAGCTTCTTCTGCTCTTTCACCCAGCCCAGAGACTCGTCGACGGAGGTCTCCAATCTCTTCATCAAGTCCGCCAGGCCCATGCCCTGCACTGCACCGCGCTGCTCGGGCTCGCCGAGGGAGTTGCCGAAGTAGGGGGCGATGGCGACGGCGTCGACGGTCCATTTGTGCTCTTTCAAATGATCGAGCATGGTGCCCGTCGACCAGGCATTGGCTGCCCAGCCTCCCAAGACACGCACTACCCGATTGCTTTGAGCACCAAAGACGCGATCAAAGATGGCGTGAACCTCGACCGAACGTTGCACGTGGTAGCGGAGCTGGGCGTCGAAGACGTCTTTGGACAGCTCGGCGGCGACCCCGCGTTCGCGGACGTAGTTCGCCTGTGGAAACTGGCCGTTCCAAATTTCGTTGCTGTGCTCGACGTAGACGCGCAACCCGGACTTGAGCCGATCCCGGACCACGACGGCGGCGGCTTCGACGAGCTCGTCACTCCACGTGTGACCGACGTTGATCCAGGCGTCGGCGCCGGCGGCGTTGCACAGATCGATCATGACCTCCATGGGCACACCCTTGACCGTGTACCGAGCATCGTCTGGAACGGGTCTTTCTGCAGCAGTTTTGATGTGCGACGCGTTGGTATCCATCCAATCCATGAAGCGCAGGGTCGAGTAGCCCTTCAAGCGTTCAAGGAACACCGGATTGAAACCGCCGTAGCCCGAGGCCGCAGCCGGGTCGACACCGGGGAGCCACACGTGGAGGTCGCGGATGGGATCTTTGGGGTCGGTCTTTGTGATCAGGACCGCGAGCCCGCCCTTTTTGTCGTCGACGTCGAGCACGGTCTGGCCCTTGGCAGTCGACGACACCACCCCGCCCTGGGGCGCGAAATCGATCTCGCCCGTGCCTTGCCAGGTCACGGTGTAGTTGCCCTTGGGAAAGGTCAGCCCCTCTCCCCAAAACACCAGGCTGCGCGCAAACTGTGCGGGCTGCAGCGACTTCACCCAGCCGCGGGCGTCGACGTCGATGGGCCTCTTGTCGTCCCATTGAGACGCCGTGCTCGAGATCCAATCACGAGACTGCTTGAAGACATCGTTGAAGGGACGCTCGGGAGAGTAATCCCGCAGCTCGGCGAGGTTGGTGCCCACCGGCGATGGATGGGCCGGCGGCGCCAGCACCCGCGTCGTCGACGACGGCGGCGGCGGCGGCGTCACGGGCCCCGTCTTGGCTTTCGGCGGCGGAGCGGCTTTGGCGGCGCCGAAGTCCAGATCTGAGGTTTTGTCGTTGCAGCCGGTGCAGGCCGCAAAGATGAAGAAGAAGGCGACGAGGGAGCGCGTCATGTCTGCGTGGCCACCTTGGGTGCGACGGGGGGAACGTGGGTGAAGGACGACGACATTTGACCAGGCTGCTGCAGGGTCACCTCGATGGGCCCGGTGGCCGGCGTGCTCGAGATGCCGCGGATCAGCCCCATCACTGCGCCAGCAAAGAAGTAGGGGAAGTTGGTAAACAGACCATTTGGAATGAGATCAACCGTATAAAGCATCAGCATGCAAGCCAGTCCGACAAGCAGATACCGGTCCTCCGTCGATGTGATTTTCTTGATCTTGCTTCTTAAATAGAACATCGGCGTCAACAGCAAGCCGAACGTGCAGATGAAGCCGACGGCGCCGCGGGAGCCGTAGGTGCCGATCCAAAAGCCGTCGGCGACCGAGATGGCCTCGTCTTTCCAGGGGGAGAACAACATGCTGCGCCGAAAGCGCCCCCAGCCAAAGATGGGCTTCTTCGCGCCGTGCTCGGTGAGGGCAGCTTCGTTATCGAAGCGGAATTCCAAAGATTGGGCCCGGTCGGGACCGGCGGTGTCCTTGATGAATTGGATGATCTCTTTGTGGGGAAAGACCTCCGTCGCGCGGGAGATCGGATAGACGACGATGATGAGCGCGAAGAGCGCGAGCACCCGCAGTTGTCCTTTGGGCGCCAGCACGTGCAGAACCACGGTGAAAAGCAGCGCGAAGATCGCCGCACCCAGCGACTTGCAGCCCAGCAACACGATGAGCAGGAAGATGCTCATGTGGCGACCCCGCAGACGTCGGATCGTCGGCTTCTTCGCCAGCGTCAGCGTGATGCCGGCCAACACCGCTGCGGCGAGGAACAGCGTCAGGCCCAAGCCATGGCCCATGAACACCATCGGCCGATAACCGCCGCCGCGCATCGTCTGGATGAAGTCGTGCTGGGCAAAACCATAGACCCAGTTGTGCATCTGTGGACTCATCAAGATCTCAATCATGATAAATGGCACATACACCAGCGCCGCAACATGAAATCCGCGCAGCAATGTCAGCGCGTCATCTCTGGTGTTAAATAGCGCACGCCCGAGTACGAATGGTATCATGTAATTATAAACATCACCGACGACGACCGACAGCGCCTCCCAGTCGTTGAGGGGCTGCAAGATGGCGACGCCGTAGCTCAGCCCCTCCATGTTGGTGCGCGAGGTCCCCAGGGCGCCCAGCATCAGGATGAAGATCCACAGCTCGGCCGCGGTGAAGAGCTTGGCGGTGAAGAGGCGACGACGGGCGGCGCCCACCAGGAGCACGCCGAGGATGGCGCCGATGGCGGCGAACTCCTGTTTGGCCAGCGGCTGAAAGGGCGCCTTGATCTCGACCTTCTCGGGGAGAAAGAGCATGGCCCCCATGAAAGCGATGAGGACGGCGACCTGGGGCTTGAAGCGCGCGAAGGCGGCAAGGCAGACCAAGGGCCACGCAAAGAGCGCGAAGAACGCAAAGGGGTTTCCCATCTCCCCACCATGGATAGCGCGATGACCTCTGGGTCCGCGCGCTGTCTCACCGGGTGCGTCGATCAGGCAGGAGCAGGAGCACCGAGGTCGTGGGGCGTTTTTCGGCGCCGCGCAGCGAGAGCGAGCAGGCCGCCGGCGACGACGATCTGAACGTCGGCGACGTTGAAGACGCCCGTTCTCAGGGGCCCGACGCTGATGACGGCGAAGTCGACGACGTGGCCGGCGCGCGACAGCCGATCCATCAAGTTGCCCGCGCCGCCTGCGATCAGCAGGCCCAAGCCCACAAAGAGGGGCCCAGGCAGACGATGACGCAGCGCAACCACGCCAACCCCCAAGAGGAGCAAGGCGACGCCGACGACGAAGAGGCCCTGGCGCACCCCCTCGGGCAACGCGCGGCCCAGCCCCAAAAAAGCCCCGGGATTTTCGGCGTACACCAGGCGAAAGATGCCGACGACGACGTCGACGCCTGGCTGTCCCTTGAGATGGGCGACGGCGAGGGCCTTGGTGACCTGATCGCAGGCCACACAGGGAACGAGGAGGGCGAGAAGGGCAAGCGAGCGCATGGCCGCCGAACCGCTCCTGCTGGTGGGCCATTCCCCGGGCCTTCTGCCCCCAACGCGTCGCATCATCCGCGTTGACATTGGTGTCAAGGACGCTACACCTAGACACCCACCCCCAGCGAGGCGTCAATGGCCCAACCGGCTTCGTCCAACTTCTTCCTCGACAACGACGACCTGCGTTTCCAGCTGTCCCGCATCGACTGGGACGTGCTCGTCGACCTGCAAGAGCGGATGTTTCTCGACGACGATCGCTTCCACACCGGCCGCGAAGCCAAGGCCTTCTACGACGAGCTCTTGACCTCGCTGGGTGAGTTCGCCGCCAAGGAGATCGCTCCTTTCGAGCGCGAGCTCGACGAGCAGCACCCCCACTTCCACGACGGCGTCGTCGACGACGCCCCCCGCCTCAAGAAGATCTTCGACGCTCTCGCTGGCCTGGGGACGATGGGGCTCACCCTCCCGCGCCGCCTCGGTGGGCTCAATGCGCCAAACCTGATCTCCAACACCCTGCTCGAGATGCTGACCCGCGCCGACGCCTCCGTCGCCGGCCACTTCGGCTTCTACGGCGGCATGGCCTCGGCGCTGATGTTCTATTCCGCCGACGAAGGCTCGGTGACCTACGAGGGCGGCGTGCCGGTGAAGAGCCGCTTCGACGCCGAGATCTCGCGCATCGTCGCCGGCAAAGAGTGGGGCGCCATGGTGCTGACCGAGCCCCACGCGGGCTCGGACCTCGCCCGCTTGCGCGCCCATGCCTTAGTGCAAAAGGATGGCAGCTGGCGTCTCAATGGACAGAAGATCTTCATCACCGCCGGTCATGGTGAGCACCATGTGGTGATCGCTCGCAGCGAAGACGAAGGCACCCATCCGGGTCTCAAGGGCCTGAGCCTTTTCTATGTTCCGGGCCACATCGGCGCCAACGGGAAACCCTGCGCCAAGGACGCCGCCGACGCCCGCCCCAACCTGATCATTGGGGGCATCGAGCACAAGATGGGGCAGCACTCCGCCGTCGCCGCCACCATCCACTATGAAAACAGCTACGCCGAGCTCATCGGCCAGCGCGGCGAGGGCTTCCGCCTGATGCTGGTGCTGATGAACAACGCCCGCATCATCGTCGCCTTCGAGGCCCTGGGCACCTGTGAAGCGGCCTTCCGCACCGCCCGCGCCTATGCTGAAGAGCGCGTGGCCATGGGCAAGACCCTCGCGCGCCACGAGATGATCGCCGACTATCTCGACGAGATGGACATTGTGATTCGTGGGCTGCGCGCCGTGACCTTCGAAGCAGCATTCCATGAGGAGTGCGGCATGCGCATCAAGACCATCTTGAAGAGCAACCCACCGGCGAACGCAGATGCCCGCAAGGACCTCGATCGCAAAGCCAAACAGCATACAGATCGATCCCGTGTTCTCACACCTCTCATCAAGTACTGGGGAGGCGAAGAGGCAGTGCGCCAGACTCGCATGTGCATGCAAATTCTGGGTGGCATTGGCTACATCACGGAAACCGGCGCCGAGAAGCTGCTGCGCGACGCCCTCGTCATCCCCGTCTACGAGGGCACCAGCCAAATCCAAGCGCTCATGGCGCTCAAAGACAACCTGCAGGCCGCGATCAAGAACCCTGCGCGCTTCGCCAGAGACATCGCCGAAACCCGCCTGCTGGCTTTGTCGTCGTCGGACTCCCTCGAAAAGGGGGCCGCGCGCATGAAGATGATCACGCTCTCGGCGATGCAGACCATCATCTCGCGCGTCGCTGCCGACAAGCTGGGCGGCGTCGGCAAGAAGCCCATCGGCCAGTGGCGCGCGTCGCTGACGAAGGAGTGGGATCCTGCCGTCGACTTCTCCTTCGGCCTCTTGCACGCCGAGCGCTTGACCAAGCTCTTGACTTGGTCGCACACGGCCGAAGTGCTGGTCACCCAGGCCCGCAGCGTGGCCGGCACCGCCGACGCCGACGAGCGCACAGAGATCGCTCAGCGTTTCATCGAGCGCTTCGAACCGCGTTCCAAGGGCGTGCTGATCGAGATCGAAGCCACCTCGGGCAGCCTGTTGCAACGCCTGCTGGGACGCAGCCCCAAGAAGGCGTCGTCGTCGTCGAAGGCTGCGGCCGAGTAGTCCGTGGGCGGGCTGCTCTTTTCGCTCGCCTTTGTCGTCGTCGTTGCGGTCTTTGCCGTCCGTGCCGTGCGCGGGCGGTGGCGGCAGCGGCGCCAGCTCGATCACCACGTGGTGGCCCGCTTCGACGATGTCGATGCGCTGGTGCGCCGGGTCCGCTGCCTCTGTGGTCGTCAACCCGATCGCAACGGCGAGGGCCCCCGCGATCACGGCGGCTGGGGCGTCGAGCTCTCCTGCGTCTGCGGTCGTCGACGCAGCATGGTGTTCATCGTCGGGAACTAATCCTCTGGGAGGTCTGGTGCAGACCTCCCAGAGCGCCGGCGGAGCCGGACGCGGGGCCCCACGAACTCCGCGTTCCGCGGGCGCGCTTCACGCGCGTCTTTCCCATCTCGGAACGCGGTCGAACATCAAGCGGACGCGGGATAATCCCCGATCTCGCTGAACTTCGACCGCGGAGCGGTCTCGTTCATCTCCGTCGGGGATGCTCCTCTGGGAGGTCTGGTGCAGACCTCCCAGAGCGCCGGCGGAGCCGGACGCGGCGCCCCCCACCAACTCCGCGTTCCGCGGGCGCGCTTCACGCGCATCATCCCGCGTCTTTCCGGTCGAACATCAAGCGGACGCGGGATAAGCTCGATCAGGAATGAAGCTCATGGCCCGCTCGGCGAGCGCCGTGATCGTGAGAGCCGGGTTGACGCCGGGGTTGGCCGAAACCGCCGAGCCATCGATGACGTAGAGGCCCTCGTAGCCGAAGACCCGGTGGCGGTGATCGATAACGCCGCTGCTGGCGGACTCGCCCATGCAAGCACCACCCAGAATGTGTGCCGTCGTCGGAATGCCCATCAGCGTTTCGGTGAGCATGCTCTGGGGATAACCGTCGAGCTTCTGGGCCACGCGTTCGGCAAGCTCAGTGGCCTCAGGGATCGACGCCGACGGACGTGAACCCGCCGCCGCTTCCGTCGTCAACCCGCGCTTCATGCCGGTCTGCGGGGTGCGCCCGAGCTTCATGCGCAGGTGCCCGTCGGTGGTGCGCATGTAGAGCAGGATCATCGTGGCCTTGGCCCAATCGGGGACCAGCCAGGCCTTCGCCGTCTTCCACGGATGACGCAGCACCAGGCCCGCAGCGTGGGTGAGTCTTTCGACGACGGTGGCACCGGGCGCATGGGGTAAGGCGAGCATGCGGAAGAAGCCAGCGCCGGCCGGGTAGCGCACGGGCTCGATGTGCGAGTGCTCGTCGGTGTGCAGGATGGAGCCGATGGCGATGCCCTTGGACAAATCGACGTCGCGGCGTTCGCTGACGATGCCGAGCAGCACCTCGGAATTGGTGCGCACGAAGTTTCCCACGGCGTCGGACAGCCTGGGCAGGCCCTGCTCGCTCTCCTTCAAGCGCAGCAACAGGTCGACGGTTCCGAGCACGCCGCCGGCAAAGATGACGTTGGCGGCGTGAAAGCTCTGCGTGGCGGAGCCCGAGCGGGCGTCGACGTCGTAGCCGCCGCCGGCCGCGGGCTGCACCCAGGTCACCTCAGTGTCTGGTTGAATGACGAGCCCGCGCTTCTCGGCGAGGTAGAGGTAGTTCTTGTCGAGGGTGTTCTTGGCGCCGAAGCGACAGCCGAGCATGCAGCCGCCGCAAGAGTTGCAACCGGTGCGATCGGGGCCTTCGCCGCCGAAGAAGGGATCTTTGACGGTGACGCCGGGGCTGCCGAAGTAGACGGCGACGTCGGTGGCGTGAAAGCCGTCTTTGCGACCGATGTCCTCGGCGACGCTTTTCAGCACGTCGTCGACGAGGGTGAGGCGCGGGTTTTGGACCGCTCCCAGCATGCGGCGGGCGCTTTGGTAGTGAGGCCGCAGCTCCTCCTTCCAGCGGGCCAGAGTGGACCACGACGGAGCCTCGAAGAAGTCGTCTTTGGGTGTGGGCAAGGTGTTGGCGTACACGAGCGATCCCCCGCCGACGCCGACGCCAGAGAGGGCGGTGACGTCGGGGAGAAAGGTCATGTTGAACAAGCCGCGAAAGCCGAGCTCGGGCCTCCACAACCAACGCTTGAGATCCCAGTTGGTCTTGGGAAAGTCGTCGGGGCCCAAGCGCCGCCCTTTTTCCAGGACGAGGACGCGGTAGCCCTTTTCGACGAGGCGCAGCGCGCTGACGCTGCCGCCGAAACCTGACCCGACGATGACGAAGTCCCACGAAGAAGTGCTCACACGGCCTCATACACAGCGAGAACCCGAAAAAAAAATGCCGCTCTACAACCCGGAAAATGCGGAGGTCTTCGTCTACACCTTCAAAGACGGCTTGCTGTCGGCGGCGGCGCACGATCTCAAGCTCCGCGTGGCCCGCTTCCGCATCGACGTCGACGACGAGGGCAAGACGGTCGCGGGCAGCTTCGACGCCGGCTCCCTCGCGGTGCTGTGCGCACGCAGAGACGGCGTCGACGCACCCCACGTTTTGCCGCGATCCTTCTTCGCGGAGATCGAAAGGAACATCGAGCGCGATGTCCTCGCCACCCGGAAATTTCCCGAGGTGCGCTTCGCCTCGACGTCGGTAACGGGCGACGCCGTCGTCGGCGCTCTGACTCTGCATGGCGTTGTGCGCAGCGTTCGCGTGGAGCGCAGCGGCGACGAAGCCACGTGGGTCGGGCGCGTGCAGCTCGATCAACGCGAGTTCGGCATCCAGCCTTTTCGCGCGATGCTCGGCACCCTGAAGGTGAGGCCAGAGGTCGACGTCGAGGTGCGGCTGCGACGCTGAACGCGATCAGCGTCTCTCGGTGGTGGACGGCGGCGCGAGCTTGTCGCAGGTGTCGGAGAGGCGGGCGATGGCCGTCCACGCGTGCTCGACGTCACGCTTGATGCTGGCCAGCAGCTCAGGGTCGACGACGGCGGCGCTGGCGAAGCGGGAGCGCACATGCTCGATCTCCAGCGCTCGCCCGACGAGTCGCTGGGCGTCAGCCGCCGCCTCGACCTCGGCCCGCAGCAGCGCGTTGTCGGCGGAGAGGACAGCGACGCGTCGGCGCAGCTCTTCGATCTCTCGATCCCGCCCGGCCTGTGGGGCACGCATGCCCCGGGTGGCCTCGACCTCGGCAGCACCGGCCGCGCTCCGGGCCTGGTGATCGACGATGCGCCGCAATTCGTCCTCGGCGCCCTCGCGCAGGCCCCTGAACTCCACCGCCAAGCCCGCGCGCCGGGACTCATCGGGGGCGACGACGCCGGTGAGGGCGAGCTCTTCGTGGCCGGGCCGCAGCAGGCCCATCTCGACAAAGGCTCCGACCGGGATGAGCTTTTGGGTGCGCGCGAACAAACCCGTGATCGAGATGTCCTCGACCCGGGCGACCAACATGCCGTCGCCGACGCGGACCTTGATCAGGAGCTCATCTCGCCGCGCGCGCCGCTGACGAGGAGGCAGGGTCACCGGCGCGCTGACTTCGGGACAGGGGGCCGCGAGCGCCGACGGCGCCCGGGCCACCAGACCGAGCTCGGGTTCTGGCAGCTGCGCAGCCTCGTCCCCAACCCTCGTCGTCGTCGTCCCCATCATCTGTTGGCCCCTTGCCTTGGCAGATCCCCGCGCACAGACCCCGCCCAGGCTCTTAGCGTTGCGCCGACGTCGACGCTGGTACGTCTGCGCGGCACAGCGGTGCAGGATCGCACGGTGGATCTCCTGCAGCGCTGGCACCCCGGTGGATCAAGCCCTGGCGCCGCATCAACCGGGGTGATCGCCGCGCTAACGTGGGCGCATGCCCGAGCTGCCGGACGTCGTCGTGCTCGTCGAGAAGCTGCAGGACGTCGTGGCGGGCCACGCGCTCGTCGGTGTGCGCCTGGCGTCGCCGTTTTTGCTCCGCTCGGTGACGCCACCCATCGCCGCCGTCGTTGGCAAGCGCGTGCTTGGCACCCAACGCATCGGAAAGCGGGTCGTGATCGGCCTCGAGGACGAGCTCGCGCTGGTGATTCACCTGATGATCGCGGGCCGGCTGCAGTGGCGAGAGATGGGGGCCAAGATCCCCGGCAAGATCGGCGTGGCCGCCTTCGACTTCGACCACGGCACGCTGACCTTCACCGAGGCCAGTCCGAAGAAGCGCGCGGCCTTGCACGTTGTGCGGGGAGCCGCTGCACTGGCCGAACACGACCCCGGTGGCGTCGACGTCTTTGGCGTCTCTGTCGCAGAATTCACGACCTTGCTGCGCGCCGAGCGACACACGCTCAAGCGCGTGCTGACCGATCCCCGCACCTTCTCGGGCATCGGCAACGCCTACTCCGATGAGATCCTGCACCACGCCCAATTGAGCCCGGTGACCCTGAGCACCTCCCTCAGCGACGACGACGCGGCCACCTTGCTGGCCTCGGTGCGTGCCGTGCTCACGCGCTTTACCGAGCTCCTGCGCCAGGACGCGAGCACGGCGCTGGGCCCCGAAAAAATGACGGCTTTTCGCCCCGAGATGGCGGTGCACGGCAAGGCCAACCAACCTTGTCCCCGCTGTGGATCCCCGGTGCAGCGCATCGCCTACGCCGACAACGAGACCAACTACTGCGCGCCCTGCCAGACCGGCGGCCGACTGCTGGCCGATCGCGCCTTGTCGCGCCTGCTGAAGGACGACTTCCCGCGCACCCTCGACGACCTCGAGGCCCTCAAGCGCGAGCACCGGGAAAAAGCGGCGCCGTCGTCGTCGCCAAGGTCACAGCCCAAATAAGCGGCGCGCGTTTTCGCCGGTTTGGCGCACGAAGTCCTCGACCCTGTCGCCCCGCACCGAAGCCACGAACGATGCGGTGTGGGCGACGAAGGCGGGCTCGTTGCGCTTGCCCCGAAAAGGGACCGGAGCCATGAAAGGGCTGTCGGTTTCGACGACGACGCGGTCGGCGGGCACCAGCTTCGCCACCTCGCTGAGCTCGCCATTGTTCTTGAAGGTCACCACGCCCGGCAGCGAGAGCGTGAAGCCCAGATCGAGCCCGCGCACCGCCTCGGCCACGGTGCCCGTGAAGCAGTGAAAGACGCCGCCGACGCCGCGGGCGCCTTCGTTTTCGAGGATGTCGAGGGCCTCTTCAAAGGCAGCTCCGCCCCCTTCCGATGAGGACAGGCCGTTGCGGATGTGCAGCACCAGCGGCTTGCGGGCCTTTTTCGCCACCGCGATCTGCCGCGCGAAGATGCTGCGCTGCACCGCGCGCGGAGAATGGTCGTAGTGGTAATCGAGCCCACACTCCCCCACAGCCACACAGCGGGGATCGGAGCACAAGCCCAAGAGAACGTCGTCGAAGTCGGTCGGGGCGTCTTTGGCCTCGTGGGGGTGCACACCGACCGTGGCCCACACATCGGCGTGGGTGCGGGCGAGATCGAGGGAGCGCCGCGACGAGGGGAGATCGCAGCCGACGTTGACCATGGCTTGCACGCCGGCCGCCCGGGCACGGGTGAGCACAGCGAGCCGGTCGTCGTCGAAGCGGTCGCCGTCGATGTGGCAGTGGGTGTCGACGAGCATGGGCTTTGCTGTCATCTCCACCGCCGATGGCCAAGTCCGCGAGCACCGAAGAGTTCTTCGCCGTCCTCTCCGCAGACGGCGCCCTGCCCCCCATCGTCGGCTTCGGCGGCGCCGAGCGCGTCTTCGTCGACGAGGCCCTGATCGCGGTGCGCGCACGGGTGCTCTCGGGAGGCCTTGCGGACTTCAACCACGACCGCACCTCACTCAAGGACAAGCGCGCCCTCGAGGTGATCTCGATGGCCAAGACCCTGCCCGTGATGGCCAAACTGCGCCTCGTCGAAGTCAGAGATGCCAGCGACGCCGTCGACGCCGACGTCGCTGCCTTTGCGGCCTACTGTGACAACCCCAACCCCGAGACCGTGCTCTGCTTGGTGTTTGGCGACATCGATCTGCGCGACAAGCTGCCCAAGCTCCTCGACAAGTCGAAGGCCGCGCTGCTGTGTCGCTTCGATCATCCCAAGGATCGTGAGATGCCGGCCCTCGCGGCCCGCCGCGCCAAGAAACTGCAGCTGAAGCTCAAGCCCGGCGCCGCCGACGCGCTGGCGATCACGGTCGGCACCGACCTCACCCTGCTCGAACGCGCCCTGGAGAAGCTGGCCATCGCAGTCGTTGGCGAAATCTCCGCCGACGACGTCAGCAAGCACATCGCCGACACCCACCTCGAGGACGCCTTCGCCTTCGTCCGCGCCACAGCCGTCGGCAACCGCGAGCAAGCCATCAAAGCCACTGCAGCATTGCAGGCCGCCCGCGAGGAGCCCCTGCGCTTGCTCGGGCTGTTGGCCTGGCAGCTGCGACAAGTGGCCCAGGCCCGGGCCCTGCTCGACGACGGCAAAGACGCAGCCCGCGAGCTCAATCTCTTTGGCGATCGCGCAGCCCCGGTGCTCAGCGCCGCCCGCAGGTTCGAGCCCGCGCGCCACGCCCAGCGCTTGGTGCTCCTGGCCGACGCCGACGTCGCCCTGAAATCCTCGCGCCAACCGGCCTGGCTCTTGATGACCCGGTTGGTACACGAGCTGACCGCCCCGCCCCGAAAGTGATCCTTGGGTCGCTGGCGCCGCTCACAGAGTGCTTCCGCCCGTCGCCGGCGGCGGCATCTTCGAGGTCACCCGGCGTGAAAGAGCGCGAGCAACCACCGCAATATTATACATGAAAACGCCTCCAATGACGGCGTAAAAGACCCACTTTGGCGTCTGGATGCCCAGAAAAACGACGCCGTCGTCGCGTTGGGCCAGCGCCCAGGCTCCAAAAACGGCAGCGCCAACGCACCAGCCTGCGGTGGCCAGCGCGCCGCCGATGCGGCTCTTCACGTGGATGACCGCCACCGCAATGAGCGCGGCGATCATCAGAGCCTGGGGCGTGCTCATCAGATCACGCCGGAGCCGAGGCTCCCGAATCACCCGCCGCGGGTGGCGTCGTCGACGCATCCTCGGGACCGTCGTCGCCGCCTTCGTCGCCGTCATCGCCGCCTTCATCGCCTCCTTCGGCCTCACCGGCGGCGCCGGCTTCGACCACCGAGGGCTCACCAGCAATCTTGCGACGACGACGACGACGGCGCTTTTTCTTCAGGCCTTCAGCAGCGGGAAGGGGCTGGCCATCGGGACCGAGCTGTACGGGCGCGGGAGGAGCACTGGGGCCGCCAGGCTGGCGATCGCGTGGCTGCTCTTGACGGTCGCGGCGCTCGGCCATCTTGTCGGCGGTGGAGTCGATGACCTCCTCGGCCTTCTGGCGGAAGTCGGCCTCGCTGGCGTTTGCCGGCAACCCGGCTTGCACGGCCAGCTCGCGGCAGACGGCGAAATAGCGGCGCTGGAGCTCGAGGTAGCGGTCTTTTTCGAGCTGCAGCTGGCTTTGGGCCACGGTGTAGAGGCGCTCGAACTCCTCGCCCTTGCGGAAATAGCGAGACAGCTCTTGCACCGCCGGCGTGGGCAGCTCTTTGAGGTTCAAGGTGGTGCCAGGGACATCGGGGCGGTTGTCGGCCTTCTTCATCGCGTTCCTCAGCTCGTCGAGAGTCTTCCTCAGCGCGCTCGCTTCTTCTTCGAGCGAGCGGCGGCGGTTGAATTCGGCGTCGGCGGTCTTTTTGGCCGCGGCGACTTCTTCCGCGGTCTTTTGGGTCAGATCCGCCGACGACGCCGTCGTTTGCGTTTGCTCGCGCTTGATGGCGTTGAGCTGGCTCTCGAGCGACGCCATACCCTTGCGCAGAGATTGGATCTCGACGTCGCGTGGGTCGGTGCCCGCCGGCTTTGCGGTGGCCTCCTCTTGCTCGCGTTGGTCTTTCTTGCCCTCGCGCTTGGCCCGCAGCTTGGATTGCTCCTTCATCTCGTCGAGCTCTTTTTGCTTCGTCGCCAAACGCTCCTTCGACGATGTCAGGTCGCTGCGGGCTTCGGCGAGCTTCTTTTCGAGCTGGACCACCGCGTCGGCGGGGCCCGACTTTGCGGGCAGGGAGGCGGCCTTGATCCCCGTCGACAAAGGCTCTGGCGGCACGTGCGCCTTGGCCTTGTTCCAAAAGAGCAGCGCGGCCACTGAGGCAAGCGCGGCCCAAATCCCGACCACGGCAACTTCGATGCCCATCGCGACTGCTCCAGCCTGAGGCCTCCGACGAGGAGGCCAAGAGGAGCGGCTAGACCAGAATCCTCTGCGAAAGGCAAGCGCCGCCGCCGGCAAGAAGCGTCGGTCCGCCGTCGGACGCATTGGGCAACGCGCGTGCTGCACGCTATGCTCGTCGCAGCAGTTCGCACGCCCAGCCGCCTGAGCGTCGGACTGCCGGACGACGACGGCCCAAGGAGCCTCATGGCTGATCAGAGCTTTCTGCAGCGTGGATTGACGGGGTTCCGCGACACCATGCGCGGCGTCGGCCAAGCGATGGGCAAGGCAGCGTCAGGGGCCGCCAAGAAGGCCAAGGCGTCGTTGGGCAGCGCCAAGAAGGCGACCGGCTTCTCTGAGGTCGATGCTTACAACGACGATGTCGAAGGCGAGCGACGCAAGAGGAAGGCACAGAAGTTCTTTGGCGACGACGAACCCAGCTTCATCGGCGTCCGCACGGAGGATCCCAAGCGCGATTTGTCGACGGTGGCGCCGGAATTTCGCGCCCAGGTTTCGGCTGGGCTCGCGACGGCGAATTCCCAGACCGCCGGCTCGACCCTCGTGGATCGCGGCGGCACCGGAGCCAACAGCAGCGGCGGCGGCGGCACCAACCGCTGGTAGACGCGACGACGACCCCAGCCACCCGTCACCGCGAAGCAACGTGCTTTGCGCCGTTCCAACGGCGAAAAGTGCTTCCTGCTTTGCGCCGTTGGAACGGCGCAAAGTGCTTCCTGCTTTGCGCCGTTGGAACGGCGCAAAGTGCCCCGGCCAGATCTCAACCGGTCTCGGGCGAGAGACCGATGGGAAAGGCCAAGGGCGGGGCGGCGCCGATACCTCTGTCGGGATGGAGGTCTGACGGTCGAACAACATGCACCAACGCACACTCAGCCACGTCGCCAGCGGCCTCGAACCTCGCTCCGCGCGCGCCGGCTCGCGCACGTCGGGGGAGGGATCGCCCTCCAAGGCGCCGCGCGCCCCCGTCCAGCAAACGGCGGCGGCGCAGCTGCTCCGCCACAACCTCACAACACCCGAAAAACGCACCCTCAAGCGCATCGAAGCGTTGCGCCGCCTCCTGCACCGGCCCAGCGAGGCCGACGACGGAGACTCCGCGGCGACGCGCACGGATCGCGACACCCTGGGGGCCCGCATCTTTGACCACCTGCGCATCGACCGCGGTTTGGCGGGAAACGTCCCCGTCGACGACTACGCCCTCCTGGCTGGGCGTTTGGTCGACGACGCCTTCAAGGACGTCGCGGCGGCGACGCTGGTGGGCGCCTATCTCCGCGAGGTGGGGGCCACCCAACGCGGGTCGGTCACGCCCGAGCGGGTCAAGCGCGCGCTGATGATTCTAAACGACGCCCTCTACGACCACGATCGCGGCAACGCGCCCATCCCCTCGGGGGTGCGGGAGCTCAAGCTCGAGAAGCGCGACGGCGGCCTGCAGATCGTCGCCCACTTGAGGGTCGGTGCGACCGAGGCCAGCGCCCTCGAGGCCCTCCTGCTCGAGTTGCAGCGCGCCGGCTTCGAGGACGTGGTGGTGCGAGCGGCGGCCCCCCTGGTTGCGACGGCGGCGGCCGCTGGTCGGGGGCCGAAGTCGCCAGCTACACTGTCCTTTTCGAGGTGAGCATGCCCGGCCGCGCGGCCCCGCCGCCCCCCGACCTGGTGTCGACGTCGATGCCCATGGTGCGGGGTCGAGGTGGACTCCCCGAGATTCTGCTGCAAACCGCCAATGCCTGCGTGGTGCACGGCGACGACGCCGGGGAATTCTACTGCGAGCACGCCTTCTTTTCCGCCCAGCGGGCCGCCGCCGCAGCACGCTCCGTCGTCGTCGACAACGCCCAGGGCGAGAAGCTCGTTGGCTTTCTGCATGTGCCTCGCGATGACGCCACGGCCTCCGATGGGCCCACGCTGGATCAAGAGCACCGGCACCGCGGCACCCGCCAAGTCGTGGCCGCTGCGCTGCGAGGCTTCATCGACGACGTCGTTGCCGTTGGCGTCAGCGAGGTGCGCGTGTTGATCACGGGTTATCTGGAGTGGGGGGACGTGAAGAACAACCCGACGGGCGATTTCGTTGCACACGGCGAAAACCTGCATGCGTCCATGGTCCTTGCCTTTGGTGACCTGGTCACCGCGGGTCCTCTTGTGCGCAGCGACGAGCGTACCCTTTGCTTGGCGTACACGATGCGCAGGGGAGTGAAGGGGCGGTCCCACAAGGTGCGGCTGCAGGCCACCCAGCTCAGCGTCGACGACGACGCCATCAATGGCAGCGCGCATTCCCTGCAGGGGGCCATGGCCTCGTTTCGGCCACACGCGGTGCTTTCCTTGGGGGTGCACCGCGGCGCGCTGTGGATCGCGGAGCACCACGCCGACGACGTCCGTCTGGGCGAACGCGACGGTCTGCCGGCCCACGACGACAACGCCCCGCCGCGCACCGTGATGGCGAACAATTTCGCGTTGCCCCGGGCCCTCCACCGAGGGGGCCTGGCATTCACGAGCTGACCGTTAGAGCGAGGCGGCCTTGGGGGCCTCGAGCGCCGCCGGCGGCGCGTCGGTGAGCTCATTGTCGAGGTAGAGCAGCACGGCGCCGCCCAGCACCATGCCGACGCCGCCGCCGAAGAGGCCGAAGCCAAGGGGGCCCTGGTCAGGGTCGGTGGGGGTCGTGAGCACGACGGCGCCGGCCAGCAGCCCGATGGTGCCGAGTCCGAGTCCGGCCCAGCCGCTGACCGTCATCCAGCTCCAGTCCGGCGGGGGCGCTTCGACGACGACGGGGGTGGCGACGACGGGCTCGCCAGCGGGCTTGACCGCCTCGGTGGGTGCGGGCTTGGCTTCGAGCTCAGGGAGGTTCAAGTTGAGGCTGAGCGAGCCGCCGGTCTCGAGCAGGAACTCGCTGCTGGTGGTGCGGCCGTCGTCAGCGACAATCTTGACCGTGTGCTTGCCAGCGGGGACCGACAGGTCCGTGACCGGAGTGGAGAGCCCGGTGTCTTTGTCGTCGAGAAAGACCTTGCCCGCCGGCGTAGACGTCAGGGAGAGCATGGCGGCGGCATCGGCGGGCGACGCATCGGCCGGGGGCGGCGTCGTCGCCGACGGGGGCGGCGTCGCCGCGGGGGGCGTCGTCGCCGCGGGGGCCGCTGTCGTCGTCGCGGGAGGTGACTCCTCGGCGGCAAGGGGGGCAGCAGCGACGAGGAGAGCGAAGGCGAAAGCGCGCATGGTGTGTTTCTCCGAGGACTCCCGGCGCCGATGGCACATGCGCTCTGGGCACACAACGGTCTGGATCGGAGGCGACCCGATCGGGCAAAGGTCGTTGTCGACGGCGGCGCAACTCGGGCTCGCGCTCGTTGGGGTGGTTGGGCTAGCACGCAGGAATGACTGCACCGACGACGAAACGCGCTGCCCTGCAGGGGCTCGTGACCGGCTATCCCGGCTTCGTCGCCAAGCCGCTGTTGCGCCGCCTGCTCGAGGCCCACCCTCGCGGCCGTTTCACGGTTCTCGTCGAGGAAAACCGCAAAAGAGACGCCGACGACGACCTGGGCCGCCTGCCCCCCGCCGACCAGAAGCGGGTGCGCGTGGCCGTCGGCGACGTCGCCAAGATGGACCTCGGCTTGGCCGGTCTGGAGATCGAGGCGCTGCAGGGGGTCACCCATGTGTTTCACCTCGCGGGCATTCAGTCCGCCACCGCCGATCGCGCGCTGCTGCAGCAGGTCAACGTCGACGGCGTCCGCAACACCCTCACCTTGGCCCGCGAGCTGCCGAAGCTCGAGCGCTTCGTGCATTTCTCGAGCTGCTTCGTCGCTGGCGATCGCTGTGGCGTGATTCTCGAGGAGGAGCTCGACGAGCGCCCGGCCGGCGACCCCCCCGCCACCCGCACGGCCTACGAGGAGAGCAAGACCCGCGGCGAAAAGCTGGCCCGGGCGGCCATGATCGATCTGCCGGTCACCATCATCCGTCCCTCCGTCGTCGTCGGCGACACCGCCACGGGCGAGGTGGATCGCTTCGACGGCGTCTACGCCATGGGCATCTTGATCGTGACCAGCCCCATCAGCGTGCCGCTGCCTTTGCCGGGTCCTGGCCTCGGGCCCTTGCACCTGGTGCCCGTCGACTACCTGACCCGAGCCGTGTGCCACCTCGCTGTCGACGAACGCGCCATCGGCAAGACCTTCCACGTCGTCGATCCCAATCCTCTCTCGGCCCGCCGCGTGTACGAGCTCGTGGCCGCCCGCGCGGGCAAGCGGGTGCCGGCGCCGAAGTCGTTGTCGTCGTCGCTGGCCTTCTCGCTGGCTGCTCACGGCGGCAGCGCGCTGCTGGCGTCGTTGGCGTCTTCGTGGGCCGGAACGCTGGTGAACAGCATCAAGACACCGGGCCTCGATCGCGTGAAACGCAGCGTCGCTGCTGTCGAAATGTTCGATCGCTTCGTGCTCTTCAACGCCGCCAACACCACGCAGTTGCTGGCCGGCACCGACATCGTTTGTCCGCGTTTCGACACCTACGTCGACGCGCTCGTGCGTTTCGTGCGGGACTCGCTGCGAGAAGAGCGCAAGAGCAAGACCAAGAACATCGTCGACCCCCTGGCATGAGTCTCGTCGTCGTCCCTTGCCTGCCTGTGGCCCGGCCGCACCTGCGCGAAGCCTGGCGCTCCCTCGTCGGCCAGGGACATCCCAAGGAGGCCATCGACGACGACGCGGTCTCTGCTTTGCTCTGGAAGGCGCGGGCCCTGCCCGTGGTGCTCGACGTCCTCGCCCACCTCGAGCTGGCCGAGCTGCGGCTGGGCAGCGTCGTGGTCGAGCTCCTCGCCCCGGGCGACGTCGCCTTGGCCAAGGGTCCGCTCTCGCTGCTGGCGTGGCGTCGCGACGATGAACCCTTGGTCGAGGTCCTCATCTTGCCCCGGGCGGTGCTCGACGACGGAACGCCCGTGTCGTGGGTCGAGGCCGCCTTGGTGAGGATGGGCTTCCCCTTTTACGCCTCGGTACGCGCGCGCAGCGACGAGCTCGAGGGCGACGACACCGACAACATGAAGATCGACGTGCGCGTGCGCCGCTTTTCTCTGGGAAGGACTGAATTGTGAAAAAGACCCTCGCCCCCGACGCCCTGCGCTGGCGGCTCCCCGTCGAGGAATTCACCAACGGCGACCTCACGCTCAAAGAGGAGGAGCGCCACGGACGACCCGGCGCCCTTGGCCAAGAACGCGCGTTGCAAGCCCTGGAGCTGGGGCTTGGCATTCGCGAGCGGGGTTTCAACATCTTCGTCGTAGGCGCTTCGGGCACGGGCCGCACATCGACCGTGCGAGAGCTGCTCGAGGAGCGGGCACGCCGCGAGCCAACGCCGGCCGATGTGATCCTCCTTTACAACTTCGCCGATCGCGACCGACCGCACGCCGTCTCCTTGGCCGCTGGACAGGGTCCGGGGGTCAAGAAGCGCTACGAGCTCTTCGTCGAGAAGATGCTGCACGCTTTGGAGAAGGCCTTCGAGTCCGACAGCTACACCGATCGCCGCGGCCAGCTCGACAAGTCTCATCAAGAAAAAACCGACGCCCTCCTCGAAGAGATCGACGGCGCGGCCCAGGAACGGGGCTTCATTTTGGCCCGCACCGGTGCTGCCCTGACCCTTTCCGTCGCCGACGACGAAGGCAATTCCTTGTCGGAAGAGGCCTACGAGGCTCTGTCCGAAGAGCAGCGGGCCGAGCTCGAAGTCGCCGCCGCCGAATTGCAGTCGGGGCTCGAGGACGCTCTGCGCAAGATCCGCGCGCTGGAAAAAGAGACCGACGAAGCCATCGAGACGCTCGCGCGTGAGACCGCGGTGCAGGTCGTTCACCCGCTGATCGAAGAGATCAAAGGCGACGTCGGCGGCCTCTCGATGCGCGTGCTGGCCCACCTCGACGACATCGAAAAAGACATCCTGGATCGCTTGCGCCGCCTCGCTCCCGAGAGCCACGCGATCGAGCACGGCGGCGAAGAAGCCCAGGCCGAGCCACGATCGGCCAAGAGGCTCACCGAAGAAGAAGAAGAAGGCGACCGCGACGAGCCCGCGCTCTTGCGCTACCGCGTCAACGTCCTCGTCACCCAGGCCGCCAACGCCAACGCCAACGCCGTCGGCGCCGGCGCACCGGTCGTCCTCGAGACGCTGCCTTCGCTGTCGAACCTCATCGGACGCATCGAGCACCGCGTGCGATCGGGCGAGTCGTCGACGGACTTCACGCGCATCAAGGCTGGGGCCCTTTACCGGGCCAACGGCGGCTACCTGCTGCTGCACGCCAACGACCTGCTGCGCGATCCGGCGGCCTGGGAAGGCTTGAAGCGCGCGCTCAAGAACCGGCAGATCGAGCTCGACGATCCAGGCGAGCCCGGTCGCATGGTGTCGGTGGCGTCGTTGCGGCCCGAGCCCGTCAAGCTGAGCATCAAGATCTGCCTCGTCGGCACTCCCGAGCTGTATTATTCGTTGTCGCGGGGCGATCCTGATTTTTCGAAACTGTTCAAGGTCAAAGTCGATTTCGACATTGAAATGGAACGCTCGAAAGATCGGCTCTTGCACTATTTGCGTTTCTTGTCGGGCCTGTCGGCGGAGGAGAAGCTGCTGCCGCTCTCCGTCGACGGCGCTGGCCGGGTTTTGGAGCACGCCGCGCGTCTGTGCGATGACCAGAACAAGCTGACCACGCGTTTTGGGGAGATCGCAGATCTGGTGCGAGAAGCATCTTTCTTTGCAACCAAATCTGGGGCGAAAAAGGTCGATCGTCATCATGTGAAACGCGCCCTACTGGCCCGGGCCGAGCGGGAGGGCTTCATCGAGCTCCGCATGCGCGAGGACATCTCGCACCAGCGCATCCGCATCCAGACCGCCGGCACCGTCACGGGTCAGGTCAACGGCCTCACCGTGATTGACCTCGGCTCTTATGCCTTCGGCATGCCGGTGCGCATCACCTGCAAGACCGGCGCGGGACGCGGCGACATCGTCGACATCGAAAGAGAGACCGAGCTGGGCGGGCCCATTCACACCAAGGGCACGATGATCATGAAGGGCATCCTGCTCGATCGCTTCGGCAAGGAAACGCCCCTCTGCCTGCAAGCCATCTTGTGCATGGAGCAGAGCTACTCGGAGATCGACGGCGACAGCGCTTCGTTGGCCGAGACCTGCGTGCTCTTTTCCTCCCTCGCCGATGTGCCGCTGCGCCAGGACGTGGCGATGACAGGCTCCGTCGACCAGGCGGGAAACGCCCAGGCCGTCGGCGGCGTCAACGAGAAGATCGAGGGCTTCTATCGCGTGTGTCAGGCCCGCGATCCCGAGGGGACGCACGAGGTGATCATCCCCCTGAGCAATGCGCGCGACCTCATGCTCGACGAAGAAGTCGTCGACGCTTGCCGGGCGGGTCGCTTCACCATCACCACGGTGGAGACCCTCGAGGACGCCCTCGAGGTGCTCACGGGCAAACCGTGGACGTCGACGAAGAAGGTGGTCGGCCTCTATGATCGCACGCTCGCCACCCTCGAGCGCTTGGCCAGGGTGCAAGCCATCGCCAACTCGCGACCACCCCTGCCCGCTAAGTCTGCCAAGAAGCCAAGCGCCAAGGCTGCAAAGGGCCGGCGCCCATGAGCGAAGCCGGACGACGTCGTCGACAGCGGCTTGGTGCATCGCTGGTGCTCCTCGTTGGCGGTCTCGCGCACGCAGCCCCCGCCGCCATCGAGGGCGGTGCTTTGATCCTCGTCGGCGCGGGGGACATCGCCGACTGCTCCAGCAACGACGACGAGAAAACCGCTGTGCTCGTCGAGCGGGAGTTGGCCCGCAGCGACAAGGCCAGGGCCTTCACGCTCGGCGACAACGTCTATCCTGACGGCGCGCTCGCGGAATTCTACCGCTGCTACGAGCCCAACTGGGGTCGGTTCAAGAGCCGCACCCTGCCCGTCGTCGGCAACCACGAATACCGCACCAAGAACGCGGCCGGCTTTCGCGGCACCTTCGCTGGCCGCTTCACCGCCGATGGACCGCTCTGGTACTCCGTCGACGTCGACGGCCTCGGATCGGATGGCAAGCCCGCGCGCTGGCACGTCGTCGTCCTCGACAGCAATTGCGACAAGGTCGGCTGCGGCACGGGCTCTCCGCAGCACTCCTGGCTGAAGGCCGATTTGAAGAAGCACGCCGACACCAAGTGCACCGTTGCCCTCTTTCACCACCCGCGCTTTTCCTCCGGGCCCCACGGCGACGCCACCACCATGACCGCCCTGTGGACCGCCCTTGACCAAGGCGGCGTCGACCTGGTGCTCTCGGGACACGATCACGACTACGAGCGCTTTCCGGCCCTCGACAGCGAAGGCACCGTCGTCGCCGGGCATGGCATCCCCAGCATCATCGTGGGCACGGGCGGCAAGTCTCAGTATCCGATTATCTCCACCCGTAATCACTCTATCGTACATAACAACGACGACTTCGGCGTCCTGAAATTGCTGCTGAGCAACGAGGGCTGGAAGAGCTGCTTCCTGCCGGTCAACGGTCCCGAGCGGGACGTCGACGTCGGCAGCTGCCGCTGAGCTCTTGACGTTGATTCAGCGGCCCAATCGCGGCGGAACAGCGCGCGATCCGACCTCGGTGAACGAAGTTCAGCGAGATCGGGGATAATGGAGATGTTCTTCCTGGAGGGTCTGATGCAGACCCTCCCCACGCCGGCGAAGCCGGACGGTGGGGCCCCGCCCAACTCAGCTTCGCGCGCGCTCCCCGCGCCTGAGAGAACTTCAACTGGACTTGCGATTATCAGGAGGAGTGCGCGGCTTGGAGGAGGGGAGACGGGCCATGAGAGCAGGACTGATCGCCCTCGTCATCGGCGCCTCGGCGGGGTGCAACTGCGGAGCCGTCTGCGGCCCGGGTACGGCTGACCGGCGGGGCCTCTGCCTCCCCATCGTCGACGCTGGCGTCGAAGGCGAGGGCGGGGGCGAAGGTGGAGGCGAGGGTGAAGGCGAGGGTCAGGGTGAAAGTGAAAGTGAAGGCGAAGGCGACGACGTCGTCTGCGGCCCTGGCACCGTACTCAACGGCACCGCTACGGCGTGCACTCTCCTCTGCCGCGCCGATCAGATCTTCGATGGCAGCGCCTGCGCTTGCCCAGGGGGAACGGTGGAGGCCGGCCAGGGCTGCGTCTTCGATGCCGCGCTGTGCGCCGACGGCACCGTCTTTGACCCCAGCGCCTCGCCGCCGGCGTGCGAGCCCCGGCAAGCCCCGCCCCGGGCCGATGACGACGTCAATCCGGGCAACGCCCCAACTCCCATCATCGTCCCCGCCGTCGGCGAAAAAGGCGCCGAGCTGGGCGGCGTCATCGATCGGCCGGGCGAAGAGCTCGACAGCGATGCTTATGCCTTCGCCGGCGTCGCGGGCATGCGCCTGCAGATCCAGGTGGCCAGCTTCGGCGCCGAGGCCGCGTCTTTCGTCGTCGTCGGCAGCGCGGCCCCGGGCGACGAGAGCAACCTGAATGCCTTCCAGCGCTTCGCTCTGCCTGGCGAGGGCCGCCGGGCCTTGCGCGAGGTGGTGCTGCCGCTGACGGGCGATTACCAGATCATCGTCGCCGACAAGGCCTCCTTCGCGGGCGGGCTCGCAGCGGGCGGCGACGACCAGACCTATGCCCTCGTCGTCGATCAGCTCGTCGAGCCCGAGCCCAGCGTCTTGCTCGCCGCGCAGTCGGCCACTGGTCGGCACGACGTCGTCGCCGGCTTCGCCCTCGACCCCACCACCCTCGCCACCGAGCTCGTCGACATCGCGTTGACGTCGGCGGACCCCGACACGGCGGCGGCCCTGTGGTTTCTCGATGCCCAAGGTGCCTACGCGGAGTTCGCCAGCATCGGCGCACCCGTGGCCGCCTTCGTGCCCCAAGACCTGCTCAGCGGCACCGTCGTCCACGTGGATTACATATTCCACAACAATCCAAGCACCGGATCGACGTCGACTTTTACCATCGATGCCAAGCCTCTCGTCGTCACGTCTGGGCCCGCCGCCGGCGAGCTGCTCGAGATTGATACCGGTGGTGAGCAGCTCTCGTTTTTCTCCTTCCAGCTCGACGAGGCCCATGTCTACCGCTTCACAGTCGAGCTGCCGCTGACGACGTCGCAAGCGGTGACGGCGCTCTTGACCAACGAGGACTTCGAGATCATCAGCGGGGGCCGCAATTGCACGCGCAGCGTCGACGACGCGGGCCACCAGCTCAGCACCTGCCTGCGATTCGTCGCCGACGAAGGCGAGGCTGGCGAGCACTTTCTCGTCTTGGTCAATGCCGCCGGCGATCCGGTCGGACTCGCGAACAACCAGGTGCGCATCGGCTTCGACCAGGCCTCCGTCGTCAACGTCGGCGTCGTCGTGGCCGACCAGCTCGTCGCGATCCCGTCGGGCGATGCCCTCGTTGGTGACTTCGGTGCGAGCTGGCTTCGGGTGCTGTGGAGCGACCCGCTGGCGTTGACGGCCCGGGCCACCGGCGTGTCCTTCGACCTGCACAACGTCGTCGACACGAGGTTTATCGCCACGCGCGTGCTGCTCTCGGGCGCCGACGACGCCCAACAGACGGGGGGCTTCTCGGTGCTGCTGCGGCCCCGCGGACCGGGCCCTGGCAGCATCGCGTTTTCCGGCAGCGCCCTGCCCTTCCCCTTCGAGACCGAGCCCACCAACCAGTCTTTCGGCGGCGCCCAAGCGCTGGGTTCCGTCGACGCCGTCGTCGCCGACCCGGACCTGAGCTTTGGTGCGGCCGCCGGCTTTGCCAGCGTCGGCGACGTCGACTTCTGGAGCGTCGAGGTCACTCGGGCCGGCATCTTGAGCGTGGCGCTGGGGGATGGCCCCTTTGGCCCAAACCAGCTGCTGGGCGCCGAGCGCGCACCCGACGCCACCGTGGAGATCGTCGACGTCGACGGCGCCACCTCTCTCACGCGCCCCGGCAACACCGCGGCGGCCTTCGTCGGCGAACCCGGCACCTATTTCGCCAAGGTGGTGCAGCTCGCCGAGGTGCTGCGTGGGGGCGCGACGGCCCCGGGCTTTGCCGGCGACTACGGGCTCGCTTTCGCTTTCGACGTCGACGGCGGCCCTCCAGCCAGCTGCGATGCGCCCACGGTGGTTTCGAGCGCCGGCGCCTTCGAGGGAGATCTGCGCACGGGCCCGCGCACGGCCCGCCACGTTCCCCCTGATGCGCGCTGCTTCGGCCATCCCCCCGACGTGTACGACGGCGCCGAAGACGCGTACTCGATCTCCCTCCCGGCCCACGGCGCCCTGGTCGCCAGCGTCGACGCCCAATTCGACGCGGCCCTCGCTGTGCTGCCTGGGGGCTCCTGCTCAGGCCTGTGTGCCGTCGGCGCCGACGCTGCCGTTGGGCGAGAGACGGTGCAGCTGAGCAACGACGACGACGACCTCGCCTTGGTCACCCTCGTCGTCGAGGGGGCCGCAGGCGCCGCAGGACCCTACGCGCTCGAGATCCAGATCCTGGGCGGCGTGTGCCGAGTGGGTGAGACCCGCTGCAACGGCGGCACCTTGGAGACCTGCAACGACGACGGCACCGCTCTGGGCTCCCGCCTTTGTGCTGCTGGCTGCGAGGAGAACGCCTTCGACCTCATCGCGCGCTGCCGTAGCGAGTGCGGCGCGCCCGACACGCTGCAGCCAACGGAGTCCTGCAGCGGCCGCAACGCCCTGCGCTGCATCGATGGCCTCATCGAGCCCGAGACCTGTTCCCTCACCTGCGCGGAGGTTGGTGGCGGCGCTTCCTGCGCGGTGTGCTCGGCGCTGGGCTCCTCCCGCTGCGTGCCCATCGTCGACGACATCCTGGCAGGGGCCGCGCTCGTCACCTGCAACGACGACGGCTCCCGCGAGGAGCTCGTGAGCTGCGCCCTGGGGGCCTGCAACGCTGACAGCAGCGATTGCCTCCTGTCCCCGCCACCTGACGACGTGCCCGCCCCGGTCGCGCTCTGTGTGGCGGCCAGCCACAGTTGCACCGACGGCATCGTGCGCACCTGCAACGGCGACGGGACGGCGCTGACGACGTCGCTGTGCGATGGAGGCTGCGTCGAAGGTGCGTGCGTCGACGACGGCGACGCGGAGTCCTGTGCGACGGCGGCAATCGTCTCCAACCTTCCAACCAGCGTCGAGGGGGATCTCAGCGGCGCAGCCAACGACCACCAGCTCGGCTTTGGCTGCACCGGCTTCTTCACCGATGGGCCCGATCAGGTCTACGCCGTCGACGTCCCGGCCTCGGCCAGGCTGCTGGCGCAGACCCACGCCGCTTTCGACACCGCGCTCTACATCCTCGACAGCTGCCCCCTGGTCGACGACCAACAGTGCGTCGCCGGCGCCGACGTCGTGGGCAACGACAGCGTCGCCTTCACCAACACCGCGGACCAGGGCGTCAGGGTGTTCGTCGTCGTCGACAACGGGACCCTGGAGTCCGGCCCCTACACGGTGGACCTCGCATTACAGTGAGACCTCGTCAGAAGTAGTAGCGGAAGCCCAGGGACCAACCAAGGCCGGGGTCGAGGGCGGGAAAGACAAACACCGTCGGGGTGAGCTCAAGGTAGAGCTCGAGCGGCGCCATGCTCAAGGCCATCGAGAGCCCCAGCGACATCCGCACGCCGACCCCGAAGAAAGTGATCGGGGCGTAGACGGGCTGATTGAAGACCCCGTAGCCGGTGCCAAAGAGCGCAAGCCACAGGCCGGGGCCGACGTAGGCCGTGAGTGCGAGGTCGCCCGTGCGCACGAGGGTGGCGAGGTGGAGCTGGTAATCGCCGTGCAGCGACAACGAGGGCAAGAAGTTGCGGTAGCCGAAGCCGGCGCCGATGCCGAAGGCCAGTCCGTTGTCGTGGGCTTTGCCGATTTTGAGCGTCAACGCGCTCGGAAAGCCCGCCTGTAGGCCCATGCCCACGCCGGAGAGCATCGGTGGACCCGGCGGCAAGCCCGCCTTTTGCGCAGGCACCAGCTCCGAAAGGTCGGGGAGTGACGACGACGACGCCTGGAGGTCTGCTGCCGGGGTGGCGCTGAGACTGGGGGCTGCAAGCAGAGCAAAAGCGAGAATGCGCACCGTGTCCTCCGACGCATGGCGGTCACGCTGTTTGTCATGCCGACGTCGGTGCCGGGAAGCGCCACCTTGCCCGCTTCGGCGTCGGGCGCATCCCACATCTCCCACCCAAAAGCGAGGCGACGTCGACGAAGACCCCCGCTTCCTGCTAACGCCATCGCCTGAATCCGCGCGTCCCTGTGCTGGAGCGTGTCCTCTTTGACCCATCTGGAGCGTTGCATGACTGCTGCCCTTGCCGAATCGAAGTCCGTCGAGGCCGCGCCGGTCAAAGAGCCGTCGCACCACACCCGCCACAACCTTTTCGACGTCGTCACTGCGCAGCTGCACCGCGGCTACGAAGCCATCAAGCTCGAAGCCGACATCGCTGCCATCCTCTCCCAGCCCAAGAACGAGCTGATCATCCATTTCCCGGTGCGGCTGACCTCGGGTGAAGTGCGCATGTTCAAGGGATATCGGGTCCAACACAATAACATCTTGGGACCATATAAGGGTGGCGTCCGATATCACCAGGACGTTTACCTGGATGAATGCAAGGCTCTCGCATCTTGGATGACCTGGAAATGCGCCTTGGCTGGCCTGCCCTATGGGGGTGGCAAAGGTGGAGTGAAGTTCAACCCCCGCGACTTCGACGCCGAGGACCTCGAGCGCATCACGCGCCGCTTCACCCATGCGCTCGGCGCCAACATCGGCCCGGAGTACGACGTCCCGGCACCCGACATGGGGACCAACAGCCAGACCATGGACTGGATGATGGACACCTACGTGAACATCAACTCCTCCGTCGACCGGCAGGCCGTGAAGCGCATCGTCACCGGCAAGTCCATCGCCTGCGGAGGCAGCCAGGGACGTGAAGCAGCCACCGGCCAGGGCGTCGTCTACTGCATTCAGGAGTGGGCTCACGCCCGACGCTTCAATCTCGACGGCAGCACGTTGGCGGTGCAGGGCTATGGCAACGTCGGCAGCAACACCGCGCGCATCTTGTCGCGCATGGGTGTCACTTTAACTGCCGTCGGTGACCATACTGGATACTACAGAAACCCAGAGGGGTTCAATCCGCATAAATTGGCCGATCACGTCAAGAAGAACCGCTCTCTCGATGGATACCCGGGGGGCAAGAAGATCTCCCGCGAAGAGTTCTTCTCCGCCGACGTCGACCTGTTTGTGCCGGCCGCCCTCGAGCTGCAGATCGGGGCCGATGAGGCCAAGGAGATCCGCGCCAAGGTCGTCGTCGAAGGTGCCAATGGTCCCACGGACCTCGAGGGGGATCGGGTGCTGGCCGAGCGCGGGATCGACCTCATCCCCGACATCCTCGCCAACTCCGGCGGCGTCATTGTCAGCTACTACGAGTGGCTGCAGAACAAGCGCAGCGAGACCTGGGAGGCCGAAGAAGTGCTCACCCGCCTCGAGCGCCGCATGCGCCGCAACTACCAGGCTGTCGTCGACAAAGCCCGGGATCTCAAGGTCGATTATCGCACCGCCAGCTATGCCATCGCCCTCGAGCGTTTGCGCGAAGTCTACCGCGCCCGCGGCATCTGGCCGTGACCCGGTCCCTGCTCCTGCTGGCGCTGCTGTGGTCGACCGCCGGCCACGCCAACGACGACGGTGCCCTGGCTGAGCTGCAAATGGGCACCTTTCGCGTCGAGAGCGCCTCGCCGGCGGGCAAGCGCCTCGGCGTCGGCGTGCAGCTGGGCTATCCCAGCGCATTCGCGGCCAAGCTGATGTTGAGACCCGACGCCGCCATCGACATCGTCGTCGGAGCCTTCTCCGGCCTGGCTCTCGCCGATCCCGCGTTCAGCGCACACGCCGACTACCTCTGGCACCCCTTCACCATCGCCAGGGCGCCAGCGTTTTCGCTACACACCCACGCCGGAGCCGGCGGCGCCCTCGTCTTGCTCCCCGTGCCGGGCAAGAAGCCGACGCTGCCGGCCGCGCTCTGGTACCGCGCGCCCACCCAGGTGTGGACCGCCGCCCGCGCCCCCCTGGGTGTGGACCTGGTGCTCACGGCCGCCCCCGTCGACGTCGTCTTCGAGGTCGCTCCGACCTTGTTGCTCTTTCCCGGGATCGGTGCCGGTTGCGATCTTTCAATCGGTGCGCGGGTGTGGTGGTGACCCAGATGACCTCGTCGTTGCCGTCCGTCGCCCTCTACCGCGGCCGCTTTGATCCGCCGGGACTGCACCACGTCGAAATCCTGCGGGCGCTGATCGCCCGCTTCGACCGCGTCGTCGTCATGCCTTGGGGACCCATGCCCGACCGGCCCATCGACGAAAACGTCGCGCCGAGCTTTCGCGCCCGCCTCATCGACATCGCTTTTCAGCGCCTCGATCCGCGCATCGTGGTCGATCTGACCGACATTGAGCAGGCCACCATCAGCGGCTCCGACGACGTCGAACGCTGTTCGTCCTGGCTCCAAGACCGCGAGGTCTTTCACGTCGTCGAAGCGGTCTCTCTGTCTGAGGACATGGCCCGCTTGCACCCCGGCGCCCGCGTCGTCGTCGTCGCCGCCACAGGCGCTGCGGTTCCGCCCGGCGACGCCCCGGTGGTGCGGGTCGACAGCGACGTCGCCGGGGCGGTGATGCGCAAGCGCCTCTACGAGAGCCTCGCCGTGGACGACCTGGTGCCGCCGGGTGTGGCCGCTGCCATCGCGCGCCATGGGCTGTACCGGGGGATTCCCCGGCTGGTGACCCGGATGAAGGTTCCGTCGCCACGACTGCTGCTGGTGGCCGACGAGCGCAACGACAAGGCCGTGCGCTGGGCCCAGCGCTTCGCGCCCTACGCAGTCGTCGACGATCCCAACCTCATCGTGGTGTTTGGCGGCGATGGCTCCATGCTGCACGCCATTCAGCAGCATTGGCGCCGGCGAGTGCCCTTCTTGGGTGTGAATGCGGGCCACCTCGGTTTCCTCCTCAACGACCCCAATGGGATCGTCGACGACGACGACGCCGTCGCTGCCCTCTGGGACAAGGAGCTGCTCTTGCATCACATGCCGATGCTGCATGTGGAGCTCCTGAGCCGCGCGGGCGCGTGGCGATCGGGCCTGACCTTCAACGATGCATGGATCGAGCGTTCGACCGGCCAGAGCGCCTGGATCGAGGTCAAGGTCGACGGCCGCGTGCGCTTGCCCAAGCTCGTGTGCGACGGCGTCCTGGTGTCGACGGCGGCGGGATCGACGGCCTATGCGCGGTCCATGGGCGCCACCCCGCTGCTCGCCGATACCGCCGCGTGGCTCTTGGTCGGCAGCAACGTGATGGATCCGATTTTGTGGAAGAGCGCCCTGTTGTCGACGTCGTCGACGGTGGAGGTCCGCTCGCTGCACGTGGAAAAGCGGCCACTGACCGGCTTTCTGCACGGTGTGTCGATGGGCGAGGTCACAGAGATGAGGGCGCGTCTCAGCCGCGCGGCTTCCGTGGAGCTGGCTTTCTTGGGCGCCCACGATATGGCCGAGAAGATCGCGCGCATTCAGTTCCCGATTTGACCGTGAGACAAGTGTTCGGCGTCGGAGAGATCTGTTCTGGAACGATCTCAATCTCTCGAGGCTCGTCCATCGCGCGTGGACACCACGGCGGCGGCGGCACGCTGGGTGACAACCATCCCGGCGGAGGAACGCCCTTGAGCGGGTTGGGCACCCACAGCGAGCATGTTTCGGCGATCCGGGTCGCGACGAGCATGCGGGCGTCACAAAGGCAGGGCCGGGTGCAGCGTCGTCGCAAGGCGGCCTGCGCGGACCGGCAGGGGAGCGGCTGGAGCAGCCGTTCCTGGTGGACGTCGACGTGCCGGGGCTTCCCTCGGCGCGTCGGGACGTGCGTGGGGGAGGGCGCACGGTGACACCCCGCCCGTGGGAGGGCCCGAAGGGCGGAATTTGTCAAAAGAAAGCGGCACCAATGAGCAGCGCTTGCACCAACACACTGCATCGGACAGGAGCATGGGTCGTTCTCATGGCGGCAGATCCTATAGCCTTTTGCGCGGATCATCTGCCTCTGTGAGAATGTCGTGAAATGTCGTCTCGCCCGTGTTGAGCATTCGCCGCACATAAGGGTTGCAGATGCGACAGGCCAGGCCGAACTGGGTCTCCTCCTGCAACGCCTCCAACGTCGTCGCTCCCGTGCGTCGGGCGATCTCCAACAGCTCTTCGAAGGGGCGGGCGAAACAGACGCAGCGGTCGACGCAGACACGCATGCCTAGAATTTGCCGGCCATCACCAGAAACGCTCGCATCTTTTCATTTGTCTCGCGCAATCGAGATGAGAGGACGCGGACAAAAGTCCATAGGAGATCATAAGCAAGATCTTTGTGCATAAATAAGAGGTTGTCCAGCGCTGGCTTGCTGATCGAACCGAGAATGCAAGTCGTGTTCGTAATTGCATCCGCCGATCTCGGTGCTTCATCGATCAGTGCCATTTCGCCGAAATAGTCACCAGGCTCGAGGATGGCGAGCGCCTCCTCCCCAATGCCGGGGACCATCTTTGATATCCGCACCTTGCCCTGAATGATGAAGTAGAAGCGATCCGCCCTGTCGCCGTCGGCGAAGACCTTGGTGGAAGGTTTGAACTGCTGCTCATCGACGATGCCGGCGATGAGCTTGAGCTCGTCGGGGAGCAGGCTCTCGAAGAGCGCGACTTTTTTCAGCTGGTTGATGTCGATGGCCACAACCAAGCGTAGCGGCGCACCCCAAACGACGCGAGATTCTGGGCGCCAGGATCGGTCCCAAACTCTGCACCCCCGCGGCCAGCCAAGGCTCTGGTAGCGTCACGCCGTGGCACGGGTGATCAAAGCCGGAGCAGGCGCAGCGCGACCAGCGCGTCCAGCGACGCGCGTTCTCGCCCAGGCCGACGTCAAGAAGGTCATCGAAAAAGAGCTGTTCCTCGCCAAGCAAGAGGCCGAGGAGCTGCTGAAAAAGGCCGACGTCGAGCGCAGGGAGATTCTGACTGCGGGCAAGCGTCAGGCGGCGCTCACGCACGAAGAAGCGATGACCCGCGGGGCCTCCGCAGCTTTCGCCCAGGCTGCCGAAGAAGCGTTGGTGGCCTTCCGCAAGCGCGCCGATCGTTACGCCGAAGCCGCCGACGACATCCGCACGCTCGCCCTCGAGATCGCCAAGAAGCTGCTCGGCAACGATCCGGATTTGGCGGCCAAGGACGTCGAGCGCATCTTGCAATCAGGGCTGACGAAGCTGCGGGCCAAGCGCAAAGTGCGGGTGCAGGTGTCGTCGGGGCGGCGCAGCGATCTTGCCTTCGAACGTCCCAACCTCATGAAGGCCGTCGACGCCGCACCCGACCTGCTGCTCGAAGATGCCGACGACGTGCGCCAAGGCTTCGCCCGCGTGGTCACCGAGGTCGGCGGTGCGTTGTGCGCCGAGGAGAGTGCCCTCGATGCCGTCGCCTTGGCCGTCAACGTCAAAGAGACCCCGCGCGAGCGAGGAGGTCGAAGCGGAGGCGTGACCCAGTCCGCGCACCGACTTGGTGAAGAAGAAGAGCTGCCCGACGCCGGCGTCGACGAAGACGAGCCGGCCGACGAGCGGGATGAAGACCTGCCCCAGGCCGCCGTCGACGAAGACGAAGACGACGACGAAGAGGCCACGCGGGCGCTGCCTCCCCGAGGTGTTGCGCCACGGGCGAGCCTGGTGCCCCAGGGAAACCTCGATGATCGGGTGGCGCCCGTGCGGATCGAAGTGCGGGGCCGCGCGGCCACCCGCGTGCTCGCCCTCGATGAGCGTGAGCAGCTGGTGGAAAAGGCCAAGACAGGGGGGCCCAGGGTCGACCTCGGCGCCGACGACGACGACGACATGGATCTCGAGCTCTTCACCGACGAGCGGCCGCAGCGTCGACGGTGACGCGCCTCAGGCGGTGTGGTCCGCACGGACCTGATCGAGGAGCTTGAGGAGCGCCGCCGACGGCCGGACCTCGTAGTGCTTCTCGTGGGCGTCGGTGCGAGCGCCCACGATCTTGAGCTCTGCCGGCAGGTGGGCGATGCCGTCCCGACAGCGGGCGCGCATGGTCGCCAGGGTCTCTGCGCCACCCCAAGCGAAAGCAGGCGTGGGGCGACCGCCACTCATGGCCTCGACGAGAAGGGCCTCGGTGCCGAGAAACTCGTAGGAGGGCTCCTTGGTCAGCCCCAGGGAGTCGAAGTGGGCGTGGCCGTCGCGCTGGTGGCGGAAGACCTGGTGCGATCCCGGGTAGGTGATCTTTGCCTCGGCGAACTTGGCCACCGGCCGGCCATCGATCTGCGTCAGCTTGTAGACGCCGCCGAGGCTGGGGGCGTCGTCCGAGGTGGCGAGCCGCGTGCCGACGCCAGCGACGTCGAAGTCGCCCTCGGTGATGAGCCGCTCGATCTCGTATTCGTCGAGATCCGAGGACACCACGATCTTCACGTCCTCGCGCTTGCGCTCTTTGAGCAAGGCCCGCGTCTGCCGGGTGAGCGAAGCAAGATCGCCAGAATCGAGGCGCACGGACGATACGTCGTCGCCGATGGTCTCGAGCGCTGCCTTGACGCCTTCGATCGTGTCGTAGGTATCCACCAGATAAGTAGAGCGCGGAAAAATCTTCGAATATTTCAGGAAGGCCGATCGCTCGGATTCAGCGGCCATGATGAACATGTGGGCCATCGTGCCGCGGGCGGGGATGCCGAAGGCGTCGAAGGCGGCGACGTTGGAGGTCGCCTCGAAGCCCGCAATCCACGCCGAGCGGGCGACGTCTACGGCGGCTTCGAAGTGGGTGCGGCGAGTGCCGAACTCCAACGCAGTTCGCCCTTTCAATGCCAAGACAATGCGCGCAGCCTTGCTGGCAATCATTGTCTGGTGGTTGATGCACGAGAGCAAGAAGGTCTCGACCAGCTGCGCTTCGCCGAGGTCGGCTTCGATGCGCACCAACGGCTCGTTTTCGAAGGCGATGGTGCCCTCGGGCATGGCCCACACGTCGCCGCCGAAGCGAAAGCCGCGCAGGTACTCGACGAAGGCCGGGCTCATGGCTTTCTTCAGCCCGGGGATCTGGTGCAGCACGTCGATTTGTTCGTCGGTGAAGCGCAGCTGTTCCAGATAGCGCAGCGCCCGCTCGAGGCCGGCGACGACCAGGAAGCGCCGGTTCTTGGGCAGGCGCCGCACGAACAGCTCGCAGGTCGCTTTGCGGTGGGCCTCGCCATGGTGGAAGTAAGCAGCCAACATGGTCAGCTGGTAGAGGTCGGTGTGCAGCGCGTGCGTTGCGGTCATGGCGCGAACCATACTGCGGACGCGCCCTCAGGAGGCACAGAGAAGGGACCCTGCGCGACATGACCAACGACGTCATCGCTCTGTCCTGTCCCGCCTGCAGCGCTGGCGGTGCCCCCCAGGCCCTGGCCGCGGGAGCGTCGTTGGACGGCGCATCTTGTCGACGCTGTGGGGGCACCCTGCTGCCGACGACGGGGTCTGAACGTCTGTTGCACGAGGAGTTGGCCATGGATCGCGCCGCCCTCGTCGAACTCGCCGAATCCTTCGGCGGCCGGCGGTTCGCCTGTGGCCACTGCCAGGCCAAGATGCGCTCCCTGATTCTGCGCGGCGTCGACGTCGACCTCTGTTTTCACTGCGGAGCGCTCTGGCTCGATCGGGGCGAGCTCGAGCTCCTGTCGAACAACCGGCACCAAGGCTTGACGACGACGACGACGACGACGACGACCTTGCAGGTACGTCCCCAAGGGACCGTCCGCCTCGATGCTCGGCACCCTCTCTTGCGATCCGTCGGTAGGATCTTTTCCTACCTTGGCGGGCTGGTCGGCGCTGCCGTCGGCCTGCATCTCTTGGATCCGCCCAAGCTGATTCTCGCCGTGTTCTTGTTGCTGGCGGGGCTGGCGATGACGCGAAGGCGCATCGTCGACGTGTTTCCGCGCGCCCGTCGCTTCTTGCGCTCGCGTCGCTTCATGCCCACCGACGCCCGCGATGAAGACGCCGAGCGCCTCGACGACCGCACCTTTGTCGTCGTGCGCCCCCTGCTCCACCGCCACTTTGCGTTCTCGGTCTTTGCCGACAGCTGCGGGCGAACCCTCGCACCCCTGCACAGCGGGAGTGCGCGGAGCGTGGGACGTCAGGCGTTGATCCATGCCCGCCGCCTGGGTGCCGTCGTCGTCGTCGATCCGCGTTTGGGCGGCAGCGTGCCCGCGGGTCCGGCCCTGCCCGTCTTTCCCGACGCCTTCTCGATGGTCGTCGACCAGGGCTCATCGGCCTTCACCCTGTTCCAAGCCGTCGGAACCAGCGGAGCGCCGGTGTTCACGATGCAAAACGCGGTGCCGGCCCGAGGTGATGAATCGCGCGCCGAGCGACTGGCCTTGTGCTTTTGCATCGAGCTGCCCTCGCGCCTGGGCACGCCTGGAGCGCGCCTGCGGTTCCACGACGCGGGCCGGGACCACACCGTCGTCGTCGGCGATGCCGGCGAGCCTCTGGCTGCCATCCACCGCCGTTCCAACCGCGGGCTCGATTGGCTCACAGTGGCTCTGGCGGGGCGCGCGACTCGCATCCATCTGGTCTGGGCCCCCCTGGGCCTGAGGCTCCCCTTCTTCGATGACGCCGGCAGACGCCCCGGCCACCTCACGCTCGACGATCGGTGCCTCACAGTCGAGCTCGACGCCAACGCCGACGTCGACGTCCGCTTCGCGTGCTGCGTGCTCGCCGCCCACGCAGCACTCGAGGCCGGGGGCTGACGACGAGGGCGGAAGGGCGACGACAGGCGGTGGAGGCCGGCGTAGAGTGAGCTCGTGCTTGGACCGCTGCTTCACCCCTTGGATCGACGCCAGCAAACGCTGCTGCTGACGACCTTGGCCTTCGCCGGCGCTCAAGCGGCCGACCTGTGGGCGCTCTTGCCCGACGAGCTGCGCGCGGCCCTGCACGAAAAACAGCAGAAGCTCGAGGAGATCCCGCGGGATCGTCGCGTGCCGCTGATGCTGCGCGAGCTCAAGGGCCTCATGAGCTTCCGATCCCAAAAGGGCATCGACGGCGTCGAACCTTCGTGGCTGGCGGCGGGCTTCAAAGGCGAAAACCCTCGCATTATTGCGGCTGTACTGATGTATCTGCCCTCGTCCTTGTCCAAACAGATCGTGGCGCGCCTCCCGGAAAACGTGCAGCACGCCCTGCCCTCGCGCGAGCAAATGAAGGGTGTCCCTCTCGAGGTGGTGAAGCTGGTCCGGGCCCGCTTCGACGCGAAGTTCATCTCCATGCCCCTCGAAGGGGAGCTGTCGTCGTTGGCCTTCGCCGACCTCGTGCTCTTGTCGGCCAAGGAGCTGATCGTGCTGGTGCGCAACATCGGGGCCGACGAGGTGGCTTGTGCCTTTCTCGCCGTGGGCAAGCGCGCGCTCGCGGAATTCCTGTCGAAGCTCTCGACCCAAGACGGTGAGGAGTTGATCGCCGCCGTTCGCCGCGCCGACATGAAGGACGGGATGGAGCTGAAGTCGGCGCAGGCCTTCCTCGGCAAGATTCTGGCAGCGCCGTCGACGTCGTCGCGTCCGGTGGGGCAGAACACCGCTCCCAAGGCCTCAGCCAACACCAGCGGCGTCGCCTTCACCAACACCGACGAGCTCTTCCAAAAGGCCGGGCTGTACCGCTTGGCCCGCGCCGTCTGCGTCGACGAGCCCTTGCCCATTCGGCAAATCGTTCAGCGCTTTCCGCGGGCCCACGGGCGCTTGCTGCTCGAGTACATCGATCGAGTGCGCGAACGGGAGCCCGACGAGCAACAGGTTCGTCGGCTGCGCGATCAGATCGTCGACATGCTGGCCAACCTCTCCCGACGCGGAAAGATCGATCAGCGCTTCGGGGCGGTGCCGGCTCGCTTCGAGGTTCGTTCGGCCTGATCGTCGACGAGCCCAGCGGCCTGCAGCTCGGCGAAGAGCTCAAGACCCACCGCGCGACAGCGTTCCACGGGAAAGTCCGTTGGCGTGAAATAGGCGGAGTAGACCTTGGCGACCAGCGCCACGGCGGCGTCGGCGCTGTGCACGTTGGCAATCTCCCAGGCGATGGCCCGGATCTCGGGATGGAACTCGTCGGGCGGCGCGCCGCTGGCCAAGAGTCCATACGGGTCCCATTTGTTCACGACGCGGGCGATGACCGCGAAGCGCTGGGGGTCGACGGTCGTCGGGGCCATGTGCGCGCTCAGATATCGAGGTTGACGACGTCGAGGGCCGCTTTCTCGATGAAGAGCTTGCGGGGCTCGACCTCGTCGCCCATCAGATCGGAGAAGACTTGGTCGGCTTCGACGGCGTCTTGCACTTGCACCTGCAGCAGCGTGCGGTTCGCCGGCGACATCGTCGTTTCCCACAGCTGGGTGGGGTTCATCTCACCCAGTCCCTTGTAGCGCTGGATGCTGTGGCCTTTGCGTGCTTCTTCGTCGAGCTTTTGCACCAGCTCGTCGATGGTCGCGCACTCGATGCTGGTCTGGGCCTTCTCGATGACGAAGGGCGGACTGCCGCACAGGTCCATCATCTTCGCGAGGCGCGCGAGCTCGTGGTACTCGGGCGTCTCGACGAGGTTGTGGGTGATGCGCGTCTCGACGGGGGCGCCGTTGTGCACCGTCTTCACCGTCAGCGTGTGAATGCTGTGCCTCGAGGCGTCGTCGCCGACGTCGACGGCCACGGGCAGGCAGTTGGGCGCGTGCTGCATGAGGTGAGCGCGCAACTTCTCTTCGATGACATCGGCGTGCACGATGACGAGGTCAGCATGGGCAACCTTGGCCCCGCGGACGACGGCGTCGAGGGCCCGGATGTCGATGCGCCGGCGCATGCGATCGAGCAGTCGCTGGTAGCCGTACCAGGCGAGACAGGCCGCCCGCAGCGCGTCGTTTTCGACCTTCACACCGCTGGCGCGGACCGACGCCGAACGGATGGATTCGTCGATCAGGTAGCGCTCCAAGACGTCGTCGTCTTTGAGGTACTTCTCCGTCTTGCCTTTTTGAATTTTGTAAAGCGGCGGCTGCGCGATGTATAGGTATCCCCGATCGACCAGCTCTCTCATTTGACGATAGAAAAACGTCAACAGCAGCGTGCGGATGTGGCTGCCGTCGACGTCGGCGTCGGTCATCAGGATGATTTTGTGATAGCGCGCTTTTTGGGCGTCGAACTCGTCTTTTCCGATCCCAGTTCCGAGTGCGGTGATGAGAGTTGTAATCTCTTGGGAGCCCAACATCTTGTCGAAACGCGCCTTCTCCACGTTCAAGATCTTGCCCCGCAGCGGGAGGATGGCTTGGGTGCGTCGGTCGCGGCCGGACTTGGCGGAGCCGCCAGCGGAGTCGCCTTCGACGATGTAGATCTCCGAGAGCGCGGGGTCCTTCTCTTGGCAGTCGGCGAGCTTGCCGGGCAGGCCCATGCCGTCGAGGGCGCCCTTGCGCCGCGTGAGCTCTCGGGCCTTGCGGGCGGCTTCGCGAGCGCGGGCGGCGTCGATGACCTTGCTGCAGATGTTCTTGGCTTCAGCAGGGTTCTCGTCGAGCCAGGCCGTGAGCTTGTCGGCGACGACGGAGGCCACGCAGGGCGTGACGTCGGCGGACACCAGCTTCGACTTCGGCTGATCGTTGAACTTGGGATCGGGCAACTTCACGCTGATGACCGCGCACAGGCCCTCGCGCATGTCGTCGCCGTCGAGGTCCATCTTGCCGACCTGTTTTTGCAGCTCTTTCTGAATGTAATTATTCAGCGTGCGGGTCAACGCCGTGCGAAAGCCAGCGAGGTGGGTGCCACCCTCTTTGTTGCGGATCGTATTGGTGAAGCAGAAGGTGTTTTCTGAGTATGAATCGTTCCACTGCATCGCGACTTCAACGGTAACGGTCTGAGGCCCCGGCCCGAGGGTGCGCTCGCCCGTCATCGTGATCGGGTCTTTGTGCAACACCGACTTCGATTTGTTGAGGTGGGCGACGAACTCGCGGATGCCGTCGTCAAAAATGAACTCGTGCTGCTTGTCGACGGCGCGCTCGTCGATGATGGTGATGCGCACGCCCTGATTCAACATCGCCTGTTCGCGCAAACGCGACGAAAGCACGTCGAAGGAGAAGTCCGTGCGCCGGAACATCAGCGGGTCGGGTTTGAAGCGCACGGTGGTGCCGCGATCGCTGGCCTCGCCAATGACCTCGACACCCGACGTGGGAATGCCGCGGGCGAAAGTCTGTCGCCAGGCCTTGCCATCGCGGTGGATCTCGACCTCGAGGAATTCGGCCAGCGCGTTGACGACGGCGGCGCCGACGCCGTGCAACCCGCCCGATACCTTGTAGGAGTTCTGGTCGAACTTCGCGCCCGAGTTCATCTCGCAAAACACCATCTCGGTGGTGGGGCGACCGGTGGAATGCAGGCCGGTCGGAATGCCGCGGCCGTCGTCGGCGATGGTGACGCTGCCATCGACATGAAGGTGCACATCGACCCGGGTGGCGAAGCGCGCTTGGGCTTCGTCGACGGAGTTGTCGACGATCTCGAACACCAGATGGTGCAAAGCGGTGCCGGCTTCGTCGTCGGTGTCGCCGATGTACATGCCCGGGCGTTTGCGGACGTTGTCGGGATAGTTGAGCTTGGAAAAGCTCTCTGGGTTGTAGGCGTCGGCGTCGGTCAGGGCGGCGTTCTTGGCTGGCAGGTTCTCGCTCACCATGGGTCGCTCCGCTTCACTCGAGACGCGACAGCGTCTCGAACATCAGTACTTCGAGGCGTCCAAATTCAGGCCGCCGTCGTCGTCAAAACAGCCTTTCTCGTACCACGCGCATCGCAGTCGCAGAAGCTCGAACTTCGAGACGCGCCGTCGACAAGCGGCGGGTTTGTCAAGGGTCCGCGCGCGAAATCAGGCCCGCGCCAGACGCAGACGCGTGATCTCCGAGGGAGCGCCGACCCGCACCGGCGGCCCCCAGTACCCAGTGCCCCTCGAGGTGTAGACCCACAAGTCCTTGAGCCGCTCCAGGCCGGCGGTGAAGGGCTGCTGCAGGCGCACGAAGAAGATCCACGGGAAGAACTGACCCCCGTGCGTGTGCCCTGAGAGCTGCAAGTCGTAGCCACATTCGGCGGCGACGAAGCAGGAGCGGGGTTGGTGGGCCAGCAAGAGCCGGAGGCCGGCGGGCGGAGCGCCGTCGATGGCCTTGCGCGGATCGGACCGGTGCTCGGGGACGATCGAGTGTGCATTGAAATCGGTGACCCCAGCGACGACGACGTCGACGTCGCCGTGCCTCAACACCACGTGCTCGTTCATCAGCCCGCGCAGGCCCAGCCGCGAGAGCTCGGCGCACCACGCGTCGGCGCCGGAGTAATACTCGTGGTTGCCGGTGCAGAAAAAGACGCCGTGCTTGCCCGCCAGACGCCCCAGAGGTGCCACCTGCTCGGCGAGGTCGACCACGCTGCCGTCGACGATGTCGCCGGTGACGGCCACCAGATCGGCATTCAGCGCGTTGACGCCGTCGACGATGGCCTCGAGGTAGCCCTTCTTGATGGTGGGTCCGACGTGGATGTCGGTGATTTGCACGATGGTGAAGCCCTCGAGGCCTACCGGGAGATCGCGGATCGGGACGACGACGTCGACGACGGCGGCGCGCCGCCGGGCACCGAGGCCTCCGAGAGCTGTCAACGCCGTCGAGGTGCCGAGCAGCACCCAATTGGTGAGTTGTAGAAGCGACTGCCGCCGCGCGGGATCTTCCGGCAACGTCGACGACGCCTTCATCACCAACCAGGCCACATCGCGCAGCACGGTGAAGGTCAACACGAACGAGAAGAGGCCCATGGCCGTGAATCCGAGCCACGAGACGACGTCGGCCGCGGGGCCACGCAATACGAAGCGAGCAGCGAAGGCCAGCGGCAGCAGCAGCGCGAAGGTGACGACGGCGCCCCAGGCCAGTGCACGCGTCGGTCCGGTCAAGCCAGGGGGAACCAAGCGCCACCCCAGGTAGGCATGCACCCCAAGGATGAGGCTCGTCACCACGGCGAAGAAAGCGATGAAGCGTCCGGGCATCCACGCGACTACGAACGTGAGCTCAACCCCACAACGGGCTTGGGCTTCTGATGTTCAGCTGGCGGCCCGCGTTGATGCTCAAGAACAAAAAAAGCGGGCCCTCAGGCCCGCTCTTCAGCTGGAGAGCGCAGGCTCAACCAGTTCAGCCGGCGAGGCACTCGCCGAGCGCCTTGACCTGGTCCTCGCAGGCGCCGTCGGCGCCGCTGGCCTCAACGCCGAAGAACTTGCCGTCGACGCCATCGATCTCGTCGCAGGTGCCGTTGGCGACGAGGCAGGCGGAGGCGGCATCGCTCTCAGCCGCGCACGTGGCCTGGAGCTCTTTGCAATCAGCGTCGGCGTCGCAGTCGTCCTGGGCGTCTTGGCAGAACTTGGCCGGGTCGGCCTCTTCCGCGCACTCAGCGGACTTGATGCACGCCTGGGCGGCGTTGCTGAGGCAGCCACCGGTGGTGGCGAGGGCGGCGAGGGCGAACAAAACGGCAATCTTCTTCATGGAACTCTCCTGTGCCTTGGATAGGGGGCGGCGCCTTCCTAACACAGAAGGTGGCAGGCAAGACAACTGGGGATCTCCAAATGCGCCCGGCCCGAATCAGGGCGCTCTGGAAGCTGCGTCGGCTTGCCGCACGGCAGCCTTGTCAGCCCAGCGTCGTCGTCGCCTTCGGTTCCGGCTGGCAGCGGGCACTGTGCCACAGGTGTTGGGGTGCGGCTTTACGACGTGGAGGCGATCCGATAGCGGCGGTCTTCCCTCCGATGGAGCGTTGCCATGGCCTCTCTGCGCGACATCCGCAAGCGAATCAAGAGTGTCAAGAACACGCAGAAGATCACCAAGGCCATGAAGATGGTCTCGGCGGCGAAGCTGAGACGCGCCCAAGAGCGCGTCCTCGCCGCCCGACCCTTCGCCGACAAGATCGCCGCCACCGCCGCTGGCCTGGCTCGGCGCGCAGCCCACCTCGGCGAGGCACCGCACGCCCTGCTCGTCGCGCGGCCTGAGGCTCTCAAGGGCGGCAAGGTCGAGCTCCTTTCCATCACATCCGATCGCGGCCTGTGCGGCGCCTTCAACGCCAACGTCACGCGACGAACCTTGCGTTGGCGCTTCGATCACCGAGACATCCACACCGAGATCAAGGTGTCGACGGTCGGCAAGAAGGCCGCCGAGGCCATGAAGCGCGAGGGTGCCCCGCTGCGCAAGATGTACGAGAATGTTTGGGACGGCGTGAACTATCAAAAGGCGCAAGCGATCGCCTTCGAGCTCGCTGAGCTATACACCTCCGGCGCCATTGACGCGGTTCACATCATTTACAATGAATTCGTCAATGCCGCGACCCAGCGCATCGTCGTCGACCAGATCTTGCCCGTGGCTGTAGCGGTCGGGTCCACCGGCGCCGCGACCCCGGCCCCGGCGGGCATCGAATCCGCCGACTACGAATACGAGCCCGGACAGCAAGAGCTCCTCGACGCCCTCCTGCCCCGCCAGCTGGCCACCCGCATCTACCGCGCGCTGCTCGAGAGCCAGGCCGCCGAGCACGCGGCCCGCATGCAAGCAATGGAGAACGCCAGCAAGAACGCCAAAGAGATGGTCGAAGCGCTGACCCTCTACTACAATCGTGCCCGCCAGGCTGCCATCACCAAAGAGCTCATGGAAATCATCGGCGGCGCCGAAGCCCTCAAGGGTTGACGTCGGGCAGAAACGGCCCCTCGAAGTCCGGTGGGTAGACGACTTCGTAACGGCATCACCCACCACCGCCACGGCCACACCGTGGTGCAGGTCGTTGCCCAGCACGGCGACGTTTTCGATGACGTCCCGGATGCATGCCAAGGCGACGTCGAGCTCGCTGGTGAGGAGGTGAATCAGCATGAAAGGTGCTGCACCCAAGTACTCGTAGGCGTCGTCCACAATCGCCCCATGATCCCCGATCTCGGGGAACTTCGGCCGCGGAGCGGTCTCGTACATCTCCCTCGGGGATGCTCTTCTGGGAGCTCTGGTGCAGACCTCCCCCCGCGCCGGCAGAGCCGGACGCGGGGCCCCCCACCAACTCCGCGTTCCGCGGGCGCGCTTCACGCGCACCATCCCGCAGAACATCAAGCGGACGCGGGATGAGAGCGTTCGACGAGGAGTTGGGGCAGCACGTAGCGGATGTCGAGATCCGGATTGTCGAGCCGTTCCGGATCGAGCCGGAGGAGGATCCGCACGCTCACGCGTACCGGAACGCAGTCAGCGTCTCGGTCTCGTCCCAGGTGTGGCGGAAACCCGTGGCCGCGCGAAACGCTGCGTCGTCGACGACGACGGGGTGTTTGAGGTGCTCGATGGATTGCGCCGGGAGCCGTGGCAGGCCGAAGCGGCCAAACACCAAGGGCAACGCGGCCTCGGGCAAGGGCAGCGCGGTGCGACCCGCGAGCTTCACCACCGACGAGAGCGGCAGCGGTAGGGGGCCAGCGACGTTGAATACCCCCTTGAGATCGCCCCCCGTCGACGCCGACGCTGCCAACACGATGGCCCGCGCCCCGTCTTCTTCGTGCATCACCTGAAAGAGGGGATCGAAGCCGAACACCATCGGCACGCGGCGACCCTCGAGAAAGCTCGCCAGGGTTCCTTTCCGAGACGAACCTAGCATGTAGCAAATTCTCAGAATAACGGTCTTCAACTTCGGGGTGCGCCACAACGCCGACGCCGCAAACAAGTCGGCCGCGACAAGGTCCGCCAGCTCCGGGAAGGTGGCGACCGCCAGCGGGGGATCCGTCTCTTTATGATACAATGGAGCATCAGGAGCAGCGCCGTAAAAGGTGTGGCGTCCGACGAAGACGCAGGACTGCACCTCGTAGCGCTCGGCGTACTCGAACACGATGCGGGTGCCACCCAGGTTGATGCGGTAGCGCTCTTCGGCATCGGGGCTGAAGTGAGTGACGGTGGCGAGGTGCACGACGGCGTCGGGTCGGCGGGTGCGAAAGACGTCTTCGGCGGCGCGCTTGGTGAGGTCGACGGCGTGCATCTCGATGGCCTTGGGTGCATCGGGCCACGGGCGTCGATCGATGCCGATGACCGTGTGCCGCTGCTCCAGCGCGACCTTGGCGACCAGCCGACCGAGGTTCGAAGAAATGCCCGTGATCAACAGCCGCATCACTGTCCTCCGAGAAAGAACAGGGGACGCACGCGTTTTTCATGGCGCTTTCGGCCACCGTCGAGGAGAGCGCGAACCTCATTGCGCACTTCATCGACCATTTTTTCGATGGTTTCATCGTCCTCTCGTCCAGTCCCCGAAAACACCATAGGTGAGCCAAAGTGGACCGAGCAGGGTCGCGGCAACGGCAGCGGCAGACCGTAAGCCGTCAGCGGGATGTAGGGCACGCCAAAGAGCCGGCCGAGCTTCTCGAGATTCATCACCGTGGGCAGCACGTCGCCGCCGCCGATGAAGGCCATGGGGATGATGGGGCTCTTGGTCTGCAGCGCCAGACGCACGAAGCCTGTGCCGAAGCGCACCAACGACCAGCGCTCTTTGTACAGCTTGGCGGTGCCGCGGGCACCCTCGGGAAAGACCATCAACAAGCGGTCGTCGTTGAGCAGCTGCTGCGCATGCTCGGGCAGACCGGTGAGATGGCCCAGCTTCGCCGTCCACGACGACGACACCGGCAAGGCGGACAGGAATTTCTCGGCCATGCCCTGACACAAGCGTGGCGGTTCCAGCTCGAGGAAAGTGGCGCCCACGGTGAGGAGGCCGTCGATGGCGTAGCCGCCGGAGTGGTTGCCCACGATCATGGCGCGTCCGCGGGGAGGCACGTGCTCGATCCCCAGCGCCTCGACGCGGAAGTACGAGCGGTAGAGCCTCTTCACGATGGTAAAGAAGACCTCGAGGTGGCGCTTGCTGGTTCCGTATTTGTCATAGCCCTGGGCCGAGAAGGGGATCTCGAGGCGAGCCACCCGAGCCGCAACGTCGTCGTCGATCAGAAGGGACAAGGCATCTCCTGCGGAGCCCGCAATGTACGCCAAGACGCCCGCCCGTCTTGAAGTTCTGCTGGTTCAAGAGGCTGGCGCGTCTGAACATCAAAACGCCAATCGTTCTCTTGGCGCTTGCTATTGGCGGGTGCGGGTGACGCGAACAGCAGGCTGTCGCTTCTTGCCAGTGGCAAGCCCGATGAGCCTTTCGACGCCGACACCCAGCCCCGAAAAGAGTGCTGCCGGCGCCATCAACGAGGCCCCGATCAAGCGCCCCATCGTCGTCGGCGGCGGCCGCAGCTCGGGCTCGGAGTCAACGTCGTCGCCCCCCGCTGAGGGCGGCAGCGCGATCATCGTCGGCGCCAGCGGCACCGGGGGATCGAGCATCTCGAAGCCCGAGGCCAGAAAGTCCTCGCGCTCGGGCAAGGGGCGCTTCTGCGTGCGCGACGAATACTCGGCCACGGTGCCATCGAGCTCGGCGGAGACGTATTCGCCGACGAGCACGGCATTCGACGACGCCGGCAGCAGGCGCAGCGTCTCTTCGATCGAGAGGTGGAACTCGCGGGCGTTCTTGAAGCGCTTGTCCCGGTTGGGATGCAGCGCGCGCCTCAAGATCCGGTCGATGGTCTTGGGCAAGCCGCCGCGGTGGTCCGAAGCGTCAGGATAGTTTCCACCCCGGATGGCAGCGACGACGTCGTCTTCGTTGGCGTGATCGAAGAGGCGACGGCCCACCAAAAGCTCCCACAGCACGCAGCCGACGGCGAACACGTCGGCGCGGCGATCGAGGGGATCGGCGTTGATCTGCTCTGGCGACATGTAGCGGAACTTGCCTTTCACGATGCCGGCGCGGGTCATGACGCGCTGGATCTCGCTCTTGGCGACGCCGAAGTCGCAGACCTTGGCCTGACCCGAACGCGCGACCAGCACGTTTACGGGCGAGATGTCGCGGTGGATGAGCTTGAGCGGCTGGCCGTCGTCGTCGTTGCGCTCGTGCGCATAATGCAACCCGCAGAGCACGTCACCGGCGATGCGCAGCGCGTGTTGCACCGGGACGGGACGTCGGACGGCGTTGGCGTTGTCGATGACCCAACGCAGCGTCGCGCCAGAGATGTACTCCATGGCGATGAAGTAGGACCCGCGGTCTTCGCCGAAGTCGTAGATCTGCACGATGTGTGGGTGATCGAGCAGCGCCTGCACCCGCGCCTCGTCGACGAACATCGCTTCGATCTCGCGATCGCCCAGCAACTTCTTGTGGATGCGTTTGACGACCAGCGGTTTTTCGAAGCCCCCCGGGCCCGTTTTCTTGCCGACAAAAATCTCCGCCATCCCGCCGGCGGCGAGCAGCTCCGTCACTTCGTAGGGGCCGATCTTGTCGGACATCGTTCTGGGGTGTGCTCCTCGCTGTGGCCGAACGGGTGTGGGACGCGCTGGTTGGTTGTAGACTTGTGCGCATGTCGACGGCCAGCGACGACGCGCCTTCGTCGGAGACGGTCACCCAGGGGATCCGCGTGCGGGTCTCTTGTGCTTTTCTCCCCGAGCACAGCGTCCAGGACGGTCCCGAAGCGGAGCGTCGCTGGGCTTTCTCCTACACCGTCACGATCACCAACGAGGGACGCGACGCCGCCACGCTCTTGGCCCGGCACTGGTTCATCACCGACGGCGCTGGACGCGTGGAGCAGGTGCGGGGCCCCGGCGTCGTCGGTTTCCAACCCGCTCTCGCCGACGGACAAGCCTTCACCTACACCTCGGGAGCGGTGTTGCGCACGGCCCACGGCACCATGCACGGGACCTTTCTGATGGAGCGCGAAGACGGCGCCCGCTTCGACGCCAACATCGCTCCCTTCGCCCTGGTCACGCCCGATCACATCCAGTGACTGTGCCTGCGCGGTGGCCAGCAACCCCTCTTGCCGACCCTGAGCAACGTGGAAGAGCAGCAGCATGTCTGCCAGCTATTTCGACGTCGACGGCACGCTGACCCGCACCAACCTCTTCGACACCTTGTGGTTCTACCTGCTGAACCAGCAGAACCCCGTGCGAGGACTCTCGAAGGTCGTCAAGACGGTGGCCGGCATTCCGGCCTTCTTCGCCGCCGATCAGATTGACCGCAGCACCTTCAACGAGCTGCTCTTTCGCGGCTACGAGGGCTTCTCCGAAGATCGGCTGCTCGACCTCTCCGACGACGTCTTTGAGTCCGTGCTGCGGCCGGCGCTCTACAAAGACGCGCTGAGCCTCGTGAAGCGCAGCAAGAGCGCCGGCCACCGCGTGGTCCTGCTCTCGGGCAGCCCCGATTTCTTGCTCCAGCGTCTGGCCAAGATGCTCGACGCCGACGACGTCATCGGCAACCGCCTTCAGTTCAGAGACGGCAAAGCCACGGGCAAGCTCGTGCCGCCCATCGTCGCAGGTCCCGAGAAGGCCAAGATCATCAAGGACCACGCGAAACACCACGGCTTCGACCTCGACGACTGCGCCGCCTACTCCGACTCGATGAGCGACGTGCCCATGCTCTCCGTCGTCGGCCGACCTGCTGCGGTGAACCCCGACTTCCGGCTGCGCGCGCTGGCGAAGACGCACCGTTGGCCCATCCTCGACCTGCACTGATCAGAGGATCTCGGCGGTGATCGAGAAGTTGAGGTCCACCTGCACCGTGGTGTCCTGGGGCGGGTGGATGGCGTCGGCTTGCGTCGTTACCGCCATGCTCGATGCGCGGATGTAGGGAGACAGGTCGACGTCGTCGAGGTCGCAGGCGAAGGCAGCCAGCCCGTTGTCGATGGTCTTGTCGCCAACTGGTGCATCTTCTTCGCCGTCGGCAGCGACGCTGAAGGCCACGCTGTCGAGCCAGTCGAAGTTGGCGCCCTGTGGTGCCTTGATGCTGAGGTTGAGCACGGTCAGGCGGGCGGTCACGACCTGCTCCCGGCGCACGTCTTCGTTCTCGAACTCGGAGGTGCCCTCGATATCGAGGTCGGCCAGCTCACCAAAGCCGAAGTCGCCGAGAATCTCCTCGAGCAGCGAGCCCTCCGTGACGAGGGTCTCAGCGCTGATGGGCACGTCGAACGTGACTGTGGGCGGAGCACAAGCGCAGGCCCCAACGACAACGGCGACGACGGCTGCGCGGATCATGGGTGCTCCAGGGACAGCAAGACCAGTGCTCTCTGCTGGCGCGCAGCAGGTGGCAAGGGGTGAGCAAACCCCACGCCCGCGGGGCTGCTCATCGCACTCCCGCCTGCGCCGGCGACCGCGACAGCACTGTCAGGCGACCCTCTCTTTGTTCCTCGACTGGCAAGAGCGCCGCGCGTCGGCCGACGGCTGCGCTAGCAGGGTGCGGAAAAACTCCGTTTTTCGCACCCTGCTGTACTTCCGGAGGGTCTGTCCCAGACCCTCCCTCGTCGAGGCGAAGCCTCGACGAGCCTCCCTCCCAAGGACGCGTCTGCCTCAAAACTTCGTTTTTCAGCAGCCTGCTAGGGTGGCACGGCCGTTGAGAAGCCCGGCGGACATTCAGGAGAAGACCGTGAAGCTCGTTTCATCGTGGTGCCGTGCCCATGGCCCAAAGATCAGCGTATGGCACCGCCCAGGCGTTGGATTGCTCTGGGCCGTGGCGGCCTTCGCCCTGCCCCTGGCTGCCTGCTTCGGCACACCAAAGTGCGAGACCACAGGCGACGGCGACGGCGACGGCGTCGGCGAGGCTGCCGCCAACGGCACCTGCGCATCGGGCGAGCTGGACTGCGACGACACCGATCCCGACGTCCACCCCGGTGCCGATGACACACTCGGCGATGGCGTCGACCAGAACTGCGACGGTGCCGACGGCATCAACGGAGAAGGGGAAGGGGAAGGAGAAGGAGAAGGAGAAGGAGAAGGTGAGGGTGAAGGTGAGGGTGAGGGTGAGGGTGAGGGTGAGGGTGAGGGTGAGGGTGAAGGCGAAGGCGAAGGCGAGGGTGAAGGCGAGGGTGAAGGCGAGGGCGAGTGATTCGGCGCTGGAGCGCACTGTGGAGTCCTATCTGGCCGCCCGCGACGAGGACCCGAAGCCATTCACCTAGACAGCGTCGACAGCGTCGGCGGACCTCATCCTCGATCGCGTGAAACGACACTGTGAGCAGATTTCTCGTTCAGGACACTGGACGACAGCAGCGCCAGGGTCCGGTTAGCGTCGGGTCATGGCGATCGCCAACGTCCGCAACACCACTCCCATCTTCAGCACGACGACGACGACGACAGCGGCGCCGCCGACGACGACAGCGGTGCCAACGGTTGCTGGCGGCATCGTGCCTGTGGCTGGCGGCAACGTCATCAACGCGCGGCCGATCACCGCCTTCGGTTTGCAGGGCACCCCCAACAGGGCCGCTGGCACGAGCAACCGCTTCGCCCGCGATCCGAGCTTCGACACCTACGCTGCCAGCGATCCCAGTGGTCCAGTCTCTCGCGGCTTCATCAAGGTCGACGCCCAGCCGCTGGCCAACGGTTGCCGCATCGAGGTCAGCTCCTTCCACGGCAACCACAACGACCGCATCACGCTGACGCTGCTCGCCGAGGTGCTCGACACCCAGAACAACCAGCTGCGCACCATCACTCTTTCCGTGCTGGCCAAGAGCGACGTACTCAATGGCGCAAGCTATCGGGGTAAGAACTATTTTGATGTGAATTATGACGATGTCAACAAGTTGCTTCAGGCGAAAGATCCCGCTCTGAAGTTGGTCCCAGGCCACACCAACCTCGCGGTCGCAGCCCAGTGGGACATCGGACACCAGGCCGGCGGCTTCGGTCGCGGCGGTGTCTTTCGCATCCCGCCACCCCTGGGCGCCCAGAGCGTCAGCGCGATGCGGGGGGCTCCCAGTGCATCGACGGCGGCAACGGAGCAGACCGATCTGCCTCTCGACATGCAGGTCGCTTTCCGGCAACCCTGATGCAGCAGATTCCCCAGCTCAAGCCCACCGGGAGCATCCAGTCGCGTCTCGAGAGCGAGCTCAAGGGCAACACGTCGAAGCCCGAGGTGGTCGCCGCCGTACAAGAGATGCATCGACTTGCTGAGCTTTCACACGGTTGAGATGATCGACAAATTGAGAAACTGATGGGCAAAGATTAGACCGATTAGACTGTCAATCGCTGTTGACTAAAAGGCGGTGGATCCGCGGGACAAGCGGGCGACGCCGGCACCGGCTACTTCAAGGGCTTCCGCGTCGACGGCAACGGACTGCCGCTGCAAGATCCCATGCGGGACAGCTACATGGACGACGGCAACCTCATGATGACGCGCCACGAAGGCGCCATCCGGCTGCGCACCAACAAGCAGGCCACCGTCGTCAACGTGAAACCGGGCGGAGGACGCCGTGACGCCCAGACCCAGATCACCCAGCGCGTCGAGGTCGGCGTCGAGCTCAAGCCCAATTCCAACACCGCCGACGCCGCGCTCGCCATGCGCAATCTGGCCAGCGGCCAGTGGTCGGGGACGGTGTTCAACCACGCGCAAAAAGAGGTCGCCAAGCTCGACGCCGGCATGAATTTGTCGACGTGCCTGTTGCCCTGGGCTCGACGTCGTCCAGGACCGCCACAAGTTCACGGTCAAGAACAAGAAGACCGGCGTCGAAATAGAGCTGAGCCTCGACTTCGTGAAGGCCAAGACCCTGCGGCCGGGGCACGCCGACGCCTCGGGGGCTGCGCGCGAGGTGGAGTTCTGCACCCTCGAGGCCGAGCTCGATCACCTGCAGTTGCAGAGCGCCAACCAGTCCACCTTCGTCGCCGCGGGCAGCGTGCAGCCGGGCACCTTCAACAACGACGTCGACCAGGACACGTGGCTGAAGGCCAGCAGCGCCTCGGTCACCATGGACATCGACCCGCGCCTGCACGAGATCAAAGACCTGGACAACAAAAGCTTCCGCAGCACCGGCAGCTACAAGTCCTTCGAAGGCGTCGCCGCCAAGCTGGTGCCCGCTCTCTTCAAGAATGGGTTGGGCGAAGGACGACAGAAGGCAGCCCACGCCGCAGCTCTGCTCGGCCTGGTCAGCTTCGACGATGTCACGCTGACCAAGAACATCCACGAGCGCATCGCCGACGCCGGCTTCGTGGTCACGCCCGCCCTCGCCCAATCCATCGACGCTGCCATCAAGCTGCCGCGTCAGCGTTTGCTCTTCGATCAGGGTTTGTCGTCGGGCACGGCCAAGAGCATCGCCGCGTGGTTGCAGCAGGGCCTCGGCGTCGCGCCCGCCCTCGACTATGAACTGCCAAAGACCAAGCGCCGCCTTCAACAAGCCCTCGAAGCCCTCGGCTACGTCGTCGACCCCACCACCACGGCCCTGCTCGATTCCATGACGGCACAGAAGGTCCCGCCCGCGCAATTTGAGCAACAGCTGGCGCGCCTGCCGCAACTGAACGACGCCCAGATGCTCGCGGGCTTCGCTGGCTCAGCTCCTCGGTGTGCCGGCGCCAGGGCCCAAGGCCGACATCGTCGCCTACCTCCAGCGCACCGAGGTGAAAGACGCCCTCGTCAAGGCCCTGGACACCGCCGCCGTCGACAATCCAGCGTCGCCACCCTGGTGCCGACGCTCAAGCAGGTCCACGTCGCCTACTCCACCGACCTGCAAGCAATGGTGCGCGCGGCCGTCGACGGAGGCGGGCCCGCCGCCATCTTGCTGCGGGCTTTTCAGCATCTGGGCACGCAGTCTCTGGCCCAGGCCCTCAGGATGGCCGGCGTCTACCTCGTGGGTGTGAAGATCCCCGCGCTGGAAGTCGACAAAGCCAGCGTGGCCCAGGCGCTGTCGACGACGTACCAAGGCTACACGGGGGTATTCCCGAGCTGGACCGCCTTCGTCGATGACGCCACCAAGGCCGGACTACAGCCGACGCAGGCCATCCAGTACGCCCAGCAGGCAATGACCTACGGCAGTCTTAGCGCCGCCCGGAGCCGCCCCCAGCTCCTGAACCTGCCCGACCCCCCGGTCGACGTCGCCGCCTTCTGCGCCTTCGTGGCCGCGCCCGGGCGCCCAGTGGAGCAGCGGCATCGACGCCTTTGTCAAACAGCATTTCGCCGCGACGTTGCCGAGCTTGGGGGTGGCGCGGATGCTCCAGCTGCGGCCCCACGACGTCGCCGTCGCCGTCGCCACCGCCGCCAAAGTCCCCCTGCCGCCGGGCATCTGAGCGTCTTGGTGATCTGCATCCCGACGAATCTGGGGAGCCAGACCCTGGACGCCACCCCGTCGTTGGTTACCAGTGTGGGCGACCGACCCCTGCTGGGGCCACTTCAGTACCAATTGACAGGGCGTCCGCAGGCGGGTGACCACCCGTCTCCCCGCCGCAGGAGAGAGCACGATGGTCACTGAGCAGGACATCGAGGGTTACCTCACCAAGATGGGCGTCACGTTCCAAGAGCTGGGTCGCAAGACATGGATGATCCGCGACGCCGACGACGCCGTCGACAACCTCGTGGTCACCCTCAACGATCCCGTCATCGTGTTCCACGTCAAGCTGCTCGACATCCCCGAAGGCTGCGACCGGTTGTCGCTGTATGAAGAGTTGCTGCGCCTCAACGCCAGCGAGATGCTGCACGGTGCCTACGGGCTTGCCGGCAACGCCATCGTCGCCACCGACACGCTGCAGGCTGAAAACCTCGATTTCAACGAGTTCCAGGCCTCCGTCGACGCCCTCAACCTGTGCATCACCAGCCACTACAAGCAGCTCTCCCTTCTCACCAAGCCGCGCAAATCGAGCTCGGTGGCGAGCCAGGTCGGCAAGTCCTGAAGCGTTCATTGCCTCGGGCGCTTGCGCGCCTGAAGTCTTGGTTTCAGACGCTGGCGCGTGTTGAACAGAGAAACTGCCCGGCCTGAGGGCACAGAATTTCGCGTAGACTCAAGCCCTTGCCCTGACCTTTGCCTGTTTTGCTCAAGTTGATCCTCAAGCCGTGTGTACGGCTTGTCGTGGAGCCCGGATGACGATCTTCAGCCGCCTCGGGACACTGCTCAAGTCCAACGTCAACGACGCCATCAACAAAGCCGAAGACCCCGAGAAAATGCTGACGCAGATGCTGCTCGACATGCAGCAGCAGATGGTCGAGGCGCGCAAGCAGGTCGCCGTCGCCATCGCCGACGAGAAGCGTCTGGCCAAGCAGTACGAGCAAGAGAAAGCTCTCGCCGTCGAGTGGGAGAAGAAGGCCATGCTCGCCGTCAAAGCGGGCAACGACGACCTCGCCAAGCAGGCCCTGCAGCGAAAGACGGAGCACGAAAAGCTGGCCGTCGGCTACGAGCAGCAGTGGACGGCCCAAAAGACCGCCGTCGATCAGCTCAAGTCCGCGCTGCAGCAGCTCAACAACAAGATCGAAGAGGCCAAGAGAAAGAAGAACCTCCTCGTCGCCCGCGCCAAGCGCGCCGAAGCCCAAAAGACCATCGCCGAAACCATGGACGGCATCTCGAACACCTCGGCCTTCGAGACCATGTCGCGCATGGAAGAGAAGATCGACAAAGCCGAAGCCGAAGCCCAGGCCACCTACGAGCTCGCCCAGACCGCCAACGGCGACGACCTCAAGGCCAAGTTCGACGCCCTGGCCAGCATCGACAACGAAGACGCACTCGCTGCTCTGAAGGCCAAGATGGGGGTCGCCCCCGCCGCCGTCGCCCAACCAGTTCAGCAGGAACAGCAGTCCCTCGAGGAGATCGAGAAGCAAATCGAAGCCGAGCTTTCAGCCAAGCGCTGAGCGGGAGGTCGTCGACAGCCCGTCTGGTGCGGGCTCCTCTCATTTTTCCTTTTCGGTGCCGCGCAACTCGCTCACCTTGATCGCGCTGAGCCAGGTGCGGTCTTCGTCGTCGTCGAGATGGGCTCCCCACACCGCAAGCGCCCCACCAGGCCGGACGTGCTCACCGCCCACGAGGATCTCGTTGAGTCCCCGCGGTGGTGTCACGATCCGGGTCTGGGCGAAGGCCTCGCGGTAGCCACGACGAGCCGCTGCCCGCACCGCCGCATGCTCGCCGACGTCGGTGATCAGGTTGGCGACGACGACGCCGCCGTCTTTGACCCTCGAGCGCACGAGCTTGAGAGTGTCGCCGTCGGGGACCCGGCTGCGCACGACGTCGCTGGCGCCGCTCAGAAACAGGTCGTCGATGACGGCGTCGAAGCGCTCTTTGCCCTCGGCCAGAAATTCGTAGGCGTCTTGAACGTGGACTTCGACGTCGTCGCCGAGATGCAGGTGGCGGCGGGCGACGTCGACGACGCCGGGATCGATCTCGACGCCCACGATGCGGATGTCGGGCAAGAAGCGCCGCAGCTGCCGGGCCACCGTGCCGCCGCCGAGGCCCAAGATCAGCACCGAGCGCGGGGGACCCTCGTGTCGCAGCAGGCAGCCCACAGCGAGGGCATCCCACGAGTAGCCTGTGAGGAAGCGCTTGGGGTGCCAGGTCGCGTAGGTGGCGCCTTCGACGTCGAGATCGACACGCAAGCCCACCTCGACGACGCTCATGGCGTTGAACGGCGTCTTCAGCGTCTCCCGAATGCGGGGGCGCGCCACGGTCGCGAGGGGCCTTACCACTGGCACGAGCGGAGTGTAGCCCGAGGGTCATGGACAAGAGCGAACACAATGGGCGCACCAGCGACGGCGTCCAGCGGCAAGCGATTGCCGCTGCCCTGAGCGACGCTGTCGTCTCTCTGCCGGCCGACCTCTTGCCTTCTCACCGAGGCAAAGTGCGCGACGTCTTTGCCAAGGGAAACGAGCTGCTGCTGGTCGCCACCGATCGCATCTCGGCCTTCGACGTCGTCTTGGGGACTGTTCCCCTCAAGGGTCAGTTGCTCACCGAGCAGAGCGCGTTTTGGTTGTCGCAGGTGGGCTCCATTGCCCCCACGCACCTCATCGAGCGCGTCGACGCCGCCATTTTGCGCTGCAAGATTGCCCAGGCTTTTCCCATCGAGCTCGTCGTGCGTGGCCACTTGGCGGGATCGCTGATGCGGGAGCCGTCGTCGTCGCGAGGCCAGGCTTATGGGTTGCGCGTCGACCCCGCGATCAAGGCTTTCGAGCCTTTCCCGCAGCCGATCATCACGCCGACGACGAAGGAGGCCGTCGGGGTGCACGATCAACCTTGCTCGCTGGCCGACCTCGTCTCATCGGGGCGCATCGAGGCGAAGCAGCTCGATCGCGTCGTTGAAATCGCCTTGGCTCTCTTCGAGCTGGGGCGCGCGCACGCCGATACCCAAGGCCTCATCCTGGTGGACACCAAATACGAATTCGGCGTCGTCGACGGCGACGTCGTCGTCATCGACGAAGTCCATACAGCGGACTCCTCGCGCTTTTGGTTGAAGGAGAGTTACCGGGCACGGCTCGCGCGCGGCGAGGTCCCCGAGATGCTCGACAAGGAGAACCTGCGGCGTTGGCTGCTGGATCGCTCCTTCTCGGGGCAGGGGCCGGCTCCGGTCCTCGACGACGCCGTGCGCACCGATCTTGCCGCCCACTATTGGACGCTGACCGAGCGCGTGCTGGGCCGTTCCTTCACGCCCACCGCAGGCGGGCCCCAGCGCATGGCAGGAGTGGTGCGCCAATGGACAAGAGAACACTGAACAAGCTGACCCCGTCGCCCTCGGCTCGTCAGGCTCGCGCTGGGCCCAGTCCGTGGACCTGATCGGCGTTCTCGCTTGAGAGCACGACGGATTTCGTCGACGATGTCGCCGTGCTAATCGTCATCGACAAAGGCGGCAACGTCGCGGCTGGCGATGCTGCCACCAAGCCCGAGCTCGCCAAGGCCGTGGGGCGCTACAAGGCCCACCGCGCGGGCTCCCTGCTCGTGTTGACGCTCGATGAGGGCACTGGTGCGGTGGCTCGTGAGGGTGAGGTGCTGGCTTTGGCTGGCAACGTCGAAGCCAGCGGCTTGCTCTCGCTGATGAATCTCTTTGGCCAAAACCGTGAGACCGGACGGCTGGTGCTCAAGAAGGGGCAGGTCGAGCGGGTGGTGCTCATGCACAACGGCGACGTCGCCAGCATCGGCAGCAACGTTCCCAGCGATCGTCTTGGGGTGTTTCTGGTGCGCATGGGCCAACTCACCGAGAGCGATCTCGAAGAGGCCCAACGTGAGGCCGAACGCACCGGCAAGCGCATCGGCCAGGCCCTGCTGCAGAAGGGTCTCATCGACGCCCACGAGCTGTGGAGCGCCATCCAAGAGCAGATCACCGAGCTCTTCGCCGACGTCATGCAGTGGGTCGAAGGCAGCTTCGTGCTCTATCGCTTGGCGCCGGGCTTCGCTTTTCCGACGACGCCGCCGCTGCAGATGACGGGCTTGTTGCTCGAGGCCGTGCGCCGCGCCGACGAGATGAGTGTGTATCGCGTGCGCATCCCCTCGGTGAACACGCGCCTGCGCCGCACCAACAAGGAGGTCGGACGCATCCTCGACGATGCCGAGCTGAAGCAAGCCGGGGCGGCCTTCAAAGTGCTGGTGAAAGAGTGCTCCCTCGCCGACGTCGCCAAGATCCTGCACGTCGCCGAATTCGATGCCACGCGGGCCTGTTACGACCTGCTGAAGCGCGGGCTGGTCGAGATCGTCAAGGCGCAACCCAATGTGCCGGCGCTGAAGCTGAAGAAGGAAGACGAGGCGCGCATCGAGGTGTTCAACCTCGCCTTTCGCGAGATCAACGACGAGATCCTGCGCTCAGGACAGCAGGAGCGCTTTGGTCTTGGGGTCCGCAAGTTCCTCTCCGACGAAGGCCACACTTTCCATGCCCTCTTTCGCTCGGTGGTCCCCGACGCCACCGGCGCCCTCCCCATCGAGACCCTCGCCAGCAACCTGGGCGTGCTCGCCGCCGAAGGACACAACGCCAGCGACGTCATCGGCGAAGCCCTCAACGAGCTGACCTTCTTCATGCTCTTTCAGTGCGGCGAGGTGCTCGACCCCCATGCCGACGAACACCTGGGACGCCGCGTGCGCCTCATTCACGCCTCCCTGCGGTGAGATTATGAAGTGGATCAAGAAGGCGCTGGGCAAGACAGGGCGCAAGGTCGCCGAAGGCCTGGTGATGAAGGGCTACATCGCCGCCCGTGAGGGCCGCCTCGTCGCCGCTCGACAGCATTACGCCGACGCCATCGACGCCGATGACACCCTGGCCGTCGCCTATTTCAACGCTGGACAGGTCGAGCTCGAGCTCTTCAACAAGGCGGGCAGCGAAGCCCCCGAAGACGTCGACGACGCCCGCACGCGTCGCTTGCTCGCCGCCGCTGACCACCTGCGCAAAGGCCTCGATCGAGATCCGGGCCACGCTCCCTCGTGGCGCACATTGGCACGGGTCAGCGAACGCCAAGGGGACTACGTCGCCGCCGTCGACGCCTGGACCCAGGCCCGCGCGCGCCTCGCCGTCGCCGACCCACCCGCCGACCCCACCGAGCTCGAGGAGGCCCGCCGCGAAGCCTCCCGCTTGCAACCCTTCGCCGAGCTCGCTGCCGTCCTGCAAAAGGCCCGTGCCGCCTTGGCCACAGAGGTCGACGTCGACGCCACCGTCTTGGCCCTCAACGCGCTGCAGGCCACCTGGGAGCGCAGCCTCGTCTTCGGCGTCGCCGAACCTCCGCGCTTTTTCACGCTGGTGGGCGCCCTCGCGCGCAAGCTGGGCGACCTCGAGCAAGCCCGCACGTCCTTCGAAACCGCGATCGCGCGGGACAAGCACGACCTGGAAGCCCTGCGCGAGCTCGCCACCATCTGCCTGACCCAGGGAGACCTGAAAGCAGCGCTAGCGTCGTCGTTGGCGGCCTACCGCGCGGATCCTGTCGACGCCGGCCTGGTCTGCAACGTCGGCGTCTGCCACCTCGCGCTGGGCGAGCTCGAGCAGGCGCGCGAATTCATCGGCTTGGCTGCGGGGATGGCGCCCAAAGATCCCATCATCGTGAAAGCGGTCGCCGCCCTCGGCGCGGCGCGTTGAAGTCTCGATGATTCAAGACGCGCCAGCGTCTTGAACATCAAAACTTCAAGACGCGCCAGCGTCTTGAACATCAAAACTTCAAGACGCGCCAGCGTCTTGAATCATCAAAACTTCAAGACGCGCCAGCGTCTTGAATCATCAAAACTTCAAGACGCGCCAGCGTCTTGAAGATCAAACTTCAAGACGCGCCAGCGCCTTGAACATCAAAACTTCAAAGCGCGGGCGCGAGCTGAGCGCCTTGACCTGCTGTGTTGGGTCCTGTCACGACAGACTTTCTTGCTCGATGGTTGAGAGCCGATCAGGCGGTGCGTGCAAGAGATGGTGAATCAGCGACGACGAAGTCAGGCAATTGATAGGTGCCCTCGAGTCCGGCGGCGATGTGGCCGTCGTGCAGCAGCCAGGGGAGCTTGGCGGCCTGGCGCGCAGGCACGCGCACGATTTCGACGCTGACGAAGGTGCCAAAGACCACGTCCCACAAGGGAGTCGAGACGCCGTGGTTCTTGCGGGGATCGGCGAAGTGGTGGTGCAGGTGGTGGCGGCGGGCCCAATGTCCATAGGCCGACCGGGGACCAGCGACGTGAATCGCCCGGTGCAAGGCCTCGTAGGTCAGCCAGCCGGCGACGATGCCGCCCACCAGCGAGAGGCCAACAACGGCACCTCCCAGGGGCACAGTGACCAGTCCGACGCCGCCCAAGACGACGGCGGCGGCCTTCAGCTTGCTCGACCAGGGCGGAAACCAGTTTACTTTGGCGTGGTGCTCGAGGTGCTCGTGCGAGGCCCGCCGGCCGAGGATGCGCTCGTGAAACACCCAACGATGCAGTGTATATTCAAGCAGGCTCCACACAAAAGCACCCACGAGAAACAACGCCATCATCATGGTGTCCTCCAACCCAAAAGCAAAGTGTCTACGGCTTCCCGGGCGATGCGCTCGACCCGCACTTCGGGCGAAAAGCGCCCGAGCTTGCCGAGCTGAATCGCGCCATGCACGGCGGCCCACAGCGCCAACACCCGCAGCATGTCGTCGCCGTCGCCGAGGGTTCCGTTGTTGCGGGCGGTGGTGAAGAGGTCCCGCACTCGACCAGCGGCGGCGAAGGCCAGAGCCATGGATTCAGCGGCTTCGTCGTCGCCGACCAGGGGCCGGGGCACCGCGAACATGCGCGACAACATTGAGTAGGCCACCGGTTCGCGCGAGGCGAAGGCCACGATCGCGTCGCCGACAGCAACGATGCGCGATCGATCATCGGCGGGAGCCGCGGCCACGCCGGCGTCGACGGCGGCAGCGACGCGGGCGATCACCCGCCGTTGTACGGCGGCGACGATGGCGTCGCGGGACGGGAAATAGCGGTAGAGCGCGCCGGCGGTGAGACCGATGGCGTCGGCGAGAGCAGCCACGGTGAGGCCCTCGAGATCGGCGGCCTGCACGATCTGTTCGGCGGCGTCGACGATGTCGGCCGCAGTCTCCAGACGCCGGCGATCGCGTCGCCCGCTGGGTGCAGAAAGGAGGGCGCGCCTGGGAACCATGAACAACGTTTACATCTGTAAACATTGTTCACGCAAGAGCCAAAGAGCGCCAGCGGACGCGTGCCGATGCGGTGTCGCCCTGGAGCGCGTCGCGCTCGACGGGCCTATTTCGCGAGGGTCCGGCCGTTGGCGAGGAAGTAGAGGAAGCTCGCCACCGCCGCCTTGCCGAGGGCCAGGGCTTGTTCGCGGTTGCCCATCTGGGCGTTCCAATTCAACGAGAGGCCCACACCCGTCGCCCAAAAGGCCACGGACTCACCCGTCGTGCTGACCGTGATCTCTTTGCGGGCGATGGCGTCGTCGACGGCGTCCTTGATTTCGCGATTCCACATGGCGAGGAATACACCCAAGCGATCACGCACCAAGCCCGGACGACCATCGAACTCGTGGACGGCGGCAGCGAAGAAGCAGCCCCCCTGAAACAAGGTGCCGCCGGCGTAGTTGGTGTACCCCTCGATCAACGCGGTCAGGCGCGCAAAGCCAGCCATCCCCATCGCCGGCTCGATGACGGCAGCGCGGAACATGCGCTCGGCCTCGTCGACGATGGCGATCTGCAACGCTTCCTTGCTGCGGAAGTGTGCGAACAGTCCCGACTTCGACATCTGCGTGGCTTCGGCCAACGTCGCCAGGCTCATCGCGTCGAGGCCCTCCACGGAAGCAATCTGAACGGCGCACTCCAGGATTCGCGATTGCGTCTCCGTGCCGCGCGGGCGGTGGTGGGGCGTGCTCATGTCGGGCCTCCTTCTGTCGATCGATGGGCGGACTGTTCCACTCCACGCTCCTGGTTGAACGGTCGTTGTGAAAGAAATTGTCCGGTTCTGATCAGGCACTTTGCCCGCGCGGCGTTCGGCGGCGGCCATCAGGGGGCCGCGGCCGCCAGTCCCAGAAAGTCGCCGCTGTCGTCGTCTTCAATGGCGGCGCGCAGTTCCTCGCGGGGCAGCACCAGCGCGACCGTCCACAGGCCGCCGCAGGTTTCGTCGCGGGATTCTTCGTCGAGAAAAACCACACGCAAGCCGTCGTCGCAGACGTCGACGTTCTCGGCTTCACGGGTTTGGATGCAACGCGAGATGCCCTGACGAACCCCGCGAGCGACGAACACCGCTTGCTGGGTGAAGTCGACGGCGGCGACGAGGGCGTCGATCTCGGCGGGGGCGGCGTCTGTCAAACAGCGGTCCGAGAGAAAGCTGCGATAGGAGCCGGCGGTGTCGAAATGCAGCTCGCCGACGAAGTCGGAGTTCGCGGTGCAATCGATCTCGACGGGAGTGGTCTCGATGCGGCGGCACGGGCTGCACGCGACGACGAGGACCAGGGTGAAGACGAGGAAGGCGCGCACGCGGGCTTCGTAGCACCACCCGCCGCGGCGCGCTCGTCCCCTCAGGCCCCGATGGCGTGAAGCTTGTCGTTCTCGACGAAGCGCACCCGCTCCTGGGTGGAATCAAAGGCGAGGCGCACCATGGCGCGGGCGACGACGTCGACGGAGATGGGGGCCCAGCGGTGGGTCTTGCCCACCACGGAGAAGATCGCCCGGGCAACCGGCAGGGCCAGCTTCTCGCCGGGGCGTTGCTCCTTGCGCCGGCCTTCATCGTCGAGCAGGGCGGGTCGCAAGACCACCAAGGTGGGAAATCCCAGGCTCTCGATCGCTTCTTCGGCTTCGCCTTTGGTCTTGAGGTAGAAATTCCCGGACTTCGCCGAAGCCCTCGCCGACGTCAGCAAGAGGAAGCGCTGGGCGCCCTTGTCCCGCATGGCCCGTGCAAAGGCCGTGGCGGCGTCGAAGTCGACGGCGCGGAAGGCCGCTTTGCTGCCGGCCGCTTTCATGGTCGTGCCCAAGCAGCAGAAGGCGAGGGCGACGTCGTCGGGTGTGCTGCGTGCGACGGAAGACGGGCTGTCGAGGTCGACGACGGCGGAGACGAGCTTGCCGTGTTTTTGCTGCAGCTGCCGACGGCCGATGGCCGTCACGCGCCCGACGCGGGGATGCTCGAGCAGGTGGTGCAGCACCCGGCCGCCGACGACGCCGGAGGCCCCAGCAATCACCACACTCTGCAGGTTCGGGGCGATCATGCTGGTTCTCCAAAGACGCCATGGCGCTGCCAGAAGGAGAGCAGGGCGTCGTGAAACAGGTCGGGGACTTCGAGGGCGGCGTAGTGCGATCCGGCTGGGAGCACCGCGAGCTCGCCGCGGGGCATGAGGGCGGCCATGCGCCTCATGGTGGACAGCGGGGTCATGCGATCATTGGCGCCAGCGACGACGACGACGGGGCTGCGGATCTCCGCCAGGGCGTCCCAGCCGTCGTGGCGCCCGAGGTGACGAAGGATGGCGACGAAGACGTCGATGTCGACGTCCTTGAAGCCTTGGGCCGCCGCGCGAAAGGTGGGCGCGTGAATGTCTGGGTGGGCCAGTCCCAAGCGCACCGCCACCAGCACGAAGAGACGGTGGTCGACGGCCGCGGCGACGGCGCGCTCGATGGGCCGGGCCACGGTGGCGACGTTGCGATCGAAGCCCGCCAGCAGGGGATCGACCAGCCGCCCCAAGCCTTTGTTGCCCAGAACATCGTCGAAGGTCCGGCCGGCGACGCCGTTGTGCAGCGCAAGAGTGATCAGCCGATCGCGCAGGATGCGGGTGGCCTCAATGAGCACTTGCACGCCCATCGACCACCCCAAGGCATGAAAGCGCTGCCAGCCCATGGCATCGGCCACAGCGACGACGTCGCGCGCATGATCGACGACGTCGAGGGCTGCCTTGCCGCCCAAGGGACGGCCCGATCGGTGCAGGCCGCGCGTGTCGAAGCAAACGATGCGGAAAGAAGATCGGAAGCGCGCGATCACCAGCCGCCAGGTGGTGATGGTCGCTCCCAAGCCGTTGACCAGGAGCAGATTCGGCCGTCGCTCATCGGGCGCGTCGTCGACGATCTGCACGTGCAAAGGCGTGCCGTCGAAGGAGGCGACCGACCGCTGGGCCACGCCCGGGATGTCCAGGTCATCAATCACTGCGGCAGCATCGTCGTCGACCCGCCGAGGGCGCAAGCGGGGCGCTGGTGGCGCCGCAGTCGAGCCTTGCCAAGGGCTCAAACCGTCGGCGTTGTGAGCCGGCCCAAGGGCTCAAACCATCGGCGTAGCGAGCCCTTCTGCTAGCGTCGCGCGAGTATGTGGACCCGCGCCGTCGTCGTCGTCTTTTTGCTTTCGGCCCTCTTTTCGCTGGGCTGTCCCTCGCGGCTGCGCCCCGAACGAGAACGCTTGGGCAGCTCCGAGCTGGCCGCCGCCGCCGACTTTCCCGATGCCCGAGCGGTGATCCTCCTCGATCGCACCGAAGTCACCTTTGCCCAGATGCAAAAGGCCCCGCTGCCGCTGGCCGAGGTGGTGCACACGCGCCGCATCCAGGTTCTCACCGAGGCCGGTCGCGATCTGGCGCGGGTGCTGGTGCCCTTCGACGAACGCAGTCGCGTGTTTTCGATCCAGGGCCGCACCTACAAAAACGGGGGCAGCGAGTTCGTCGAGATGAACGAGGGCGCCATCGTCGACGTCGATCGCTTTGCCTCTGGGGTTCCCGCTGCTCGCATCTATGGCGGTCCGGGCTTTCGCATGGCCAAGGTGCCCGACGTCGAAGTCGGCGACGTCTTCGAGGTCACGACCTTGTTGCGGGTGCGCGATCCGCGCTGGCTCGAGCCCGTCGTCGTCGGCGGCGACCTGCCGCTGCTGCGGGGGGAGGTCATCATCAATGTGCAGAAGAACCTCGACGTCGACATGCGCGTCTCGAGCCAGGCCACCGTCGTCGATGTCAAACCCACGCGCATTCCCACGACGATCAAGCTGCTCACCGAGAAGGCGGCGCTGCGCGAAGGCGAAGACCAGGGCACCCGCTACGCCTACGTCTTCGATCGCACGCCGGCGGTTTTTCCCGAGGGAGAGGCCGCCGATGGGCGCGCGCTGGCCACGCAGGTTCACCTCTTGTTGAAGTCCGGGCCAGGGGCCTTTCGCAGCATCGACGACATCGCTGCCTGGTACCGGGAGATCGTCGGCGTCAATGAACAGCCCGATGCGGCGACGAGGGAAGAGCTCAAGCGCATCGGGTTGGGCAAGGGTTCCAAGAGCGAAAAGGTGGCCCTCATCCAGCGCTACCTGCAGGACGAGATCAAGGACGCCCCGGCATTTTCGAACTTGGCCGCGCTGCGGGCGCGCACGCCGGGCGACGTCATTCGCTTTCAGGTCGGCGATGCCAAGGATCAGGCGAGCCTCTGTCTCGCATTGCTGCGCGCCGCCGGTCTCGACGGGCTGCCTGTGCTCGTCTCGCGACACGGGAGCTTCGCCTCGATTCCCGACCTCCCGACGCCCGCACCCTTCAACCACGTCGTCATCGCGGTGCCCGCCGGGGGCAGTTACGCCTGGATCGATCCAGCGACGCCAGGCTTGCCCACGGGTCGACTGCCGGGCTTGCTGCAGGGGGCCGTCGGGGTCCTCGTCACGCCGGCAGGAGGCGAGCTCATCAACTTGCCCGAAGACGATGCGCACAAGAACACCGTCGACGTCCGGCTCGAGCTCGCGCTTGCTGCTGATGGACAGGTGACCGGCGACATCCGCGGCGTCTTGAGCGGGGTTCCGGCCGCGCGTGGCCGGGAGATCTTCGAGTTGCCCGAAGAGCAGCAGCTGTCGGCGATGAAGACCCTGCTGCTGGGCGATGCCAGCGGGGATCCAGACGCCAAGCCGGGCGTCGTCTTCAGCGATGTGTTCCGCGTCGCGGGCACCGTGCCGCGCGGCAACATCGATGAAGCGCTCAAGGTGCAGGTGCGGCTGCAACCGCTCAAGCTCAAGAACACCAACGTGGTCTTCGACGACGTCGTTGGCCGCCCGCTGGGCTTCTTGTGGCGCGAGGGCCGCCGTTCGTCCGTGTTTCTCGGCGCGCGCACCGTCTGGAAGATCCGCGTGGACCTCAAGATGCCCGAGGGCATGGGCATCGCCGAGCTGCCGGTCAGCGTCGACAAGCCCGGATCGGTGGTCAACGTCGAAGAGCGGTGGGCGGTGGCCGACGGCGTGCTGAGCTTTCAGCGCACCTTCACCTTCAACGAGCGCATCGTCCCGCCGGCCCGCTACGATGAGCTGCGCAGCCCGGTGGTGGCGTCGTGGACCCGTGCCCGCCAGATCGTGCGCGTTCAGCCCGGCGGCGACCGCGGCGCGGCCTACGGCTCCGATCAGTTCTAGCAGGGTGCGGAAAAACTCCGTTTTTCGCACCCTGCTGTACTTCCGGAGGGTCTGTCCCAGACCCTCCCTCGTCGAGGCGAAGCCTCGACGAGCCTCCCTCCCAAGGACGCGTCTGCCTCAAAACTTCGTTTTTCAGCAGCCCGCTAGAGCGCATCAGATGAGCTCGAAGCGGGAATGGCGTCGTCGGCGTCGTCGTTGTCGTTTCGTCGCCTGTGTCGCAGGCCGAGATCCGCCTGTCCGCTCCTTGTGCCCGCCCTTCACAAACGCGACGATCGCCCAGGTGTCTGGAGGTTCTGCATGCGCACCGACCGACCTGCCTTTGGTGTCGCTGCCGTCGACGGCGGCGGCAGCGTAATGATCTCGCGGCCCAACGTGGTGCGACGCGGCGCCCTCGACGACGACGTCCTCATTGCGGGCCGCCGGGTGGGGCGGGTGCTCTTTGGCTCGGTGCTGGTGGTGGGCGCGGTGGTCACCGTCGTCGCCGCTCTTCTGTGCACCAAATACGAAGCCCTCGAGGCCGCGCCGACGCCGTCGATCTTTGCCACCACCTGGTTGGCCGCGCTGGTCGCCTACGTCGCCGGCCGCATCGGCGGCAGCGTCTGGGTGCGGGTGCGGGGCGTGCCGCTGCAAGACGGGATGCTCTTTCCGAGCCTCGCCTTGCCGCTCGTGGGGATGAGCCTCGTCACGCCTCTCTCGCTGCACGCGCTCATCAGCCTGTTCATGAACGATCGCCTGGGCTTCGAAGAGTGGACCCGCATGGCCCTCGTCGTCGTCGGCCACGTGCATGTGGCGTTGGCGCTGATGGCGGCGCGGGCCGCCTGGCGCATGTCGCGTGGCGAGCAGCACCTCTCGGGGGTGAAGATTCTCTTTCTCACCGTCGGCGTCTCCTGTGTGCCGGGCGTGCTCCTGCTGGCTTTGCCACCGACCATCGTGCTGGCCACCGGTGCTGTGTTCGTGCCGGCGATGATCGCAGCGATGAGCCGCATCTCCGACGACGAAATCTGGAAGACCCGCGTCGATGGCTGAGCGCTCGCCCCCCCGATGACCCGTGCGGCGTCCCTGGTCTTTGCCACGCTCGTGATCCCCTGGTTGCACAGCGGTTGCAGTGCGTCGACGACGACGCCGAAGCGCTTGACCTTTGGGATCACCAGCGAGCCGCCTTCGCTGTGTCCGCTCTTTGCCGATGGCGGCGCCACCGCCGAAGTCCAGGGTCTGCTTTTTCGCGAGCTGGTGCGATCGACTCCCGACGGGCGGGTGGGGGACCTCGCGGTCTCTCTCCCTCGACTTGGTCAGGGCGCAGTCGTCGCCCCCGACGGCACCCTCGTCGTCGATTGGACCCTGCGATCCGATGCGCGCTGGCAAGACGGCACCCCAGTCACCGCCGTCGACGTCGTCGCGGGCTGGAAGATCGCCGCCGATCCCGCGCAACAAACGACCTCGGGCAACGCCCTGGCGCAGCAGATCGAGCGCATCGACGTCGTCGACCCCCTGCATTTTCGCGTGGTGTGGAAGACGCAGCAGCCCTCCTTCGCCGACGTGCGCGTGCACCGCGTGTTGCCGGCCCATCTGGTGCTCAACGCCGACGGCAGCGCCAAGAACCTCACGCGGGATGCTTTTTGTCGACGTCCCATCGGCAACGGGCCTTTTCGCCTCGTCGAGTGGACGCCGGGCGCCCACCTGCTCTTTGCCCGCAGTGGCGCTTTCGAGCCCCGCCCCCTTCTCGACGAAGTGCTGGTGAAGCTCGTGCCTTCGACCGACGCCCTGCAGAGCGCCCTGCTCGCCGGCGACGTCGACGCCACCTTCGGCAACGGCGGTCTCGCACCGACGGAGGCCCTGCGGGTGGCCGAGGGCACCACCCTGCAGACCTTTCTCACGCCGGGCACGACCTGGGTGCATTTGGACTTCCGCCTCGACGATCCCTGGCTGGCCGATGTGCGGGTGCGTCGCGCTCTTGCCCTCGCCCTCGATCGAAATGCGCTGGTGCAGGCCATCGGCGGCGACGCTTACGACGTCGACGATACTTTCTTTCCGCGCTCTCACTGGGCCCGCGCTTCGGTGCCCACCATTCCCTTCGACCCCAAAGAGAGCGCCCGTCTCCTCGACGCCGCGGGCTTCACGCTCGCGCCCGGCGCTGCGCTGCGCACCAATGCTGCGGGCGAGATCTTGCGCCTCGAGCTGGCCGCGGCGAGTGGTCAAAAAGACACCGAAAGGCTGTTGCAGATGATGCAGGCCCGCTGGCGCGAGGTCGGCGTCGACGTCGTCTTGGACCTCAAACCCTTCAAAGTGTTCTTTGGTGAAAACGCCAAGAAGCGAAAGCTCAAGCACCTGAGCTTCTACTCCTGGGTCGTCGACGAGAGTTCCATCGGCACGGGGCTCTGGCGCAGCGATCGCATTCCCACCGAGGCCAACGGCTTCACCGGTCAGAACTTCCCCGGGTGGAAGAACGACGAGGTCACCCGGTTGCTGCAAGAGGCCGACACCACCCTCGACACCAACGCCCGCCAGATGAAGCTCGCGCGCGTGCAGCAGCTCTTCATCGACGAGATGCCGGCGTTGTCGTTCTATTTTCGCAAGACCTCCGTGGTGGCCCGCGAAGGCGTCACCGGCTTGGCGCCCACGGGCACGCTGACGCCGCTGGCCTGGAACGCCGAGCGCTGGGACATCCAGGGAACGAAATGAGGGTCAAACGCGTGGTGTGGCGCCACCGCCGCCGGTGGTCCGTCAAAGATTCTTGTGGCTCCAAGTTGCGAAGAACTCGCGAACAAAGGCGTGTTGAGAGCTCAACATTTCGGCCTTCAATCCTTCAGCGACGATCTCGCCCTCGTACACAAAGATGATGTGGTCGGCGATCTTGAAGGCGCTGGCGATGTCGTGGCTGATGACGATGCTGGTGACACCCAGGTGGCGCTTGGCGTCGAGGATCATTTCGTCGACCTGGTCCGTCGTAATGGGGTCCAGCCCCGTGGTCGGCTCGTCGTAGAGCACGATCTGGGGCTCGAGGGCGACGGCGCGGGCGAGGGCCACGCGCTTGCGCTGACCGCCTGAGATCTCCGAGGGGAAGCGCGGTCCAAGTTGATCTGGATCGAGGGAGAAGATCTTGAATAACTCACGAACTCGCTCGTCGAGCGCGGTACCTTTCAGCTTCTTTCGATGCTCGCGCAAAGGGAAAGCAACATTGTCCCAATTGCTCATGGAGTCGAAGAGCGCGCCGCTCTGAAAGACCATCCCGAATTTGCTGCGCACCCTCTTCAAGGCCGCTGCACCCATGCGCGAGATGTCTTCGCCGTCGACGATGATCTGGCCGCTGTCGGGCTGCAGCAGACCGATCATGTGCTTCATGAGCACGCTCTTGCCCATGCCCGAGCCACCGAGGATCACGAGGATCGATCCTTTGGCGACGTCGAGATTCATGCCCCTGAGCACCTCGTGATCGCCAAAGCTCTTGTGCACGTCGACGACGCGGATGATGGGCTGGATCTTTTGATCCGCTGCCGCTGCAGTCGCGCTTCCTTCGGACTTTGCCGGGCTTTGGGCGACATCGCTCATTTGGGCATCGCGTCGAACCAGATGTAGGCATGGATGAGCGGGTCGAGCATTTCGGCGAGCAGATATGTTCCGACCAAGATCGAGACCGAAGAGAGCACCACCGCTCGCGTCGCTGCTTCGCCCACGCCCCGTGCACCGCCCGCCGCCTGGAAGCCCTGGCAAGAAGAAATCAGCGAGATCTGCGCGCCAAAAAATGCTGCTTTGATCCACCCCTCGTAGAAGTCGTCGGGATCTGCAGCCTGCCAGGTCTCGAAGAAGAAGACGCCGGGATCGACGCCTTCTCGTCCCACGCCGATCAGATAGCAGCCGAAGAAGCCGCAGCCCGTGAAGATGGCCGTCAGCAGCGGCATCATCAAAGTCGCGGCCAAGACGCGCGGAACCACCAGGTATTGAACCGGCTCCACCGCGAGGGTCGCCAGGGCGTCGATCTGCTCGGTGACCTTCATGGTCCCAAGCTCCGTCGCCATGCCCGAGCCCGAGCGCCCCGCCACCATCAATCCCGTGAGCACAGGGCCGAGCTCCCGCGACAAGGTCAGCAACGTCGCCGGACCCACCAGCGCCTCGGCGCCGAAGCGGCGAAAGCCCTGCAGGGTCTGAAAGCCAAAGACGAGGCCCGTGAAAAAGCCCGTCAGGACGACGATGAACAGGGAGCCAAAGCCGACGTCGCGCATGTGGCGGAAGAGCTGCGCCCAGCGAAAAGGACGGCGGGGCAACCACCACAGCGTGTTCAGACAGAACAAGAGCAGCTTGCCGGACTCGTTGACGAAGGCGAGGGGTCCGCGTCCGATGGCGGCGACGGTGCCTTCGAGTCCGGACACCAGGGGATGACGTCGCGCGGGCGTGACCGGTTGGGCGGGCAAGGGCGCCGGCGCAGCCGGGTTCGGGTCGGGGAGGGAAGGCCGTTCAACCACGACGTCGACGTTGGCAGGAGCTGGGGATCACAGCAAGCGCATCGGGCCTCACTTCAGCAGGTGCTCGATGAGATCGATCTTGGTGAGCAGGCCGATGACCGAAACCTGATCGCCCTTGCGGTCGACGACGACGGCGACCTTGCCCCGTGCAAAGTGCTGGCTGAGCGTGGCCAGGGTGGTGTCGCGTTCGACGGTGGCGGCGTCTTCGAGATCGGCCAGGGGCCCGACAGGGGACTTCATGGTCGCCTCGCCGCGCACGAGCGCATTGAGCACTTTCACCTCGCTGACGAGGCCGAGGAGCTTGCCGGGCTCGGTGACAGGCAGCTGCGAAATGCCGTGCTGTTTCATGCGATCGATGACGCTGCCGAGGGCGTCGGTCGGGGCGGCCGAGATCAACGCTCCCTTTTTCTTGGCCACTATGTCGTCGACGGTGCCGGCCATGGGCTCGCGGTCGAGCAGTCCCGCGTCTTTGAGCCATTCGTCGTTGAGAAACTTGGAGAGGTAGCGGGACGAGCTGTCGGGGATGATCACCAGCACCCGATAGGGGACGGCGCGTGGGTTGGCGGCCGCCGCTTCAGCGCGGGCGATGCGCTCGGCAAACTTGAGAGCACCAGCGACGGCCGATCCCGAGGAGCCGCCGCACAGCAGCCCCTCCTCACGGATCAGGCGTCGGGCCATGGTGAAGGACTCGCGGTCGTTGACCTGCACGCAGTCGTCCATGGCTTTGAGGTCCATGGTCGTCGGCATGAAATCCTCGCCGAAGCCTTCGACGAAGTAGCTGTGTGGCTTGGGCCATTTTCCCGTGTGAAAAAGATCGTAGTAAATCGAGCCAACGGGGTCGACGCCGACGACTTTGATATTGGGGTTCTTGCTCTTCAAGAAGCGAGAATTCCCGACCATGGTGCCGCCGGTGCCGACGCAGCTGACGAAGGCGTCGAGCTCGCCGCCGGTTTGCTCCCAGATCTCGGGTCCCGTCGACAAAGCGTGGGCTTCGGGGTTGTCGGGATTCCAGTATTGGCGAGCATAGAAAGAGTTGGGTGTCTCTTCGGACAGGCGGTTGGCCACCGAATAATAAGATCGTGGATCTTCGGGTTCGACGTTGGTGGGACAGATGACGACCTGGGCACCCACCGAGCGCAAAGCGATACGCTTTTCTTCGCTCTGCTTGTCGGCCATCACAAAGATGCATTTGTAGCCTTTGACGGCGGCGGCGATGGCCAGGCCCATGCCCGTGTTGCCGCTGGTGGCTTCGATGATGGTGCCGCCGGGTTTGATCTTGCCCTCGCGCTCGGCCTTTTCGAGCATGAAGTTGCCGATGCGGTCTTTGACGGAGCCGCCGGGGTTCATGAACTCGAGCTTGGCGTAGACCTCGACGTGGGGCGCCACGTGGGCGGCGACCTTGTTGAGCTTCACGATCGGCGTGCCGCCGATGCAGTGGATCACATTGGCCCGGGCGCCGCGCATGAGACGCGCCGAAGACGAAGCGGTGCTGGTCATCCGCAAGACGTAGCGCCTTCGCCGTCGACGTCAAAGCGTTCAGCCCCGCACCAGGCACAACAAGGCTCCCTCGCGCCGGAGGCTGCCGTCGACCTCGAGGGCGGCGGCGTCGACCAGCAGCTCGCGCATGGTGGTGTGCAGCCTGGCTGCGGCGTCGTCGATCAGCACAGACCCCCCGGCGGCTCGCAGCAGGCGCAGCAAGGCGGGGGCGTCGTCGCCGAGCAGAGGCAAAGGCAGCTCCTGTTGCTGCGGGCGGCCCTTCAAAAAGGCGGTCCAGGCCTCGCGCGCCTGGGGCCGGGCCTTCAGCTGCAGCAGGGCAGCGACGTTCACGTCGTCGTCGACGACATGGCCGACCCCATGGGCGAGCAGGGCCCGGGGGATCACGCTCAGCGGGCCGTCGTCGCGGGCGGCCAAGGTCACCACCGGACGGCCCAGGCGCAGTGCAGCGTCGACGGTGTGGCGGGTCCCCGAGGTTGCGTCCCCGCAAACGACGACGACGATGTCGGCGGCGGCGGCGATCCAGGTGTTGCGCTCGACGCAGAGCCAGCGCCCCGGTCGGGTCCAGGGGGCAAAGGGGGAGAGCCAGCACAGGCCGGGGTCGACGTCGACGTCGTCGGGGCGGCGGCTGGCAATCTCGGGACTGACGACGACGACGGATCCCTGGTGCAAGCGGGCGCTTTTTTGGGCGGCTTTGTCGACGCCGCGGGCGCCGCCGGAGACGACGACGACGCCCGCCTCGGCCAGGGCTGAGCTGAGGCGGGCCGTGCGCTCGATGTAGGAGAGATCGGCAGCGCGGCTGCCGACGACGGCGACGGTGGGGGTCTGGGGATCGGGAATCGTTCCCGCGCCGGCGCCGTAAAAGCACATCACGGGAGCCCCGGCGAAGCGCCGCATAGACCCAGGGTCAGCGACAACGCGGCCGCCCACGCGCAGCCAGGGATCGAGCAAGGCCACCCGCGTGGCGATGCCCTGGTGATCGAGCAGGCGGGTGCGCCGCGATGGTTCGGCGAAGGCGGGTACGGCACCTTTCTCGAGCACGCAGGCAGGTCCGCCGGCGGCGATGATGGCTTCGCGCCAGTTCCCTGTGATGCCCGCGGCGTCGAGGGCTGCCCACAGCAGGGCTTCGTCGACGTCGTCGAACCCCGATCCACGATCCAGGGCTTGCAGCAGGTGATCGATGGTCACGTGAGCCTCCGCTGGGCCACCGAAGGGGCCGCTCTTTCTGTGCACGGATCAGCGGGGATGGCGGCTTTCGTCGTCGACGAAAGGGATCGACTGTGCGACCGCAGAAGTCATACAGCGATTACTATGTAACAAGTGGCTGGTCGATGGCGGTCGCGAAGGGTACGGGCTGCCCATGGAAGAGACCTTGAGGGTGCGGGTCATCGGTGGCGGGCTGGCGGGCTGTGAGGCTGCTTGGCAACTCGCGCAGGCTGGGGTCGGCGTCACTCTTCACGAGCAGAAGCCGGAGAAGCGCACGCCGGCGCAGACCTCGGACCGCCTCGCTGAGCTGGTGTGCAGCAACTCCTTTCGCTCGTCGAACGTCGACAACGCCGTGGGGCTGCTCAAAGAGGAGATGAGGCGCGCGGGCTCTTTCCTCATGGCCTGCGCCGAAGTCGCCAAAGTCCCCGCCGGCGACGCCTTGGCCGTGGATCGCGTCATCTTCGCCGACGTCGTCGAAACGCGGCTGCGCGCCCATCCCCTCATCAGCCTGGTGCCCGGCGAAGTGCAGTGCCTGCCCGACGACGACGTCACCACTCTGGTTGCCACGGGGCCCCTCACGTCGGAGGCGCTGGCCAAAGACATCGCGCGCTTGTGTGGCCAAGAAAGGCTGGCCTTCTACGACGCCATCGCCCCCATCGTGGACGCCGAATCCATCACCACCGACGACGAAGACCCCCAGGGCGGGGCCTATTTCAAATCCCGCTGGAACAAGGGAGATTCAGCAGACTATTTGAACTGTCCAATGACGCCAGAAGAATACGACGTCTTCTACGACGCCTTGCGCGCCGCCGATCTGGCCACCGCCCATGAATTCGAAGAGCTGCACTACTTCGACGGCTGCTTGCCCATCGAGGTCATGGCCGAACGCGGCAAGGATACGTTGCGCTTTGGTCCCATGAAGCCGGTGGGACTCTTTCACCCTGTGACCAACCGGCGCGCCCACGCGGTATTGCAGCTGCGCAAAGAGGACATCCATGGCTCATCCTACAATCTGGTTGGATGCCAGACCCGGATGAAGCAGAGAGCGCAGCGCGACGTCTTTGCTCTCATCCCCGCGCTCAAGAACGTGCGCTTCTTGCGCTATGGCGCCATCCACCGGAACACCTACGTCGACGCTCCCACCGTGCTCGATGCGCAGGGGCGCTTGAAGGCCCGACCGAGCGTCTTTTTCGCCGGCCAGATCACCGGCGTCGAGGGCTACGTCGAATCCACCGCCTCGGGCTTGCTGACGGCCCTGGTGCTCATCGATCAGCTGCAAGGACGCGCCCTCGACGTCCCGCCGCCGACGACGGCGCTGGGTGGGCTGTGGCGCCACTGCCGGGGCGTGTTGCGGGCCGCGGGCAACACCGCGTTTTCGCCGAGCAATGTGATCTGGTCGATGATGCCCCCCGTCGACGCCGTCCCCGTGATCAACGCCCGGGGAAAAAAGCAGAAGCCCGACAAGGCCGGGCGCAAGAAGCAGGCGTCAGAACGCGCGCTGATCGATCTCGACCAATGGCTGGGCCGCCGTCGACAAGAGGGGCGCTTTGTCGGCGCGATCACCAAAGTGCTGGTCGCTGCGCCCGAGGTGACTACCACAGGAGCAGCAACGTCGTCGGCGACGACAGGAGGTTCGTGATGGGCATTCTCGCGTGGATCATCTTTGGCTTCTTCGCGGGTTTGGTGGCGCGGGCGATCACCCCGGGCAACCAGCGCATGGGCTTCATCAACACCACGCTGCTCGGCGTCGCGGGCTCGTTCACGGGCGGCACCATCGCCAACCTGCTCGCGGGCCATCCCTTCCAGTCCCTCGAATCGGCGGGCTTCATCGGCAGCGTCATCGGCGCCATCGTCTTGATGTTCGTCGTCCGTCTCGTGCGTCGCTGATTTGAGCCGTGCCAACGGCGCAAAGCAGGAAGCCCTTTGCGCCGTGCCAACGGCGCAAAGCAGGAAGCCCTTTGCGCCGTGCCAACGGCGCAAAGCAGGAAGCACTTTGAGCCGTGCCAACGGCTCAAAAATCGGCACTGCGCGTCCGAAGGTGGCCCCTCGGCTCTCAGGAGGCCTGAGCGGCCCGGATCACAGCGACAGCGCCGTCGACGTCGACGACGCTGGTGTCGATGTGCAATTCGGCCTGGGCATAGAGAGGGGCGCGGGCGTTCCAGAGCGCGTCGAGCTCGGCGCGGGCGCGGGAACGGCTGGCCATCGGCCTCTCATCGCCTTGGGCCCGCACGCGATCCCAGTGTTCCTGGGGAGTGGCCTTCAACCACACCGTCAACGCGCGCGCCTTCAGCAGGGCCCAAGTCTCGGGCCAGGTGACCAAGCCACCGCCCACAGCGACGACGACGCCCCCGTCGACGCCGGCGCCAGCGACGACGTCGGCCAGCACGCGCGCTTCGAGGGTGCGCACATGCGGTTCGCCGTGCAGCTCGAACAAGGCCTGCAGCGAGAGCCCGCTTTCGCGTTCGATGAGCCGATCGAGCTCGACGAAAGCCCAGCCGGCGTCGTCGGCCAGGCGTTTGCCGACAGTGGACTTCCCGGCACCGCGCAGTCCCAGCAGCGCCACCGGTCGCTTTCTCCCCGCCGGGCGCAGCAGCTCGATGACGTCGACGCCGAGGGCCGTGGCCAGTTCCTGCAGTGAGGCCAGCGTCGGGTTGGCGGCGTCGGCTTCGATGGCAGCAAGGGATCGCAACGACAGTCCGCTGCGTTGGGCCAGATCGCGCACGGTGAAACCACCAGCGGCCCGGAGCGCGCGCGTCCGACGTCCAAGCAGGGCATTGAGCGGGGTCTTCGTTGTCACCTTGCTGCGATAGCGCGGGCGCCTGATGCGCGGGAGCTCCCGATTCAGGGTTTGAGCCCTCATCGCCCCAGGAGGCGTCGACGCCGCTGCAGCGCAGGGTTAGACGGACGCCGCGTCGACACCTTGGCGCAGAAGACGCCGGGTCTTGGGCACTGACACCCGCGACCGGCCGGGGCTGCCATGCGATTCCTCACCTTGATTCCTCTCCTCGCGTGCGCACAGGCTTGTCCAGCCCAGCAGCCCGCAGTCCAGCAGCCACCACCCGTCATCGACGACGACGCCGACATCGCTCGTCCGCCGCCGTCGCCGCCGCCGCCGCGGGAGCTCGCCACCGACCTGGGCGACCTCGATGCCATCAAGAAGCGCGGGAGCCTGCGGGTGCTCGTCTTTGGTCACGGCGAGGACGTGCTGCCCCGGGCCGGCGCCTCGATGAGCGAAAACGAGTCGACAGCAGTGGCCTTGGCCGAGCACCTCGGCGTCAGACCCGAGCTCATCTCCGTCGACCATTTCAACGATCTCATTCCCCTGCTGCTACAGGGCAAGGGCGACCTGATCGCGGCCCGCATGTCGGTGACCGACGCCCGCAAGAAGCTCGTGGCCTTCACCCGCGCCACCGCCGTCGTCGACGAAGTGCTCGTGGCCCAAGTGGGCGACGCCAACGCCCCCAAGACCCTGGCCGAGCTCGCCGGCAAGACCGTCACCATCCGAGCATCTTCTGCTTATCGTGAAACGCTCGATGCACTCGGCGAAAAAGAGGCGAAAGGCGTGGTGGTGACCTCCGCCGCCGAAGACCGCGACACCGAAAGACTCGTCTTCGACGTCGGGCAGGGCAAGCTCCCGTACACCGTATGCGACAGCGATTGGTTTTCTCAGATTTTGGCATACAACAATCTAGTCAAATCGCCGCTGGTATTGCGCAACAATCGTGAAATCGCCTTCGCCGTGCGTCCGGGCAACGGCAAGCTCAAGACGGCGGCCGACGCCTGGCTCATCGAGCGCACGCTCTCGGCTCACGCCAAAGAGGCCGAGAAGCTCGACCTCGACGCCATCCTGAAGCGGGGCAGCATCCGCATGCTGACGCGCAACAACGCGGTCAGCTACTTCCTCTACAAAGGCACTCAACAAGGCTTCGACTACGAATGGGTGAAGCTGTTTGCCAAAGAAAACGGCTTGCGCCTCGACGTCGTCGTGCCGCCCGAGTCCAAGGATCTGATCCCCTGGCTCAACGAAGGACGTGGGGACGTCATCGCTGCCGAGATGACCGTCAACAGCGCGCGCGCCGCCGACGTTTGGTTCAGCTCGCCCTACAACTTCGTCGACGAAGTGATCGTGCAACGCGCGGGCGAAGCGCCGCTCACCTCGGTGTCCCAGCTCAAGGGCAAGACCATCCATGTGCGTCCGTCGTCGTCGTACCGCCGCACGCTCGATGCGCTACAGCCCAGCGCCGGCCCCTTCACCCTCGTCGACGCCGCCGAAGACGACGAGACTGAGGCCCTCATCGCTCAGGTCGCCGCGGGCACCATCCCGCTGACCGTGGCCGACAGCACCATCGCCGCCGTCGAAAAGAGCTGGCGCGACGACATTCAGACCTCGCTGCCGCTGGCGTCGTCGGAGATCGCCCTGGCTGCGCGCAAGGACAGCCCGAAATTGCAGCGAGCCCTGGACGCTTTCGTGCGGAAGCACGTGACCCGCGGCGAGGGCAGGATCAAAGGATCCGTCGAGTACAACCTGCTGAAGCACCAGTACTTTGAGTCCACTCATCGGGCCAATGAAGCCCAGGAAGATTTCAAAGAGACCGGGCAGATTTCACGATACGATAACCTGATTCGTAATCAGTCGACTAATTATGGCTTGGATTGGCGGCTGATGGCGGCGCAGGCCTATCAAGAATCTCGCTTCAATCCCGAAGCCAAAAGCTGGGTGGGCGCCCTGGGCCTGTTCCAAGTCATGCCCCGCACTGGCGCCGAGATGGGCTTCGTCGATCTCAAGGACCCCGAGACCGGCATTGGCGCCGGCGTGTCCTACATGGCGCAGATGATCGAATCCTTCGACAAGGACATCCCCTTCAAGCATCGGGTGCGTTTTGCGCTGGCTTCCTACAACGCTGGGCGCGGCCATGTCGAAGACGCCCGACGGCTGGCTGCGGAGCTGGGGCTCAATCCGAACAAGTGGTTCAAGAATGTCGAAGTGGCGATGTTGAAGCTGCAAGATCAGCGCGTAGCCAAGAAGATGAAGCACGGATATTGTCGCGGCGAAGAGCCGGTTAAATATGTAAGCGAAATCCAATCTCGCTACGATAATTACATCACGATTGTGCCGGACCCAGGTCTCGACGCCGCGGCGAAAAAAGGGCCGTGATCCATCAGGCGCGGGAGAGGGCTTTCAACTGGGCGAGCAGGGGCTGCACCAGGGAGTTGAACTCGCCGCGGTAGCCGGCCGGGATGGGCTTGGCGTTGGGGAACTTCTGTTTGTTCGGATCGACGTGGGAGCCACCGCGAAGCATGCCGAAGTGCAAGTGGGGACCCGTCGAGAGTCCCGTGGAGCCGACGTAGCCGATGAGCTGCTTTTGCTTCACGCGCTCGCCCTTCTTCAGTCCGTCGACGAAGCGGGAGAGGTGGAAGTACTCGGTCACGATGCCGTTCATGTGTTGGATCATCACCATGTTGCCCGCGCTCTTGGAGAAGCGCGCATCGAGCACGATGCCGTCGGCGACGGTCCAAATCGGGGTGCCGCTGGGAGCGCCGTAGTCGACGCCTTCGTGGGTGGAGTTGCGGTTGAGGATGGGATGAAAGCGCATGCCATAGCTCGAGGTGACGTTGGCGACTTCCATGGGGCTCTTCAGGAAGGTGCGCTCGAGGGCGTCGCCGGCCTCGTCGAACCAGCCGCCGAATTTGTTGTCGGCGGTCTGGAAAGCGAAGCCCCGAAAGGTGGTGCCGGCGTTGACGTATTCGGCGGCCTTGACCTTGCCGTAGCCGAGGAAGCGCCGTTCGTCGCCGACGCCGGCATATTTCTTCTCGACGACCACGCGGAACTCGTCGCCGCTGTGGGTTTGGCGGTAAAAATCGATGTTCCAGGCGAAGACGTCGACGAACTTGTTGACGAGGTTGGGATCGCCGCCGGCGTCGAGGACGGCGTTGTACAGGCTGCCCCGAATGGTGCCGGCCAGGCCCTCCAGGGTGGTCTCGACCTTGGCATCGACGACGCCGACACCGAAGCGCTTCGTCGCTGTGCCTTCGGCGAGCCGATCGGCGGTGATGCGTCGTGGCAGGCCTTCGGGCGAGATCGCCTGGAAGGTGAAGCGTGTCAGGGCGCGCCCCTCGACTTTGACCGAGAAACGCGCGCCCGCTCGCAGCGAGCGCACATCGAGCACGCCCTTGAGATCGCGCACCAGGTCCGAGACGTCGTCGGCGGCCACGTTGTTGCGGGCCAGCGCCTGGGAGAGGGCTTCGCTGCTGCGCAAGGTGTCGCGCACGGTGGGATCCGGAGGCGGCAGGGGCTCCGCTGCTGGTGGCGGTGCTGGTGCGGCGGCCTTGGTCGGGGTGGCCACGAGCGCCAGGGTCGCGGGGGGGGCAGGTGGGATGTCTGCGCGCGGGGTTTGGTGCGACAAGGAGAGAGCGAGGATGGTGGGGGCCAAGGCGGCGAGCGAGACGACGCCGACGCGCGCCCTGGTGCTGGGATTCGACACCCGCTCGAGGCGGGTCTGCTCCAGGTCGTCGCCGCGTTTGAGGTGCCCGCTCTGGGCGTAGCGCATCATGACGTCCTCGCCGGGCAACCTCGGCCACCGAGCGGCCAAGGGTCGAAAAGCAAGCGACCGTCGCCTGCCAACGCCACTCCTGTCAAAAAAACGACGGGGAGTCGGGCGGAGAGCGCACTCGTTCAGAAGCGCCGGGGTGCTCGTGGGTGCCGTTTCAGGTACTGGATCGGAGGGATCGGGATCACCTCCCTCTCGTCACCCCCAGCTCGTAGATCAAAGATGAAGCGTCGAACCCTCTTGTCTCTGTCCATCCTCTTGGTGCCGGCTCTCGCCGCCTGCGCCGCCGCCGCGGAGCCTGTCAACGGAGCTCGCGTGAAACGTGAAATCGAAAAGACGCCAGAGCAGTGGAAGAAACAGCTCTCCCCTGAGGCCTACAACGTACTCTTTGAAAAGGGCACGGAACGCGCGTTTTCTGGAAAGTACTGGAACGAGCACCGCGACGGCGTCTACGCCTGCGCCGCCTGCGCCTTGCTGCTCTTTTCATCCGCTGACAAGTTTGAGTCCGGCACGGGATGGCCCAGCTTCACCCGCCCCCTCGACGAGAAGGCGACGGAGATCGTCAAGGACATCTCCTACGGCATGGTGCGCGAAGAAGTGGTGTGTCGGCGCTGCGGGGGCCACCTCGGCCACGTCTTCGACGACGGCCCCAAGCCGACGGGCAAACGTTATTGTATGAACTCCGTTTCGCTCGCCTTTACCCCAAAGCTGGAGGCGGTGGCGAAACCCTAGGCCTCAAGACGCGCCAGCGTCTTGAACATCCAAGCTTCAAGACGCGCCAGCGTCTTGAACATCCAAGCTTCAAGACGCGCCAGCGTCTTGAACATCCAAGCTTCAAGACGCGCCAGCGTCTTGAACATCCGAACTTCAAACCATCGGAAAACCTGGCAGCCCGCGCGGCGGCGGCTCTTCGCCCAAAAGGCGGGCGGCCTCTTCTTCGGCGCAGTAGTCCCGACGTTCCCCACGCACGAAGACGACGTGGTCGCCGAGGGTCTCCCCTTGCCAATCCAAGGGGGCGGGGCGGCGTTCGTCGGCCGCAAGAGCGAGCAGCAGTGCGTCGGCGGCGTCGATGGCTGCGGCGAGCGGTCCAGCCAGGCCGCTCCCGGGCCCGCGGGCAAAGACAAAGAGCTCATGGGCCCGGGTCGGGGTGCCGACGACGACGACGACGGCTGCTGCTTTGGATCCGGTGTGGGCGCGGAGATCGAGGTCCGAACCGTGGCGTGCGCGCCAGGTGGAGCGGAGCTCGTTGGTGATCGCGGGCTCGACCGGGTAGGCGCACTCGGAGAGATCGGGTGGCCGCCGCGGAGATTCCTGGACCATGGCAGAGATCTCTACCGGAACGGAAATCATCTCAGAAGCCGTGTCTAGCGCATGGGGGTGCGACGACGGCGGCGGCATGGGGGGTGAGTCATCTGGCCCCAGGAGGTCTGGATGAAAGAAAGCAATAAAGGTCCTGTTTTCTCGGCTTGGAAGCGGCTCGAGGCGCTGGTCGGCCGCGGAGGGGTTCGCTTGTTCGCGGCGGACCCGGCGCTGACACGTTTGGCGACCGGCGTCGCTGGGCTCGATGAGCTCCTCGATGGCGGGCTGCCGCGCGGGCGGCTGGTCGAGCTCTTTGGTCCACCTGGATCGGGCAAGACGACCTTGGCCTTGCGCTGGTGCGCAGCGGTGCACCGGCAAGGAGGCGTCGCCGCCGTCGTCGACGTCGACCATGGCATCGATCGACGGGTGCTGCAGCGGGCCGGCGTCGACGTAGACAAGCTGGTGATCGCGCGTCCCGAGGGAGGGGAAGCCGCCTTGCACATCGTCGACGAGCTGCTGGGCTCTCGGGCCGCCGACGTCGTCGTGGTGGATTCGGTTGCTGCACTGGTGCCCAAGGCCGAGCTCCTGTCGCTGACCGGTGGGGCGCCGGCGGGGCATCATGCGCGCTTGATGAGCCAGGCGTTGCGTCGGTTGACCTTGCAAGCCGCCAAGTCCCGTTGCGTCGTCGTCTTCGTCAACCAGCTGCGGCGCAATTGGGGAGAGGATGGCAAAGGCGTCGACATCACCACGGGAGGCAACGCCTTGCCCTACGCGGCGGCCACGCGCATCGCGTTGCAGCGGAGCGGAGTGTGTACGCGCGTGACGCTGGTGAAGGCACGCTTTGGGCGACAGGGCCACAGCGTCATCGTCGACGACGGCGTCGCTGCGCTGGAGGCTCGGAACGCGGCGTGATGCTCAAAGTTCAGCCGGCGGCGCGTCTGATGGTTGAAGCTCCGATGGTTCAATACGCTGGCGCGTCGTGAACGGCTGAGCTCAGGGCTCGGTGCCTTCCTCGAGCATGTCCACGAAATGTTCGGGCGTGCGGCGTTCGTCGCCCGTGGCCGTCGTGCCGTCGCGGTGGCTGCCGCCGACGACGACGGCGCGGCCGAAGATGTCGGCCTGGATGAGGTCTGCGCGGCCGTAGCTGAGCGGAATCTCGATGGCTTCGAAGGTGCCGATGCCGGTGGGACCTGGGTTGTAGAGCTCGCTCTCGATGACGGCGATGAAGGGGAAGCCGGACTCGCCGAGGCTCTTGGTCCCGCCCGACACCAGCACCTGCCCGTCGGAGAGAAGGAAGGTTGCCGGCTTCGTGCGAGGCTCCTCCATGTCTTCGACGGCGGTGAAGGTCTCGTTGCCCCGGCTGTACACCTCGGCGGTGCGGGTGGGGGCGGTGCCGCCGACGAAGACGTCGCCGCCGACCAGGAGGACGCGACCTCCACCGATGGCGATGGCGGCGTGATCGCGACGCGCGCGGATGGGGACGCCGCTGGCGACGACGCGGGGATCGTCGGGATCGGGGATGAAGAGATCGGCCGCCACCTGATCGTTTTCGATGTCGCCGCCGCCGACGATGAGGACTTCGCCGTTGCTGAACGGGGTGGCGGTGTGTCCGACGCGGCCGGTGGAGAGTCGGTTGGCGACGAGAGTGAACGAGGCCGTGGCGAAGGTTTGGACGTCGCGCGGGTTGTCGGGCGCCTGGAAGATCTCACAGGTGTCGAGGGGTTCGCCGCCAGAGCCGCTGCCGCCGCACAGCAGGATCGCGTTGTCGCCGAAGCCGGCGGCCTCGGGCAGGAGGGTGGCGGTGTGTCCGGCGCGGGGGCGGCGCAGGGACACGGGCAAGGGGAGATCCTGGCCGTCGACGTCGAGGATCGACGCGGAGCCGATGACGTTGCCCGTCGCATCGCGGCCGCCAATGACGACGATGAGGTCGGCGGCGATGGAAGTCGCTGTGTGATCGCGGCGGGGAGCGCGCAAGGAAGTGACGTCGACGAAGGCTCCGTTTTCGGCGTCGAAGGCGCGGGATCGAGCCGAGGTCGCTCCCGTGTGGGGGTCGACGCCGCCGACAGACACGAGAGCTGCGCCCGAGACATCGAGGATGGCGGCGGCGGCGACGGCGGTCCCGGCTCCCATCAGACCGAAGGAAGAAAAAACGTTGTCGACGAGGCGGTATTGCTCGGCGTGGGGTTGGGCGGACTTGCGGGGCTGGGTCGCGTAGCCGCCGACGAAGGTGACGATGTCGTCGTCGTCGTTGGTGACCACTGCGGCTCCACCGATGCGACCCTGGGCCAGGTCGTTGTCGGTGGCAAAACGGGCGAAGCCGGCGGCGCCGAAGGGCACGAGGACTTCGGCGGAGGTAAGGGGCACCACGCTGTCGTCGTCGTCGACGCCGATGACTTGGCTGGGCAAGCCGCCGGCGATGACGACGATGTCGCCGGGCAGGGCGACCACCGTGGGCTCGACGCGGGCATCGAGGGTGAGGGTCAGGGGCTGCAGCGACGGCGTGCCGAAGGGATCGTGCAAGAGCAGCGCATCACTCAGGACGGCGCCGGTGCCGCCGGTGCCGCCGCTGACGATGACGGTGCCGTCTTCGAGGGTGGCGACGCCGGCGGCCGCGCGCGTGCCGGGCAGGTCGATCAACGAGCCGGCCGTGCGGGAGGCGCCGACGAAGCGGACGACGTCGAGCTGGGGCACGCCGTTGATGTTGCGTCCGCCGATGAGCAGGAAATCGCCGCCAGCGCCTGTCACGCGGGCTTCGTCGAAGCGCGCCGGGAGTCCCGTGATCGGCGTGAGGGTACCGTTGAGGACGTCGACGACGTCGCCGCCGGCGCTGGCGATCTCGATGCCCATGCCGTTGAGCTCCTTGCCGTTGGCCACCGCGATGAGGTTGCCGCCCAGCGAGGTCACGATGGGGTGAATGCGACCCGCGGGCAGAAAGCCGAGGCCGTTGTCGGAACACACCCCGGCCGTGGCCTGCAGGCCCGGGCAGCTGAGGGTCTCTGCGGCTGGATCGAAGATCTCGATGGTGCTGACGACGACGCCGCCGACGCTCTGGGTGCGTCCGCCGACGATGGCGATGCGGCCGTCGCCCAGCATGACCGCCCCCGGCTCGGCTCGAGCAAGAGCCATGCGACCAACGACTCGCGAGCGGCCGTTGAGAGGATCGAAGCGCTCGATGGAGTCGAGGGTGGTGCCGTTTTCGCCGTAGCCACCCACGAGCAGCAGGGAACCATCGAGGAGCTCGACGGTGGCTGCTCCGCCGCGGGCCTCCTCGAGCCCTCCGTAGGCGCGCCACGCTGCATTCACGGGCAGAATCACCCCACCATCGGGATCGCCCACAAAGCCGGCGTCGTCGACGCCGCCGTCGACGAAGAAGCCGCCGTCGGGGAAGCCTGCATCGGGGAAGCCGGCGTCGACGGGGGCTTCGGCGACCCCTTCTCCCAAGAGAGTGATGGTGCGGACCGGGCAGCCGTTGGCGCCGAGGTCGACGTGGCTGACGCGCATCTCGGCGTTGAGCGTGGTCTCTTGCGTGGGCCGAAAGACGACGATCAGCGCTTCGTCGTCGCCAGGGGTCACCTGGAAGTCGGCAGGGACGTCGACGTCGTATTGGCTGCCGTTGCCCGTGAAATCGATGGTGAAGGCGTTGAGGGGGCGATTGCCCGTGTTTTCAATGACGAAGCTGGCCGAGCGCTCACCGCCGTTCACGGCCACGGTGCCGAAGTCGACGGTCCCGCCACGTAGGGCCTGCACTGTGAAGTCGCAGTTGATTTGATCGACGGGCTCGACGTCGCACTGACAGCCACCGACGAGAGTGAGACACAGCGCCACCGCCGAGGTACGGCCCTTGGTTGGTGGAGCGCATCGCTGCGAGGGGGCCGCCCGGCCTGAGGGCTCAGAATTCATGGGCGCTTGTTGCCACGCCGACGTCGTCTTCGCGAGGGCGCGCGGCCCACCCACAAGAGGGCGCTGAAAAAACCGACCACGCCGCAGGCGAGCTGCAAAGCGCCCGATAGATGCATTTCAGCGGCTTTTCTTCGTCTGAAAGAGATCGAGCTGGGGCCGCACCCGCACCGATCGCGGTTTGAGCGAGCCGTCGACGAGGTGGTCGAACTCGCGCTCGTCGACGGGATCCAGGATTTCGACGACGACGCCGTGGTGGGCCCCGATCTCGATCAGGCGCTCGTGTCCGCGCATGCGCAGGGAGGGGGGGATGCGCTTGTGGAGCTCCCGAGGCCCGCTGGTGTCGGGCGAAGTGGCCGCCCGGCCTGGGGGCAGGGAACTGCGCCAGGGCTCATCCGCAAAGACGCCCTGCAACAGCGCCTTCTGCATGCCCGCCAGCCGTGCCGCGATCACCTTGGCCCGCTCGCGGGTCAGGGTGATGTAGCGGGCACCGAGCTTCTTCACGCCAGCTTCGGCGAGGGCCGTGACGAGGTCGTCGAGGGCGCCTTGTTGATCGGTGAGCATGGGGACCAGCGGATCGACCAGCGCGCGCACGCTGACACCGCGGGCCACCAGCGCCGCCGCCAAACGCACCCGGGCAGCAGCCGGCGTGGCGTGGTCGCCTTCGAGGGCGCGGGCGTCGTCGTTGTCGACGGTGGCGACCCCCAGCTCGACGGTGCACAGCGGGCCCGCGGCCATTAGCGCATTGGCGATCAAAGGCGGAAGCCCGCCGGCCTCGATGCCTGCGCGCGTGCGCCACAGAAAGGAGACGTGGGCGTCGGCCAGGGCCCCGATGACGTCGACGAAGGTGCTGCGCGCTTCCTCGAGCCCCTGGGGAACGTCTGTGCCTTCGGGCAAGAGCAGAGCGTCGGCGCCGACGATGACGGCGCGGTGCACGGGCTCTCCTCGCTCCTTGGCTTGGTGCACGATGGCCGCGACGGCATCGCCAGCAGCGGGGAGGACGGCGACGACGTCGGATCCGCGCGTGCGGGGCGCGCTGAGGCGGATGTAGAGCACGTCGCGCTCATGATCCGGACGGACCAACGAGGGGACCGGCAGGGTTTCGTGCACGAACTCCAACACGGGTGCAGGTCCTCCACTCCCCACGTCCTCGGAACGGTTGTTCAGGGGGCGGGCAGGCGTCTGATACAAGGTATAGCCGGCGAATTGCATACGACCACCATCCCTGGGAGCGCCCGGCCGCAGTCCGTGAAAGCGGGACGGCGCGCACCTGCTGCTCAACCGTTCAGGCCCGAAAATCGTGCACGTCCGCCGGGAGGCGGCGGGAATTGGGGCGTAGCAATGCGGAGATCCGCTGCACAGCAGTGGTGGCTTCGATCATTTATGTAAGTAACGAGAAAAAAGCGGGCCCCGCAGGACCCGCTCTTTGCTCCCTTGGATGGGATCTGCCTCAGCCGCCGAGGTTCTTTTCCTTGATCAGCTGCTTCACGCCGTCGACGGAGCGCTGGCGCAGTTCCCAGCCGTTGACGAAGAGGGAGGGGGTGCCGCGGACTTTGGCTTCCTTGGCGCCCAGCTCGGATTCGGTCTTGATGATGTCTTCGAATTTGGCGTCGTTGTCCTTGAGCGACTTCTCGAACTTGGCGACGTTGATGTCGATCTCCTTGGCCCACACCGAGTAGTTCTCGGGGGTGAGCGCGCGCTGGTTGGCGTAGGCCTTCTCAGAAAAGTCCCAGAAGGCTTTGTCGCCGCCGACGTCGCGGGCTGCGAGTGCAGCCTTGGCCGTGGGCTTGGCGTCCTTGTGGAAGGAGAGCGGGAACTGCTTGAAGACGACCTTGACCTTGTCCTTCAGCTCCGGATCTTTGACGACGTCGCGGAGCATGGGGTCGATGCGCGAGCAGAAGGGGCATTGGTAGTCGGAGAAGATCACGAGCTCGACCTTGGCCGACTTGGCGCCGAGCACCGGGCTGTCGCCGGCGGGGATCTTGTAGGCCTCGGTCTGGGGCGGCGGGGCTTCGCGCGGGGCAGCGGCGGCGGCGGCGGGGCGCTTCTCGAGGGCTTCGACCTTTTTCTCGAGTTTCTCGATGCGCTCGACGAGCTCCTTGCTGCCTCCGGCGGAGGGCGGTTGGCAGGCGGCGAGCGCGCCGATGAGGGCGACGGGGACGAGGAGTTGCTTGAACATGTGGCTTCTCTCTTCTTGCAGTGGTTCAGAGACCCGGCGCTGAAGGCACCGGCCGGAGGACGCTGAGGAGACGGAGGGTGTGGCGACGACGTAGGACGTCGACGCCGCGCGCTTAGGAGGGTCGAGGCCGGTCGCTGAGGTGGGCGTCGGCAGCTTGGAGCAGGGCTCCTGGTCTCAAGGGGGCCAGCTCGCGCACCGAACCGGCGGGCAGCGAGGGCGGCAGCAAGGGGACAAGGGCGACGACGACGGAGGAGCCGTGGTTGGTGGTGGTCGACGCCGGCGCCCGCTCGACCAGAGGTGAGGACGCACTTTGTGTGAACACCGCGAGCTCAAGCCGGCAGAGCAGGGTGCCGTGCTGGTTGACGACGTAGAAGGTGGCGTCTTGACAGGCGGGTCCGAGCAAGCCGCTCTCGGCCATGGCGCAGGGGACGACGACGTCGGCGGGTTGCAGGGCTTCGAGCTCGGCGGCGATGTCGACGTCGGCCCGATCTTCAGCCCGCTCGCTCGGCAGGCTCATGGTTTCGCACTCATCGACGTCGCTGGCGACGGCGGGCCCTGCGACCAGCAAGGTCGCGCAGGAGAGCAGTGCGAGGAACCGGAGGGTCATCGGCCCGACGGGTATAGCAGCCGTCTTTCCCGACGCCAGCGGGGTTTGGAGGTTCAGGGTCACGGAGCTTTGAGCCACGCCTGCGCGTTGTCGGCGAGCAGCTTGCGAGCGGTGACGTCGTCGAGACCCGCAGCGCGGATGCTCGCGCCGGGGCACGCCTCGCCCAGGGGAAAGGGGTAGTCGCTGCCCAGCGCGATCTTGTCGACGCCGTAGACCTCGAGGATCTGCCGCAGCGCCTTTGGATCGTGCACGAGCGAATCGACCCAGAAGCGGCCCAGGTAGCTCGACGGCGGATGTGGGTTGTCGACGGCGACCAGGTCCGGGCGCGCCTGGAATCCGTGCTCGATGCGGCCCAGCGTCGCGGCGAAGGAGCCGCCGCCGTGGGCCACGCACACCCGCAGATCGGGCAGCCGCTGAAAGACACCGCCGAAGATCAAGGAGCAGATCGCGAGGGACTCCTCTGCTGGCATGCCCACGAGCCAAGGGAGCCAATACCTCTGCATTCTCCCTTCGCCCATCATGTCCCAGGGGTGAATGAAGATCGCAGCACCCAGCGCGCTCGCTCTTTGGAACACCGGGAAGAGGCGGGGATCGCTGAGATTCCAGCGCTCATCGTTGGCGCTGGGTCCGCGCTCGATATGACTGCCGATTTGGACGCCGGATAGCCCCAACGATCCAATACAGTATTCGAGCTCGCGACAGGCAAGATCAGGGTCTTGCATGGGCAGCGTTCCCAAGCCGTAGAAACGATCTGGATGCCGCTGCACTGTGGCGGCGAGGTCTTCGTTCAAGAAGCGGGACACGACGGCGCCGTGCTCGGGCTTGCTCCAGTAGGAGAACATCACGGGCACCGTCGAGAGCACCTGACGGGTGACCCCTGCGACGTCGCAGTCTCCCAGCCGCCGCGCCGGATCCCACAAGGTGTCCTCGATGTCGCGAAAGAAGCGGCCGTCGTCGGTGACCATCTTGGCCCTGCAGGTGTTCGGCACGTGCTCGAGGGTCATGAACCCCCGCGCTCCGGGCAGCTGCTCGGCCCAGCGCGGGATGTGCCGCGGCAAGATGTGCGTGTGGACGTCGATGACCTCGCTCACGCGATCACGACGTCGACAGCGACCAACGCCAGGAAGCTTCGGGACATGCTCACATTGTGTTCCGCGCGCAGAGAAACGGTGGGCGCGTGATACACCGCCGCGCCCTGCGCTCCTCTCGATTCCACTGCCCGTTGTTCGTCGTCGTCGTCAGGTACGGATCCCCCGGCCAGGCGATGGGCGGCGGCACTCTGCCCGCCTGCCAGGCTGCCGGAGGCGGTGCGTCGCCGGCTTTCCACGACGAAAACTCGTGCTAGGCAGCGGCCACTGTCGCTCACCACCGAGGTCATGCCATGTCGAAGTACGCCCTGCCCGAGCTTGGTTACCCCCACGACGCCCTCGAGCCCCACGTGAAGAAGGAGATCCTCGAGCTCCACCACGGCAAGCACCACGCCGCCTACGTCACCAACGCCAACGTCGCCCTCGACAAGCTCGAGGAGTGCCGCACCAAGGGCGACTTCGCCGCCGTCCCGGCCCTGCAACGCGCCCTCGCCTTCAACGTCGCCGGCCACGTCCTGCACTCGATCTTCTGGAAGAACATGAAGAAGGGTGGTGGCGGCGCGCCGACCGGTGCACTGGGAGATCAAATCAACAAAGATTTCGGCTCCTTTGATAACTTCAAGAAACAGATGAATGCCGCCGCCTCTACGGTTTTTGGTTCAGGCTGGGGTGCCCTGGTATGGGAGCCTGTTCTGGGCCGTTTGATTACCACGCAAATCTATGATCACCAAAGCAGCTTCGCCGTCGGAGGCACGCCCGTGATGGTGATGGATGCCTGGGAACATGCCTGGTATCTGCAGTATCAAAACCGCAAAGCAGAGTTCTTCGACGCCTTGTGGAACGTTTGGAATTGGGACGACATTGGCGCCCGCCTCAGCGAAGCGCAGAAGCACAATGCGGGTCTCCCGGGCGCCGTCGCCGCCTGAACCGGGACCCCAGCACGTTGTCCGAGACGCGGTCTTGGACAACGCCGCGGTGTTGATATAAAATAGCGCTTTGCCACCGAGACCGTGAGGATATGATGTCCGTTGGAATGCTGCACGTTCACAATATTCTTCGCTGGGTCGTCCTGATCGCAGGCTTGATCGCAGTTGTGAGAGCGGTTGCGGCGAGCAGCACCGCAAAGCCATACAGCAAAATGCCTGGTCTTATTTTCCTTGGATCGCTGCATTTGCAGGTCATTCTCGGTCTTATTCTATATTTTGGAATCTCTGGAATCACCCAAGCATTCCTCAGCGATCCCGGCGCGTCGATGAAGAACCCGATGCTGCGCTTTTACGGCGTCGAGCATCTCGTCGGCATGCTCGTCGCCGCCATCGTCGCCACCATCGGGAGCGCTCGCACCCGCCGGGCCGCCGACGACGCCAAGAAGAACAAGACCGCGGCTATCTTTTTCGGGATCGCGCTGCTCTTGATCCTCGCTTCGATCCCCTGGCCCTTCCGCGGTGAGGGCGTGGGTCGTGGCCTCTTTCCTGGCGGGTCAAACATCGGCACGCCGCCGCCGATGCCGAGCGAAGCCCCGCCCCTGCCGGTCGGCTGAGCTGTTGCGGCGGTCATCGGCGCTGCTGCTCGGTGTCGTGCTCGGCTGCGACGGTCCTGGGCTCTTGACGCCGGCCGAGCTGCGCTGGCGCTGGCGCTACGGCTCGCTGCTTGACGTGCAGCCCGCCGACGACGGCGTCGATGTGGTTGTTGCGTGTCCCTTGGAGCATGGCCCCGGTGTGATCGCGCGTTTTCACATCGAAACACGCGAAGTGCGCGAGCTGGAGCGACGGGACCCCCTGCAGCGCCGCGACACTTTGCAGTTCATCGGCTGGCGTCGCTGCCAAGATGCGGCGGCACCGCGGCCCTGACGGCGGCGACGCTACCCGAGCAGGTCGGCCACGCCGTCGCCGTTGTCGTCGGGCAGCGCCTCCAAGATCTGCTGCGCGTCGTCGACGCCGTCGCCGGCCACATCGGTGTCGGTGCCGTCAGGGGTGCCGTCGTCGTCGTCGTCCGCGTCGGCGGCATCGTTGATGCCGTCTCCATCGCTGTCGACCTGGGCGAGGGGCGAGTTGCCGGCGCTGCTCGAAAGCACCGTGTCCGCCGGAACCCGCGCGCCTTTTTTCAGCGTGACCGCACCGAGGTCGATGTCGTCTTCGCCGCGCGGCAGCAGGCTTTGATCGGCGTCGAAGCGAAGCTGGGCGACGAAGCTGCCAATGCCCCGCGCGCTCGCCGAGGGCACCTGCAACACCAAGACGACGTCGACATCGCCGCGCACCGGCGCCACGAACGCAGCCTCGCCGCGCTGAGCGGCGGGATCAAAGACCGAAGACACGAAGGGCTCGACGCCGCCGTCGCCGTCGACGAACAAAGCCGCCATCTGCAGCCCAGTGACCTGCCGGCCCAATAGGTCTTCGTCTGGCACCAACAGGCGTCCCTCGATGAGACGAAAACCCTCGGGACGGTCGCCGGCACCACCGCTGAACGCGCTGCACCCTGTCGCCGCGACGCCGACCAAGCACCAGGCGCGCAGCATCATCGGCGCTTCCGGCGGCCCAAGAGCGCCAGCACCGAGAGCCCCAGCGCCAACGACGACGACGACGACGACGTGCAGGCGCAGGACTCCGTTTGGAGCGGCGGGGTCGCGTCGGCATCGACGACGCGGGGCGTGGGACGCGTGAGGTCGGCGGGCTGACCCGAGTCGCGGGCGCCGCAGCCGTTGGCGTCGACGGTGACGCCCGGGGCGGTGAGGGGACAGTGGTCGCAGCCGTCGCCCAGGCCGTCGCTGTCGGCGTCGGCTTGGGAGGAGTTGAAGAGAGACGGGCAGTTGTCGACGAGGTTCTCGATGCCGTCGCCGTCGACGTCACCGGGCTGGGTGATGATGGGATCGTCGCCTTCGCCCTCTCCTTCGCCTTCCGCGGGCTCGCCTTCGCCTTCGCCCTCCCCCTCGGAGATCACCGGATCGATCTCGGTGGTGAGATCGAAGGCCAAGAGCTCGGCGGCGTCGACGTTGCCGTCGCCGTTGCCCCCGGGCGCCTGGGCCAGGATCGCGCCGCCGTCTGCGCCGTCGTAGCGCACCGCTGCAATAAAAATACGATCGGGAACGGCGCCGAATTCTTCGATGAGATTGAGCGTTCCTTCGACGACGCCCCGACCGGGAATCGGTTCGGTGACGGCGACGGATTCGCCCGTTGTCCCGAACCATTTGGCGAAATCGTTCTCACCTTCGTCACCGATGAACACAGCACCAGAAGCGACCGTTCCGGCCTTTCCAAAAGGCGCGATGCTGCTGCGTCCATTGCTGTCGCTGACCAGGAGAAAGGTGTCTTGTCCACGAGCCGCGGCCTCGGTGGCGACATAGAGCTCGCTGCCATTGAACGAGGCATAGAGGGAAATGCCCGCGCTCTCCGACCGGCGATACGCCGCGTCGTCAACGGCGCCGTCCAGCAGGTAGCGGGCGTGAGAGCGGCCTGGGGCGGCAGCGCAACCATCGCGGCCGACGACGGCATCGCGCAGGGTGTTGGCGCAGACATCGCAACGATCGCCGATGCCATCTCGGTCGAGATCGGTCTGGGCAGCGTTGGCGGCGCCGCGACAATTGTCCCAGCTGTCGAGGATCTTGTCGCCGTCGTCGTCAGGAATCCCATTCTTCGTGACCTGAAAGATGCGGCTGCCAAAGCCCGGCACCGAAAAGACCGCGCCCCCCGCCGCCGTGAGTTGCTGGCGTGTGAGGCTCACCCGCACCGCGGGATCGAGTTGGTCGACGAGGATCAGCGTCTGGTCCGGGAAGTCGGCGAAGAGTTGCGCCGGCGGAAACACGCGGGCGCTGGTGCCAATGGCCGTCGAGTCGGCGCGGTTGCTGAGCACGATGAAGCGCTGTCCATCGCCAAAGCGCATGAAGCTGTAGACGTTGCCGCCGCCTTCGTCGCCGTTGCCGGCGATGCGCAGGTAGCTGTTGCCCGTTTGAAAATTCAGGGCCGTGTCGGGCAGCGCGAGCCCGCGGTTGCTGCGGCGGAGATTGATCAGCTTGCGGTACTGCTTGCGCAGCGCATCAATGCCTCCGTCGGAGAAGGTGTCGGTGCCTTCGTTGTAGAGCGCGAAGGGGTAGCGGCCGCGCAGCTCTTCGATGCCCACCTCGTCGCCGTAGGTCACCAGGGGAACTCCGGGCAAGGTCATCAGCACCGTGGCCACCGCGCGGGCCTTGCGCACGTCGCTGCCGGCGGTGAGCAGGAAACGGTCTTCGTCTTGGTTGTCGACGTAGCGCATGAAGAGCACGTCGTCGGCGCGCACGCTGCTGCGCGTGCGCTCGCCTTGGGCCCGCTCGACGAAGCGAGTGGCGTCTTCGAGGGACCCGTCAACGGCGTCGAAGTTGCCGCCTTTGGCGAAGCTCTCGACGGTATTGAAGTAGGTGGTGGAGTCGTAGGCGAGGTCGAAGCCGTGGTCGAAGTACTCCGGCAGCGGCGGGATAATTTCGGCAAGCATGATGGCCTGATCGGCGCGGGCCTTCACATGACGTCGAACCAGCTTCCAAAACGAGGGCGGAGAGAAGGCCGCGATGTCGCAGCGCAGCCCCTCGATGCCGCGGTCGAGGTGCCAGTCGATGACCTGCAGCAGGTTCTGCCGGACCATGGGGTTGTTCTGGTTGTTGTCGGGCAAGGCGACGAAGCCGAAGGCGAAGCGGTAGGTGCCGTCGGGGTTGAAGGAATACCAGTCGCGCAAGGGAGAGTCGGGGTTCTGGCGGGCGGCCTTGAAGAAGGGATGGCTGTCGGCGGTGTGGTTGGCGACGAAGTCCATGATGACCTCGAGACCGAAGGAGCGGGCGGCCTCGACGAGGAGCTCGAGATCCTCGGGGGTGCCGTAATCTTCTTCGACGCCGAAGTAGCCACTGGCGGCGTAGCCGTGGGTCGTGGGTCCGGGCGCCAGGGGCATCAACCAGATCGAGGTGACGCCGAGGTCGCTCAAGTAGTCGAGCTTGTCGATCATGCCCAGCAGATCGCCCTCGCCGTCGCCGTCGCTGTCGACGAACTCCCGCACGAAGCCGAGGTAGAGCACCTTGTCCGTCTTCCAGGCCTTGGGCGGACGCGCGAGATCGAAGCCCCGCACGGACAGGTCGTTGTCGACGACGATCATGGCCGTCGCTGGATAGGAGTCGCTCGCCGACAAGTGCACCAAATAGGCGCCGGGGGTGGTGGGTTTGGCGAAGCTGGCCACCGCGCCGTCGACGTTGAGGTTCAGGGCAGCCGGGTTGTCGTCGTCGGCGACAAAGACGAAGCTCGAAGCGCCATCGCTGAGGCTGCCGTCGACCCGCACGCTGCCTCCATCGACTACGACCTCGATGCGGGCCCGTGCTGCTGTGTTGAAGGCGGGGAGCACGTGGATGGTGACGGTGTCTTCGGCCGACAGCGTGCCGCCGAAGTCGCGCACGCGAAGTCCGAGGCGGTAGTCCCCGGCAACCGTCGTCGAAAAGCGCGGCATGGCCCCGGGATCGCTGCGGGTGCAGGGGTCACCGAGCAGATTGCCGTGCTCGTCGACCTGAGGCCGACCATCACCGCCGCGGGGAATGAGCTCCTCGTCTACGCAGCGCAGCGTGGGATTGGCTGCCGCTGGCTTGTCGATGAAGCGCCATTGGTATTCGGTGAAGCCGATGAAATCGGGATCTTCGGACAGGCTGCCATCGACGACGACCTCTTGGTTGACCTCGGTGAAGAGGGTGGTGCCCGCGCGGGCGACGGGCGCCAGGTTATTGCGGTTGACGAGCAAGCTCCCTTCGAAACGATCGGCAGCCAAGCCTTCGTCGTCGGCGACATCGAAGAAGACGCGGTGAAAGCCCTCGGGCGCATCGGTGATGGTGGCGCGCAGCGTGCCTCCGCTCGCCGTCGTCGTCAGCGTTGCGCCCGGCAGCTCGACGAGCACCGGCGTCGGCAGATCGATCGTGGCGGCGTAGCGCAGGTCGACGGGCTCTTTGTCCTCGAAGAAGGCCCGGACGCTGCCCGCCGCGAGGGGGCGGTTGGTGTTGCCCTTTTGCACGTCGACCGAGATGGCCACCGACGCCGATGTCACCAGCGCACCGTGGCCGGGGGTGAACGTGGCGGACTGGAAGACAGGACGAGCGGGATTGCGCACGAAGAGGCAATTGTCAGTAGAGAATTGTCCACAGAAGCCGCTATCGCGCGCGTTTGGATCCCGGAAAAAGAAGGAGTCTGGAATATCGTCTGGATTCAGCAGGGGATCGGAGAGATCGACACGTTCGTCGGCGTTGACGACGTAGACGTAGATGTAATTTCCTTCTTCGACGTCCACTGATAGCGAGCATTGCTTCGGATTTGCATTGTCACAAGCCATGCGCCGCGCGTTGTTTACTTTGTTGCGACCACCCTCGACATCCAGCATCAAGAATGCAGAGTGGATGTCGCCGCTGAAGCCAACTTCATTGCTGCGGAAGGTGAAGGTGACGCGCTCGGTGAACTGCGCCGCGGAGCTGCTCGAGGCCAGGGAGGCGAGCACCAAGACGACGACGCTCCAGGCGCTGGAAGAACTGCGCGCGCTCATGGCTCCTCCCTCGAGGGCGGAAAGCGGCCGATGAAGCCGTCGTCGTAGTCGGCCAGGCCGAGGTCGATGGCGAGGTTGTCCTCGAGGATCTGCGCCGGGGTCACGCCAAGGTTGACGTCGCGCCACGTGCCCACGTGCACCACGCGGGTCCTCAGGGCCTGGTTGCCGACGACAACCACGAGGTCGGGCACCTCTTGCTTGAACATGCGCGCACCATCGGGCGTGCCGGCGGGGTCGGGCTCCCCGCCGGCTCCAGCGCCCTGAAACACGGCGGCGGCGCTGTAATCGAGGGTCTGGGCCCCGGCCTGGGTCGTGGCGGGAGCGATGGGATCGACGATCCCGCAGGCGGCGTCGGCGAACGCGTCGACGTTGTCGGTGGCGAGGTTCTTCATCACGGTGGCGAAGGCTCGACCCGACGACGCCACCAAGCGGTTGAGCGGGGCACAACCAGTCGCAGCATCACAGCGCACCGCCTTCCATCCATAAGGACGACCCGGCGGCAGCCAGACCGTGCGCGTCCACACGCCCGGCTTGTCGTCGAGCTCCTTCATTTTCAGGCAGGTCTGCTCACCGCCGGAGAAGGCGTCGCCGCAGTTGGATCCCAGGGCGTCGACGGCTTGCTGCCACTCGCCGGTGAGGAACACCGCTTCGCCGGTGCGCACGCCGCGCTCGCTGCCGCTGCTGTTCAAATATGCCTGCGATGAGTCCACCCTGAAGGTCACCGGTGTCCAATCCGGATTGCCCAGAGGCAGGCGCACCGTTTGCGGCGTCTCGTCGGGAGCCGTCACGCTCACGCTCAAGGCCTCGAGCTCAAGGCCTTCTTCGACGAGGAAAGCGAAGTAGGGAAAGGTGTCTGGCGTCGTGCCGTCGACGACGCGGGCGGCATCGACGCGGACGGCGACCACCAGCTCCCAATAACCGGCGTCGGCGCCGCTCATCGGGCTCAGCGCCACAGTGCGAGGAAAGCCGGCATCGAAGGATCCGTCGAGGGCAAAGCTGAGCTTCAGCTGCGGCGCCACCAGCTCTCGGGAGGCGCGATCGTCGACGACGATGCGCACCTGCCGCAAGCCGTCGCCGACGTTGGCATCAAGAGGTGGCGCTGGCAGCGGATCGACCAGGGGCTCGTCGATGATCTCCAAGGGAGGCAAAACCGCTACGTCGACGTCGACCGCGGGCGCCGCTGGCACCGCGAAGGGCACCAGGGCCGAGGCCAGGCGCCCCGCGCCATCCACCAACAGCAGGGCGTAGGACCGGCGATCCAAGGCGGCGTCGCCATCGTCGGCCCGGTCGAGCGTGCGGGCGGCGTCGACGACAACGGTCAGCTCGGCGGCAAAGACGGTGCCGTCGTCGACGAGCGCATAGGGAACGAGCTCTTCGGAAAAGGACCCATCGGCGCCCACGGTCGCAAAGAGCGCGAGATCCTGGTGGCGGCGGGCGGTCTCGACGTCAGCGACCACCACGCGCACCAGGGTCGTCGTCGCTGTCCCCACACCGGTGAAATTCAAGGTGCCGGCGAGGGAGCGCCCACTCGCAGCCTTCACCCCGTCGACGATGATGGTGTAGCGGGTGCCAGCCACCAGCGGCTGGGCAGCGGTGAGCGTGACTTCGTCGTCACCGGAGGCGCGGGCTTCGGTGTCCACGACGCGGGGTGGCACCACCGTGAAGTTCTGCACGGAGAAGCTGCCGGCCACCGTCGCTGCCTCGATGGGCTCGCTGAAGCGCACCAGCACCGTGCTCTCGTCGATGGGCACGACGTTGCCGAAGCCGTCGCCGAGCACCTCGAGGGGATCGACGATGGGCGCCCCGCATTGGCAAGCCGAGAGGGCCCCGACGCTCAGGGCAAGGATGACCGGGCCGGCGCATCTCGACGTCATTCGACCCTCTGAGCGCGACCAATGGCCATGTGAAATGCGGGAAATCCGGTCTTCCGCTTGAATGTGATCTCGTCGCCGAACAAGCATTCGATCGTCACCAATCCATCGGCGTCGTCGTCGCCGATGATGCGGACGGCGTTGTCGTTGCCGGGGTATTCCTGACCGTCGCCAAACGCCGAGGGTCCCCGAGGAGCATCGGCGAAGGCGGCACCTGGCACGCCCGGGTTTGCGGTGCCGAAGGCTGTGGTGAAGGAGGCGAAGGCCTTCCACGACAGCGTGCTGCCGAGGGGAACGTCGGCGATGCGCAGGCTGAAGATCCGGTCGCCGGCGGTGCGATCGCCGCCGGTGCCGTCGTCTTTGAGCTCGGGCTCGAGCCCGGCGAGGGGTGCGCCCTCGTCGGGGAAGCCGGAAAGAGCCACGGTAAAGGGATGGCTCGCCAGCTCCGTGACGCCGTCGCTCGAGAGCGCGGTGCCAAGCGCGAACACGCCTTCGCGTTGCTGAGAGAGAGTCGCCGCCGAGAGGGCGCGGGCGGGCGGTGCTGCCGCGCCCCCGGCGCCGACGCCGACGACGGCCGCCGAGTCAGAGACGAGATAGGTCAAGAGCACATCCACTGTGGGCGGCGCGGCGACGGCTGTGAAGTCGACGACGACCTCACTTTCATTGCCTGATAAATCGGCAACGCCATCGACGGCCAAAGTGTAGGTCCCCCCCCCCGTCATCGGCGTCGTCGTGAGGATCACGATGTCGGAGCTCAGCGGCGCGAAGTTCGCATTGAAGGCGGCGCCGTGGAGCTCATCTGAGGCGCCGAAGGTCACAGCGGTGATGTCGACTTCAGTGAGCACATAGCTGGTGATGCGCGAGGCCGAATCGGCGGTCACCGGCTCGTTCCACAGCACCGCCACCGAGGTGGGCGAGAACGGAAACACCCTTTCGATCTCGGGTGGATCGAACTCGCCGAAGCCGGGAAAGGGCAAAGAGGCCGAGACCAAGGTGTTGCCGGCGACGTCGTCGACGCCAGCGACGGTCAGGGTGTAGGCGGCCTGCCGCGTCTGCAGCGTCGTCGTCAAAAGCGCCCGGGACCCACCACCCAACACGCGCACGGCGCTGATGGTCGGCGGTGCGTCGGCGGCGGCGATGCTGAAGTCGGTGATGGACACCGAGGCCTCGGCGAGACGCTCGGAAAAGACCACCTCGATTTCGGTGGGCGACGTCGGGCGCACCGTGCCGAGCGCGGGCGGAACGTCATCGACCAGGGGTTGGAAAGGCTGAAAAAAGGCCGGGCTGGTGAAGCCGGCGGTCAGCGGCCCGGGCAGCGCGTTGCCGAAAGCGTCGGCGAGCCCCGAGATGACGACGGCGTAGGCTTGGTCGTTCTGCATGGGCCCCGTGCGCACGACGACTTGGGTGGCAAGCGGTTGCCCGACGACGCTCTCGACCACGGGCAGCGCGGCACCGCTGTCATCGGCGACGCCAACGTTCAAGCTGCCTTCGACGACGACGGCTTCGTCGAAGCTCAGCAGCGCGCTCTCGCTGTCGCGGGCACGGGCGGCCAGCAGACGAGGAGCGTCGTCGTCGACCGCGCCAGAGACGAAGGCCGGCAGCTCGATGAGACCGTCATCGTAGTCGGTGCCGCGTCCAAAGGGCGTGTCGCGCCACGTTCCGACGATCTCTGGTTCGAGCGCGCGATCGGTCTCGCCGACGATGACGACGCTGTCGGGGTTCTCGCGTTTGAAGATCACGCCCGGCCCCGGAAGGTCGGCGCCGTTGGTCGAGAGCCGCGCGCCCAAGTACGAGGTGCCGTCGCGGCCGCTGAGGGTGACGGGGTCGACGGCGACGCCGCCCAGATCGTTGCGGGTGGCGAGCCCCTTGCTCACCGTCTCGAGGGTGATCGGCGGGTCGACGGCGTCTTCGGCGTCGCCATAAGCAAGCTTGAAGGCGTAGGCGCCGGCCGGCAGGCGCAGCGTCAAGCTGAGCACGTCATCGTCGCCAGTGCGGGCGAAGCGGAAACCCTCACGACCCGCGACATCGGTGCGCGCAAACACGCGCAGGTCCTGGCCGTCGACACCTCGGGCGTCGCGCAGCGCTGTTCCCGTCAAATAGAGGTCCTTGCCGGGCGGCAGTCCCTTGGTGGCGCCGTCGATCGACAGCCAGGCGAAGTCCACGATGGCCTGGAAAGTCACCAGCGAGAGCGAAAGGGCACGAGCGTCGACGGTGACCTCCTTCACCACGTTGCCAGCGACGTCGAAGGCGCCGCGCACATCGAGCGCATAGGTGTGAGCGCGCGTGTGCGCTTCGGTGACGACGAAGACGTCACGTCCGCGTTGAAAGGCCGCAAAGGTCTGCAGCCCCTCGATGCGGTAGTTCGCGGCGTTTTCGGCGGCGATGCGATCGAGCTCTTCGGAAAAAGTGACGACGAAGACTTCGCCGGTGGCTGGATCCGCGGGCCGCGCCGCGGGGTTGACCTCGACGATGGAGCCGCCGCGCACCGAGACGACGACGGGCGGCGTGCGGTCGGGCCCGACGACGATGGACGCGCCGGGCGCGATGGAGTTCTGCTGCAGCGAGGCATCGGCGACGTTCTTGACGCTGACGCGATGTCCCCGCCGGGGATCGACCCGCTGGTGCGTGAGCACCACCTGGCTGCCCACGACCTGCACGGCGACGACGGAGACCGCAGCGTTGGCCTCGTCGACGAGGAGGTAATTCGACGCCAGGCCACCAGACTGCACGTCGACGTCTTCGGAAAACACCACCCGCGTTTGGTCGACGCCCAAGAAGGAGGCGGCCACCAGGCGTGGAGACTGGTCGTCGTCGGCCGACACGGTCAGGGGCGCGGGGCAGAGGCTGCACACGCCGTTTTCGCGCGCTTCGGGGATGCCCGCCGGCGTCAGCGGGGCGTGGTCCCTCACATCTGCGCTCGCCAGTCCCACGTTCGGCAACAGTGTCCCCTCGGAGGGCAAGGCAAAGACCTCACCGCCCAGATCGTCGTCGTAGCCAAGATCACCACCTCCCAATCTTGCATTGAGATTGACGAAGTTCTTGTTGCTGCTCTCGTCGCCGAAGCTGTCGCGCCTGATTACCAGGCAATCAGGCTGCCCCGACGGCGACGACGTCAACACGTCTTCGATCTGCAGGATACGCGCATTGCCGGGCCATTCCTCGGTGCCGGTGAATCCCTCATTTGGCGATCCATCAGTATACTTATAAAGTACGCGCATGCCGCGCGGTAAACCCAACACCTTCGAAAAGACGCCGTCGCCAGCGACTTCGTCTCCGTTGGTGCCGTCGTCGAGCAGCTCGGTGAGCGGGTCGTTGGGGGTCAGGCGGGGTCGCAAGGTGCCGGCCGAATCGGGGACGGGCGACGCGGGGTCGAGGGTGATGCCGAGGAAGACCTTGCCCTCCTTGGGAGGCTGACGAAGAAACTGCGCCGCGCCGTTGCCATCTTTGGCCTGGCCGCTGGCGTCGACGGCGAAGAGCACGTTGACCTGGCTTGGATCGCAGACGATGGGCACCAGGGCGGCGTCGACGGCGGCTTCGAGCGCGGCGGCGTAGGCAGCGGGCTCGACGCCTGCGGTGCCCAGCGCACCCGCGTCGGCGCCGGCGGAGCTGCGATCGAAGCCGGGATCGCCGGAGGTGGGATCGAGCACGGCGAAGACATCGCCGACGAGGGCGCGAAAGGCGGCCACGCGTTCCTCGTCGCCGCCGGCGTTGTCGAGCACGGCTTGCAGCGTCACCGGCGGCGTCGATGCCAGCGACTGGCGCTCGCGCACCGCGTAGCGCTCGACGATCTGGGCCGCGGCGGTGCTCGACACTCCCATGTCATCGCGCGCGGTCTCGGAGCCAGCGGGTGCTTCGGCGACGAAGTCTTTGGCGACGAACGAACCGCCTTCGACGACGATGCGGACATTGAAGTGGTCGAGTCCCTCTCCCAGGGCGAGGGTGAAGGTCTCGTCGAGGCGCGCATCGGTCTCGGCGAGCACGGCGCCGTCGACGGAGATCGCCTTGGCTTTGAGGCTGCGGCCCTCGGCGCGGGTGCGCAGCGCGTCAGGCACGTCGTTGACGCGACCCTCGATGGTCGCTTCGGCCTCTGGTGTGGCCTCGAAGTTCCCAAAGGTCCCGCAGGCCTCGAGGCCGCACCCCGACGACGACAACAGCGCCAGGAACAAGATGGTGCATCTGATCATGGCGCCACCACCGTGAGTGCGCGTTTGACGCCCTGCTGATCAACGCCGGCCGCGCCGCTGAGCACCGGGGTCGCGCCCTCGTCGATGCTCAAGACGACGAGAGGACCGTCTTGCAGCGGCAGGCGCCGCGTATCGCCGACGACGACGGTGAAGTGGGCCTTGCCCCCCTGGTCGCCCCCCAGTCCCGCCTCGACCACGTCGTGATCGGCGATGGGCGTCACGGCGCTGGCGTTGCCTTCATCGACGTCGATATCGACCTCGAAGGCGCGCAGGGGCTGTTCGAGGCCAACGAGCACGAGGGTCGCGCTGGACCCACTGACGTCGACACGCACGCTGCCCACCGGCTGCACCGGGGGTGGATCGATCACCGGAACATCGCAGGCACACGCAGCCAGCGTCGTCAGCGCACCAGCCCAAAGGAGCGCGCGCATCTCAGTCCTCCTTCTCGATGGCGGCGCCGATGGCCTGATCCAGGTCGACGACGTCGACCCGGCCGTTGTTGTCGACGTCGACGTCGGCGTCGGGTGGGCTGTCGGTGGCGATGGCCACGGCGATGCGCAAGACGCGGGCGCGCTCGTCGGCCGACAGCGCTGGGCAGCCGTTCCCCGCGGATCCAGCGACGTCCGGACAGCGATCGCAAACGTCACCAACGGCGTCTTCGTCGAAGTCCAACTGCAAGGGATCGCCTGCGCTGGGACAGAGATCGTCGCCGTTGGCCACGCCGTCGCCGTCGTCGTCGGCGGCTGGGTCACCTTCTCCTTCTCCTTCGCCTTCTCCTTCCCCTTCTCCTTCCCCTTCTCCCCCTTCGTCGCCTTCCCCTTCGCCCTCACCCTCACCCTCGCCTTCTCCTTCCGCGGGTTCACCGGGCGAACGCAGCCGCACGAAGCCGTCGACGAAACGCTCCGTGGAGCCCTGCAGGGGCGGGCCAGGCAGCAGGTCTTCGTCGTCGAGGCGGGCCGCGATCAGCGTCGGGGCCAGAGCCAGGGCCGTGTGCACGCGGAGGTCGAAAGCGGCGCCGTCGACGATGACCAGATCAACCACCGCGCGGGCCACGGCCGCGTTGTCGGGCAGCGCGCGGGCTGGGGCGGTCTCGATGCTGCGACGCAACGCAATCGCACCATCGACCACGATCTCCACCAGGCCGCGGTCGATGACGTCGTCGGGGGAGGCAGCGGCTCCTGCGGCCACGCTCCCGCACTCCGACAGGCCGCCCGCCCCAGGCACACACAAGGGCACCACCACTTCATCGTGGGCCTCGGCAGCGCCCGCCACCGCTCTCACGAAGCGCAGATGCAATGCGTGCACGCCCGCTGCGAGGGTGGCCAGCGGGATGGCAGCGATCTCCAAAACGACGTCGTCAGCGGCACCCGTCGGGTCGTCGAAGGCCGGCGGCGCCAGAATGACGAAGGAGCGCGCGGGCACACCGACGAAGACGACCCCGTGCCCCGTGGGAGGCTGCAGGCCGTCGTTGACGAGGGCGAAGCGATTGCGGGCCTCTTGCACTTCGGGCTGCTCGGCGGCGGCAAGCAGGGCCGGATCGAGCACGGTCTGCGTCGCTCCAAAGGTGGCGTGTCCGGTGAGGTCGCGCAGCTCGGTGCCGGGCGGAAAGCGGGTGGCGATGAAGGCGCCCTGGTTGGCGTCGTTGCCGAAGCCCACGTCGCCGCCTTCGCCGTCGTTGAGCACCACGATGCCAGCGGCGTCGCCGTCGACGTCGCGTTCGTAGGCCCAGGCGTTGTCGCCGACCAAGAGGTTCTCCATGCTGCCGCGCGCCATCCGTCGAGCAGCCCGCACCGTCGAGACCAGCGAGGTCTGGGGACCACCCGAGAAGGAATCGCCCAAGGCGTCGGCTCGACCCGAGCGCACGAAGGAAAGTGAGCTCCAGTGGTTGCCGTCGTAAAAGACCGCGGCGTCGGCGTCGCGGGTCAAGATGAAGGCATGGCTGAGATCCGTGGCACCGCTGCGATACACGCCGCCGTCTTCGCAGCGCGAGAAGCGTGCATCGGCGTTGCTCGTCGTGAAGGCGGTGCCCGGCGCCCCGCATTCATCGTGCGATTGGACGAACGCGATGCCGCTGCCCCGGTTCAATCCACCAAAGGCACCGATGTCCTCGCAGCCGGGCGTGCGCTTCACCGACAGCTGACCAATGTCGCCGCTGTGTATGCCTGCACGTCCGCCAATGTTGAAGAAGAGCGGAAAGTCAAGCACCCGCTGTCCGCCGACGATATAAGGACGCAAAGCGTCACAAGATCCAGTAAAGTCCTCACCAAAAATCGCGGCATCATCGACGAGGTCGACGTCGTTGGCGTCGTTAAAACCATGCAGTTCATCGTAGGTGTCTTGGATGACCTTGTTGAAAGCGATCGGGTCATCGGGGAAATCTTCACCGTAGAAATTGGGCCAGACATGCTTGATGGCATCGAGCCGAAAGCCATCGGCGCCGGTGTCGAGCATCAGCCAGCGGATCCAGCGCAGCAGCCACGCGCGCGGGTCCTCGGGATGGGGCGTCGTCGGCGTCGAAAAGCGGTAGGTCGCCCGGTCGGCGTCGTCGCGATCGTTGCGCACGAAGGTGGGCAAAGGCGTGCCCAAAATGGAATTGCGGCCATCGATGCCCCGCGCGCCATCACCGGTGGCGTACTGCTCGGTGGCGAGGTCGTTCAGCCCGAGCAGCGACCAATTGGAGACCTCGAAGCCGAAGTCGTCGAAGTTGGTCATGCGTGGGGCCCGCACCACGTGCGTGTAGCCGTCGAAGAAGGCAGGCAACGGCGACGGGGCGCCGGGATCGAGCAGGGCCTCGGCGAGGGTCATGCTCGCCACGCGCACCTCAGTGCTGTCCTGTCGCACGCACACCTCGGCGCCGGCACCCAAAGAGACGCCTTGTTCGTCGACAACACGCCACTGGTTGCCGCCAAAGGCATCGCCGTCGACGGTGGCTGCGGGTTGGCGGGCGCAGAAGGGGCAGCCCGTGCCGCCGTCGTCGCACTGCCCGTTGTTGGGGATGCGCGCCGGCAGGACGTGAAAGTCCCAGACGCTGGTGCCCGGGAAGCCGTCGTCGCCCCCGAGCTCGACAAAACCTCCGATGTCATCGGCAGCGACCCCGGCGTTCTCGATGGTGTTGGGATTGCCCTGGTGGTTCATGACGACGTCGAAGTAGACGCGAACGCCGAAGCGATGGGCGGCAGCGACCAGGGACTGCAATTCGGCGTGGGTGCCGTAGCGAGTGGCCACGGTCCCGCGCTGCGAGCGATCGCCGAGGTCGAAGCGGTCGTACACAGCGAAGCCGACATCGCGCACGCCCTCGGTCCCCTTGGTGGGCGGCGGCAGCCACAGTGCGTCGTAGCCCGCGTTTTTCACCTCGGGCAGGCGGGCTTCGATCTCCGCCCAGGGGGTCTCGAAATACTGGAGGATGAGCTCAGCTCGCGCCGGGAGGGCCATCGCCGTGACGACGACGAAAACACACCCAGCGGTCGGTGAGCGAAGCATCGGACATTTCCCTACCAGGGCTGACCATCGGCGAAACGGGGGATCCACCGATCCCTGCCTCCTCCGTCGTTGGGACGATGCAGTCGCCGGTCTGATCCCCGATCTCGCTGAACTTCGACCGCGGACCGGTCTCGGTCACCTCCGTCGGGGATGCTCTTCTGGGAGGTCTGGTGCAGACCTCCCCCCGCGCCGGCCGAGCCGGACGCGGGCCCCCCCACCAACTCCGCGTTCCGCGGGCGCGCTTCACGCGCATCATCCCGCGTCTTTCCCATCTCGGAACGCGGTCGAACATCAAGCGGACGCGGGATGAGGGCGGAGAGTTCATTGGCGCTGCGGCCTTTGGCCCCAAGCCGCATCCTCCGGCCTGCGCGCCAATTTGGGACGCGCCGCGAGCGCACTGATTTCCCTGCGCCCTCGGCACGTAACCTGGTCCCATGTTCAAGCGCCTCGCCCCCTTGGCTTTGACCCTCACCCTCGGCCTGTCCTGCACCACGGCCCTCGATGCCCCCGGCGAAGGCGAAGGCGAAGGCAAAAGCGAAGGCGAAGGCGAAGGCGAAGACAGCGGGGACGCCGACGACGACGGCGTCGCGGATGCGTTCGACGCCGACACGACTGATCCCTGCGTGCCCAACGACGCAGCCAGGGCCTGCATCGCTGGGGGCAACGACGACGACGACGACGACGGCGTGGAAAACGGCCTCGACACCGATCCCTCGGATCCCTGCCAGCCGAGCACCGACGCCCCCAGCTGCTTCGTCGGTGACTCCGACGGTGACGGCGTCGTCAATCTTGCGGATCCTGCCGCTCTCGATCCGTGCGTGCCCGATGCCGACACGCAGGCCTGCCTCGAGGCCAACGACCCGGGGGAGGGCGAAGGCGAAGGCGAAGGCGAGGGCGAAGGCGAAGGCGAGGGCGAAGGCGAGGGCGAGGGCGAGGGCTCAGGCGGCGATGATGGGGATGCCGTCGTCAACGCGCCCATCGGCGAGGGCGAGGGCGAAGGCGAAGGCGAGGGCGACGGCGGCGGAGGTGGCGGCGGCGGTGGCGGCGACAGCGGGCTGGGGGGCTGCGCTTTTCTGTACGATGGCGTCGATCACCCGGTGTCGCTCCCAGGAGCGAATTGCCACAACCTGGTCGGCGGTGTCGTGCTGGATGGAACGAGCGCCAGCGATCGGGAAGATTGCTATACGAAAATCAGCTTTGGGAGCTGCAACTGCGCAATCTACGGGGTCAAGGGCTATTTCCCCGTTCAGGGTCAGAGCTACTTCCTCGATCAGCGCTTCGGCAACAGCGACACCGTCAGCAGCGAGTTCTGCCAGAGCAACGGTCCAAACGTGGCCGCGACCCAACTGTAGGCGCCCATCCTCGTCGAACGTCGTCGAGGATCAGAAGCTGCCGCTGATCATCGCGATGGGTGTGGCCTCGCGCCGGGGCCCGCCCGGCGGCAGCAGCGCGAGCGTCGGCGGGTTCAGCTTCAGGGTGCCCGCGAGCAGGGGATCAAGCTCGCGGGGCAGCGCCCAGCCCGCAGCGCCGCCGAGGGCCGTGCCCACAGCAAAGCCAGAGAGGATGACCCAACCCGTCGCCTCCGTCGCCGACGTCCCTTCGACGCCGTACATCAAGAGGGCCGAACCGCCGCCGAGGGCGAGCCCGCCCAGACCGCTGAGTGCCACGGGAAAGAGGCCGATGTCCTGCCGGGAAAGCAGGGCGGTGGCAGCCCCACCCGCGACCCCTCCGGTGACCAGCATGACGCCGAGGGATTGATCGAAGGGGTAGCCGTAGCTCGACGCCAGGGTCGCCGCCGACGCGCCCACGAGGATCGAAGCGCTCATGCCCGCCGACAAGGCGCCCAGGGTCGGCGGGTCAAGCTCCACGAAAGCGATGCCGACGCCGGTGCCGACCAGGGTGCCCACCAGCGAAAGATTCGCCGACGCCACCGCCGATGTGGGTGCGAAGCCGACAAGCTGGCCGCCGCCGTAGCCCGCCATCGCCCCGAGGGTGCCAAACTGCACAACGGTGTGGGCCAGAGGCAGCGAGTCCGCGCGGGCGAAGCCGTAGCCCGAGAGCGAGGCCGCCCCCAGCGCCGCCAACCCCAGGGCGGCCAGGGATCCTGCGTTGGCCCCCGCCTCTCCACCGTGGGCAGCGAGCAGCAGCGGTCCGTGGAACCAGCCCGCCATCGCCCCATAGACGCCGAGCCAGCCCGTCGATGCCGCGACGTCGATCCCCCGAGCAGGGAAGGTGAGGGCGACGCCGGGGGGAACGGCGGTGGGCTGGTCCGACGTCGACGCCGGCGCGGGCTCGGAGGTCTTGAGCGCGTCGCTGAGCCCGAGCCGATCCCGCATGCGTTCGGCGTAGCCGCGAAAGAGGCGCGCCACCCGCGGGTCGGGATGAGACACCAAGGCAACGACCTCGTGCACGCTGCCGGCGTCGCCGACGCTGGCCAGGGCCCACCCCGCCATGGTGATGACGTCGAGAGAGGGATCCTGCAGCGATCCCGCGAGGGCTGCAGTGTGAGGCGACGCCAAACGCGCGCCCACCCGTCCCAGACACTCCGCGCCCGAGCGACGCACCAGGGCATCGTCATCGAGGCGCAGGGCACGAGCGCAGATGCGAGCCGTCGCCGTCGACGCATCCGCCGTCGCCAGCAGGCGCAGGGCCAAGGCGCGGGTGGCGGGCAAGGGCGCGGTGCGAGCGGCGCGGCGCAGGGGAGCCCGCGCGGCGCCGATGTCCTTGTCTGCCAGGGCGCGCAATTCGTCGTCGCTGGGCAGGGCGGGCGGCTCGCCGTTGACGACGACGGGCGCGGAGGCCGCGGCGGCGGGGTCAGGTGTCGCCGATGCTGCCAACGCCGACAGACACAGGAGCAGGGGCAAGGACATGGCGCTCACCTTACCCTGTCTCTTTGGTCGCTCCCGGTGCGTTCTCGCTGACCCACCCGTCATTTGCAGGGCAGGGTCACGTCCTTGTCTGCGACGACGTTGAGGGTGCAGCCAATCTTGCCCTGGGCATCGATGAGCACGGTGATCACCGCCGGCCCCTTTTTGACGTCGGCAAACACCAGCTTGGCGCTGCCCGTGGCGTCGGCGTCGGCGTGCACCGCCACCGACGATTTGTCGGCCAGGGCCATCGACCCGACGACGCTGCCGTGCTTGGCGCGCAGCGAGCGCACGTAGGCGACCAAGGCTTTGACCTCGTTGGGTTTGGTCTTGAGATCGGGATTGGCGGGCATCATGGGGCTCCGGCTCACAGCGGCGCCGCCGTCGACGATGGCCCGGGCGATTTCGTCGTCGGTGGCGTTGGCTTGCCAGATGACGTCATTGAGGCGCTGGGGCTCGGGGTGGATGCGCCGGGCGCCGACGCCGTCAGCCCGGCCGCTGTCGCCGTGGCAGAGCACACAGCGCTGGCGGTAGAGCTTCAAGCCGAGCTCGAGCGCCTGGGGAGCGGGCGCGGGCACCGACGCCGGCACCGGGACCTTGTCGACGACGACGGTGATGGTGGGGCCGAAGGTCGCGGGTTTCTGGGCAGCGCTGCCCAGGTTCTTGCCAAAGTCGGGCGGCAGCGAGAAGGGTGTTTGGGCAAGCAGGAGCAACGAGACAGCAGCGACGAGCATGCTGCGTTGTAGACCAGCCGCCCGCCGGGAAAAACCGCGTCCCCGCTGGTGTCAGCCTTGGGCCTTGCGAGAAGCGTCCATGAGGACGGCGAAGATGGCTTCCACGACGTCGACTTCGACGCCGGCGGCGGCACACCAGCTGGTGCGCTCCCGTTGCCGGGCCTGTTCGCGCTCCGGGTCTTTCACCGCGAGCCCCAGGGATCGCTTGATGAGACCGGCCTCGCGGGCCAGCAGCTGACGGCGCTGCACCAGGGCCAGCAAGGCGGCGTCGACGTCGTCGAAGTCGGCCCGCACTTGGGCCAGGGACCTCACGCGTTGCCCTCGTTGGCGAGCACGCGCAGCGATCCCCTCACGACCCCGGACACACCGTAGCCGCCGCCGGTGCGCAGCGCGCGCAGCGCCTCTTTGGCCGTCGAGGTCCCAGCCATCAGGGAACGGTAGGCGCTGACGACGTCGCCGACGGCGGCGGCGTTCTCTCGCACGAGCTCGAGCCGGAAGCGGCGCACGCCCGCGCGCTGGGCCTGGCTCAGCATCGACGCCGCGCTCTGGGGCAAAGCGTGAAACACCGTGTTGCGACAGCCCACGTCGGCTTCGACGGGGTGGGCGACGCCGGCGCGATCGCGCAACGCAATGACGTGGCTTTCGCAGGGGCGCCCGCAGCTGCGGTGGTCGCGACCCTCCGACAGCAACGCCGCGAACACGCAGTGCTCGGTGTGGAACAGGGCCATTGGATGGTGCACCACCAGCTCGCACAGGGGCGCGAGATCCGGCTCCAACAAGCCCAAGAGCTGGGCTTCGTCGAGGTCGAACGAGGGTGTGAAAGCCGAGAGCCCTCGCTGCAGCACCGCCGCCGCCGTGAGGCGGTTGGTGACGTTCAAGGAAAAATCGCCGACAAAAAGCGACGACGACGACGACGAGGCGAGCTCGTGCAGGGCGCCGAGGCCGCGCACCAAGAAGCCATCTGGGTGTAGGGACGCGAGGAAGCGCGTGATCTTCTCTTCGCCCGGCTTGCGAATGCGCGGCGGCGCGAGGCCGAGAAAGCCGCGTCCGCGCAGCTGCTCGACGGCGATCGAGAGGCCCTGCATCCCGAGGAAATCCAACCACACCCCGTCGGCGCCGGCGTCAAAGGCTGCGCTGGCTTGTTCTTGGGTGCGGCAGAGCACGAAGAGCCCAGGGGGGGGCGGAGCAGCGAAGGCGAACGAAGCCCCAGCCAAGAGATCCACCGCCGTCGTCGACGTCGTCGCCCGGGTTTGTTCGGCGCTGCCGCGCAGCGCGGTTTCGAGGGCGCGGCGGGCGCGCTTCAACGACGAAAGGGGCAAGGTGGCATTGGGGGGCAGGCTCGACGTCAAGGTGCGCAAGACGAAGGGCGTTTCTCCCAAGGCTCCCAGTTTCGCGCGCAGCAGGCTCTCGTCGAGAGGCCTGGTCAGAGCGACAGCAGGCTCGGCGTCGCCGACGACGACCGCCGTCAGCCCGTGCTCGGAGCGCGCCCGCAGGGTGAAGGGGCCACCGAAGGATCCGCTGACCTCGACGTCGACGGGCTCACGGGCCGGCTTTTCGTCGATCGCGCGCAGCACGGCCTTGTCGAGCACGGGATCGTCATTGTGAAAGACGCGACGACCCGCCGGTACATCTTGCAGATCGACGTCGGGGCCCAGCCACAACAGCGAGCCCTCGTCGTCGTCGACGACGTCCCACACGCGCCCACCCCGCTCGCCACGGCCCGCGCGCCCGCCCTCGATGAGCACGCCGTCGCCGCGCGCGAGGGTCCCGGTCAGGGCTACCCGTGCCCAAGCCTTGCCGCGCACCCAGGTGACACCGACGACGGTGCCGACGTCGACGCCGCGATGGTCGCAGGTGTGGCCGTCGACGAGGGCCTGGTGATCGACCCCGCCAAAGAAGCCCGGACCCGATCCGCGTGAGAAGGTGAGCATGGCGGCCCGCCTCAGCTCATCGAGGGGCCCCGCGCTCTTGTCGAGGCCGTCGACGGCAGCGCGGTACAGGCGGGTGGCGGCGGCGACGTATTCGGGTCCCTTGAGGCGTCCTTCGATCTTCAAACACGACACACCGATGTCGGCGAGGACCGGCACCAACGCGGCCGCTTCGAGGTCTTGGGGTGAGAGCAAGTAGGCGACGTCGCCGAGGTCGCGCACGACGCCATCAACGACGAGGTCGTAGGGGAGCCGACACGCTTGGGCACAAGCCCCCCGGTTCGCCGATCGGCCGCCGATGGCTTCGCTGGTGAGGCACTGGCCCGAGTAAGAAACACACAGCGCGCCATGCACGAAGACCTCGAGCTCCACGGCGCTCTGGCTCTTGATGGTGCGGATGTCGTCGAGGGAGAGCTCGCGGGCCAGCACCACGCGCACAGCTCCCAGGCGCGCGGCAAAGTCCACCGACGCCGCATCGGTGCAGGTCATCTGTGTCGAGGCGTGCACCTCGAGGCCCGGGGCCACCTCGCGGCACAGGCGCACCACACCCAGATCCTGCACGATGACGGCGTCGACGCCGGCGCCAGCGATGGCCCGAATGGCGGCTTCGACGGCGGCGAGTTCGTGGTTGAACGCGAGCGTGTTGAGGGTGACGTAGCCCTTGACCCCCCAGGCGTGGAGCTCGGCCATGATGCGCGGCAGCTCCGCGGCCTCGAAATTCTGGGCGCGGGCCCGGGCGTTGTGGCCCTGCAAGCCGAAGTAGACGGCGTCGGCCCCCGCCCGGATCGCGGCCCGCATGGAGTCTTCGTCGCCAGCCGGCGCCAGGATTTCAGGACGGGCCATGTCGTCGAGCTATCAGAGCGCTGGGGTTCGAAAAGGGCCTCCACTGAAGTCACATCTGGCCGCCCGGCGTGGGACGAAGCACCTGGAAACGCGGCGACGTCCGCAGACTCGTTGACGCAAGAAGCCCCGCACGGTCGCAGGCACCGGCGGGGACACAGTTGCGGAAAATCAGCCGGGCGGCGGACCCATGGATCCCATGGCCTTGGCCATCTGCTTGGGCGTGACGTCGGCGATGTGGGTCGCCAAGGCCCAGACGTGGCCAAAGGGATCTTCGACCTGCGCGTAGCGATCACCCCAGAACATGTCCGTGGGCGGCATCGCACCCTTGGCGCCGGCGTCGACGGCCTTCTTGAAGCCAGCGTCGACGTCCTTCAGGTAGACCATCAGCCCACCCGTCGTGGCCCCGGCGTTCTTGGGGGTCTTTCGGGTGGCGGGCTGGCCCGGCATGGGCGGCATCTCGTCGGAGAACATCACGATGGAGTCGCCGATCTTGAGCTCGGCGTGCATGATCAGGCCGCCCGGCCCCGCCATCACCAGCCCTTTCTTGGCCCCGAAGGCGCGGCCGTAGAAGTCCAGGGCCTCGGCGCAAGGGCTCACGATCAAGTGCGGGCTCACCGAGCCGTACCTCGCGGGGACGGCCTCGACCTTCTTCTTCGCTGTCTTCTTCGGGGCCGTCTTTTTCTTCGCCGCTTTTTTCGCCGGCTTTTTCGGGGTCGCCATGGGAGCTCCTGTGATGGATGAGACGTCGCCACCCAGGGGTGGCCGGTTCTGGACGGTGGGCGTGGGTTGTCAGGCAGTCCCGTCGGCGCGTCAAGGGTCATCAGGCGGGTGCAATGCCCGTCTGCGTCGACCGACCGGCCTTGCGCACCGAGGTCAGCTCGGCCTCGGCCTTGGAGAGCTTCTTCTTCAGGCTCAGCGCACGGACGATGCCGCCAGCGCCGACGCCGAGGCCCAACACGCCCACCAGCAGGAACATGCCGATGAGGCCCTTGACCTTGGTGGCGGCTTTGTCGTCGGCAACCTTGATGCCCATGACCGACGTCGTGGTGATGGGTGTGCCCGCGGAGGCACCCTCGGCAAAGTTGTCGACGAGCTTGCCCGGCTCGTTCCTCTTCATGACCACGGCGACGTTTTGGGGCTTCAGGTCCTCGACGGCGGCGGCGACGAGCTTTTGCACGTCGTCTTGGCTGATGAGGCTGGTGCCGCGCTCGTCGTAGGCGTTGAAGACGATGGCCACCGAGGCGGTGGGCAGGGGCGGCGCAGTGTCGAGGTCGCGGACGATGTCCTTGTCTGGCATGACGACGGAGACGTGGGCCGAAGTAATGCCCGGCAGCCGCTGGAGCTTGCGCTCGAGCTCGCCTTGCAGCGCCATCAAGAACTTGGCCTTCTCCTCGGAGCGGGTGGGGATCAGCCCGCCGCCGCCCTGGGGATAGACCTCGGCGAGGCCCATCGGACGACGACGGGGCAGCCGGTTCGCCACCAGGAAACGCATCGCATCGCGGGCATCGCTCTCGGGGACGACGACGGTGTAGGCGACGACGCGGCCCTCCTCTTTGATCTTGTCGCCACCGATCTGCTTGGCTTCGAGCACAACGAGGATCTCGTTGGCCTCGAATTCGTCGAGGCCGTGAACGATCTCCTTGGGCCCGTCGCAGCCCGCGAGAAAGACGGCCACAGCAGCAGCAAGGACGGTGACAACGCGCACAGCAGGCTCCGGGGACGAAGACCGGCGGAGTCTGCTGCAAATCGCCAAGCAATTGGAACGACCCGCCCCGAGCTCCTTGGGCAAAGCGCCGCCAGCGACGTGCGGTGCAGCGTCTCCAGCGACTGCAGGAGCCGGCGTCAGCGCCGTCCCGATCCGCCGGCCGCGGATCTCGGCGCAGACCGCGGGCGCTTTGCACTCGTTGAGAGACACTCGCTACAGTGTGGTGTGCCGGTGGTCAGAAAACGCGAGGTGGACATGGGCTGCGGACTCTCTTCTTCTGCCAACGCTCCCGGGGGCTCGGAGCGCTGCCTCTTTTCCTCGGTGCTCGCTTTGGGCGCCCTCTTTGGATTGATGGCCTCGCCTTGCGCGCGGGTTCCGTTCGTCAGCGCCTTCGTCATCGTCGGCGTTCCCTTGCTCACCTTGCTGGTGGCTGCGCCCTCGCGCCTGGGCTTGTTCGCTGAGCTCTCCCTCTTTTTCCGCGACGTGCAGGCGAGCCTGCTTTCGGCCTTGTGCGTCGCCGTCGGCCGCAAGCGAGAAGCGCGCCTGGTCATCGACAGCCACCGCGCCACGGTGGAGCGCGTCTACGGCCGCAGCCCCCGTTTGAGCAGCCTGGTGCAAGGCGATCCGCTGCGCCTGCACCACGCACGACGCACCGGCGTGATGGCGGCCTTCCTCGCCGTCGTTGCCGGCGTGGGCCTGCCTTTCGTCGCGGGTGAGACCTACACCTTTGGAGACTTCCCCTACGCCCCCTTCGTGTTCCTCACCGACGTCGTCGTCATCGGCCTTGCGTCACGGGTCGTGTCCGAACGCATGGCGCTGCGGCTCTTTGAGGCGAGCGCCGCACTGGCCGGCGGCTGCTCTTTTGTGGCTCGACTGCGCGTCGTCCCTCTCACGACCCTGCTCGGGGCTGCCCTGGGTGCCGTGGGTGGCTTGGTCGTCCTCTCGGCCGCCGCCGGCGCCTCCGCCGTCGAAAGCGTGGTGGTCTTCGACGCCGACTTCGGCCGCTCGGCCTTCTGGTTCCTGCGCTCGACGGCGCCCATGGCCCTGCCCCTCGGTGTCGGCATCGGAGCCATCCTCGGCGCTGGCCTGGGACTCTCGCAGCCCGAGCGACGCTGAGCGCTTGCTCAGCCGTCGGTGAAGTTCTGATGGTTCAAGACGCTGGCGCGTCTTGAAGTTCTGATGGTTCAAGACGCTAGCGCGTCTTGAAGTTTGGATGTTTATCCCCAATGACCATTGATGTTCATTGCATCCGGCCACCACGGAAACCGTGTGCAGCCGCGGATGTGCTTCGGCATCGCTGTGAGCTTCTGACATCGGTTGACGAGGAGCGCCTCGAGCTCGTCGAGCGACCGGAGGAGCCGATTTGCTGGAGCCTCGCGCAGGAACAATGGGTGGACGCCGACAGGCCAATCGACGGCGCCGCTCTTGTGCCAGCCAGCTCCGTCGAGGACGATGCGCTTCGTCTCGCTCGCCCCCACCGCCTTGGCGAAGTGCGCGAGAGCGATGTTGAAGGTGATCGTGTTCACCGATGGCAGCAGCAACCATTCGACGTCGCCGGTCGTTGGTCGCACGAAGCCGTAGAGGTAGAGCCACTCGTAACCAGGGGCTGGACGGCGACAGGGCGCTTTCCTCGGGGAGCCCACACGCGACGCGTCGTCGGCTTCACCCGATGCGCGCCTCGTCTTGCGCCCAGACGTCGACCGTTGCTTCGGGGACGACGGCCTTGATGTCCTCGATGAGCGGGCCGATCTTTTTTTGAAGGCCTCCTGTTTGTCGACGTCGGCGTCCGCATGGCGGGTCTGCGGGCGCTGCAACGTGAATCCGCATCGGCGCAGGTACCGCCATCCGATCCGCTTCCCGACTTCGTCACCGAGGCGCTCGGCAATCCAGCGTCGGACCTTGTTGCCGTTCCAGAGCCCGCCGTCCGGCGACGGGCCCTCCAACGCGGCGATGGAGGCCTCGTCGAGCTTCAAGGCGGCGCCGATCGGCGAGACCGTCGAGCGCCTCTCCGTCGAAGCGCTTCACGTAGTCGCGAACCCAACCACGCGGGTGACCCAAAGCGTCGCCGGCTTCGGCGCACGTCCAGCCCATGCTCACGAGTCGAATGGCCTCGATTCGGGTGCGGAGCTCGGCGTCCGTCGTCATCCGGGCGGCTTCGGTGAGCTCTTTGGTCGTCAGGTGCGGGACCAGTTCAAGACGCGCTAGCGTCTTGAACCATCAGAACTTCAAATTGCGCGCATGCCGGCGAGGTGATCAGTCATCAAGGGGATCCGGGATCAGACGCTGGCGCGCCTTGAAGTTTGGCTCGTCCAGACGCTGGCGTGCTTTGCCGGCCCTGGAGAAGGGCGCCCAAACGACAACGCGCGCCTCCCGGCGCGCGCATCGATTTCATTCTATTTTTCGATTGCAGGGCCCTCGCGGGCGACATTCCATGCAAGACGCGGAAGGAGAAGCAGGGTCCGGGCCAGAACACCCGAATTTTGAAAAAACAGGCACTTGCAAACACCAGACGTCGCCGTCGTCGTCGAATTCGCGACAGGAATGTCAGGCCCTGGGCCAACGCTTTGCGTTACGGCTCATGGTGATGCGCCTGCGGGGCCTGACAAGGCTGTCACGCCTGGTGCCGAACCCTGCTTGCGGTTGAGCTCTGCCGGAGATCTCAACGCACCCCCGGCCTCCGCAACTTGTCCGATCGGCCCCCGATATACTTGCTGTCCCAATCAGCGGGTTGGGTTTCAAAACCACGCGGCACTGCCGCACACAGGGAGACGCACATGGACCTTCTTCGCAACATCGGCGGCGCACTGGGCATCTCGCACGGCAACCTCCTCAAGGAAGCGCTGAAGTTCGTCGGTCTCCCTGATGGACTTGCCGCTGGTATCGGCGCCGTCGTCGACCTCAAGAATGGCAACTTCGGTTCACTGCTCTTCAAGACTGGCCCCGAAGCTCTGAAGGCTCTGTTTGGCGGGGGAGTTGGTGCGCCGAACAGCTGCGAACGCCCGTCGAGCTGCTGCGGTAGCGCTGCCAAGGTTGCAGGCTTCTGCGCTGCCGGTGGAGCGGTTGCGCTCGCTGCCAGCGCCGTCTCTGGGCCCGGGGGCATCACGACCGCGCTCGGTGGGCTCGGGGCGATGATGAAGGGCATCCTCGGCATCGCTGGCGGCCTCGGCATGGGAGCCTTGGCCGTCGGAGCCGGCTCGATGGCCTTTGGTGCCCTGACCGGGTTCCGGGACCAGGAGGTGCGCAAGGAGTTTGGTCAGAGCCGCACGCAACAGGGCATCGGCTCGGGCTCCATGGTCGCCGCGCTGAAGCCCCCGGTCACCTTCGAAGACCTCATCTCCGCCTTCATGATCGATTTCGTGAAGGACAAGCAGAAGGAGATCGAAGGCAAGCTCGACAAGCTGCGCAAGACGGCCGAGAACGCGGAAGGCAGCGGGGCCGAAGGCGGCGTCCGTGGCTTCTTCGGCGGCTTGCTGCGCAACATCCCCCTCGTTGGTGGCCTCATCGGCGGCAAGCAGGATTCCGACAAGAGCAAGGGTTCGGAATCGCGCAACATCGAATTCGAAATGCTGAAGAACGAGATGCAGAAGCTGTCCCAAATGCAGCAGGCGATGTCGAACGTGTTGAACGAAATCCACACGCTCGCCATGTCGGCCATCCGCAGCATCAAGGGCTGAGACGGCAGAAGATCGGAAAGAAAAAGGCGCCCGCGATGGGCGCCTTTTTCTTTCCGCTCAACGTCAGAGCTTGGCTGCGTTGTCCTTGAGGAACGATGCAACTCCCTTTGGATCGGCCTTCATCGCCGTCTTGCCCTTGTTCCAACCAGCCGGACACACTTCACCGTGCTCCTCGGTGTGCTGGAGAGCGTCGACGAGGCGCAGGGTCTCCTCGATGGACCGCCCGAGCGGCAGATCGTTGACCGTCTCTTGGCGAACAACGCCTTGGCGATCGATGAGAAAAGTCCCGCGCAGCGCCATGCCCCCCTCGAGGAGGACTCCGTAGGAGCGCGCGATGTCCTTGTTAACGTCGGCGATGAGGGGATAGGCGATGCTGCCGATACCGCCGTCGGCCACCTTGGTGTTGCGCCATGCGCGGTGAACGTGGGTCGAGTCGATGGAGACGCCAAGCACCTCGACCTTGCGTTTCTTGAACTCGTCAATGTGATTGGAGAACGCCAGGATCTCGGTGGGACAGACAAACGTGAAATCAAAGGGATAGAAAAAGAGGACGACGTAGTTCTCGCCTTTGAACTGGGAGAGCTTGACCGTCTTTTCCTCGCCGTTGGGCATGACCGCGTCGGCTGTGAAGTCGGGGGCGGGCTTTTGAACGAGAGACATGGGGATCCTCCGTCGAGCTGGGGGGCCGGGTCGGATGACCTCGGAGATGCTCGGTGTGCGTCGTCGTCTAGCTTGAGCCCGGGTCTGTCGCCAGTGATCAAGCCGCCCGAAGGCGCCGACGACCGGGCTTTGTGTCCCTCAGGGCGCGAGCCACAGGCATCCCGCCGCACCCGTCGGCGAGGGATGCACGCGAACGCTCAGGCTGCTGCACGGCGGATCGAGCTCGATCACGCGGCTCGAGCTCATGAAGTCGTCGTCGACGGCGATGGTTGTGCTCTCGCTTTCGGGCTGGGCCGGCGTTTCGGCAATGTCGATGGTGATGGGTCCGTGGTGGGCCGCTCGGCTCTGATCCAAGACGCCGACGCCGACGCTGCGGGCCGGGGGGTTGAGATGGGGAAAGTGCAACACGGTATCTGTGGTCGTCGACGTCGTGAGGGGAACGCAGCGCCGCACCATGTTGAACACGCGCTCGTCGCTGAGCTCGAGGCCGGCGTCGTCGGCGGCGCGCTTTAGCCAGGGGGCTTCTTCCTTGAGGGGCAGTGCGCGCAGACGGCGTGGCTGATCGGCGAGAAAGGAGAGGGCCTGCGTTCGCAGCTGGGTGGCGACATCGGGGCGTTGGAGGGCGAGGTTCTGCAGCTCGTGGGGATCGGCGAGCAGGTCGTAGAGCTCGTCCGAGGCGCTGTGCTCGTCGTGCACCAGCTTGAAATGCGGTGTCCGCACGCCCACTTTGAGCGTCGGCACCGCCGTGAACAGCGGCACCAAGCGTGGCACGTAGGACGACGACACCAGGGATTGACCCTGGCTGTGAAACGGCGGCGGCAGGCCAAGCAAATCGAGGATCGTCGGGAGGATGTCGGCGTGACTGGAGGGCCGCGCGGAGGTTTGGGCGCTTGGGAAGAGCCGCGTCGAAATCAGGACCAAGGGCGCCCGCACGTTTTCTTCGTACAAAAACGAGCCGTGCAGACGGTTGCGCGGGTGCTCGTCGAAGGCTTCGCCGTGGTCGCCGACGAAGACGAAGAGGGTGTCGTCGAAGACGCCGCGGGCGCGGTACCCGCTGACCAATTGGCCGAAGACGTCGTCGGCGAAGTGGAGGCCGTTTTTGTAGCGGTCCATGAGGTTGCGGTCGCCGAAGGGGCGAGGAGCGTCTGGCGGGAGGAAGTACTCGTGGTGTGGGATGAGGGGGACGACGACGAGGAACGAGGGTGCGGCGGGATCTGGACGGGCGTCGAACCAGCTCAAGGCAGCGTCGACCACGGCGCGATCGTCGACGCCCCAGCCGTTGTGCCATTGCTCCTCCCTTTGCGGCAGGCTCTCGCCGTCGACCAAGCGCTGAAAACCGCGCTCGGAGAGGAAGGCCAGCTTGTCGGTGAAGGCGAAGTAGCCGCCGTGAAAAAGGGCCGCGTCGAAGCCCTTGGCCGTCAACACCTCCGGCAATGAGTCGCAGCCAATGCGTGGCAGCGACGTCGTCTCCAGCGCCGGCGTTGGATCTGGGTGCAGACCGCACAGCAGCGAGAAGATCGCCTTGATGCTGATGGGGCTCTGCGCCGTGTGCTCGGAGAACGTGAGCGAATGCTCGCTCTTCAGCGCGGTGAGTTGAGGCATGGTCTGGGCGTCGACGAAGCGTGTGGCCGTGGACTCCGACAGGAACACGACCACATGATTCGGGGCCCGGGTGACTGCGACGTCGACGGCCGCGGACCACGCGGGATCGGGATCCGCGATGTGCGCATCGAAGGCGATGGTCTCTGCCGGCGGGGGCGGCGAGCTCGGGCGTTGGACCAGTGAGAGGGTGGGCGACGCATCGAGTCCCATGTTGCGCCGCTGTTCGTCGTCGTCGATCAGCCAGCCCAGGGCGCCGACCAGCACCAACAGGACGGCGATGGTGCCGATGAGATGGGGCTCGGCTGGTCGGCGACGGGCAGCGATGAGCAAGACGAAGGCGACCGCGACGACGGTGGCGATGGCAGGCCAGCCCGCCTGGGTGAGCGAGACGCTGGAGGTCCAGGCCAACTGAGAGGGCGTGAGCGGTGCGCCCAGGCGGAGGGCGAAGAAGACGTCGACGGCGCCGAGGATGCCCATCAGCGTTCCCGCCGCGAACGCCATGCGCGGCAGCCATACGCCGACGATCAACAAAGCGAAGAGCAAGAGCCCGTCGACGGCGAAGCCTCCCGCGCTTCGTGAGCACACCGCGAGAAGGGATGCGCCGCCGGCGGCAAGTCCCGCAGCCGTGGCCAGCTTGAAAAAGACCGAGCCGACCAGCGCGGCAAGAGCGCCCGCGGGGGCCGCGGCCTGCCTCCCCGTCGTCGGGGGATCAGCGGGCGCGGAAGATGACACGGCCCTTGGTCAGGTCGTAGGGCGAGAGTGCGACCTTCACCTTGTCGCCGAGCACGATGCGGATGGTGTACTTGCGCATTTTTCCCGAAGTGTAGGCGAGCACCTCGTGGCCGTTCTCGAGTTGCACGCGGAACATGCCGCCCTGCAGGACTTCTTTCACGGTGCCGTCGACTTCAATCTGGTCTTCGCGAGACATCCAGGATCCGGGTTCAGGAGCAAACAAATCGCAGGTCGTGGCGACCAACGCGGCGCACTGTACCCATGTCCCCGGCCCCGTCAACGCGAGTGCCGACGACGGTCGACGGCGCGTCATCACCCGAGAAGGGCATCGAGGCTCAGGCGCGGCTGAATTCATCGCCGCCAGGTGATGAACCTGTAGACAATTCACCGACACGCGAAGCGCTGTCGGTGAATTCTGAGCCTTCAACCAGGCCGGCCATTGAGTTCGACGTCGCCCTGTCGCCGCCCAGCTGGTGGAGGCAGAGAATTCCTTCGGTGTCGCGCAGCCACAGCGTGGTGGACCTTCCTGGTTTGCGCCGTGCCAACGGCGCAAAACAGGAAGCACTTTTGTGCTGCCAACGGCGCAAACCAGAAGGCCCTTTGAGCCGTGCCACGGCTCAAACCATCCGCACTTCCCGTCGGCGAAGTCGGGCCTTGAGGGCGATTCAACAGGGTTTGAATCCCTTAGGGGATGACCTTAATAATCACACAGGTCACATTGTCAGTGCCGCCATTTTTGTTGGCGACATTGATCAAATTGTTGCACAGACCGTCGATATCTTCGCAGCGCGCCGGATCGCCCTGCCAGCCCTGGACGAGGGTCTGCATCTCGTCGTCCTTGATCATTCCTGAGAGGCCGTCGGAGCAGAGGATGTAGAGGTCATTGGGCAGCGGCTCGAGCCGCGAGACGTCGACCTGAACCGTGTCTTTCATCCCCAGGGCGCGAACAATTACGTTTTTGTGAGGAAATGCTTCGATTTCTTCGGGAGTAAGTCGATGATTCTTCAGATAATCATTCAGGAGTGAATGATCCTCGGTGATCAGCTCGAGCTTCATGCCGCGGAAGCGGTAGCCGCGGGAGTCGCCGCAGTGGCCGACGTAGGCGCCGTTGTCGGTGAAGAGCATGCCGACGATGGTCGTGCCCATGCCGCGCTTGCGAACGTCAGCCTGGGCTGTCTCGAAGATGCGCCGGTTGGCCAGCTTGATGCCGGCGACGAGGCGGTTCTCCTCGTATTTGAGCCCCTTCTCCTCTTTGTAGGGCCACGTTTGTTCTTCGTCGGCGGCCGTCATCTTGAAGAAATCGGCGACGGAGGTGACAGCGATTTCCGAGGCCACCTCGCCAGAGGCGTGACCACCCATGCCGTCGGCGACGACGAAGAGGTTCTGGTCGGGTACGAGGATGTGGTTGTCCTCGTTGTGCGCGCGCTTCATGCCGACGTTGGTGACGCCAGCGGCAAAGAGCTTCACAAGAGACTCCGCACGGCGTCGCGCGGGCAAGGCGACGGCCCGACGTGAGTCCAAAGAAACGTGCGGCGAACCATGAGCACCCTGCCTCGACAAACATTGGCACGTCCGGCCCGGCGCGTGCGGGCACGTCAACCGTCGAGGTAGCGCACCCCGCGCGTTCGTCGCAAGTCGACAGCAGCGTCGACCAGAAAAAGCGCCATCACGCCGGCTGCGAACGCTCCCAGCCTCTTCTGCTAGGTTGCAACGGTGCTCGCCCGCTTCGAGTGTCCCCGCTGCCAAACCGTTTTCCCCCACGAACAGGGCGACGACGATGCGTTCGTCGAATGCCCCTCCTGCGGCGCGCTCGCGATGTCCATCGGCGAAGCCACCAACGTCGACAGCAATGCTCTGGCCCGGGCCCTCTCCTCCAGCCACGAAGCCCCCACCGACCTCAGAAACACTGCCCTCGGATCGACCCAGGATCCGTCGGCGGAGTCCGCTGAGCCTTCCGGTCCGCAGCGCGCCGATCCTTTCGCACCCGCGGGCGCCGGCGTCTTTGCCGGCCTCATGGGGAGCCCGGGTGAGGCGGACCCCACTGGTCCACCGCCGCTCAGCGATCGGCCCGCGCGCGTGAGCGTGCCCCACGACGGCATCGACCTAGGCCTCGACGACGCCCTCGGGGATTTCTCTCTGCCGACCTCGCCCGGCTCCGCCTCCTCGCCGCTGAAGCCGGCGCCGGCGAAAACCGCTCGCCCTCCTCCGCGCGGGCCCGCGGTCGAACAACCGGCCGGGTTGCCGAGCTTGGGTGACTCCCTGAGCGACGACGCCTTCGGGGGCCTCGAGGCTGCCTTCGACATCATGGCCGCCAAACCCACGGGGAACCGCCGCGGCAAAGACGGCCTCTCCGAGGACGATCGGCGTTTCCTGCGCGGTGAGCCGACGGCGCAGGCTCCGGCGAAATCTGGCGCGACCCGCGCCCCGCCCCAGCGCCCCCCCGCTCGTCCCGCCCAGCGTCCGCCGCCCCGGACCGCCGCCCAGCGCCCGCGGGAGCGATCGCGCGGCATCGTCTTGTCCCTCGAGGCCCGGCAGGCCGCCTTTTTGCCCCTGCGTGTGGCCAGCGGCCCCATCAAGGCCCAGGGACCCAGCGAGGACCCAGCGCCGCCATCGGGGGAGCACACCCTCCCGCTGCTGCAACTCCCTCGATCCGCTGCCAAGCCCGTCGAGGCCACCACCATCGTGCCAAAGACGCCCCGCCGCGTCGTGCACGAGAAACCTTCGATCCTCGGCGGCCTGCCCGCCCTCGCCCTCGGCATCGCTGTCGTCGTCGGTCTCTTTGGGGGTGCGGCGGCGGGAGCGCTGACGGCGCCGACATCAGTGAAACGCAACGACGCGCGCGGACGGGCCGAGCTGCAGCTTGCGGAAGGCAACCGGTTTTACAACGACGGCCGCTTCGACGACGCCCTCGGCAAGTACAAGGGCGCCATCAACATCGATCGCACCTTCGCGCTCGCCCACCGCGCCAAAGGTGCTGCGCTCGCCAAGCAACAGCACTGGGATGAAGCCGCCACCGCCTACCGCGAGTACCTGGGCCTCGAGAGCTCCGCCATCGATGCCAGCGACGTCAAAGAGGCGTTGGCGCGCCGGGGCATCCTCCCCGAACGCGCCCACGATCAGGCTGCCAGCCCGTGAGCCCGGTCGAGACAGCGGCGACCCGGGGGCCGTCGTCGACAGCATGGCCGCCCCCTGCCTCCATTCCTCCGTCGTGGGCCCGACCCGCTGAAGAGGTGGCCGGCGACAAGAGCCGAGGCGCAGGCCGCGCCCCGTGGCTCCTTCTGGTGGCGCTGTTGGGCCTCTTTGTCCTCGTCGCCGCCCCCCAGCTCACGGCGCTCAGGACGGGCCCGTCGCCCCGGTCCCTTTTGCCCACGCCGGCGCCGGTGCCGTTGGCCGAGGTTCCGCCTCCTGCCCCTGTCGAAACGATAATTGCCGCAGCAGCGCCGCCGCCCATCGCCAGCGCCCCCGAGCCCGTGCTGCAACGCACGGCAGCGCTTGCACCCGAAGACGACGACGCTGTGCCTGGGGATCCGGTTGCGGTGAAGCCAAACACCGGGCCGCCCAGAGACGAAGCCGCCCACCGGCGGGCAGGCGTGCTCCTGCGAGCGGCCCAGCGCGCGGCGAAGGCCGGCGACTCCGAAAAAGCGCGCGCCTTCGCCGAGGATGCCGTCGACAAGGATCCGCGCTGCGGCGAGTGCTGGGGAACCGTGGCCTTCCTTCGTCGCCAGTCAGGCGACCTTGAGGGCTCGCGCGCTGCCCGCCGACAAGCCCGCCTGCTCGCACCCTGAGGCGCCGGAGCGGCGAAGAACCCACCCACCTCGGGCCGGGCCACAAAGTTCACCTCGACGATTCGGCGTGGCAGCGTCGTCGTCGCAGCACTGAGCGAACGTGTGGTGATGCGGGTCCCGATGGAGCATGCGTCGATCATGTGTAAGGTTGGATCAACATGGTGATCCCAAGTCCAGTTGAAGTTCGCTCAGGCGCGGGGAGCGCGCGCAAAGCGGAGTTGGGTGGGGGCCCCACCGTCCGGCTCCGCCGGCGTGGGGGAGGGTCTGCAGCAGACCCTCCAGGAAGAACATCCCCGACCTCGGTGAACGAAGTTCAACGAGATCGGGGATGAGTAATCCCAAGTCCAGTTGAAGTTCGCTCAGGCGCGGGGAGCGCGCGCGAAGCGGAGTTGGGTGGGGCCCCACCGTCCGGCTTCGCCGGCGTGGGGAGGGTCTGCATCAGACCCTCCAGGAAGAACATCTCCGACCTCGGTGAACGAAGTTCAGCGAGATCGGGGATAAGGTTGCTGCTGTAAATTGATGAAGCATTGCTATTTGTTCTTTAGTGGAAAACTCCCAGGCTGGCGATGCATCAGCCCACCGCCCCCGAGAAAGCAGCGATGAGCGACCGAACCAAAGCGCCGCCTCCGGTCCTTCCCCGCCGCCCGGCCAGCCCTGGCGCCGAAGCGACGGCGACGCCATTGGACAACCTCTCGCTGTTTCGCCCGCTGACTGCCCAAGTCAGGGCCGATCTTGCTGCCGGGATGAAAAAGCGCGTGTGCGCTCCGGGCGAGGTGATCTTTGTCGAAGGGGATCCCGGCGATGCAATGTATCTCATTGAAGAGGGGTATGTCTCGATCTATGTGACACATCATGCCATGGGCGTCGACGTCGACGTCTCGTCGCTGGGCAAGGGCGAGGCCTTCGGGGAAATGGCGTTGGTGACCGGTGAGGGACGCAAGGCCAGCGCACGGGCGTTGGAGCAGACGACGCTGTGGGTGCTGCACCGCGAGCTCTTCTTCCGCATCGCTCACGCTGGGCCCCAGGCCGGCAACAACGTGGCCGCGACCCTGGCCCGGCGCCTGGATCAAGTGAACCGCACGCAAAAGGTCGTCTTCGGCACCCTCCAAGGTGCGTCGATGACCCCGGAGCTCGTTGATGCGGTGCCGCTGGTTCTCTGTCTGCGTCACAAGATGGTGCCCGTGCAGACGGCGGCCGGGGTGCTGACCGTGGCCTGTGTCGATCCGCAGAATCGGGTCGGGCTCGACGAAATCCTGGGCCTGCTGCGTGGCATGGACCTCAAGGTCATGGCGGTCGCCGAAGAAGACTTCACCCGCTTCATGTCGGCCCAGGACCTCGCTGCGCGCGTTCGGCAGATGGAATCAGAGACGGTGAACTACGCCGCTCTGGCCCGGGGCTCCATCAGCTACCTCGAGACCGACGACGACAAGATCAAGCAGATCGAGCAGGCCGCCGACGTCGGAGAGCTGCTCGACCAAGTGCTCTTCGAGGGCATCGACCGGGGCGCGTCCGACATTCACCTCGAGCCCGAGCGCAGCACTTTGGCCGTGCGCTACCGCGTCGATGGACGGCTCATGGTGAGGGCCGGGCACATCCCGATCAACGCGCACCCCGCATTCGTGTCGCGCTTGAAGGTGCTCGCCGGCATCGACATCGGCGAACGGCGTCTGCCGCAGGACGGGCGCATCAGTCTGAAGATCCACGACAAGAGCTACGACCTGCGCGTCGCCACTGTGAACACGAAGTACGGCGAAAAGCTCGTGATGCGCATCCTCGATCCCTCGTCGTTGCAGGCGGATCTGGCTTCGCTGATTCTCGCTGACAAGGTCTTCGTCGCCGTAAGAGATCTCTTTTATCACCCAAATGGATTGGTGCTTGTTACCGGCCCTACAGGATCTGGGAAATCAACTACACTGTACGCCTCTCTGGTGGAGCGACGCTCTCCTGAGGTTTCCATTGTTACCATCGAAGATCCGATTGAATACACGATGGAGGGCATTACCCAGGTACAGGTAAACGAAGCCATCGGGCTGGGTTTTCCCGACGTCATGCGCACCTTCATGCGGCAGGATCCCAATGTAATCTTGGTTGGTGAAACCCGAGATGCCGCTACCGCCAAGTTGGCCTGCAGTGCAGCGCTCACTGGACATCTTGTGATTTCTTCATTTCACACAAACGACGCCATATCTGCAATTGAGCGAATGCGTGCAATGGGGCTCGATAACTACCTCATTGCCGACTCATTGCGAGGAGTCATCAACCAGCGCCTCGTGCGGCGCAATTGCATCGCTTGCCGCGTCGAAACCGATTTTGGCGAGGTTGTCGGTCAGAACCTCATGCGTGCCGGCATCAGCGCCACTGCACACACCAAGTACTTCAAGGGCACGGGCTGCGGCGTTTGTCGCGGCGAAGGCTTCAAGGGTCGCGCGGGCATCTACGAGCTCTTGGTCGTGACGCCGGGGGTGAAGGACGCCATTGCGCGCGGCGCGGCCGCCCACGACATCCGCGCCATGGCCACCAAGGAAGGGAGCTACGTCAACCTTGCCCGCTACGCCGGCTTCGTCTTGGGCGAAGGCCTGACCATTCCTTCGGAGGTGATGCGCATTCTTCCCAAGGTCGACGGATGATCACCCTCTTCGGCACCATCACATCGCCCTTCGTGCGTCGCGTCCGCGTGGTCTGTCTCGAGAAGGGCCTGCCCTTCGCCCTCGTCGACGTCCTCGCCGCCGCCGGCCAGGAGCAGCTCGCTGCCCTCTCACCCATCGCCAAGGTGCCCGTGGTCCGCTTCGACGACGGCCGCGTCGTCTTTGATTCGCGCGTGATCATCGACGAGCTGTGCCATGCAGATCGTGGGGGGGCGGCTCCCTTGCGCGCGCCCGCGATCGATGTGCGGGGGCGCGTCGACGAAGAAAACGCCGTCAATCTCGTCGACGAAGGCTTGCTGTCTTTGATCAGGCTCTTTTACTTGAAGCGCGACGGCGCGGATCTGCAGGTTGCCTACCTGAGAAAAGAGCAGGCCAGGGCTCACAATGTCTTTCAGTATTTGAACGACAATCTATCGGGTCAATATTTGACCACGAAAAATGCCGCAGACGGCGGCTTCGGGCGACCGGAGCTGGCCTTGGTCACCGCCCTCGACTGGATGCGTTTTCGCAAGACCTTCGATCTGGCGACGACGCCCCGATTGCAGGCTTTTCTCGAGCATTGGACGACGCGGGCATCGCTGCAGCAGACGCCGCCGGATCCTTGAGCTTTGCTCTGGTTCAGCTGTGTTCGAAGTCTTTCTTCGTATAGGTGCGACCGCGCCATTCGACGGTTCCTTTGACGCCAAAGACCACCGCAGCATGCAACGCGCTGGTGGCGATGACCAAAGCCCCGACCGGAAAGAGCAGGGCGGCCAAGGGCTCGAAGCGCAACAGTGATCGCGCTTTCAGCAGGCAAATGAGGGGGAAAAGCACGGCGAGCGCGGCGGGGGCCACGACCCACGGCGCGTGGCCCGTGAGCCACAACGGCAGGCCTGCGACGACGAGAACGGGAGGTGCCGTCGCGGCGACGACGAGGGTCGCCGCCGCCGCCACCGCCACCGACGCCGAATTGCCGAACTGGGCGAGGACGCTCTTGCGCACGCCGAAGTAGAGTTCCTTCATGGAGCGGTAGGGCCGCAGTCGCACTTGGCCAAAGGCCCGCATGACCGATCCGCGCCCGCCTTCGTCGCGCATCATGAGGCCCAGGGCGTTGTCGTCGAGGACACTGCCGCGGATGCGTGCGTGGGTGCCCCGCAGCCGGTAGGCGTCGGCGCGCACCAGGTTGAAGGCGCCAATGCCGGTGCCGTGGGGCGATTCGGGATCGGAGGCCCGCGGGTCGACGAAGCGCAGCTGGTACAGGAGCACGAAGAGGGGCAGCACCAGGGCTTCGACGAGGGAGCCCGCTTCGAGCCGGGGAAAGACCGCGAGGTGGTCGAGGCGCTCGCGCTCCATGACGGCGACGGCGTTGGCCACAGCCCGGGGCCCGTGCAGGACGTCGGCGTCGGTGAACAAGAGCCAGTCTCCGCGTGCCCGCCCCTGCCCGAGCTCGAGCGCATAATTCTTCGCCACCCAACCCGGCGGGAGCTTCTTCTGCGCGATGACGAGCATGCGGCCGGCGGCGTCCTGCTCGACGCGCTGGATGATGGCGAGGCTGTCGTCAGCGCTGTCGTCGTCGATGACGATGAGCTCCAGATCGATGCTCTCCTGGGCCAGCAGCGAACGCAGCGCGGGCTCGATGCCGGCGGCCTCGTTGCGGGCGGCGACGACGACGGAGACCTTGGGGGGCACGGCCCCAGCGGAGGTGCTGGGCAGGCGTCGAAACGCGGCCGTGGTCTTCCACACCCGCAAGAGCACGAGGCCCCAGCCGACGCACAGCGCCGTGGCCAGCAACATCGACAGTTGGGCAAAGAGGTCAATCATCTTTGGCTGCGAGGCAGGATGCGGAGACGTAGACGTCGAGGAGCGCGCTTCTGGGCGAAGCGAGATGCGCAGGTCAATTGGACCCGACGTAGTTGAAGATGAAAGCGACTGCGCGCTCGGTGCACTGCGCGTCTTGGGCGTAGACCACACCGAGCGCCGGTTCGCCAAAGCCGAAAAGATCCTCGCTGCCGTAGACGATGACGTCGCCGTCGGCGCTGCCGGTGCCGGTGTTCACCTCCATTTCGGCGCGGGTGGAGCCGATGCCCAAAGCGCCGTCCTTTCCGACGAAGGGGGGCGACACCACGATGGAAGTGATGCCGGTGGCGTCGCCGCAGCTCTCGCCACAGAGCCCGACCACCCGAACGCCGGCCGCCGCCCAGATGCGCACGAAGACGTCGCCGACGCCGTTGACCGCCACCACGCCCTCGGCGTCGAAATTGGTGCCGAGCAACGCTGAGGCGGTGGCAAAGGTGTCGTCGCGATCCAGCGTCGACAGGGACTGCTCGTCGGCAGCGAGGGTGAGGGGCAGGGTCCAGATGTCGCTCGTCTGCGGCCGGAACGCTCCGATCTGCACGACGTCGCCAGCGTCGTCGATCAGCAGCTGTCGGCCCGCCGCCCCAAAGAAGCGGATCTCACCTCCGCCCACCGCTGCGCTCGCCGTCGCCGCGCCCGCTGGTGCCGGTGCACCGATGGCGGATCCGTCGCTCGACGTCGCGGTCGATCCAGCCAGCGTGATCACGCGGGCGACGCGATCGCCGTTGGCCGCCGCCGGTGTGGTCGAGAGGGTGCCGTCGGCGTCGACGAACTGCACCAGCACGCCGGCGGCGCAGTAGAGGACCCGAAAAGCGTTGTCGTCGTCGACGCCGGCGCCCAAGGCCGCGCTGACTTGCGCGCGGGTGGTGGTGCCGACCGTGATGGCGAGAGCGTCAACGGTGACGACGTCGCCATCGAAGTTCACGGTGCCCGTTACCGGCGTTCCGGCGCAGAGATCGATGAGGGGGCAGGGGTCTCCTTCGCCCTCGCCTTCACCCTCACCTTCCCCCTCACCTTCCCCTTCTTCACCCTCACCTTCGCCCTCCTCGCCTTCGCCCTCTTCGCCTTCGCCCTCGCCCTCGGTGACCAAAAGCACGGGACAAGCCGCTAGGATCAGAGCGGGCACGACGACAAACGCCAGAGAGAACCGCATCATGGAGCTGCGGGTAGCATGGCGTCGTCGATGGCAAAAGTCCGTCAGGTCGGTCGATCGTCGTCGTCGCCCTCCTCCTGCAGGCGGACGGCGAGCCCGGCCAGGGGCACGATGAACACCACCAGCGCGACCACCAGGAGCAGGGCAGCGACGTCGAAGGCCCCGATCAACGAGGCCTCGCGGCTGGCTCCGAGCGCCGCCAACCCGCGAGCGATGGCAAAAGCCCCGCCGGAGCCCGCCAACATCCCCCAGGCGCCCAGGGCATTGAGAGCCCGCAGGACGGCCGCGAGTTCGCCGGGCTTCCCCACTTGGCCGGCGAGGCCCAAGGCCGGGGCGTAGACCAGGGCGGCACCGCTGCCCCCCGCCAGAAGCACCAGCGACGCCAAGGCCACACCCTCGACGCGGCCGACAGCGACCAGGGAGCCGGCGCAGCAGACGACGCCGGCGATGGTGGCGGTGGCCGCTGGCAGGGCCGTCTTGGGGACCAGCACAGTGACCACGGCAAAGGGGACGAGAAAGGCGGCAAAGAGGCGGCCGGTGACGTCGTCGCCGAGCCCGCGCGTGTGGCAGAGCAGGGCAAAAGGAACGATGAAGAGCCCGACAGCGGCGCGCTGGGCAAAGACGAAGGCCCCCGGCAACAACACCAGGCGCAGGCTGCCGACGAAGGATCCGCGCTTTTTCTCCGCCCCCGGCTGCAGGGCAGCGACGGCGACGGCGACGACGAGGGGCAGCATGGCTCCTACCTGCAGGGGCCAGGCGGCATCGGCGCCGAGCAAGAGGGTTCCCAGGGGCGCCCCGGCGGCGACGGCGGCGACGGTGGCCCCGCCAGCGATTCCAAGCCCGCGCTCCGAGGTCAGGCCCATCAACACCGAGCACGAGCCGGCGTTGGCCCCGCCCTGCAAGGCGCGCAGGCCGAGCATGAGCGGCAAAGGCAGGCCCAAAGAGCAGAGAAAAAGCAGGGCTCCGTCGACGACGGCAGCCAGCATCAGCACCAGGCTCCTTCGGCCGGTGGCGTCGCCGACGAAGGCCAAGAGCGGCCCGCCGACGACGGCCCCGATCAGGTTCACGCTCATGAACAGAAAGAGGCCGCCTTCGTGCTCGGGGTAGGCGGCGGCGAAAAAGGGCCGCGCCGTGGCAACGAGGAGCGTCGAGCTCAACACCGTCAAGAACACCAGGAGCGCCGCCATGGCCGGCCGCAGGGGAGCGCCTTGCGTTTCACGACGTCGACGGCGCCACCGGGACATGGCCCAGTCCTAGGGACTCCCACGCCAAAGAAAAACCGCCCAAAAGAAAGGGCCCGCCGAAGCGGGCCCCTTCCATGAACAGGTGAAAATCAGGCTACTCGGGCGTCGCGACGCAAGCGGCGTTGGAGACACTGTTGTCCGCGTCGCTCACCTGCACGGCAGCCTCACCCACTTCCGTGCCACTGGTGCAGATCGGGCAGAGGATAACGAAAAAGCCACCCGACTCGGCGACCGAGGGGGAGTTCGAACAATCGCTGGGCGCTGCGCCGGCGAGGGAGACTTTCACATCGCTGTTGCCGATCTCATCGTTCCCGGCGCCCCAGCTTCCGTCTTGGGTGACGATCACAATGTCGATCTCGTTGGTGCGGTCGCCGAAGATGGCCGTGTCGCAGGTCTCGCCCGTTCCGCCGGAGTCCGTGAGGACGTCGAATTCGGCATCGATCGCGATGTCGCCGTCGCCTGCCTCGTCGGCGAACGCGCTGGTATCACAGACTTCGCCTTCGCCTTCGCCTTCGCCTTCGCCTTCGCCGCCATCGCCTTCGCCTTCGCCTTCTTCGCCTTCGCCTTCGCCTTCGCCTTCGGCGAGGCCGTCGGACGCAAGGCAGTCAGCGGCCATGAGGGGGATGCTGAGGGCCGAAGCGGCGACCGTCAGAAGAAACTTGGTGGAAACCTTCACGGGAGACTCCTTTGAATGCGCCCGCGTCAGACGGGCGAAGCGCGGCGGACCCTGTCATGAACCACCGACCCGGCGCAACGCCGTGCGTGCGCACTTGTTCATTCCGCGTGCCGTGGCACCCCTTGCGCTGGGCCGCCCCCGCAACCGCCGCCCAGCCGCGAGACCACGACACGGCTGTCAGGGGTCCACAGTGTTCCGTCGCGCCGACGTGCAGGGACGCCCTTGCGCGCGCTTGGCAACGGGCTAGCGGAGGCCCGTGGCTCTGGACAGCAAATGGCTGCATGCGCAGCTCAACCTCGCTTGGAAAGTCGTCGTTCACTACGTACGGGCGTTGTGGCCGTGGGCCCCGCGCTTTGGCTTGGTGCGCTTTCAGGAAAACTACGTCGTCGAAGGCTTGCCGCCGGCCACCCCTGCCTTTCGCGCCCTGGCCCACCAGCCGGGTCGCTGCACGGTGTGCGGCCTCTGCGACGCTGCTTGCCCCATCCTGCACACCGACCATGGGGCGAAGGCGGACTTCCTGGGACCCATGGGCTTCGTCGTCGGCGGCGCGCGAGCGGCCCCCTATCTCGACGACGTCGGCGATGCGCTGGCACTGCTCTGCAGCCCGACCTGCACTGAGTGCCGGGCCTGTGAGCTGGCTTGTCCCGAGGCCATCCCGATCCTGGGCCTGGCGGCGGCACTGCAGGCCCAACGCGACGTCGTCAGCCTGGCAAAAAAGGGCAAGGTCCCCATTCTGCCCGCCGACATCAAAAAGCCGGTGTCGACGTCGCCGCGGCGGGCGAGCATGCCTGCTGGGGCCAGGGAGCTGCCGGCGGCGGCTCCGGGTGCCGATGGTGGGGCCTGATGGGAGCGCTGAACGGATCGCTCTCCTACTTGCGCTTCCTCGTCGACGGCGACCTCGCCGACAACCCCGGGTCAGCCTACGAGAAGTCCATCCAGAGCCGGCGCTTCGTGCCCTTGTTGGCCCACCAAGACGGCGCTGACTCCGCGGGCTGGGTGCCGACCGAAGCTCCCTTCGACGACGAACGCAAGATGACGCGCGATCTCTTCTTGTTCGGCGATTTGATCGCTGTGACCTACCGCGAGGACAAGTGGTCCATCCCGCGGCCCTTGTTGAAGCGCGAAACCACCAAGAGGCTGGAGAAGATCATCGCCGAGCAGAAGAAGGATCCCGAAGAGATCGGCAGGGCCTTCATCAAGGCCGTCGAGCAGGCGGTGCTCATCGAGATCAAGCAGCGCACGATCCCGCGCACCAAGCTCGTCGACGTCATCTGGGATCCGGCGCGCAAGGAAGCTCGGGTCTTTGGCCGTGGCGCGGTGGCGACCGAGAGAGTGGCCAGTCTGTTCGAACGCACGTTCCACGTCCGCGTCGACGTCGGATCCTATGCCGCCCGCGCCTTCGCCCTCGATTTGGGATCGCGCGCCCTTGGGGTGCTCGATCGTTTGTCGCCGGGGTGGCTCTTTCCCGATGCCGTGCAGCAAGAGCACGAACAGCTGCGCGAGAAGCTGGCCGACGACGACGACGCTGCCCCCGCTGCAACGGCTGATGAGAGCCTGCCCTGGAAGGTGGGCTGATGCGGGCCGACGACCAAGACAAATCGGCTCCTGCGCCGGCGGCGGTGAAGAAGATCGCCGACAAGCTCTTCTTGGGGCCCGAGTTTTTGACCTGGCTCTATTTCACCTTGCTCGAAGAGGAGATGGTCCTCGATTTGTCAGACACCTTGCCCACCGAGGAGGACGGCAGCGCCGAAGTGCAGTTCGCCATCGGCAAGCGCGCGGTGCTCAAGACCATCGACGCCGGCGGCGCGCGGGTCACGCTCTCGGGGGCCGGCCTCGACGACAACGGCGAAATCCTGCAGGCGATCCGCCGCGGGGCCTACGTCGACGTCCTCTCTTTGGAGATGAGCCTCGGCCACCGGGTCTACGCGTTCACCCTCAACGCCAACGACGGCGGATTGTCGGGGGTCAAGCTGCCCGATCTCTTCAGCGAGCCCGAGGATCAAGACGCGGCCGCGCTCGATCCGACGGGCTTGTTCGCGCCGGTGCAGAAACAGAAACGCCGGCCCAAGCTGCCCCTCGAGGACATCCTCGCGTTGCGCATGCAGTGCCTCGATGAGCTCGAGTCCGTGCTGAACGCCCTCTTCGCCCGCTTCGTCACCCGCCGCCTCGCCCGCGCCTGGCACACCGAAGACGTCGCCTCGATCAGGCGGGCGGTGGCGAAGGGTCTGAAGGCCCGGCTGGTGTAGGGCCCGCGCGGCGGTTGCCCCGACGTCGCAGCAAGGTCGCCGCCCCAACCAGCAGGCCGACGACGCCGACGAGCACCCCCACCGACGTCGGCGTTGGATCCTTGAGCACCGCCAGCAGCCGTTCGCCGAGGACGGAGATCCCAAGGATGCCCGGGGCCATGCCGATGGCGGTGCCGCCCATGAAGACGCTCGGGCGTACCCCGAAGGCGCCGCAGCAGAGGTTCACCGTTGTGAAGGGCAAGATCGGCAGCACGCGCACCGCGATGATCGACTCGAGCCCAGCGCCGCTGACGGCTCGCTGCACGCGCGCGGGGGCAAAGCGGGTGACGACGTCTTGGCCCAGCAGGCGCCCGAGGCCGAAGAACAAACCCGACGACAAGAGCGCTCCGGCCATGGACAGCGGAAAGGCGGCAACGGGGGGAAAGACCAGCGAGGTCTGGAAAATCACCAACCAAACCGAGAGGTGCAGCGCTCCAGCGACGACGAAGGCCGCCAAGGTGTACAGGGGAAGCAGGGGGCTGTGGAGGACCGGGGCGATGAGCTTCTGCAGCTCTTCCGGGGTCGCCAGCGATCGCACGGGCGTCAAGAGCCAGACGGCGGCGAGAGCGCCCACAGCGACGACGACGGCAGCGACCTTCAGACCCACTTTGAGCCGTGCCAACGGCTCAAAGCAGGAAGCACTGGCGCCAAACCGCTGGTTCAACCTTGCTCCTGCCCACTGCGCAACGACGGAGGCGAGGCGCCGCCCCTAAGCTTGCCACCGGCACCCCGGACAATGAAGAATTCACCGACAGCGCTTCGCGTGTCGGTGAATTGTCTACAGGTTCATCGCCTAGCGGCGATGAATTGAAGTTCTGATGGTTCGAGCCGCAGCCGCGTCTGGCCGTCTTGATGTACACGCCGCGGGGCCGGGCGGCGACGACGGCGTTCGGTGATTGGTTTGACCGTGAGAGCTTCGAGCCTTCGAGACCTGGGTGCGCTGCGTCCTCGCCGTCGCCGGACTGCGTTTGATGAACGGCATCTTTTGACGGAGCCGGCATGAGTGATTTGTCCGAGGCTGCGGCGCGCTTGATGAGCCCCAGCCCCCAAGAGCGGGAAGCGGGGGAAGCGGCCCTCCTGGCGGCTCGCGGTGAAGCCGTCGCGCCGCTGATGTCCCTGCTCATCGCTCCCATTCCGCCGGGTGGCGTGTCGCCCGTCGCGCGGGCGGCGCTCTTGTTGGGTGCGCTCAAGGCCCGCGACGCGGTACGCCCCCTCAGCGCCCTCGTCGAAGCCGGTCGCGCCAGTGCCATCGAGCTGCCCTTCGTGGCCCGCGCCCTCGCCGAATTGGTCGACGGTCGCGACGCCTTCGACGACGACGTCCGCGCCGCCCTCGAGACGCTGGCGGCTTCGACGGACTCCTACGCGCGGGCCTTCGCCGCTGAGGCCTTTGGGTCGTTGGGCGATCAACGCAGCAAGTCCCGCGTCGTTGCCCTCGCGCAGGACAAGGAGCCCTGGGTGCGTGAGAAGGCCGGTGCCGTCCTCGTGCGCCTCGCCGAGCAGGAAAAGCAAGCGGCCGTCGACGTCGCCCGCGGCGCAGACGTGTCTGTCGCCGACTTCGCAGCGCTGGTGCAACAGGCCGAGAGCGAAGGGGGCGCCCTCAAGCCGTGGCTCGACGATCTCTCCGACACCCGCCGGGCCGTGCGGGACAACGCCGTCGCCGAGCTCGTGCGCGCCGGCAAGCCCGCGGTGCCGTGGTTGATCGACAAGCTCAACCAACCTCGGGTGCGGGCCCGCATCGGCGCGGCGACGGCGTTGGCGCGCTTGCAGCCCCCCGAAGCCGCTGGTCCGCTGTTGATCGCGGCCACCCACCCAGCGTCGACGGCGGAGGAGCAGGAGCTGAGGCCCATTGCACTGCGCGCCCTCGCCAATTGTCTGACCGGCGTCGAAGAAGGGTTGGCGGCCTCGATTCTGCCGCTCACGCGCGATCCCGATCGCTTCGTGCGGGCGGCGTCGCTGCTGTGTTTGGGGCGCTTGGCCGATCGCAAGGGCATGAAGGCCGTCGTCGCCGCCATCCTCGAAGACGATCCCTTCGTTACCGAGAGCGCGGCGGTGGCTCTGTCCGAAGGGGTGCGCGAAGAAGACGCCGACCTGGTGCCGCCGCTGCTCGTGGCCTTGTCCCGGCGTCCTGAGCCTGGTGGCGCCGTCAAAGAGGCCCTTCTGATCGCCCTGTCGCGCATCCAGATCGACGCGCCAGCGCTGCGGGTGCGGGTGCGCCATCGCGTGCGCGCCGATGTGCTCGGGGCAACGGCGAGCACGCGCAAGGCCGCCATCGTCTTGTTGGAGCGCCTCTTTCACAGCAGCCCCGACGACGCCAACGACCCGCCGCCGATCACCGTCATCGACGACGTGCTGTCGCGGCTGAACGATGAGCACCCAGAGGTCCGCGTCGTCGGCGCGAGCTTCTTGTCCCGCCACCTCGAGCCCGGCTTGACCGGTGCGGTCGACAAGCTCGTGAGCGCCCTGGCCCGCGCAGAGCGCACCGTCTCGCTGCTGTGTCTCGAAGCCTTGCGTCGACACGACACGGCGTTGGCGAAGTCTGCATTGGAGGCGGCCGCCAAGAGCAGCGATGACGTCGTCGCTGGCCGCGCCCGGGAGCTGCTGGTCGATTGGATCCCGCAGACCGCCGCCTGGGTCTTTGTGCCCAAGCCGGTCGCCGCGCCGACTCCTCTGGGCCTCGGCGAGAGCCAGCGGCCACGCCGCGTGCGCGGGGTCACTGGGTCCGAGGCGGTGCCCCCCGCCGACGGGGAATCCACGCGGCCCACCGTGCAAGCCCGTTTCGATCCCGAGAAGCCGGCCTGAGCGCCGGGCCGCCCAACGACCGATGCAAAAGCGCGCTCGGCCTTTGGACCAGGCGGTCGTCGTCGTCGTATGTTGAGCAGGATGAAGCTCGCCCCTGATCACTTGTTGAGCACCCGCCTCACCCGCCTCGCCGAGCAGCAGCCGGCGACCCTGAAAGACGAGCTCAAGACCCTGCGCCAAGACGCCGTCAAGCTCGGCGTTGTCGTCGCCTTCGATCGGCAGGCGCGCGAGCTCTTTGGCGATCGCTTCCAGACCGAGCCCCAGCCCAAGACGCAGACAGCGACGTCGTCGTTTGCGGCCACCCACCAGGGTCGCGCCGTCGGCGGCACCGTGGGCCTGCTGCGCCCCTCTTTTCAGCAGATCGGCGTCGCCGCGTTCCGGCCCATGGACGACGTCGTGGCCCTGGCAAAGACGGGCAAGCCACCGCCGACGGGGCTCTTGATCCTCGACACCAACCTCGGTGAGCTCGAAAAGACCGCCGATCCCGGCTGGTCGAAGATCACCCTTGATCACCACGGCCCCGTGCACGGCAAGGGCAAAGGGCGCGGGACCAATTCCACCAGCTTGTTGGTCGATCGCTTTGACGACGCCCTGAAGGCCGACGTCGCCGGCGCGAAGCGAAACCCGGCCTTCACCGGGGCGCTGCTGGCGATCGAAAAGGCCAGCAAGCAGCACGGGTTGTCGTCGACGACGGCCCAGAAGGAGCAGGCCGCCGCTGGCCTGTTGCAGCTGAATCTCAAGGAGATCAGCTCCGACAACGTCGGCGATGGCCTGGGCTGGCCGGTGTGGATGGCCAAGAACCAGGCGCGGGTGCTGCTCGATGGCGATCTGCGGACGACCATCCGCGAGGCCACCCTGCACGAGGACTTCGCCGTCTTCGGCGGCAACTATTTGAACGGCAAGAACGACGTCGCCGACCTCTCGCCGGCCATCAAGCTGCAGAGCGCGATCTTCCTCGCCTACGACGACGCCCTGAGGTCCGCGGGCGTGAGCGGCAGCGATCGCGTGCCTTCTGACGCCGCCGAAGCTGCCGCGACCTCGGTGGGCAAGGCCATCGATGCGCTGCTCAAGGATCCCGCCGCCGTCGAACGGGGCTGCCACGATTTCTTTTTCCAGGTCGGTATGGCCCTCACCACCGTCGAGGAGCACGCCCTGATCAAGGGCGCCTCCATCGCCGACGGCAAGGGGGGCTATGCTTTGCCGGTCTTCGACGTCTCGAAGCTGCCGCCGGAGCTCGGCACCTTTGCGCGCTGGGCCGTGCCGCCCCTCTTTGGCGCCCACGAGCTGCAGATGACGATCTCGCCCGCGCAGCAGGCCGGTCGGAGCACGGTGATCCTCGCCATCCCCGACGAACGCACGCTGCCTTCGGGTAAAGGCTTGCTCTCGATCCTCGAACGCTTGAACGCGCTGGAGCGGTCAAAGACCCCAGCGGGTGAAAAGACGGCGTCGTGGTTCGGCCGCGATGTCGTCCTTTTGCCTTCGGCGCCAGGCTCGGTGTTGCGGCCCGAAGACGTGCGCCGCGTCGTCGAAGAAGCGCGGCTGTTGCAGAAGGCCTGAGGTCTAGGAGCCGCCGCCGCGCAGCTTCCAGATGGCCTTGTGGTAGGCGAGCTTGAGCCCCATCCGGTCGTAGTTGCGGGCGGTGGGTGAGGTCGCGTCGCAGGTGCCGAAGATGATCGCGCAACCGAGTTCCTTGGCGCGGCGGATGGCGTGGTGCAGGAGCATCTTTTCGCAGCCGCGCCCGCGAAAGTCGGGGAGGGTGGCGGCGACGGCCATGTAGGCGACTTCCTCGGTGATGAACATGATGCCGATGCCGCGGGCGACGCCGTCGAGGCACGCGAGGTAGAGGTGCCAGCCCGGTAGGTCCTTCCAATAGCGCATGGTTTTCTGGAAGGTCGGCAACGTCGCCGCTTCCATGTCCCACCCGCCGTGAAAGAGCTCGAGGAAGAGGTCGAGGTCGGCGTCGGAGTCGACGTTCTGGATGCTGACCCCTGGGGGCGGCGGGATGTCACCGATCTCGGGCAGCCCATAGAACCCAGCTTGAAAATCGACGTGGCGCAGACCGAAGGACGTCAGGCTGTCGGCGACGGTTTCATCGATTTCGTTGGGCAGCAGATCGACGCGCAAGGTCGGCGCCGCCTTCGCCATCACGTAGCTCGCGATCAGCGGCAGCATCTCGGTGTCCGGAGCGCCGAAGCCAAGGAGCTTGTTGTAGTAGGTGTCGTTGATCACCGGCGACGTGAACGCCGTCGCTCGGCCGAACTTCTGAATCTCGATGCGGAAGGGGTTGCCCTCGAGCCGGGCCAGGCCTCCCAGTCGATCGAGATCGAAGAGGGTGTGGACGTTGTCGAGCTTCCACACCAGCTCGGGGCTCAAGAGGGGGAGTTTCATGGGGCCATCCTAATCCCTGAGTTCAGTTGAGTTTGCACTCAACCGAACCCACGGATTGTGTTTCAGGGGGCTGCGCCCCCTCCCGTCGTCGAGCAAGTCGCCGACGGGGCCCTCCCATCCGTGGTCGCTCCGCTCCCGAGATGCAGATTCAACTGATCTCTGGGATTAATCCCTGAGTTCAGTTGAGTTTGCACTCAACCGAACCCACGGATTGTGTTTCAGGGGCTGCGCCCCCCTCCCGTCGTCGAGCAAGTCGCCGACGGGGCCCTCCCCATCCGTGGTCGCTCCGCTCCCGAGATGCAGATTCAACTGATCTCTGGGATTAGATCAGGAGGATCAGGGCGATCCGGCGTCACTCAAGCTCTTGTTCGCCGCCTCCATCATCTCTTGCATGGTCATCGGCTTCTTGGGCACCAGCACGCCAGCGTCGACGGCGTTGTTGGTGGCATCGGCGGCCTTCATCATCTCTTCCATGGTGAGGGCCTTCTTCGGACCAGCGTTTACCGGCGCCGAAGGGACGTCGACGACGACGGCAGCGGCCTTTCCTTGCCAGGGGAAGGGCTGCCAGATGGCGACGCCGTCGCGGGCGTTCAGCACGCCTTTCGAGAGGGTCGGCACCACGATGAGCACGCCGAGGGCAACGCACACGATGGCCAGGGTGGGCAACACCGCGCGGGCGACCTCGCCGAAGGGCCGCCGAAAGATCGCCGCACCGACGAAGAGGTTGGTGGCGACCGGCGGCATCAGGTAGCCGATCTCCATGTTGACGACGAAGACGACGCCGAAGTGGATGGGGTCGATGCCGTAGACGTCGATGGCGATGGGCGCGAGCAGGGGCGCAAAGACCAAGGTGGCGCTAACGCTGTCCATCAGCGCACCGATGAAGATCAGGGCGACGTTGACGACGAGGAAGAACATTAACGGCGACAAACCGGCGGAGCGCAGCCACGTGCCCATGCGATCGGCGGCCTCCATTTCGGCCAGGAAATCGTTGAGGCCGAAGGCCAGCACCACGATCAGAATGAGGCTGCCAACGAGCACAGCGGTTTCGACGGCGGCGTCGTAGAGGCCGTGCAGGTCGAGCTCGCGGTGGATGAGCGTGCAGACGATGACCGAGTAGCCCAAGGCCACCGCCCCGGCTTCGGTGGGCGTGAACTGTCCGGTGTAGATGCCGCCGACGACGACGACAGGCAGGGCGAAGGCGAAGCCGGCGCGCCGCAAGGTGGCCCCGAATTCGCCGGGGGGCAGCTTGTCTTTGACCTGCGACTCCGGGTGTTTGAGCCCGATGTAGAAGGCGTAGATCGCCAAGAGGCCAGCGATGGCGAGCGCGGGGATGCCGCCGGCGATGAAGAGGTCCGAGGGATCCACCGCACCGCTGCCCGACACCGAGATGGCGTAGATGAGCATGGCGATCGAGGGCGGCAAGAGACAGCCCAGCGAACCCGCCGTCATCAACAGGCCCATGGCTTCGCCGCGTGGGTACTGTGTGCGCACCAGCGCGGGGTAGAGGATGGTGCCGACCGCGACGAGGGTGACGGGCGAGCTGCCGCTGATGGCCGCGAAGAACATGCTCGAGACAACGGCGGCGATGGCCAGTCCGCCGGGCACGCGGCCGACGATGCAGCGGACGACGTCGACGAGGCGGGCCGCCATTCCTCCGCGCGTCATGACCGTGCCAGCAGCGACGAAGAGCGGGATCGAAAGGAAGACGTTCTTCGTCGTCAACCCCTCCATCTTGTTGACGATGCGCACCAGCTTGCCGGGATCGAGGCCCTCGCCGACGATGAGCACGAAGCTCAAGAGGGTTGCGACGCCGACGACGACGAAGAGGCGCGCGCCGAGCAACATCAGCAGCAACACCACGGCCAAGACGACGACGACGCTCATGGCTGCTGCTCGGGCGCGATGACGGCGACGGGTGCTCCGCCATCGTGGGATGCCGAAGGGGTGACGCCGAGGAGCTTGAGCGGATCGTCGTCTTCGACCACACCGCGGAGCAGCCCATCGCGGGCTTGAGCCAAGAAGCGCAGGGCCATGATCACGAAGGCGACGGGGATGACGGAGAAGGCGGCCCACTTGGGGATTGGCAGCGCGACGAAAGTGCCTCCAGCCCCGTCAGTGTCGGTGAAGTCCTTGAAGTGGTCTGAGAGGCTGCGGACCGCCAGGAAGGCAAAGACCAGGCAAAAGAGAGCCGTGACGACGTTGCCGACGGCTTGGACTGCGGGCAGGTGCTTCTTTGGCCACAGCTTGCTGCCCAGATCGAGGGCGAGGTGGCGGTGCTCGTGGGCGGCGAGGCTGGCGCCCAGAAGGCCGACCCAGAGCATGAGCACCAATCCGAGGGTTTGGCTCCAGACCAAGCCGTTGGGCAACAGGAAGACGAACAGGCGCAGCCCGCCATAGATGGCGCCGGCGACGACGAGGGAGCGGATGCGCGTGCGCAAGCTCGGCCGTTCACCACGCGTGCGCAAGGCCGCGTAGACGACGCCCACCAGCACCACACACCCAAGCACGGTGCCCGCGGGATTGGCCCACGTCGCGTCTTCGCCGAAGAGACGCATGAGCAGACCCCGATCGCGCGAAGCAATGCGGTGGATGACGTCGAAGAAGACGGCCACGCCCATGATGCCCATGCCCGCGGCCACGATGCCTTTCTCCACCCGCACTGCGGCAGCAGAAAGACGAGCCATCGGAGTGGGTGCCGGCGAAGCGCTCGGCGTCGGCGTCGCTGGAGTGGTCATTTGGTCTTGCGGTAGGCGGCCAGGCCCGCCTCGATTTTTTTCGCCAAGTCCTTTTCGCCCTTGCTGGCGGTCTTCAGATAGTCGGCGCGCGTCTTGACGGCGATGGTCGAAAACGCGGCCTTCTCGGCGTCGGTGAGCGTGTAGACCTCGACGCCGCCGGTTTGGAGGTTGTCGAGGAGGATGGGGGTCATCGCGCGCACCTGTTTCTTGAGGTCGCTTTCGATGGCGGCGGCGGAATCGGTGAGCGCCTTCTTGACGGGGGCGGGCCAGCTGTCCCATGCGGCCTTGTTGTAGACAATGGCAGCACCCTGGTAGATGTGGTTACTCACCGTGTAGTATTTCGACGCGGTATTCCACGATGCAGCAAAGAGATAGAGGGCGGCCTGATCGTAGCCGTCTACGACGCCGGTCTGCAGCGAGGTCAGGGCTTCGGTGGTGGGAATGGGCACCGGCGACGCACCCAGGTCACGCCACATGGCGAGGTGGATCGGGTTCTCCTGCGAGCGCATCTTGCGGCCCTTGAGGTCGGCGGGCGTCTTTACCTGGAAGCGGCCACCGAAGCCACGAAAGCCGTTCTCGCTCCAGAAGCCGAATTCGAGACCGCGATCCGCACTGTACTTTTGAACGTCAGCCTTAATGACGTTCGCTGCGATGTGATCAACCTCGTCGAAGGACCTGAAAAGATAAGGCAGCTCGAGCACGTTCAGCTCGGGGATCTGCGAAGCGAGGGCGCCGGTCGAGGCGCCGACCGCCTGGATCTGGCCGCGCTTGGTGGCCAACACCGTCTCGTTTTCATCACCGAGGGCGCCGCCGACGAAGAGCTTGACCCTGAGCTGGCCAGGTGCGGCGGCTTCGGCCTTGGCCTTGAATTCTTGCAGCTTGATGGCCCAGGGACTGCCGTCGGGGGCGACGGTGGCGAGCTTGACGACCACTTCCCCTTCGCTGCGCGCGGTCGTCGACGATAGGACTGCGATGACTGTGAGGCAGAAAATGCGCTTCATGGGGCGAGGGTCTGACGTCGCCGCCCGCCTCGTCAATGAGTGATTTCAGCCGCCCGGACGCGACGGGGTGGGCCCGGCGCGCTGCTCGCTAGAGCGCGGCCCGCGGCGTCAATGTCAAACGGGCCTGGGTCTCGCCCCATTTCACCTTGGCGTCGGAGTTCGACGTCGACATCTGGGCCAGGTGTAGGAGCGCGGTCTGGCTGCGGATCGAAGGCACACCCTCGGGAGCTGTAACCCGCAACCAGGTGCCGTCGACTTGCAAGCGCCGGGCTTTGACGTTGTCAGCGAGGTGGAGGCCGATGATCTCCTCGAGGATGCGTGCCTTTCCCGCCGGATCTTCGATGGGGAACATGGTCTCAATGCGCCGGAGGAAGTTGCGCGTCATCCAGTCCGACGACGCCAGGTACACCTCGGTCTGCAGACCCTGCCCGAAGACGAAGATGCGGTGGTGCTCCAAGAAGCGGTCGACGATCGACGTCACTCGAATCTTGTCGCTGACGCCCACCACCCCCGGACGCAGCGCGCACATGCCCCGCACGATGAGATCGATGTCCACGCCCGCCGACGACGCCGTGTAGAGAGCCTGGATGATCGAGGGATCCACCAGGGCGTTCATCTTGCCGATGATGCGCGCGGGCTCGCCCTTCTTCGCCTTGTCCGTCTCGCGGTTGATCAAGAAAATCAAGCGATCCAAGAGCGTCAATGGTGCGACAGCGAGCTTCTTCCACTTGGGAGCATCGGTGAGCCCCGTCAGCATGTTGAACAGAGCGCTGACGTCGTCGGCGATGTCTGGGCGCGCCGTGAAGTAGCTGAGGTCGGTATATATCTTTGCCGTTGATGGGTTGTAGTTCCCAGTACCCAGATGCATATAGCGACGAATGGCGTTGCCCTCGCGCCTGACGACCAGGGCGACCTTGCAGTGGGTCTTCAAACCAATCAGGCCGTAGACGACGTGGACGCCGGCTTCCTCGAGCCTGCGGGCCCAGGCGATGTTGTTGGCTTCGTCGAAGCGCGCCTTGATCTCGACGAGCACAGCGACCTGTTTGCCGTTTTCGGCGGCCCGCGAAAGAGCGCGCACGAAGGGGGAGTTCCACGACGTGCGGTACATGGTCATCTTGATGGCCAGCACGTTGGGGTCGTCGGCGGCTTCTTCGACGAAGCGCACCACGGGATCGAAGCTCTCGTAGGGATGGTGCAAGAGCACGTCGCGCTCCCGCACGACGGCGAGGATGCTGTCCTGATCGCGAAATGCTGGCGCTTGCGTCTGGGCCACCGGCTCGAGGTGGAGCTCTGGCCGCGGATCGTGCTCACCGATGGACATGAAGTCCTGGATCTGCAGCGGCGCCTGCACGCGATAGCCCTCGTAGGGCTCCACACGCAGGGCCTTGCAAAGGGTGCGCTCCATCTCGATCGACGCCGTCGCGCTCAGCTCGAGACGCACGGCGGTGCCGCGATCACGACGACGAAGCTCCTCTTGCACGGCCATCAGCAGGTCGTCTTTGTCCTCTTCATCGATGGCGATGTCCCAGTTGCGCGTGACCCGAAAGAAGGCCGCTTCGGCGATCTGAAATCCCGGGAAGAGCTCGGCCGCCTGCGTGGCAATGAGCTCTTCCAAGGGGATCCACGCGCTGGTACCCGACGACGACGGCAGCTTCACCAGCCTCGACATGACCATCGGCACCTGCACGATGGCCAGGGAGACGTTGTCGGCGGTGGGCTCGTTCTTGGCTTTGCCGCGACCGCGTCGTGACTTCTCCTGGGCGGCCCCCCGACGACGCAGGAAGAGGCAGACATTCAGCGATTTGTTGCGCAGGTGGGGAAAGGGATGCCCGGGATCCACCGCCAGCGGCGTCAACGCTGGAAAGGCGTTGTTGGCGAACCACTCCTTGGCGGCGACCTGCTGCTCAGGGCTCAGCTCGCCGGGGGAAAGCACGAAGACGCCGGCCTTGTCCCGCATGGCGCGGTTGAGCTCGGCATAGACCTTGTCGTGATCGGCGATGAGCACCCGGGCGTGCTCGGCGATCTGCAGCAACTGCTCTTGGGGCGTCTTGCCATCGGCCGATTTCTCGACGACGGAGCTGATGAACTGCTGCTTCACGCCGGCAACGCGCACCATGAAGTACTCGTCGAGGTTCGAGGCAACGATGCCGAGAAATTTCACCCTCTCGTACAGGGGGATCGACGGGTCCTGAGCCTCCTCGAGGACCCGACGTTGGAAGGAGAGCATCGACAGCTCTCGGTTGATGAAGAGGGACGGATCGTCAAAGGCTGGCACGACTTCCTCACTTGCTCGTCGCCCAGGGTAACGATCGGGCCCCTCTCCCGTCGAGAAAACTGCCCGGCGGTCGGCGAAGGCCCTCGTTGATCTCTTCCCTTTGCGCTAGCCGAAGGCGCGATGAGCTTGCACGACTGGATGATCGAAGCGCAGGCCCTGCACGCCCGTGCGCTGAGCGCAGACCTCGCCGCCGCCGACGACGAGGTGGTGCACGATCTCCGGGTTGCCTTGCGGCGCTGTCGCTCGCTGGCCCAGGGCCTCGCCGCCGTCGACATCGCCAACGTCGCGTTGTGGAAGGACCTGGCGCGCCACGCCAAGGGGCTGTTCGACGGTCTGGGGGCCCTGCGTGACGCCCAGGTCATGAGCGAGTGGGCCATCAAGCTCATCCCCTCCCATGCCGGCGTGCGCGCCCACCTCGATGCACCCCTGCCCGCCCTGGCGCAGGCCGCCCGCGAAGCTGTGCACGCCTTCGACGTCGTCGCCTGGGAAGAGCGCATCTGCACCATGCCGCCCCTGGCCGGCCGAGCCCTCTCCCGGCGACCGCTGCTCTTGCATCTGGCTCGCGCCCGCTTCGACGAAGCCCGGGCGCTGCATGTCTTCGCCATGCGGCACCGTTCTCCTGAATCCCTGCACGCCACCCGCATCGGCGTGAAGCGACTGCGTTACACCCTCGAGAGCGTGCTCCCCTCGATCCACGACGTCGTCGCCAAACCGCTGAAGCACATGCAAGAAGAGCTCGGCGATCTGCACGATCTCGATGTGCTGGCAGCCGTGGTCGCCGTCGTCGACGCCGAAGCCCTGCCCCCGATTCTCGCAGCGCGGGCCGAACGTCTCGCGGCCTACAAGGACATGGCCGTTGGCCGAGGCGGTTGCTGGTTCGTCGTGCTCAGGGCCCTCCCCCACGACGACGCTGTCGTTTTTCGCTGCCGCCGCGCCTTCGTGCTCGCTGTGGCCTTGAGCCTGGGGGTCGATGGGCGCAGCGCACGAAGAGCCGAGCGTGCAGCCCTGGCGCTCACCCGAGACACGCGCACGTTGACGACGGCGGAGCGTTGCGCAGCATTGTTGGCACCCGCCAAGACCAAGGTCGCCCGTCGCGCTGCGCGCTCATTGCTGGGCTTCGACGACGACGTCAAAAACGAGATCCGCGTGGCATTGCGCAGTCCGCTCATCGAGGCCGTCCGCGCCTTCGTCGGCTGAGGCGGGTTGCTTCGCGACCGTTTTCGCCTTTGGCAAGGTGCCGGAGTCGCTGCCACAGATTGGGTCGGGTTCGTCGCCCGGTCGCTTTCAGCCGGATCGGGTCTTATTCTTTTGGCTGGGAGCCCACCAACAATGATGACCACCGGCGGACGCAGACCCAGCGGCATGAACACCTTCACCGGCCAGGTCTTCGAGGTGTTGGAGCGCTTTGTGGTCTCGCCCTGGAACGTCTTGAAGGTGGAATGCGGCTGGCGCGGCGTCGACCCCCTGCGCCTCGACGAAAAGGCCCTCGAAAATCTTCTGCCCAAGGTTCGGGCTCACGTTGCGCGCATGACCGACGACGACAACGCCGATGAAGTCGAAGGTGCCCTGCGGCGCCTGTTGCCGTCGACGTCGCCCGCCCAGGGCCTCACCATCGAATTCGACGTCTGAGTCAGGTCGCCGTGATCATGGGGAGTCGCTGGGGGATCGGTCCCTCCACGAAGCCCAGCATGTAGGCGGCGACGTCGACGCGGGAGATGGCGGCGGTCATCGGAAATCCATCGATGATGCGAACGTTGCTGCTCGGTGGTCCGTCGGTGAGCCGCATCGGGCGCGGGCAGCACCACTCGAGGCCGCTGTCGGCATAGATCTGTTCCATCACAGCAAGATCTCGATACCCGTCGCCGACCTTCGACGTCGCCACGAAGAACTTCATGAGCAGGTTCATGCGCGGCGCGCTCTCGGCGACGCCGGCGGCGCTCACCGCGATCACGCGTGGGACCTTGTGCTTCTGCATCGCCGCCACCAGGGCGCGCGCCGTGCGCGAACTAAAATCCGTCGGCGAGACCAGCTTGCTCCAAGGGTTGGCGGGGTTGCTGCGCTTAAGGCCGAGGCAAGACAGGACGACGTCGTGCCCGCCGACGTGCTGATCGAAACAGCCCTCACGCAAGACGTCGTCGACGATGCCACGGGCTCCCTCGGGGAGGGGCATCGCGGCCCGCGTCAGCGCGGTGACCGTGTGACCTTTGGCCGCTGCCAGGGGTAGGAGATGTTTGCCGACGCCACCAGAAGCTCCCAGGATCAAGATTCTCATGGGCCGGCATTAGCGCACTGGCGGCGTCAACGAAATTGTCTACAGGTTCATCGCCTGGCGGCGATGAACTCTCTGCTGCCTGGCTCATTCTTCGGTGGCGGTCTCTCTGGGTGCTCGGCCCTTGAGGGCTTCAAGCAGCGAGGCGAAGGCCTCGTGCTTCACCTGCGACATGCCTTGCTGCACCAGGCGACTGACCTGGGCCTTGTCTCGACCCAGAAAGCCAGCAACCTCGGTGACGCTGCGATCCGCGTTGCGCACCGCGCTGGTGGCGAAGAGGCGGCGCGCCATCACCAACTCTTGGTGGCGCTGCTTGCTGGTGAGATCGTCGACGGAGACGTTCATCAAGAGCGAGACGCGCCGGGCCAAGGTGGCCAAGGCTGGTCGACGACGTCCCCGCCACTCGACGCCAGCTTCGGCCAAGACGCCTTCGGCGAAGCGCTGATCGCCGCCGACGCCGCCGATCACCTCCTTCACCGGCAGCTCATCTTTTTCCAAAGCCGCGGCCTCGACGAAGCGGGCGAAGGCGCGCTGGGCCACGGGCAAGGTCGGGCCCCAGGTGCCGATCACCGACATCGTTTCGACGAGGTCACCCCACTCGTCGGAGCGCACGTAGGCGCGGTGGCTCGACCACGGATAGGTATCGGGCCGCCGCACTCTGCCGCTGCGCACGGGCCACAGGTGCACCCAGCGCACGGCCTCAGCGACGCGCTCATCGGGAATGAGCAGGGAGCGAAAGCGCCCCTCGAAGAGATGACCCGTGCGCTTGGTGCGGGCGTTCACCCGCCTCACGTGGCTGGTGTGCAGACGCTGGACGATCTGGGCCAGCGGCAAGCGCAGGGGCGTGGCGACGAGGCGAACCTCGCTCTTCATCAGGCACCAGGCGAGGAGGCGAACATGTCCTTCCCGCACGAGCTCGCGCAAGGCGCCCAGGTAGCCCTCGAAGTCGCTGTCGTCGAAGAAGACCCGCCCGCCATTGTTGCCGCGGGCGACGACGACGTGGGGTCGTCCGACGAGCGCGATGCGACGGGTACGGGGCATGGGTCAGCCTACGCCAAGAGAGTGGGGAGCGGCGCGCACGACGAGCGCCACGCCAGCGACGACGAGCAGCACGCACACCGCCAAGCGAAAGGCACGCTGCGGCACATGCAGGTGCAGGAGGTTGCCGACGACAAAGCCCAGCACCAGCGGCACGCCCAGCAGAGCACTCTGCTGCAGCTGGGGCAGGCGCAGGCTGCCGTCGACGACGTAGCCGCCCACCAAGACGATGGAGAGCAGGAGCCACAACAACGCCAGGGTGGCGCGAAATTCAGCCTTGTCGGGGAGAGTGCGCGTGGCCACCCAGACCACCGGCGGACCGCTGGTGCCAAACAGGCCATGGACGACGCCAGCGAGGAGCAAGACCGTGCTGCGCACCGGCCCCGGCAAGGGCACGGTGTCCTGTCCCCGGAGGGTGCGCTGCAGCTCGAAGGACGCGAGCACGGCGATCGCCACACCCACACCCAGCAGCAGCGCCTCCGGACGGCCGAGGCGAAAGAGGGCCATGCCGACGACGACGCCGGGGAACATCGCGGGCAGCACCTCTCGGAAGAGAAAACGGAAGTTGATGTGCGCCCGACCGCGCACCACCAAGGTGAGCGACAGGATCAAAGAGAGGGGCTGAAAGACGGGGAAGAGGCGGTCGAGGGGCATGAGGTGCCCGCCCAAAGACACCGTCACCAGGGCACTGCCGAAACCCACCGCGCTCTCGACGAGAAAGGCGAGAAAGAGCACGAGGCCGAAGCTCGCTGGGACATCCACACTGTCGACGTACCATGGTAAACGCTGCACCATGGCCACTGTCCTCATCGTCGACGACAACGAAACCCTGCGCGAGGGTGCCGCTTCGGTGGTCAGAAAGATGGGCCACCAGACCCTCCTCGCCGACAAGGCCAAGGAGGGCGTGGCGCTCTTCGAGAAGCACCAACCCGACATGGTGCTGAGCGATCTCAAGATGGAGGGCGACGACGGTCTGGCCCTGCTGCGGCACATCCGTGACGTCGATCGCGACGCCATCGTGATGATCATGACCGGCTTCGGCACCGTCGACACCGCCGTCGAAGCCATGAAATGCGGCGCCTTCGACTTCATCGAGAAGCCCTTCTCGCCCGACGTGCTGCGGGGAAAAGTCGGCAGCGGCCTCGCCATGCGCGACGAGAGGCGCAAGGTCGAGCGGGCGCTGGGCCTCGCCGACGCCGCCTCCGCCGACGCCGCCGAACGCTTCACCGAGCTCTCGCAGCACAGCCCCTCGGCAGCGACGACGTCGTCGACGCTGAAGTCCGTGCCGGTGCGCCGGGTCAAGGGCCTCATCGGCAAGAGCGCAGCCATCCAGGCGGTCTTCAAAGCCATCGAAAAGGTCGCGGCCACCGAGGCCACCATCTTTGTGCGCGGCGAAAGTGGCACCGGCAAAGAGCTGGTGGCCCGCGCCATTCACGAGCTCTCCTCCCGTCGCGACCAGCCCTTCGTCGGCGTCAACTGCGCCGCCATTCCCTCGACCCTGTTGGAAAGCGAGCTCTTTGGCCACGAGAAGGGGGCATTCACCGGCGCGGTCAAACGCAAGCTCGGACGTTTCGAGCTGGCCCACCTCGGCACCCTCTTTCTCGACGAGATCGGCGACGTTCCTCTCGACATGCAGGCCAAGCTGCTGCGCTCGCTGCAAGAGAAGCAGATCGAGCGCGTCGGCGGCGAAGCCCCCGTCAACGTCGATGTCCGCATCATCTCCGCTACGCACCGCGATATTACGAAGATGGTGAAAGAAGGCACTTTTCGCGAAGATCTTTTGTATCGCCTGCACATCATCCCCATCGAGCTGCCGGCGCTGCGCGAGCGACCCGACGACATCCCCCTGCTGGTCGATCACTTCCTGCAGAAGCTCGGCCCCCGCACCAATCCCGCCATCAAAGACGTCGAACCCGGCTGCCTGGCCGCCCTCAAGAGTTATCGCTGGCCCGGGAACGTCCGCGAGCTCGAGAACGTCATCGAGCAGTCACTGGTCTTCGCCGAAGGAGACGTCTTGCGCGCGGACGATCTTCCGGCCCTGCTCGGCGCCCTGCGACCGTCCTCGGCGGCCCCTCTTGAGCAACTGCCACCCGACGGCGATCCCCGCACGCTCGACGAGATCCTCGAGGGTCTAGAGAAGGCGTTGATCCTGCGGGCCTACCAGGCGGCTGGCGGCACCAAGACCGAAACGGCGCGCAAGCTGGGCATCAAGACCAGCGCTCTTTACTATAAACTACAAAAATACAAGATCGAGTAGAATTACAACTCTAGCACTTCAGGGCAGGGCCACCAGGACCCCAAGACCCGGAACCAGCGAACGATCGCCGCCGACGACGGTGGGCACCACCTGCACCGCCGCCAACCAGGCCCCGGCCTGGGGAACCAAGACGGCTCCGACGACGCCCACGGCTGCTCCGAGCACGGTGGCCGTGGCGATGGTCCCGTAACCGAGCAGGGGGTTCGGCGCGTTGAGCCCGAAGGCCAGCGCGCTGCCTCCCAACAGACCCACGAGGCCGCCGCCGTCGATGAGGAGCATCGCTGGTCGCGACAAACCCAACGCCGGCGCCGCTGCCAGACCAGTGACCAGCCCAGCGTGCACCCCCAGCGACGTCGCCAACATCGGCAGCTGGGAGGCCTGCTGCGCGGACAACCCCCGCGGATCGACGGCCTTCACGATGAGGAAACCCAGCACCCCGCCGACCCAACCAAAGCTCAGGCCCAGGGAGGGCGCCGAGGGATCGACGTCGAAAAACGCCGCCGCCACCGCGACACCCCCAACGCTGAGGCCCAAGGCCACCAGCCCCGCGCTGGGCACGACCAACCGCGCCGACGGCGGCGACGACGACGACAGCGTCGCGGCCAGGAGAGCAGCGCTCGTCCCCTCGTAGACGGCGACGACGAGCCCCCCTCTGATCAGGTGCACGTCCCCCTCGCTGAGCCTCCCATCGAGGGTGAGAAGCGCGCTGAGTCCAGCGCCGAAGCCAACGACCCCACCCAAGAGGGGGAGACCGAGGCCAACGACGACGGCCCCAGCGTTGTTGGGTATCGACGAGGTCGCGATGCCGGCCAACGCGATGCCGACGCCGATGCCGTCGAGGAAAGAGAGACCGACGACCTCCGCGCGTCCCGAGAGGGCAAACTGCGTCAAATCGACGGCCGAAAGCGACGTCGACGGCGGCCTGTGCGTTGGCTGCGCAAACGCAGGCTGCCGGAGTCTCACCCGCGCCAGCACCTCGGCCAGAGCCAGCGCCAAGGCAGCGTCGTCGTCGACGGCGGCAGCGTGGCGGTAGCAATCCTCGGCCACACCCAGCGCACCTTTGTCGACGAGGGCTCGACATTCGTCGTGGTCCGTCGGCGCAGGCTGTGCGCTCTGCCCTGCGAGCAGCGCCACGATGACGATCACCACAAGGCCACCTGCAGCACCACGCCCGGAGCCTGGCCCCTGGGCGTCAAAAACACCGCGGGCGCAATCGCGAGCGGGGGCGGCGGATCGAAGGCCCGATGCGCGGTGTCGTCGACGACGACGGCGCCCACCGCACCCAGCCCGACCCCCACCGCGGTGCCGAGGGTCCAGGTCGCAAAAAACGCGCTTCCCCCGCCGACGAGGCCGACGATGCTGCCGAGGACCGCGCCCCCCAACAGGCCCACGACGCCGCCGACGTCGACCAGCCAGGTGGACAAGCGGTGCAGACGCAAGAAGGGATGCAGTGCCACCAAGCCGCCCCAGGCCAGGAGCCCGCCTGCGCCGACAACCAGCGTCGTAGCGCCGAAGTCCAGCCCGACTCCTTGCACGCTGGCCAGGGCCAAGGCGCTCAGCGCCGAGCCCCACAACAAGCCGCTGTTGGCGAGGGCGGCGTCGCCGGCTTCGACGTCGAGAAAGGGCGACAGACCAACACCGAGACCCAATCCGACCAAGCCGCCGCCCAGCGTGGTGAAGAAGCGCAGCGGGGCCGCTTGCACATCGCGGCTCTCCGCGAAAACGGCCAGTTGCAACGTGAGTCCAAGGGCGGTGCCGGCCCAAGCCGATGAAGACACGAAGGCGACGTCGTCGGCGTCAGCCCCGAGTCCTTCGACGGCGGCGACCCCGCCGCCGGCTCCGATGGCGACGCCGAGGGCGGGGGCGGCCAGCAACCAGGGGAAGGCCTCGGTCTCGCTGGTGCGCAAAGCCGAGAGCACGCCAGCGGCCCCGGTGAAGCCCACGAGCCCGCCGAACAGGGCGCCGTTGATCCCTGCTTCCAGCGGTCCGCCGCCGACGAACACGGGGCGAATGTCGATGCTCTGTGGATGGGGAGTCCGCGCGGCCGCTGGCTCCGGCACGTGACGTTGCAGCCGGCCCAAGACGAGCTCGGCGGAAGCGGCGTCGCGGCGATCGCTCCCGTCGACGTGTGCGTCGTCGACGATGGATCTCAGACACGAGCGCGCGGCGTCGATGTCGTCGCCGGACTGGTCCAGACATCCTTGCAGCCGGGGCAAGAGCGGGCGCGTCGTCGTCGTCGGAACAGCGAGTTCCGGAGCATTGCTAGGGGCGGCGGCCGGCGCGCCTTCGTCGATCCCACCAGTGGACGGCGACGGGTCGGTCGGCAGATCGAGCTGGGCAGCCAGGGCCCACGCACAGCAGAGCAGCATCACAAGGGCGTGCCGGAGAAGTCACAAATCTCAGCGCTGCGAAAGGCCACCCGGGCGACGAGGTCGACGCCATCGTTGAGGGGCGCCACCGTGATGCCGGCGGTGGAGACGGCGTAGACGAAGGCGCCGAGCTCGGGGTCGTTGATGATCACGCTGCGCCGCACGGCCCCGCACAGAGCATCGTCGGCGCTGAAGCTGCTCAGGTCACTGACGTACAGCGGCAGCTGATCCATCGCGCCCGCCAAGGTGAAGCCTCGGTCGACGTCGACGTCAAAGACCAGCAGCGCGCTCTCGCCGACCACTTCTTCTTCGAGCCGCTGAAAGGGCAGGGCCAGGGTCTTTCGCTCGTCGAAGTAGGTGAAGGCGTGCCGTTCGACCAAGGCCTCGGTGCCGCTGTTTTGATCGCCGAACAAGAAGCGTTGGGTGAGGGTCGGAGCATCGAGGTCGCTCACATCGAAGATCGAGAGCTGCAGGCCGTCGAAGGCGCCGCCGTCGTCGACGCGCACGCCGACGGTGAGCAGGTGATCGGCGTCGATGGGGTGGATGTAGGCCGAGTAGCCATCGACCTCGACGGCGCCCCGCAGGTGCGGGTCGCGCGGATCCGCGAGGTCGACGACGAAGAGGGGATCGAGGAAGGCGACGCGAGGAAAGCCGTTGTTGTCGAAGGCGGGGCCCTCGGCGGCTGGAAAGGTGGCGACGTAGGCGCGGTCGCCGACGAAGCGCACGCTCTCGATCTCTTCGCCATGGCCGATGTCGTTGACCCGCGCGATCTCGTGCAGCTGCAGATCATCGCCTTCGTCGAGCACCACCAGCGCGCTTTGGTTGGCGCGAGGATCGCCGTTGCCGTCGTCGTTGAGCGTCAAGACCACCCGCAAGGTGCCGCTGCCGACGTCTTCGTCGACGGAGAGCTCGTTTTTCACCCGGCCTTCGAGCACCGCGCCACCGAGGTAGGGAGCGCGTCCAGCGGCGGCCGCCCCCAGCTTGTGAATGCGGGTGACGCTGAAGTTCGGCGTGAAATGGCCGCCGTCGTAGGTCTCGGTCCCGATCAAGTACAGGTTCGACGTCGACGCATAGACCGCGCCCGGCGTGCCCACGATGGCGGTGCTGTGCACTGTTGCCCCAGGGTCCACGATCGAGATCGAGTGGGCGATCAGCAACGCGGTGCTCGGGGTGTGTTGGGGCGCGTAGGCGTCGCCGCAGGCGAAGGCTGGACCTACGCTTTCGTCGACGGAACCGTCAGCAGCGATCCGCCGATCGCTGACCCGCGGCAGCAGTCCGTCGACGCCGATTTGGCGCAGGCGCGCACGGTTTTCATCCTCGCTGAACGCCTCGGTCCGCAGCTCGAAATCGGCGGCGACATCAGATCGGGTGACGAGCAGGACGTCGTTGCCGATGCGCCGAGCGTCGACGAAGCGAGCATCGATGCTCAGCTCGCGCGCGAGCGCTGGGGCGGCGCGATCGCTGACGTCGAAGAGCGACACCAGCGTCGTCGACGGAAAGGTGTCGTTCAGGCGCGAGAACACCATCGCCCGCGTGTCGCCGTCAAAGAACATGGTGAAGGGCACGCCAGGGATCTCGGTCTCGGAGACGATGTGGGCCTGCTCGGGCGGCCAGGCATCGACGATGATCATGCGCCCGCGACGCAAGACGAAGATGTCGTCGCCGTCGTTCTTGACGAAGTCGGGTTCGTCGACATCGACCTCTTGCGTGTTGGTGGTGGTGAAGGTGCGCTGACGCTCGCCCTCACCCTCACCCTCACCCTCGATCGAGGGCGCCGCCCCGTCGCTTGAGCAGCCGACGACCGAGAACCCGGGGCTCTGGGTCTGTTGGGGATGGAGGATCCGATCCTCGAGGAACACCTGCAGCTCGGTGCAGGTCTCGAAACGCACCAGGGGATCTGCTGCCGTCGGCGACGAGCACTGCACACAGACCGGACCCAGCAGCAGGGCCGCCACGCTCAAGCGCGAAAGCTGGGTTCGACGAGACATCCAGCGGAGCTTTGCACGCCGTGATCCAGCCACCCAGAGCGTTGGGACGCGGCTCGCGGGGACACGGCCTCTCAGAATTCCGGGGTCCGCGGCGCTCGAAGATCAGGGTGCGGCTGTGACGTGGACTGCTACTCGAAGCAGCCGACCTCAGGCACGGGCACACACAAGCCTCCAGGAACGGCGTCGTCGTCGCAGGCGGTGGTGGGCGGGCAGCCAAAATCGCAGGGACGCGAGCAGATGGCCAAGGTGCACAGCCCTCCGTCGCAGTCGGCGCCGTCGTCGCAGGGGTCGAGGGTGCCCGCTGGTCCCGCCGCCCCGTCGACGCAGACCCCGTCGACGCAGCCTTCGCCACCGCCGCAGTCGAAGTTGCCGCGCTCGGGCAGGCACGCATCAGGCGCGGGTTCGCCGACGCATTCGCCTTCGACGCAGCTGGCGCCCCCACGACAGCGCGCGAAGCAATCGCCGCAATGGGTGCTCGACGTCAGCAGCTGCTCCTCGGGCACGCACAGGCCCGAGCGATCGAGCCCCGGCACCACGCACAGCAGCTGTCCGTCTTCGCAGGCCACGTCGGCCGATCGACAAAAGCCCCGGCTGTCGGGGGAGGTAGGATCGACCAGGACGCAGGCGAGGTTGCGTCCGCAGGGGTCGCCTGCGGAGCAGTCGAAGGCCGGATCGGGTGCGTAGCTACAGGGTCCCGGAACGACGGCGCCGCACACCGCGATGACGACGACCAGGGGCCACGACGGCAAGATCATCGCGCGGGCTCCTCCGTGGCCGGCAGAAAGAACAAGAGGCCACCGACGACGACGCTGCCGGCGGCCAGGTAGAGGGAGAGGTTGGCACCCCCGGCCAGCCAGGGGCCCACGGCGTCGACGCCGTCGACGTCGCGGGCAGGCGTGCCGCGTGTGCTCTTCATCGATGTCGACAGAGCCGCCAAGCCCAAGGAGCCGCCGCCCAACGCGAGGCTCAGCGCCGACAGTGCCGTGCCGACGCCGACGCCAGTCCAGGCCAAGCTGCGCCACACAGATGCTGGCGCGTCAGCAGGCGGGGGTTCGGGGGGGCGAGCGCCGGCTCTGTCGCCGAGCAGGAGACGGCGCGCCGTATAGCGGCTGAGGGCCACGGCATCTCCGCGAGAGCTCTCGCTGGCCCGCGCGTCGACCCGGGCGGCGCTCAAATCGACCAGACGCAACCCCAACACCAGCGTGTCGTCGACGACGGCAACGGTCCCCATCACGGCCCGATCCACGCCGAGGGCCGCGCCAATCTCGGCCAGACACGAGGCCTCTTTGTCGTCGCAGCCGCCCAGCTGGCGCTCGGTCTCCACTGACACCATGGCCCGCAGCTCGGCCCGCGCGAGCACATGACAGTCGGGGGCGGCGTCGGCGATGGCGGCGGTCACCACTTCCCCCAGGGCCCGGGCGCGTTCGACCGTGACGCCTTCGCCGGCGTCGAGGTCAAAGACTGCGAGCTGGCAGCTTGGAGCAGCTGCAATGCTCCACAACAGGAGAGGCAGAGTTATCAATTCCAATTGCCGATGATGGGGCCGCAGATGTGACTGTTGACGCTGCCGACGGCGTAGGCGCCGGTGCAGCTGCCGTCGTCGATGTGCCAGGTCGGTTCGAGGTTGCACTGGCAGGGGGCGGCGTGGCTGACGCCCTGGCAGCCGCCCGGGTTCCCTGGGCACACCTCCCGACAGTCGTTGCCGCCGAAGTGGGCGTTGCAGGCGCGCAGGGCAGCGGTGAGGGAAGTGGTGCTGGTCGGGAAACTGTCGATGAAGGTCTCGCCCATGCCTGTGCTGTGCACGAAGCCCTGATCTGCGCAGCCATCGCCGCCGTCGCCGGGGACATCGACGCTCGCGCTCTCGCCAGGATCGAGCACGCCATTCACGCAGGAAAGCCGCGTCTCGACGACGGTGGCGACGCCGGCTGGTGTGGCGGCGTCGTCGTTGCCGCCGATCAGCAGCAATTTGCCGAGCACCTTGACGCCGGCCCGCTTGTCGAGCGCCGGCACCAGCTCGTGACCGGCGTTGGGCCGCGCCCGTACGCGCTGGGCGACGAGGTCGTAGTAAAAGGGTGAACCGTCGAGCTCACCGCTGCTGCGCCCCGGAAACACCACGAGCTGATCGCGCTCGATCACCGCGGTGCCGCGTTCGACGGGGATGCTGCCCGGCAACTCCGTCCAACCCGTGATGACGCCTTGGCCGTTCTTCGAGCTGCGCAGGATCGTGGGCACCACCGCAGCGCCGCCATCGACGCCGCCGACGACGATGACGTCGCCATCGCGCTCGACAGCCATCGCTCCTGCGCGCGGCCCCGGCAGCAGCGGGCCCGAGGACCAACTGTTGGTGAGCGTGTCGTAGATCTCGACGGTCTGGAGCGCGCCGCCGTTGTCGCCGCCGATGACAACGACCTTGTCGCCGACGACGGCAGCTGCCGGTTCGGCGCGCGCGGAGGTCATCGGCAAGAGCTCGATGAAGCGACGCTCGGCGGGATCGAAGGCCCGGTTGGTGGGCACCGCGTTGCCGAAGCCGTCGGCGCCGCCGATGGCGTAGACGCGGCCGCCGGCAGCGACGACGGCGAGGCCGCTTTGGATGCTCTGCAGTGCGGGCAGCTCGCGGCTGTCGCCGGTCTCGGGGTCGAAGGCCCAACCGATGCTCTCCTCGCGAAACGAGCGACCGCCGATGACGTAGACGATCTCGTCGACGACGGCGGCACCGTGAAGGAAGCGCGACGCCGGCAGATCGGCCAAGCGTCGTGCCCAATCGCGCGGGCTGCGGAAAGCACGCGAAGAGGCGCTGACGTCGGCGCCCACCTGGCCACCGAGCAGCCACACCTCGGACTCGACGTCGTCGAGAGAGCGGGCCGAGGCTCCATCGATGTCGACGTCGACGCTGGCAGCGGCGTGCCGGGCCTGATCGAGGGGTGCCCGCTCCACCCAGCGGTCGTCGTCGACGAGGTATTCCTCAACAGTGGCCAGGGCCGCACCTCCCAGACCCAAACCGCCAGCGACGACGATGCCGGCTTGTCCGCTGCTCAAGCGCCCGCGATTTTGAACGAGGCCAATGCCCGCCGCGGTGCGCGGCGTGGGCAGAGGTTGAGCGCTGCTCCACGTGTCGGTGGCGGGCGTGTAGACGTCGACCTCGGCGACGAGGGTCCCGCCCGGTCCTTCGCCGCCGACCAGGAACACGCGGGCTCCGACGACGACGGCGCGGCCGCCTGCCCGCGCGCGGGGCAGCTGGGCCACGGCGTTTGACCAGGAGTTGGCGGCGGCGTCGTAGACCTCGACGTTGGGCAGCACCACGCCGCCGTTGGTCTTGCCGCCAAAGACATAGATCTTGCCGTTGACGCTGACCCCGCTGAGGGCATGGCGCGTCGACGGCATCGGCGCCTTGGTGACCCAGGCAGCGCCCTCGAGCACCTCGACGGTGTTCTTGGGGACACCCGCGTTCTCGCCGCCGATCGCGTAGAGCTTGCCGTCGTGCACCAAGGCGGTGAGCCCGGAGCGGGCCGCGCTCAACGACGACAGCGTGGTCTGAGCGTTGGTGTCGACGTCGATGGCGGTGACACCGGCCTGGGGCGCCGCACCATCGGAGCCTCCCACGATGATCAAGCGCCTTCCGTCGACGACGGCGGCGGCTGCGTTGATGAGGCCTTCGGCGAGCGCCGGAGCTTCGCGCCACGAGGTGCCGCGACCAGAGACCTCGAAGGCGACGTCGACGATGTCGGCCTCCCAGTTGCCCGCGAAGTCCTGCGCCCGGAAACGTAGCTTCGACGACGTGAAGATCCGCATCTGACGCAAGGACACGAAGGAGGCGCTGTTTTCGTCGGGCTCGCGGCCATCCGTGGTGAAATAGACGGTGGCCGGCTCATCAGCGGCGATGGTCGCTGTTACGCCCACCAGGAATTGGCCGCCGTCGGGCGTGACGCGGGTGTGAGGGGGCGTGATGTCGTAGACCACCCGCAGCTCCCGGGTCGCCGACGACGTGCCCTGGTCGACGGACTTGACGACGTAGACGTTGTCGCCGGGCACCAGGTTGACGGTGACGTGCCAGGCGGTGTCCGGGCTCTCAGAGATGGCGGTCTGATCGTTGATCACCACCGAGGATCCAGCGGGCTTGGTGCCGGTGATGATCAGCGCTCCGACGTTGGTCGGAGAGGTGACGGCGTCGAGCACGGGCGGTTCGACGCAGCCGCCGATGAGTGCGCCGACGCATCGGCCGTCGTCGCAGGTGTCGGTGGTGCAGGCGTTGCCGTCGTCGCAGCCGCCAGTGCGGGGCTCGTGGCTGCAGCGGTTGCGGATGGCATCGAAGGCGTCGACGCTGCAATCGTTCTCGTCGTCACAGAGGGTGGCGCCGTCGATGCCGGTGCAGGTGCCGTCGTCGCACAACGACCCGGGCGGACACACGCCCGTCGGATTGTCGAGCGAACAGCCCGCGCCGACGTCGACGCAGTCGCCCGCCACGCACACGCCGCCGTCGTCGCAGAGTCCCGCCGGATTTTCGGACGTGCACAAGGCTGCGGGCGCGCGGCACACGCCATCGATGCAAATCTCGGCGCCGACGCAGCCGCATTGGGCCTCCACTGGTGTGCAGGTCCCGGCGTCGCAGGCAAAGCCCGCCCGGCACAGCCCCGTTGGCGTCGACGGCGAGCAGAGCAGCGACCGATCCTGGCAGCGACCGTCGACGCAGGCAGCGTCGGCGGCGCAGAAACCATCGGGTTCGTCGAGGGCGCAGGGATCGTCGGAGGCGCACACGCCATCGCGGCACTCGAGGCCTTCAGCACAATCACCGGTCGGGTTGTCCTCGGAGCAGGCGTCGTCGCCCGCCAGGCACGCGCCGTCGACGCAGACTTCGCCGACGGAGGGGCACACGCCGCTGGGGTTGGTCGCCGAGCAAAAGAGGTCGTCGGCGAGGCAGACGCCATCGCGACAGGTGGCGCCGTCCTCACAGGCGGGGTCGCAGTCGTTCTCGCCCTCGCCGCCCTCGCCTTCGCCTTCGCCTTCGGTCCTGGGGATGTCGTCGCTCGGCCAAAAGCCCTCTTGGGGGCAGCCAACGAGGCCCCAGGCGACGACGACGACGACGAAGAGGGGACTGAAGTTGCGCATGGTGGCCTCGGCGAACGACAAGTGCGCGCGAGTGCTTTCACCTTGGGTCAGCCGAGAACACGACGCCTGTCACCCTCTGTGGGGAGCTGTGAGGAAGATCACCACACGCCGAAGCGGGGGCACTGCAAGACGCGCAAGCGTCTTGAAGTTCTGACGGTTCAAGACGCTGGCGCGTCTTGAACATCAAAACTTCAGGGCAAGGGGAACAAGACCGTGAAGCGGCTGCCTTTGCCGACGGTGCTCTCGACGAAGATCTCACCTTTGTGAGCGTCGACGAAGCTCTTGACGATGGAGAGGCCGAGCCCGGTGCCGCCATATTCGCGCGTCGATGAATTGTCGACTTGGAAGAAGCGCTCGAACACGCGTTCCAGCTTGTCGCTGGCGATGCCGACGCCGGTGTCGTCGACGACGATGCGCAGGAAATTCTCGTCGGGCAGGTCGAAGAGCGACCCAGCACTGCCGACGACGCGGTGCTTGCCCGGCCGCGGACCCGACCAGGAATCGACGACGAGCTTGATGCTGCCGTTGTTGGGCGTGAACTTCACTGCGTTGCCCAGCAGGTTGACCACCACCTGCCCGACCTTCTCGCGATCGCCCTTCAAGAAAGGCAAAGCGCTCGGAACTTCGACGACGAAGGTGATCTGTTTTTTGTGGCACTGGGGCACGATCGACGTCGTCGCCGCTCGCACCACCGGCAGGGGATCGAAGTCGGTCATCGTGAAGCGCATGTTGCCGGACTCGATGCGCGAGAGGTCGAGGATCTGGGTGATGAGGGCAAGCAGGCTCTCGCCCTTGTCCATGATCGTCTTCACATAGTCGCGTTGCTCTTCGTTCATTCCCCCCGCGAGCCCCTCGAGCAACATCTCGCTGTAGCCGATCACCGACGTCAGCGGCGTGCGCAGCTCGTGGCTGACCGTGGCGAGAAAATTCGACTTGAGCTTGTCGAGCTCTTGCAACCTGTCGTTGGCTTCGTGCAACGTTCGGTTCTTCTCTTGCAGCTCGTGATAACTCGAGGTCACGCTTTCAATGTGCATCTGAGACGTCAGAATCTGACGGAAGCTCGTATGCAGAATAACCTCGACGACCTTCTGCATCTGGGCCAAAATCTTGGAGACGAGGTCGTCGGGGGCACGCCGGACTTCCTCGACCAGGCGATCGACGTTGCGGCGCTCGATGCGGCTCTCGATCTGATATATTTCTTCCGATGGTCCTGGCATCGAATGGGGCATATAGGGCCCGAAGATCATGCGACCCATGACATCAGATTCATACATGATCGGGACGACGACGTAGCGCAATCCCGAGAAGCAGTCGACGACCCGGGGGATCTCGACACCGTCGTCGTCGACGTCGAAGGCGTCGTTTTTCAGTCCGGTGACGATGCGCGTGCAGGCTTGGCGCGTGCCGCCGAATTCCCAGAGATAACCGCAGAAGGCGGCGTTGCCGACGCGCAGGTCGACCAGCTTGTTGCCGGCGGCATCGAAGACTTTGACGCCGACGCGGTAGAGGTCGGCGAAGCTCTGCATCACCTCTTTGAAGCTCTCGAGATCGACCAAGTCGACGAGGGCCACCCTCTTGTCGAGGATGGAGCCGTCGACGGCGCGCTGTGTGAGGGCGTCGGCGGAGCCAGGGCCCCCGTTCTTGGCGGCCGCAGAGGAGCCGGGTGCGGTGGCGGTCGTGGTCATTGGGATCCGCCGCCTTTCACGAGGTGGCCCTGCACGACGGGGGGCGCCCCGCTTTCGATGCGGGCGAGCAGAGCATTGGCGTGCTCGGGAGCGACGCGCTTGAACACCGCGCGCAGAAACTCGGCTTCGGAGAGGCCGAACTTGCCTTCGAAGTCGTAGTGCTTGGTGAGGCTGCGAAAGGTGAGGCGCAGCAGGGCAAAGAGGGTCTCGAGCACGCCGTCGCCGCGAATGGCCACCGCCGGAAACACGGGCTCCTTCGATTGCGCGCGGATTTCTTCTATCTCCTCATCGGTGCGCACGTTGGGCAAATCCCTTTTGTTGAACTGCACGACGATCGGTATTTGCTCCGGATCAAGGCCGTTCTGCTTGAAGTTCTCCATCATCGACTTCCAGGCCTCGGTGTTGGCCTTGGCTTCGGAGCGTTGCGAGTCGGCAATGAAGGCGACGCCGTCGGCGCCCGACAACACGATGCGGCGCGTCGACTGGTGCATGATCTGCCCAGGAACAGTATACATCTTGATCTTGACCTTGAACCCGCTTTGACTTTTGAAAAACACTGGCAGCAAGTCGAAAAACAGCGTGCGGTCATCAGCCGTATCAAGCGACATCAACCGGCCCCTGGATTGTGGATCCAAGAGCTGGTGCACCATTTGGAGATTCGTCGTCTTTCCCGACAGCGCCGGACCGTAATAGACGACCTTGAGCGTGATCTCTCGCTGCGCGTGGTTGAACTGCACCATGGGTCGCCGACGCTAGCAAAGGTGTTGCGCCAGCGGGGCTGCCGGGCATTTGGCCGCCCGGCCCGAGGGCACAGAATTCAAGATGCGGCATCTTGGGCATCCAAACTTCAAGACGCGCCAGCGTCTTGGACATCCAAACTTCAAGACGCGCCAGCGTCTTGGACATCCAAACTTCAAGACGCGCCAGCGTCTTGAACATCCAAACTTCAAGACGCGCCAGCGTCTTGAACATCAACAGTCCGCGGCGACGACGGCACGCGCAGCGGCATTGACAGCCCAGCGGCCCCGAGTGCTATGCCTGTTCAGGGTTCATCCTTTGGCGGGTGTAGCTCAGTTGGTAGAGCACGAGCTTCCCAAGCTTGAGGTCGCGGGTTCGAACCCCGTCGCCCGCTCCAACCGATGAACCCGAAACCGCGGTCACCGCGGTTTTTTTTTCCTTCGGGACAAGGGCGGAGCCGCCGATCTCACCGGCTCTTGACGCGTGCCAACCCGCAAAGCCGACGCATTCCCGGCAAGGCGTTTTTCCACGTCGGCGGTCCTCGGTCAGCAGGAGGATGCGACCTGCGCCTACACTGAGCCGATCGCGTAACTTGTTGATTTTGCACTTGAAAGATAAGCGCCCGGATCCCCCCTTCATCCGAGCGGGCACGCGATAGCGATTGCGACATCGAGGCTAGCGCAGGGATACTCCCGCACCTTTCTGAAGGGGCCCACGTGAAGCTCGACCGAATCGCCTTCGTCGTCACCGCTCTCGCTCTGCCCTTTGGCTGCGTGTGCGAAGAGCCCTTGGCGCGCCTCGCTCCCGTCATTGCGATCGGCGACCCCTTCGACACTGCATTCTCGGTCTGTGCTGAGGGCCTCAAGTCGAAGCCCGAAGACAAATTCCGCGAGTGCGCCTTCGACTTCGGCGACGTCGACGTCGGCCGTGCGCGGGTCTTCTCTTTCACCATTCGCAATCCCTCGCCCGTGAACCTGCGCGTCATCTCGGTGAGCACCGAAGACGGCAGCGACCCTGCCTTCACCGTCGACGGCGAACCTCCCAGCGAGGTCAAATCCGCCGTGGGACTGCTGGGCGAGGTCGTCAGCGTCAAGTTCCAGCCCACCGTCGAAGGTGCGGTCACGGCGCGCCTGATCATCGAGAGCGACGGCGAGAACCTCGACGAAGGCGAAGACGTCGTCATCGAGCTGAGCGCCAACGGCGTCAGCCGCTGCAAGCCCAGCATCGACGTGGTCCCAGCGGCCTGCACCTTCGGCGACGTCGGCGTCGGCGCCACTGCCTTTTGTGACCTCTCGATCAACAACACCGGCGAGTGCGAGCTCATCGTCGACGACATCGGCTTCACCGCCGACACGGCCTTTCCCCAGGTCTTTGGTCCGCAGTCGGCGTTCAACATCCCCACCACCATCCCCGGGGGCACTGGCGTGAGCCTGCGCCTCTACGCGCGGCCGCAGGACACCTCGCTGACGACGGGGACCCTCTTCATCCACAGCTTCGATCCCGAGCACGAACGCGTAGAGGTTCCGCTCACGGTGCAGGGCGCCAACGCCCCCACGTGCGTGGCTCGTGTCAGCGCCGTCAATGGCACGCCCAACAGCGATCCGGCGCCGCCGGTCGAGCCCCTCGACGACGTCGAATTCTCTGGCGACCAATCGACCTCGGCGCGCGCCGGCGGTACCATCACCGGCCGCGCCTGGACCATTTTGGCCGCACCTCCCGAGTCGAGCGCAACGCTGGCCAGCGCGTCGGCGGCGACCACCCGCTTTCATTTCAGCTCCGCCGCCGGCAACGTCAACGGCGTCGACGTCGCTGGCACCTTCACGGTGGGCCTCGTCGTCACCGACGACCTCGGCGCCGTCTCGACCCAGTGCAGCGTCACCGTCAACGCGGTGCCCCGCGCGGGCCTGCACGTGCAGATGACCTGGGACGTCGCCGTCAACGACATCGACCTTCACCTCGCTCGCAACGGCACGAACTGGTGCAGCAACGACGACTGCTACTTCGGCGGCACCAACCGCAACTGGGGAGGCGGCAACCTCAACCCCAGCCTCGACATCGACGACCTCAGCGGCTTTGGGCCCGAGAACATCAACATCGAGTCGCCCGCCGACGGCGACTACACCATCGGCGTCGGCATGTACTCGCACACCTCCGACGCCACCGTCACCGTGCGCATCTTCATCGGCGGCCAGCTGGAGTTCGAAGGCTTCCAGGCCATGGGCATCAGCGACACCTGGCTCCCGGCGCGCGTAGAGCTGCGCAACGGCATCTCCACCGTCGTCACTCTCAACGACACCAGCGACCAGCCGGGATCGTGCTGGGGCGGTTTCTAGCCCAAGGCAGTTTGATGAGGCTGGCGGTCACGACGGGCAACGTCGTCGACGAGGTGCACCGGCAACGCGCGGCTCTGCTGGCCGCGCGTTTTTCTGTTCCCCTGCTGCCCCGGCGCAACCTGCAAAAAATGGCCGACGACGATGGCGTCGACGTCTTCTACATCGTGCGCCGCATGCACGAGGAGCTGCGCATCGCCGGCGGGGAGAGTGCCTTGGTGCAACCCGGGATGATGCCGACCAAGCTGCAGCAGGGGGAGCATCATCCCTTCATTCGGGCCGTGCGGGGCGGGGCCGCAGGGCGTCGTGACGACGTCGAAATCGTTTTTGACGCCACCCTCGGCCTCGCCCACGACGCCGTGCACCTCGCTGCGGTGACTGGGGCGGAGGTCGTCGGTTGCGAGCAGAGCGCCGTGCTCTTCTCTCTGCTCGAGGAGGGTCTGCCCCGCATTGCCCGCGGCACCCCGCGCACCGCCGCTTGGGCGCAGGCTGCGGCCCGGGTGACGCCCCACCTCGGCCACAGCGCCGAGGTCCTCGCCAGCATGAAGGACGACGCCGTCGACGTCGTCGTCCTCGATCCCATGATGTCATTGACCCGGCGCAGCGCGCCGTCGTTTTCGCTGCTCCGGGCCTTCGCCCTCCGGGATCGCGCTTCTCCGCAGCTGCTGCGGCAGGCCCTGCGGGTCGCCCGGCGCCGCGTGGTGTTCAAGCTCGGCAAAGGAGCGCCATTGCCCGTGAACCGCAGCATCGAGTTTGCACGTCACACCACCGGCGCCCACGTCGTCTATTGGGTGCACGAGAAGCACGCGGACACGGTCTTCGACGACGCCTGATCCCTTTGATGATCGGGCGCGTGAGCAGCGCAGGCGCTCGGACAGCAAGGCGCTCAGCGACGACGCAACAGAGCGAAGCCCGCGACGAGCACTGGCAGCTCGATCCAAGCGTGCACCGCAGCGACCAGCCCATAGAGAGTGCGCGCGCCTTTGAAATCGACGCGAAAGTGCACCAGCAGGCCCAAGGAGAGAGCGACGACGACGACGACGAACCAGCCTGACCGGGGCCACGGCAGCGTCGGCCTTTCCTCGGCCTCGAGCGTGCGTGGCAACCAGAAGATCACCGCCGCGTAGTGCAGCAGTTGGGCGCACACCGCGGCGGAGAAGAGCTGGGCCGCGATGACGTCGTCGCGCAGGCGCGGCCACAGGTAGACGGGGTAGTGGTCCACCAAGGGTCCGGTCGAGGGCAGCAGCGTCTTGTCGAGGTCGACGGCGTCGGCCAGCAGCAGCGAGGGCAGGCCGCTGGCCACCAGCGCGGGCACACCGAAGAAGAGCAGCGAGCCCCAGCCCAACGCGCGCAAGCGTCGGCCCGCCGGCGCCCTCTCGACGACGAAGCCCAGCGGGGTCGCGTTGTGCACGACCGCCAAGGTCAACAGCACCAACAAGGGCGACTGCAAGCTGCCAAGGCCCAGCAAGGCTGCGGCGCCGACGCCGACGACGCCGACGACGCGCGCCTGGGACCAGGCCAGGGGCAGCGCCAACCCGACCAACACCGTGACGAGGCCCATTTCGCCGCCGACGGCCACGTCGTTGTTGATGACGTCGAGGAGGCGGAGGACCCGCAGCGCGACGATCAAGGCCAGCGGCACGGCACACTGCCACCAGAAGGACCGTGGCAAGCGGGAGCCAAAACGAGCGTCGACGTAGCGTAGCTCGAAGAGCACATGACCCAGGCCAAACAAAGCCAGCGACGTCGAATACACCAGCAGCGGCCACAAGGTGGACAAGAGAGCAGCGGCCAAGGCGTAGGCCACGATTAGGGCAGGCATGGTCTCTTGCCTTCGAGCAGGGCGGCGGCGGCGGCTTCGACGACGACGGCGGACATCCCCCTTTTCCACGTCTTGACGGCGGCGAAATAGGCGCGCGCGCCGACGACGTGCGAGCGAGCCGCCACGGAGTTGTGCGTGCTCACCTTCACTCCCGCGGCAGCGAGCCGGATGAGCCCGTGCAACAGCGCTTCGTCGTCGACGTCACCCCGGTTCCGGGCCTGCAGCCAGCAGCGCTCCCACAGCTCATGGGCCTCGAAGTAGCAGGCGGCGTCGAAGAGATCGCAGCCCCAAGCAAAGACGACGTCGTCGTCGCTGACGCCGTCGCTCCACCCCTCGGCGGGGCGCGGCGTCTGCCCCGACACGAAGGTCGTCGACGGCAGCGGCAACTGCGGCAGGCGCCTCATCTCATCGTCAACCGAAGGAGATGTTCTGCTGGCCGGCCTCGAGCACGCGCACCGGCTGGATCGCCATCACCTTCATGAAGACGCGCAGCAGAAAGGGATCAAACTTATACATCATATCACTCATCATCAACGTCAAGGCCACCTCGGGCCCGTAGGCCTCCCTGAAGGGACGCGCCGACGTCAAAGCGTCGTAGCAGGCGGCGACGTTGATGATCCCGCCATACAATCCCAATTCGATCTTTGGCATCACCAATCGGACATTTCCTTGTTGATCCTTCATGGGCATCGAGTAGTCGACCTTCGACTCGTAGGAGGCGATGATCCTCTTGGTCATCTGGCTGTCGAGGCTGCGACCCTTCAACAGCGTCTTCACCGTGTGCAGCGGGAAGAGATCGATTTTCTTGCGCTCGTCCCTGGTGAGCGTGCGGCGCTTGTTGACGATGTCCTGGTCAATTTCGGCCATTCCAATATCATGAAACATGGCCGCCATTCCAAGCTCGTGCATCTGCGATCGATTCAATCCAAGCTCATGGCCAAACACGATTGCAATGAGGGACGTGTTCACTGAATGATACATCAAATATTCTTCGATGGATCGCGTTGTGGTCATGCCCAGGAAGTGGCTCCGCTGTTCGACGCAGATGTCGACGAAGTCCTGCACGAGGCGAAGTGCCGGTTGCATCGAAGGCAGCTGCCCCCCTGATTGCAAACGTTCGATGAACCGTTTCATATAGTAAATGGCGCGCGCGTAGACCGTCATCGCATACTTCTTGCGATCGACCTTTCGCTCCGCTTCGATGGCTGCGTCTTCGGCCTTGTCGAGCTGTTCTTGAATCCGGGCAAACTTGCCCACTTTGATGTTCAAGAGTTTGCGGCCGCCGGCGCCGTCTTCGTCGGTCTCTTTGTCGTTTTGCGGGCTGAAGATCCAGATGAAGTCCTTGAGCTCCTGCACCTGTACCGGACGAGTAACGTTGAAGCCGCCAACGTCTCTGGTTTTGAACTCGTCGGTGAGGAAGCGGACGTTGTCGAGGGACGCAAAGTCGAGCTGGATCTGCTTGCCGTTGATGTACACCGTCGTTGCCACGGCCTGCAGCTGGTAGCTGCCGTCGACGGCGACGATGGTGTTCACGGCCTGGCGCAGGTTCTCGAACGGTTGAATGAAGATGTCGTTGTCCGGGTCGTACATCTTCACATTGCGAACGAGCATGTAGAGGGTCGAGATCGTCTGACGGCCCAGCTGCTGGAGCTTGGTGTCACGGCCGCGCTGCGCGACGCCCGGCTGCTTCTTCAGATCGATCTGGCCAATGGCGGCCTTGGTCTCACCCGGCGGCGACGACGTTGAGCCCGGTGATGGGGGTCTGGGTGGCGGTACGTTCGACACGGTCGCTCTCTTTCGATGGATCGCGGGCGAGCAGGAAGGTCGCTTCGACGAGCTGGCTCAGCCCCTCACGACAGGCGGGCTTTGACGTTGACGAGTGCTGCCTTGGCGCTCTCGCGCACATCTTTGGAATGGCGCTTCTGTGCGTCCTCGGACATGGCGTTGAGCAGGGTGATGGCGGCGATCGACGGCGCGCCCTCGTGACCCGCGATGACCAAGAACTTCAGATCGTCGACCTTGCGCTTGCCAAAGAGGCCGGCCTTGGCCTCGACGACCGTGGCGATGAAGGCGTCGACGGCGGGAGCACGCAGCTGCACCAACGCAGAAAAAAGCGCCTTTTTTTCGGCATCCAACATCTTGTCGAATGGGTCACCTTGGATAATTTCAAGCAACATCGAAGCCCCGCGTTCTGGTGCGAAATTTGGCAGCATTCGCGCGGCTTGGGCGCGCATCTGGGCGTCTGGATGGCTCCGCACGGCCTTGGCGATGTACTCGAAGCAGTCGTCGGTGCCGTTCTTGCCGATGACAGCTAGCGTCTCCAGGCGCAAGACGGCGTTGGGGTGTTCAAGAATGGCTGCGAAGACGACGAACTTGTTTGGTGGATTGATCTTGTCAATCACATACACCATATCTTTGACGAAATTCGATGATGTGTGCGTCAATCGGCTCGCAAAGGTGTCGAGGTGCCCGCGGCCGACGTCGGCAAGCACGTCGCACACCAGCCGTCGGTTCGGCAGCAGCTGCAGGGTCTCGAGCATCTCGAGCAGGGGAATGATGGCTTCGACGCCGAGGCTCTGCAGGTAACGCCGAACGCCGTCGGCGTCTTTGACGATGCCTGTGTTCAGGATCTGCCCGATGGCCTGCACGCGTTGGCTCTCGCCCATGCGCGATCGGAAGCGATCGGCGCAGCGCTCGACGATGTCCTTTTGGTGGATCGAAGCGCCCTTGGCCGCCGACACCGGAAAGCGCGCCCGGATTTGATCGATGGCGGTGAAGTTCTCTTGCAGGATGAGGGCATCTAGCAGCTGCACGAAGGCTTCGGCGACGTCTTCGAAATTCTCCTCACCCGTGTCGAGTTCGAGGAGCTGGAACAGCACCGTGACCAGCTTGCCCAGCTGCCGCGATTCCTCGCGCACCAACCCGCCCTGCACCCGCGCCCGATCCGCCGGCGTCGACGTCACGCCTTGGATCACGGCCCCCCGCATCGTGTCCACAGCGTCGAGGTGGAGATCGAGATCCTCCGACGAGATGCGGGCAAAGCGCAAGTAGTCGTCGGAGTTCGATTGCAGCTGCCGGTAGAGGTAGGCCACGACCTTCTCGATCTCGATCTCGACCTCCTCTAGGTCCTCGTCTGCCAGAGCCTTGAAGCCTTCGACGACGACGTATTCGATGCTTTCGAGCTCGGCCTTCCACAGGGATGTAATGATGTCTTCGCGGTTCTTTTTCTCCGCGTCGCCGGCGGCCATGCAGATGAGATAGAAGCGCTGGAGTTCTTGGGCGGTGACGCCTTGCTTGAACATCAAGAGGCGGATGCCATTCTGCCAGAGCGGATAGACGATGTTGTTTTCGCGGCTGTCGTCCTCAAAGACGAAATGCGGACCAATCTTATAGGCCATTGCATCAAGTTTGAGCGAAACCATCGGGTACTTATTCAGCAAATCCAGCATGCCCTGAGTAAAGGGCTCGAGGTATTCGCCGTAGCGATCCGTGTTGTGTCGGTAGAGCGCGATCTGTTTGAGGGAGCGGCGGAGACGGTCGAAGACCACCGTGGCTTCTCGGGCCATTGCCTCTTTGTGCTCGTCGACGGGCTTGGGTTTTTCTCCCTCTTTGGCTCGCGCCTGCGATTCGGCCATCGTCGTTTCCGTCCCTCTCAGCAGTGACACGCGCGCAGGTGTGGCGATTCGGGATAATAGTGCTGACAGGGTTCGGAACGGTTCTCACACGGCCTGCCGGCCAGAAAATTTCTTGCCCTCGGGCCGGGCGGCCATTCTTCGACAGATCGTCGGCTCGTGGCCCCGCCGACCCTGCGCCCACAGCGTCAGCAACGTCAGCAACGTCAGCAACGTCAGCAACGAACGGAACCGTAGCAGAACTCATGCGTCGACCGCCCACCCGCCTTCCGACTCTCCGCAGCGCGCCACGCGGGCGCGTCGTCGTCTTCGGCGAGGTGCTCTGCGATCTCTTCGCGCCGACGAGCGGCTTGATCGCTGAGGCGGACCACCTGGTCCCGCGCCTCGGCGGCGCGCCCGCCAACGTCGCTGTGCAGCTCGCCCGCCTCGGGGTGCCGACGAGCCTGATCACTGCGACGGGGGCCGATCCCTTCGGCGTGCGCCTGCGCCAAGAGCTGGAGCGCGAGGGCGTCGACGTCGACGCTGTGGCTTGTCGTCCGTTGCGCCGCACGGGCGTCACCCTGGTGGAGGTGGATGCCGATGGGGAGCGCCGTTTTTTTGGCTTTCGGGAAAACAGCGCCGATCTGTCCCTGGACGTCGAAGACACGGAGTGTCCCGCTGCGCGACGGGCCGTGCGAGGTGCTGCCATTCTGCACACGGGCACGGTGAGCCTGCGCTCCCCCTCGTCGAGGCGGGCCACACGCGCGCTGCAGCAACGTGCCCGCGCCGGCGGAGCATTGGTGAGCCTCGACGTCAATCTGCGCCCGGGCATGTTCCCCTCCTTGCCCCTCCTCCTGCGCCTGGCCAACGCCGCCGTCGGCGCCGCCGACATCGTCAAGGCGACGCGGGAGGAGGCGCGAGCGCTCTTGGGCAAGGCGGCTTCCGACGCTGGCCTCGTCAAGAGTCTCTTGGCGCGGGGACCCCGCTTGGTGCTGCTGACCTTCGGCGACGAGGGCTGCCTGCTCGCAACGCGCAAGACCTCCGTGCGGCTGTACCCCGGGCAGGCCACCCGCACCGTCGACGCCACGGGGGCTGGCGACGCCTTCGTCGGCGCCGCGCTCGCCTGGTTGTGGCGACGTAAGCTCCAGCGCGCCGACCTCGATGAGCTTGGCGGTGACGAGCTCAGTGCGCTGGGCCTGCAGGCGGGCATCGCGGGCGCCGCGGCGGTCACCGCCAAGGGCGCGACCACGGCCATGCTCTCGCAGGCAGCGCTGGAGCAGCGCGTGGGTCCGGCTCTCGATCGGAAGGAACGCGGGTGAGCCTGACCGAGCGCCCAGAGGAGTCGCTGCCGCCGTCGTCACCTGCTTTTGGCGACGTACGCGCCGCCTTCTTGTCGGGCAAGAGCCGCGCTGCCCGCGCTCTTCTCGACGAGCAGCGGCCCGTCCCGGCTTGCAGCGCCGACGCCGCGCTGGCGGCCGAGGTGTACGCCGCCACCGGCGCCATGCGCCGATCGGATGCGATCTTGCGGTGGGCCGCAATGCGCTTCGGCGCCGACGACGACGTTGCCGCTCTCGCTGCGGTGCGCGCTGCCCTGGCGCGGGGTCACGAACGCACGGCCAAGGTGCTGCTGGGCGATCGACCAGGGCGGGCGCGCGACGTGTTGCGGGCCCGCCTCACCCACAGCTCGGTGGAGCCCCACGCCGACGATGACGTCGACACCGCCATCGACGTCGTGCTGGCCATGAGCGATCCCGCCGCCGCCGTGAGTGCGGCCATGGCTGTTTTCACGCGAGCTCCATCGTCGTCCCGCGCGCGCTTGGTGTGTGCGCGAATGATGCGAGCATCGGGCAAGCTCGACGAGGGACGCATCTTGCTCAAAGTGGCGGCCCGCGCGCCTCTCGAGGACGCCCGCATCGAGCTGGCCTCCGCCCTCGCTCTCGTCGCCGACGAAATCCAAGATGAGGCCAGCCTCGCCACCGCGCGGGCCCGCGCCCGCCATCCCGATCTGGCGCAGGACCACGAGCTGCGACTGCTGCTGACCCTGCTCGCGTGGTCCGCTGGACGACGCGACGACGCCGCTGCCGTCACGGCTGGCGCGAGCGATTTGCTCTTGGTGGAGCGCTCCGCCGCCGTCTTTCTCGCCGGGGGACCCGCGCCTTCGGCAGGCTCCATCCGCGGGGCCGCTCCCCGTCGCGCCGGCGCCAACGAGAAAAAGGCCAAACCCGGCAAGAAGAAGCCCGAGTTCGCCGTCGTCGACGCTGATGGGAGCGTCCCGGCGGCTTGGCGGCGGCCGCTGGCCATCTGGATGCTCGTGTTTTGCGGCATCTATTTCACCTTCTTCACGGCCAACCAGGTCCTCAACGTTTCGCACCCAGCCCCCACCGAAGAAGGCACGGATCAGGCGGTGACCGCCGTCGACGCCGGCGTCGACATCAACGACTTGAAGCCCCGCGTCGACGCTGCTGCCTTCCGCACCCGGGCCTATGCCTGCAACGTCAACGTGCCCCCCGTCGTCGACATCGGCCTGCCCTTCTCCCGGGTCATCGATGGCCTCGCGGGCAAGCGCTTCGACGAGCGCCCCTTCAAGCCGGCCCGTGAGCCCGTGGCCCTCGACGCCGAACTCTTGGGGCGCGAGGACCTTCGATTCATCACCCTCGGCACCGGAGGCCGCGCCGAGCCGGCGCTGCTCGTCGGCCACGATCTCGCTGCGGGCGGCGGCGGCGGCGACGCCGTCATTGGCTACGCACTCTTCCCGACCACCAGCACCAACCGCCCGGCCCTCGAATCCGTCATCGACATGACCACGGTCCCGCTGGGAGAGCCGAGCATCACACCCTGCCCGGGTTCACAGCTGCCCGGCCACGAAAAGCCCGACGCCTCGTGCTTTCGGGCCAAGGCTCCCTGCGAAGGCGTCGACGTCATCGTGCGCGCCGTCTGCCCTCTCGACAGCGTCGTCAAAGACGCGCAGGCCCTCGGTGCTTGCCAACTCGACGCCGTCCTCGTCACTGCCCGCTGAGCCATTCCTTCTCTTTGCGACGTCGGAGCCTTGCATGGCGATTGTTCGGCCCTTTCGCGGTGCGCGGCCGGTACCAGCTCGCGTCGACCCCACCTCCCTCGCTTTGGGAAAGCCGGTGGCCGACGTCGACGACGACGTTGCTGCCGAGCTGCTCGCCCGGGATCCCCGCAACGCCATTGGCCTGCTCCGGGGCTCCCCCGCGCGCGCGGCCTTCCTGCTGAAAGAGCAACTGCGGGCCGGCGTCGTCGTGCGCGATGTGCGGCCGTCCTTGTATGTGCTGAAGGTGCAGGGTGCTGCTCCCCGCCTCGGTTTCTTCGCCGTCGTTCGGGCGGACTCCGTCGACGTCGATGGCCCCATTGATCCCGCTGCTGCCGACCGGCTGCAGGCCATGGGCGTCGCCGTCGAGCCGGCCGTGATCCGCTACAGCGACCAAAGGGGACGCGTGGCGCGCTCGCTGGAGAGTGAGACCGAGCGTGAGCCCGACGCCGCCTTCGTGATCGAGGGCCGGCCCTGCGAGCTGTGGGCCGTCGACGACGACAGCGCTGTCGCCCGTGTCACCGCGCTGATCGAGGCCCAGAGCTTGAGGGTCGCCGGCAACGCGCCCGGGGCAGCGCAGCGCTCGCTGGTGCACGACGACGACGCACGGGGATTCGCCCTGGCCTTCTTCGTCGACGAAGAATCGCCCGTCGACCTGGTGCCCATCGGCGTGGTGCTGCACACCCTGACCGGCGCCTTGTGACCCTGCGCTTGTGGGTTGGGTCGACGGTCTGTACTCCGCAGGGGTGCTGCGTCTTGTCTGGGTGACCCACCCGCGCCATCTGCCCAAAGCCCCCGCCGGTCGGGCGGTCGTCGTCGACGTCGCCTTCGCCGCCGCCGGCCAATGGAAGAACAAGACCAAGCCCTTCATCGATGCCTTGGGCGATCGGCTCGCCATGTACGTCGACCACCACGAACACCGCGAAGCCTGGCCTCTTTACATCGACGACCCGCGTTTTCTCTTGGTGCAAAACCGCGTTGCCCATGCGTGCCCCGAGCTCGTCACCCCCGAGCTTTGTGCGCGCCTGGGTCCCGTCGACGTCGTCGTCGCCCACCACGACTTCGATGGCTTGCTCTCGGCCGTCAAAGTCGTGCGGCAGGGCAAAGCGCCCTGGCCCGAGGCCGACGAAGACGCCCGTGCCATCGACTCCCCGGGACGGGGCCACACGCTCTCCGCCGTCGGCGCGCGCCTGGCCCTCGCCATGGACGAGTCGGCGGTGGTGATGGAACGACCCGCGGCCCTGGCCTTCAACACCCGCCTGGCCACCGCGCTGGTCGACGGTCCTTCGCTGCCCCTGGTCTTGGACGAGGAAGTCGACGCCCTGGCGCGCGCCGCACGTCGAGCCGAAGACGAGGCCCGCGTCGTCGTCGACAACAGGGGGCGACTTGAGGCTCCTGGCGTCTTCGTGGTGCGCGTGGGCCAAAAGCAAGACAACCGCATGAGGCGCAACCTGCTCGTCCTCGCCGAAGAGCGCGCCTCAATCGGCGCGCTCTGGGAGCCCGATCCCCAAGGCGGCGCCTGGATGACCGCCGCCACCTTCGATCAGCAGCTGGATCTCGAAGACGTCGACGGCTTCGAAGGCGGCCGCTCGGACTATCGCTTCGCCCGCGCCCACGGACCCGGCACCGACCTCGTCGACGCCCTCTCCCGCCTCGTGAGCGCGGCCCCGCGCCTCGCATCCTGAGGACCACGTCTCCGTGGCGCCGGGGCCCCAGACCCGCTAACGCGGACGAATGAGTGCTCGCCTCCCCCTCCTCGTCGTCCTCAACGGCCTGGCCTTGGCGGTTGCCTGCGCGTCGACGCCGACACCGAAGCCCACTGCTGTGGTGGTCGACGACGCTGCTGCCGACGAAGATGTCAACAGCGCGCGCTTGTGTCGGATCATCGCCGACGTCGACGACGCCGCCACCCGGGCCGGTCTGGGCGCGTTGCGTCAACGCTTCGACGCCGCGCCGGCGACCGATCGACACGCGGTCTTTGGGGCCGCCCTCGCTCTGTCCAAGCTCGAAGATCGCTTCCGCGCCTTTCACGAAGACGGCGCCGCCCATCCCGATTCCCCCGTCGGCGCCCTGGGCGAGTGCCTTGTGTATGCCGACTGGAAGCTGCGCAACGAGTCGCAGCAGGCCTGCAACAGAGCCCGGAATCTCCTCGGCGAACACATCGCCCCCGTCGACGTCGCCCAGGTGAAGCTGCTGGCGCGCACCGGCGACCCCGCTGGAGCCGTCGCCGCCGCCGATCTGGCCCTGCAAAAAGCGCCCGGCTGCGAAGCCCTGCACCTCGCCCGGGCCTTCGCCGTGGCCAGCCTGGGCGACGTCGAAGCGAGCAAGGCGGCTTGGGGGGCAGCGTCCGAAAAGGTCGCCGGCTGCTTTGTGTGCTCCCTCGAACGCGCGAAGTTGCTCGAGAGCACTGAAGGCCGCGCCGCCGCCGCCGGCGAATACGAGCGCGCCTTGAAGCTCGCCCCCGACCACGCCGACACGCTGCGACGTTTTGCTGCCTCAGTGGCCGGCGTCGACGACGTGCGGGCCTTGAGCGCCTACAGCGCGGCGGTGGATGCCGGCGCCAAGGACTTCGCAACCTTGACCGCAGCGTCGCGCCTCGCGGGTCGCCTGGCCCTGACGCCCGAACAAGTCGACAAAGCCCTGAGCTTCGCGCGTCGCGCCGTCGACGCTGGCAAGACCGATCCCGATGCCCGTCGGCTGGTCGTCCAGCTCGCCATGAAAAAGGGCGACCACGCCGCAGCAGAGACGGCGGCACGCGCGCTGCTCGATCTGGTCCCCGACGACGTCGTCGGCCACATCGCCCTGGCCCGAGCTGCGATGGAGACCGGTCGCTTGGAGCAGGCGGTCGTGCACTACGATCTCGCGCAAGCCGAGCTGTCGGCGGGCCGGACCGCCGGGCTCGACGAGGGCACCGTGAGCGCGGTGCGGGCCGAGAGGCAGGGTCTGCTTGCGCAGCTGATGGTCGACGAGGCGACCCCTCCGTCGGGCAGCGCCGACTCCGTCGTCAAAGTGACACAGCGCGGACTGCAAAAACTCTGGAAGGAACGCGTAAAGCAAAACGTTAGCGGCGGGACCCTCACTGTGGTGGTGGAGACCGATGCCAGCGGCGCCGTCGTCGAAGTCCTCGTCAAAGAAGGCGAAGTCAAAGACGCAGCGTTGCGCGCTGCCACGGTGGCTTGGCTGCGAAGGGCGAACATCAAAGGCGGAGCGCGGCGCTACACCCTCGACCTCAGCCTCCTCTAGCCCCGGGCCGGCGGCCCACCAGCCCAAGGACGATCATGATCGACCACGACGACGACGGCGCCAACCACGACGACAACAACGCTGCTCGACGGAGCCCGCTGTCCAAGAAGATCGGCGCGGTGGCGCCCAAGGTCGTCCCCAAGAAGCCCAAGCGACCCATGAGCGTCGCCGTCGTCGGCGCCACCGGCGTCGTGGGTCGAGAGACCTTGTCGATCCTGCAGGAGAGGCGCTTTCCGCTGGCGAACTTGCAGGCCTTCGCCTCCGATCGCTCGGCGGGCGAGAGCATCGAGCTCGGCGATCTCGACGCTGACGGCGAGGGCAAGAGCCTCGCGGTGCAGTCCATCGAAAGTGCGGACTTCAAGGGCGTCGACTTGGTCTTCTTCGCGGCGTCGGGCGGAGTGTCGAAGCTGTGGGCGCCGCGAGCCGCCGCGGCCGGCGCTGTCTGCATCGACAAGTCGTCGTCGTTTCGCATGGACGACGACGTTCCCCTCGTCGTCCCCGAGGTCAACGGCGCCACGCTCAAGGACTTCAGCAAGAAGCGCATCGTCGCGACGCCCAACTGCAGCACCATCCAGCTCGTGCAGTTGCTCGCCCCCTTGCAGCGCGCCGTCGGCATCGAGCGCGTCGTGGTGTGCACCTACCAAGCCGTCAGCGGCGCCGGGCGCGGCGGCGTCGACGAGCTCGAGGCCCAGACCCGCGACCTGTTCAGTTTCAAGGACGCGCTTCCCAAGGTCTTCGATCAGCAGATCGCGTTCAATGTGTTGCCGCGCATCCCGGCCCGAGAGGCCATCTCCAAGGACGGCACCACTGGCGAAGAGCGCAAGATGATCGAGGAGACGCGCAAGATCCTCGGCGTCGCCGACCTGCGCATCGACGTGACTTGCGTGCGTGTGCCCGTCTTCAACGCCCACAGTGAGGCCGTATACGTCGAGCTCAAGGAGCCGCTGAGCGCCGAACAAGCGAAGACGCTTTTTGCCCTCGAGCCCAACGTCCTCGTCGTCGATGACGCTGCTGCGGGCGTCTACCCCACCGCGCTCGACGCCACCGGCGAAGACAAGACGCTGGTGGGACGCATTCGCAACGACGAGAGCGTTCCTGGGGGGCGCGGGCTCGCCTTCTGGGTGGTGTCGGACAACCTGCGCACCGGCGCGGCATTGAACGCGGTTCGCATCGCGGAGGCTCTGTGCGCCGACTTCTTCTGATCGTCGTCGTCGTCGTCGCGGCCGCGGCTCGAGCGGCGCCCGAGTTTGAACGCTTCGACTTCGACGGCCAAGACACCTTGCAATTGAACGCTGCCGATTGCGACGGCGACCCCCTGAGGTTCTTCCTCGAGATCAGCTCGGCCGGGGAGCCGCTGTACACCTTGCGCTACATCGAGTTCCCTCGCGACGCAGCCGACAGCGAGTGCCCGCTCAACACCGTCGATCCCCTGATCACTGAGGTCGACAGCGAAGAGCAGGTGCCGGTCAATGACTCCATCACGTTCACCAACCGCGAGGTCGAACCCAGCTTCGTCATGGGTCCCGGTGCCTGCCCAGCGGCCGACGGCGGACGACGCGATCAAGTGTTGTTTTGCGTGCAGCTCTTGGCCTTGCCCGACGATCTCGAGGCCGTCGCCGTCGCCAGCGTCGCCGTCGACGTCGACACCATCCTGCCTCCGACCCCCACGTTCACCACCATCACCGGCGCCGACTCCAAGGTGCTGGTCGGCGTCGAAGAGATCGTGTCTGAAGAAGGCGACACCACCTCCTTCGTCGTGCAGCACCGCGCCTGCGGAGAAGGAGAAGGAGAAGGAGAAGGCGAAGGCGAAGGCGAAGGCGAAGGCGACGACGAAGACGATGGCGCCGACGTTCCCTCTTTGTGCGGCGCCACCGGCTCCTTCGTGGCGACGACGGGGGCTGCACCTACCATCGAGGTTCCGGCGAAAAATGGGACCCGCATCGAGCTGCGCGCCCTTGCCAAGGACGACTTCGACAATCGATCGGCGCCGACGGAGCTCGTCGTCGCTGCCCCAGTGCCCGATCTCTCACCCCTCGATCTCTACGACGGCGGGAGTAACGCCTTTTCCTGCAATCCAGAGTCGTGCTCCGATTCGTCGACGGCGCTGCTCGGCGGCGCGCTGGTGCTGTTGCTGCGTCGCCGACGTCGGCAGCGAAGCTCCTTGCCCCTAGGGAGGACAGCCCATTGGCCCGCGTTGCTGCTGGTGGCCCTGGTGGCGTCGACGCAGGCAGTGGCCCAAGTCGACGGCGAACCCAACCCCGACGCTAAGCGCGCTTGGCCGGGATTTGGACGCGCGACGCTGGGCCTGGGTGTTTCTTCCTACCTCCCCAACATCGACGCCGACTCGAGCTTTCCCGTCTACGGCTGCTTCTTTGAGGGGGCGACGCTGCCGCGGCTCAGCGCCGACGGCGACTTCCACCTGCTCGACGCCGTCGGTTCCCTGCAGGTGTCCCTTGGCATCGACCTCACCCAGGCCAACGGCTTCGCCCAACCCGCGGAGGCGGCGACGTCGTTGGTCTGCCAGAAGCCCACGGCCACCAAGGTGCAGCTCTCGCTGGCGACGCTGCGCGCCGGGGTGACCTACCGCTTTGACCCCTTGCTCGACTGGTTCTGGGTGCCGCTGGTTCCCTACGCACGCGTCGGCGTGGTGTCGACGGGCTACGTCTTCAGCAAAGACGGCAAGATTCAAGAGGGCGGCGAAAACCCCGTCGGAGCCCGCTTCGGCGTCGAAGGAGCGCTCGGTTTGATGCTGGCCTTGGATTTCCTCGATGGCATCGATCCCTTTACGCCCAACGCCACCAAGAGAGCCCGCGCCAACGGCGTCTTCGACCACACCTTCCTCTACGTCGAAGGGGCCTGGCAGGACGTGAGCTCGTTCGGAGAGCCGGGCTTCGACCTCTCGCCCAAAGACGAGTTCTTCCAATCGGGCATGCCCGTCACCTGGAAAGCCGGCGTCGCCGTCGAGCTGATGTAGCGCCTCGTGTTACAGCGGCGATCACCTCGGTTGGCGCCAGGCTTGGTCTTTCGCGCGATCTCTTCGTCACCTTGCGCGAAAATCCCTGCGCCGGGCCTGATCAACCGGGGTGGCCACCGCTGTAGGGTGGGCCCGCGATGACCGAGCCGAACGATCCACCCAAACCTCCGACGCCGAAGAAGCCCGAAAGAGACAAAGACGGCGGCACCGGAACAGCGATCCTGGAACGCAGCAAGCTGCAGCGTCCCAGTTTGTGGCGCGTCGTGATGCACAACGACGATTATACAACACAAGAATTCGTCGTTCACATCTTGATGATTTTCTTCAGAAAAGATCCAACCGAAGCTCATCACTTGATGCTGAAAGTCCACATCACAGGCAAGGCCATCGTCGCCGTCTACCCCAAAGACATCGCCGAAACCAAGGTTCAACAAGTTACTGATTACGCCCAGGAGACCGGCCATCCACTCATGGTCACCCTGGAACCTGACGAATAGGAGTCTCACATGAAATTGCTCATCATCGGTACATTCACGATCCTGGCATCAACCCTTGGGTGCAGCGGTGAGACAGCCAAAGACGCTACCGCCGCCGTCGTCGGCAAGGGCATCGAGGTGAGCAAGGGCACCGTCACGGGGCTGGTTGCTGGCGTCGAGCAGGGTCGCAAGAACGCCGAGAGCGCCGATGGCGCGCAGGTCATCAACTCGTCCGCCGAGCTGGCCTCCCTGGGTGCCGCCCGGGTCAGCAGCATCACCGACGCCGGCGAGGGCGCAAAGATCGACATCCTCGTCGAAAACACCACGGACAAGCCGCTGCGCGCCACCAAGCTCGAGGTCATCGTCCTCGACAAAGACGGGGTGCTGACGCCGTCGACGTCGAGCACCTTCGAGGTCACGGTGCCGCCAAAGGCCAAGGCCAAGATCGAGGTCACCACTTCCTTGAAGGCGGACAAGGTCGGCACCGTGCGTCTCTACGGTCAGGATCTGCCGCGCTGACGCCGCCGTCGGGCACTGCAGAAAAGGAACGGGTCGACGGCCCGGCCCCACCGCTGTAGCCGGCACTCATGGCGTACGTCATCGGCATCGCCGGCGGCACCGGTTCGGGCAAGACCACGCTGTCCCGGGCCATCCTGAAGGCGCTGCCCAAGGAGGACGTCGTCGTGCTCGAGCACGACCACTACTACAAGGATCGCTCGGATCTTTCGGCCCCAGAGCGCGCGCTCTTGAACTTCGATCACCCCGACAGCCTCGACACCGCTCTGCTCGTCGAGCACTTGCGTGCGCTCAAGGCTGGTCTTTGCATCGATGTTCCCCAGTACGATTTCCGCAGCCACGCGCGGAGCGTCGAGACCGTGCGGGTGGCGCCGACGCCGGTGATCATCGTCGAAGGCATCCTGGTGTTTGTGGAAGAGGCCTTGAGAGAGCAGCTCGACGTCAAGCTCTTCGTCGACACCGACGCCGACATCCGGGTCATGCGCCGGGTGCGGCGGGACATCGAGCAGCGCGGTCGCACGTTCCAATCTGTGCGCGAGCAGTACTACCGGACGGTGCGGCCCATGCACCTCGCCTTCGTCGAGCCGTCAAAGCGCTGGGCCGACCTCATCATCCCCGAGGGCGACGCACGCGTGGCCCTCGACCTCGTCACCAGCAAGCTCCTCTCGGTCATCGCCAAGAGCCCGCGTTAGCAGGCCAAGGGCAGCGAGCCTGCAGCGCCTGTTGTTCTGCTGGAGGGCCCCACCGGGCCCCACCTGGAGACGCTGACGCACAGCGCACACCGGCTCAGAAACGAACACTTGCACTTGCACGGTGTTGACATGCCACCGTGCTGCGTTCTACCACGCTGCTTCTGCAGGCATTTGGCCTGCAGTATCTCCTGCGATGTCGAGGTCGAGCAGCGTGAGCGGCGGCAAGAATTTCACGCTCATGATTGTCCCCGAGGGGGTGCAGACGAAGGTTCGTCGTCTGCAAATCCCGAAGAAGGGCCTCTGGGCGTTCGGCATCGTCGCCCTCGCCGCCTGCATGGCCTTCTTCGCATTCACGATTCACTACACTTATGTGATTGATCAGGTCTTCGAGGCGCGGGCGCTGCGCGACGAAAACGCCCGCCTCAAGGAGCGCCTCAGCATGGTCACCAGCACCGTCGACGACGTCGATACCCGGCTGGCTGACCTGCGCTCCCTGGACGAGCAGTTGCGCAAAATCACCGGGCTCCAAGACACCAAGAGGGCTGCCGGCGCTGGACCGGGGACGCCTGGCGCGGGTGGCTCCAACCAGGCGGACTTCGCCCTGGCCGTTCCCCTGCAGGGCGATGATCCGACGTTGGTTCAGCTGCGAGATGCGCTCGTCGACAGCCGCATCTCGGGACTGGCCGCCGAAGCCAACCGCCAGATCGCTTCGCTCGCCGAGCTCGTCGACCACTTCGCCGAAGACGACATGAAGCTTCGCACGACGCCATCGGTGGCGCCGGCCAAGGGCCTGCTGACATCGAGCTTTGGCTCCCGCGAAGACCCCTTCACCGGTGGTTCGTCGATGCATTCTGGCCTCGACATCGCCAATGCACCCGGCACCGAGATTGTGGCCCCCGCCGACGGCGTCGTGGTGTTGGCGGGCGAGCACGGCGAATACGGCAACTGCGTTGTCATCGATCATGGACGTGACACCAAGACGCTGTACGGTCACCTGCAACGCTTCATCGTCAAGGTCGGTCAAACGATCAAGCGCGGGGAACAGATCGGCAACATGGGGACAACGGGACGCTCTACCGGCACCCATCTCCACTATGAAGTTCGCAAGAACGACGTTCCCGTGAATCCGCGCCCTTATATCATTCGCTGAGTCTGTGCCCTTCGGCCGGGCCGGCGTTGTCCAAGCTTCGACGACGACGCCAGCTCAGGCCTTTGCGTCTTGGGCTTGGCTGGTTCAACACCTGGCTTCGCTCGTGCGCCGCCATCGTGCACGTGTGTGCATCCGGAGTCCGCGATGTCCTGCGAAGCTCGTTCCTTTGTCCTGTGCCTCGGGTCCCTCCTGGCAACGCTGGTCCTGTGCCCGGCCTGCCAGCCTTCGACCGAAGACGGAGGCAAGCCAAGGGCCAAAGACGCCGCCGACGACGACGACGCGCCGAAGAAGCACAAGGTCCCACCACCGCGCCCCATCGACGCCGACCGCACCATCCGCGCCCTCGAGGCCGAAGTCGCCGGCCTCAAGCGCCAGCTCGCCGATCCGTCGGCGGCGGCGGCCTACCCGGGGCTCATCAATGCCCACGAGCATCTCTACAAAAGCAAGGATCTCGAGCGCTACCTCCCCGCAGCGCGCAAGGCCGGCATCACCGCCACCGTTATCGTCTCGAGCCCGCTCTTCACCCTCGAGGGCAAAGGTGAAAAGGGCGAGCCGGGGATGTCGACGAACTTCGAGACCGTGCTTGCAGCCAGCAAGGAATTCCCCGGTGAAATCATTCCTTTCTGTACAATTGATCCCAAAGACCCCGACAAACTCGATCGACTGAAGAAACACATCGCCGCCGGCGCGAAGGGCGTCAAGATCTACACCGGGCACAGCAATTTTTACGATGGCCCCTTGGACCCCACCGACATGGACCCTGTTTTTGAATACCTGCAGGAGACGAAAACACCGATCAATTGGCACATTAATCTGGCCAAGTTCATGGACGAGTTCGAAGTCGTCATGAAGAAGTATCCCGACCTCAACCTGATGGTCCCCCACTATGGCGTCGCCTTTTGGAAGCCCGAGGCCCCGACCCTCGCCCGGCTCTCTGTGCTCATGCGCGCGCATAAGAACCTACTCGTCGACACCAGCCTCGGCACCCGGGAGATCTTGCTCAACGGCATGGCGGCCATCGAGCCGGCCCGCGAGAAGTTCAGGGCCTTCTTCGAGGAGTTTCAGGATCAATGCATCTGGGGCACGGATTCCGTCATCACCGGCAACCCAGAAAAGACGCCGGGTTGGTACTCAAAAGTAATCTGGGCCACACGAGACCACCTCGAAAAAGACGTGTTTACGACAGAACTCGCCGCGGGTTACAGCAAGTACTATGAAAAGGGTCGCGACGGCGAAGGCCGGTACCTGGGCTTGAACCTCAGCCCCGAGATCCTCAAGAAGGTCTACGTCATCAACACCCGCCGCTGGCTCCATCTCGAGCCGCCGACGACGACGACGCCTTGAGTGGGCGGCGTCCACCGGCGATGAGCCGCAGCTGGTTTTCTTGAAGTCTTGATGTTCAAGACGCTGGCGCTTCTTGAAATGCCGCCTGCTTTGCGCCGTCGGCAGGCTCAAAGGGCTTCCCGCTTGCGCCGTGCCAACAGTGCAAGTTCAATGCTGAAGTGTTGATGAGCTCCGCAGGCGGCGACAACGCCGCAGCCGCGATCAGAACTTCAAGCTCTTCACCAAAGAGTTCACGCTGGACCTGTCGATGGCAGCGGGCCGGGTCGACGCCCGTCTGGCCCTTGCCCTGTCGATGTTGGCGTTGATGCGTGAGATCGGACATCAAGGGGATGAGGGTTCAAGACGCCTGCGCGGCTCGAAAGGGCATCCACCGTCGGGTCAGGATTCGTCGTCGTCGACGACAGCGACTTCGGTGCCGGCGATGGCGTATTCGCCTCCCAGCCAGCGGGAGAGATCGACCATCTTGCAGCGGTCCGAGCAGAAGGGGCGGCACGCCGGCACCGGTGCCACCGCGCCTGGCGTGGTGTTGGGTGCGTCGAGCACCGTCTTGTGACAGACGGGACAACGGGGACGGCGGCGTTCCTCGACCATAAGGGAGTTCTGCTAGCTTCGATTCCCGGTCGCAACGCATGACGAATCGAGCGGCGCCCGCCGCACTCCTGAAGCTGACGACGCCGTTGCCGTGTTGGCACGAGTCTCGATGCTCCGCCCGCACCGATTTGGTGGTGTCGCTGTCGATGTCGTCGGCGTTCATCGCTACCGACCGTCCGCTGCCACCCGGCACTCCGGTGTACCTCGATCTTGACGTCGACAACGGCGGGGCCGCCATCGACGGCGTCTCGGTTGCGTCTGCGGAGCAAGGCAACGGCTTCGCTGTGGAGTTCGTCAGCGTCGATGAGCGGGCGCAGGGGTTCCTGCAGGCCCTCCTTGGCGTCGCGCACGGCCCACGGCGGGTCCCGCTGCCCCGGAGCTACACACCTACTTCGCCGGGCGGTCCACCGCTGCTGTCGAGCGAGGAGTCCTCTGCCACTCGCGGAGGGAAGGCCCCCTTGGCCCGCCCCGAGGCGGGCGGGGTGCTCGGCACAGCGCCACACACGCCCGCCCCGGTACGCGAAGCGATGCGCATGGCGCTGCCGTCGAGGATCACCGAGTCGCAGCTGCAAGCCCTGCCCATCGAGGCGCCCCCGCCCCCCGTCGAGCCCGCGCCGACGACGCTGGCGCCGGCGGAGATTGCCTGGGACGTGGGCGTGCCCGTCGCTGGTCGCCCGCAGCCGGTCGCAACGCCGGCATCGAGCCCGATGCCTGGCCTGAGTCTCGCGGCGCTGTCCCCGCGCTCCGAGCCGGCCACCCGAACGTTGCCCAACGTCGTCCCCTCTCATCGTCCGGGTTCGTGGTCGCGGGCCTTGGCGGCGGACCTGCCCCTGGAAGAGAGCAGCGACGTCGAAAACACCCAGCGCTGGCCCACCGCCCGGGTGCGCTCCGACGACAGCTCGGCCGAGACCCCCAGTGGCGAGGCCCCGAGGCCCTCTCAGCCCAGCACGCCGCCGACCCGAGCGGCCCCCATCGAGGGCGCAGCGGCCGTGACGTTGCGCCCGCTGCCCGCACCCGACGACGACGACGTTGCTTTGGTCACGGAGGAGGTTGCCGACTTCGACGAAGTCATCGGCGTGCGCTCCTTCCGCTCCGAAGGGCCGCCGCCCCAGGCCCCAGCACCCGGTCCTACGCCCCTGGGGACCAACCCCCGACCGCGTGTTCCCATTGCCGAGCCTGGCCGGGAGCCCCCCGCTGCCACGCTGCCTTCGCGCCCAGCACAGGTCGGACTGGCACCGCCGCCGCGGATGCTCGGCCCCAACCCCTTCGCCGACGAGAGCCAGCCGCCCCTGGTGCCCGGCGCGCCTCCCCCGCCCCACGATCCCGAGACGCGGCAGGGGGGCGCGCCCTTGGCTGGGTCATCGGGCTCAGCGACGTCCTTGCCGGCGCCTCGCTTGCTGGCAGAGGGCTTCAACGCTCTGCTGACGACGACGGGTGGTGCCTCGAACTCTCCGGCGCCGCATCCCTTGCCGCAGATCTCTGCAGCGCCAGCGGCCCCCGCACCCGGTGCTGCGGATGCGCCCGAGCCCTGGAACGTGGGGCCTTCGACGGATCCCGGACGATGGCGGAAGCCCTGAGATGGAGCTCATCGAGGTCGTCCTCCAAGGGGTGCAGGGGTCGCCTGCGGTGTCGCGGTGGACCCTGCCGCCGGCGGCCGTGGCCATTCTTCCGGCGGGAGAGAGGGAGGCGCTGTTTGCGCGCGCGGCCTTCGAGCTCTTGGCGGGCGCTCCCGGCGCAGCGTCGGCGCTGGGGGAAGTGGGCCGTGCCGCCGTCGTGGTGCAGGGCCGCGACCAGCTCCAGTACCGCGTGGCCTGCGACCTGGCGACGCGACGGCGGGCGCTGCAAGTTCAGGAGGGAGACCAGCTCAAGGCCCTCACAACAGCACCCGCCGAGATTCTCCAATCGCTGCACGCCATCGTGGGCTGCGCGCCGCCCACGGCACTGCGCGAGCTCTTCTTCGCCTTCGTCGACGACCTGCCCTCGCGCCGCCAGGAGCTTTGGCCCGCCAAAGTCGCGACGTCGACGTCGGGCAAAGCGCTGCCCCCTGGGTTCGACGACGACGCCCCCGCGCGGGAAAGCGACCGGCCCCTGCCCCCGGGCTTCGGCGACGACGACGGCGTGGCCCAATCCCCTTGGCTCGGGCGCCCCGAAACGGCGCTGCGGGCGCGCCTCGCGGAGCTCGAGGCCCAAGACGTGACCCAACTCGAGTTCGAGCTCGATGGACTGCAAAAGAGGATGTTCGAGCTGGAGGCCCTGCTCAAGCCCCTCGGTGAGATGGTCCAGGGCGTCGAGCTGCTGCAGCAGCAGCGGGATGGCCTCGCGCATCTCGACCGCCTGCCTGCGGACTTCCTCGATCGGGCTCTGGCCCTTCGCAAGATCAAGACCGAGCAGGAGCAAAGCCTTCACCGGCTCGCGCACGAACGCGAACGCGTGATCACCGGAGCCGAGCACCTCTCCGACGACGTCTCCGGCTTTCGGCAGCGCGGCGGTGTCCGGCCCCTGCACGCCGCCGTCCAGGATCCACTCGTAAAATTCGGCGGCGCCATCGGCGTGGGTGCCGTCGTTGTTGGCGTCGTGGGCAGCATTCCTTTTGACGGTCTGCGCTGGTTGGCGCTCTTGAACATCCCGGCGTTCGGCACTGCGGTGTTCGGGGGAATTCGGGTGCTCGGCAAGCTCGAAGAAGGAGCCTCGGTGCGGCTAAGGCTCGGGCGCCTGGACCTCGACAAGAAGAGACTCGATGAGCGCTTCGGCATCGACAAAGAACAGATCGAGCGCCTGCTGATGAGCAGCGGCCTCACCCTGGACCAACTTCCCGAGCTCGAAGAGCAATGGCGACTGCGCGCCGACGTCGACGCCCGTTTGCAGCTGGCGCGCGAGCAGCTCGGTGAACAGCAAGCCCGCGCCGTCGGCGTCGAAGCGGAGCGTCAGGCCTCTCAGGCGCGCATCCAAGAACTCGACGAGCTCCTGCTCCGGGCTGGCCAGCGCTACGACAACGACACTGAGCTGATGAAAGAAAAGTCCGACATCGAGAAGATCTTGCGGGGGGAAGTGAGGGCACGTCCCCTCGCGGACACTGAGGAGCGCAGCGCCCCCTCGACCCCTGCTGCCGCCCCCTTCGACGCCGGTCAACGCATCGTGCGGGTGGTGGCCGAGCTCTTGGCGGGCAACGTCGACGACATCGCCCAGCAGCTGGCCCCGCGAGCGACCCAGATGGCCCAAGCCTTGACCGACCAGCGCTTCTCAGCGGTGCGCTTCGGCGCCAAAGCCGAGGTCTTCGTCGTCGATGCCACCTCGGCGCACTCCATCGCTTTTGTGCAGTTGCCGCCCGGCGACCGAGATCTGATCGCCCTCGCGTTGCGCCTTGCCAGCATCGAAGCCTTCGCGAAAAAGGAGCGAATGCCCGTCGTCTTCGACCGCGTCTTTGACACCTTTCCGGTCGAAAAAGCGCCGCTCTTCGTGCGCGTGCTGCAGTTCATCGGGGCCAACACACAGGTCGTCTGCGTCACGGCTCGGCGAGAGCTGGCGGCGGCCGGGGTCGTGGTCCAGCCCACGACTTAGGTGAACAGTCTGATCCCCGATCTCGTTGAACTTCGACCGCGGACCGGTCTCGTTCATCTCCGTCGGGGATGCCCTTCTGGGAGGTCTGGTGCAGACCTCCCCCCGCGCCGGCGGAGCCGGACGCGGGG